>NZ_RWKQ01000098.1 GCF_003946885.1 Specibacter cremeus | reverse complement strand
GGCGACCCCTGCGGGGTTCCCTCCACCGTGGCCCGTCGGACACCGTTGGCCATGATCCCCGCCTCAAGGTAGCGGCGGACCAGTTTCAGGACCCGCTTGTCTTTCACTTTCCGCGCCACCCTGGCCATGAGCATGTCATGGTTCACCCGGTCAAAGAACGCATCCAGGTCAACCTCAACCACCCACCGATACCCCTGGCCGATCACCGTTTGGGCGACCTTCACAGCATCATGGGCGCTCCGGCCCGGCCGGAACCCATAGGAAACCGGCACGAACCCCGGATCAAAGACCGGGGACAGGACCTGCGCGATTGCCTGCTGGATCAGCCGATCCAACACGGACGGTACCCCCAGCATCCTCTGCCCGCTATTGTCAGGTTTGGGAATCATCACCCGACGCACCGGCAACGGCGCATACGTACCCGCATCCAACGCCTCCCGGACCTGCACCCAGTGCTCCAGGCACCAGGCACGGAGCTCCCCCGCGCCCGGCCCGTCAACACCGGCAGCACCCCGATTGCGTTCGACACGCTTCAACGCGACCAACAGATTCTGCCGGGAAAATACTTTCTCCCACAGACCCTGTTGGTCCCTGACGTCATCCCCGATACCCGCCGGAGTCTCACTACTACGCACAGACAGGGGCCCTCCCGGATTCACCGGTACCTCCAACAAACCATCTGCTCCACTCCTCATGGATTTACTGCGATGCCAATGAGTCACGAGAAATACCGCTTCAAACCATCAATTCCCAGCGTTCAGCCCTTCCCCACCACCAACATGATCCCGGTGGGTACTACGGCCTCGGCTGACTTCTGCCCCATCAGTGACGACCCTTAAAGCCGGACCGCTCCACCCAACAGGTGGCGCACTGGGACAGACCTCCCCAGATAAGAACATTCACTGTCCCCCTGCCGCCGCCGCATTTACACACTGGCCGTTTCGGTGGAACGGGCTTCACCGTCGCTTGCCGGCTTACCCCAACCAGCATGCCTTCTATGCGGTTCGTGTCCCTCGGTGCAGGGCTTTGCCTCCGGCTTCCTTCCCACCCCACCTCACGGTGACGCAGTTGCCATTGGCTAGAAGTTAAACCACCTTCTCCTCCAGAG
>NZ_RWKQ01000097.1 GCF_003946885.1 Specibacter cremeus | reverse complement strand
CGGCCCGGCCGTCCGACCCACGCCATAGCACGGGCCGGGCAGGACATCAACCAAAATCCTAAGTTAAAACAACGCGGGTCCTTGGCGTAGATCGCGGTGGCGGCGACAGTGGCGTGCCGCAGGAGCTGGCCTGCCTCGAGCAGCCCGCCCCCGTCGGCGAGCACCTGGCAGGCCGCCGTGTGCCGCAGGCGGTGGGCGGCACCCGGACCCGTCACACCGGCCCGGGCCAGTGCCCGGGACGTGACACTGGAGACCGCAGGAGAGGTCAGCGGCCGGTGGGGTGCGTCCAGGCCCAAAAACACGTGGCGTGCTTCCGTGCCCGGAGGCCGCCCCTGTTGCAGGTAGGCCACCACCAGCTCCCCGACGTCGACGGGCAAGGGCACCTGGTCTCGCCGGTCGCCCTTGCCACGAACGACCATGGTTCCGGCCGTCCAATCAATGTCTTCCAGCCGCAGTGCGGCCACTTCGCCGGCGCGCAGCCCCAGCCGCCACATCAAGGCCAGCATCGCCTCATTCCGCAGCCGGGCCGGCCCATCGTCCGGCAATGCCGCCAACAAGTCACGGACCTGCCCGGGGCTCAACGCCCGGGGCAGTGCGGTGCCTGTCGGTGCTGCGGTTGATCCGATCGTTTCGGCCAGCGGGGCGCAGATCATTCCCTCCAGCCACATCCAGCGCAGGAACGCCCGCAGCGCATTCAGCCCCACCGCCACCGACCTGGGCCGCTGCCCGAGCGCCCTCTCCGTAATGAACGCATCGACCCGGCCGGCCGTCAACGACGGCCACGGTTCGCCCCTGTCCGCCTGCGCGGCCAGGAAAGGCCGCACCTGATCGCGATAACTGCGTATCGTTGCCGGCGCCAGGCCCCGTTCCGTCAACAAGTACCCCGCAAATCTTCCTTCCAGCACCTCCACCATGCCTGCAGGGGAGGCCACCGGATCCAGCGGGACCGCACCCCTGCCGCGCAAATACCCCAACAGCGGAACCAGCGCACGGGCGGAGCGCAAATGTGAGTACGATTCCCGCCGCTCCGCCACAAACCGGCCCAACACCTCGGCAACCAGGTCGGTCGGGGCAAGTCCCCGGGCCCCGAGCCATCTCGACAAATGGCCCATCAACCGCAACTGGGCCTCGGCACTGACCGGCGCATAACCCAGGGCCCCGGAAAGGTCGGCGAGTAGGGCTGTG
>NZ_RWKQ01000096.1 GCF_003946885.1 Specibacter cremeus | reverse complement strand
AACCGGTACCTGCACCACCGGGGCCTGAAGGACACCGCCGGGCAGCGGGTGTGGGCGTTTCTGGGCGACGGGGAGATGGACGAGCCCGAGTCCCGGGGCCTGTTGCAGCTGGCCGCGAACGAGCGGCTGGACAATTTGACGTTCGTGGTGAACTGCAACCTGCAGCGCCTGGACGGGCCGGTGCGCGGCAACGGCAAGATCGTCCAGGAACTGGAGGCGTTCTTCCGCGGCGCGGGCTGGAACGTGATCAAGGTGCTGTGGGGGCGGGAGTGGGACGACCTGCTGGCCCGGGACAGGGACGGGGCGCTGGTGCGGGTGATGAACGACACCCTGGACGGGGACTACCAGACCTACAAGGCCGAATCCGGCGGGTTCGTCCGCGAGCACTTCTTCGGCCAGTCCCCGGCGACGAAGGAGCTGGCCGCGCACCTCAGTGACGAGCAGGTGTGGAATTTGAAGCGCGGCGGCCACGACTACCACAAGGTCTACGCCGCCTACCGGGCCGCGACCGAGTTCACCGGCAAGCCGACGGTGATCCTGGCCCACACGGTCAAGGGGTACGGGCTGGGCACCCACTTCGAGGCCCGCAACGCCACGCACCAGATGAAGAAACTCACCCTGCAGGATTTGAAGGACTTCCGCACCCACCTCAAACTCCCGATCTCCGACGCGGTGCTGGAGGCCGACCCGTACCGCCCCCCCTACTACCACCCCGGCCCGGACGCCCCGGAGATCCGCTACCTGCTGGAGCGCCGGGCCGAGTTGGGCGGGTTCGTCCCGGAACGCCGGGCCGCGCACACGGCGCTGGCCCTGCCGGGGGACAAAACCTACGAGGTCGCCCACCGCGGCTCGGGCCGGCAGCAGGCCGCCACCACCATGGCGTTCGTGCGCCTGCTCAAGGACCTGATGCGCGACCCGGGCATCGGGGCCCGGATCGTGCCGGTCATCCCGGACGAGGCCCGCACGTTCGGCATCGACGCGTTCTTCCCGACCGCGAAGATCTACAACCCCAACGGGCAAAACTATTTGTCCGTGGACCGCGACCTGGTGCTGGCCTACAAGGAATCGATCTCCGGGCAGATCGTGCACGCCGGCATCAACGAGGCCGGCAGTGTGGCCGCGTTCACCGCCGCCGGCACCGCCTACGCCACGCACGGGGAACCGCTGATCCCGATCTACGTCTTCTACTCCATGTTCGGCTTCCAACGCACCGGGGACTCCTTCTGGGCCGCCGGGGACCAGATGGCCCGCGGCTTCATCATCGGCGCCACCGCCGGGCGGACCACCCTGACCGGGGAGGGCCTGCAGCACGCCGACGGGCACTCCCCCCTCCTGGCCGCCACCAACCCGGCCGTGATCAGCTACGACCCCGCCTACGGGTACGAGATCGGGGT
>NZ_RWKQ01000095.1 GCF_003946885.1 Specibacter cremeus | reverse complement strand
GTCACCATGACGACCAAACCCACCAATCCCATCGGCATCCAAGGCGACGCCGCCATCGTCAAATAACGCGACGGTCAACACCATCGCGCCGACCCGTCGAAGAGTATCGGCTTCAAGCGGCACCCGAGCCAGCGCGTTGGTACCTGTCACGTACTCAACCACTTGCCGCCCGGCCTCGTCGCGGCCGAGAGGTCGGAACGTACACGCCGGGCGAGCGAAGCACTTCAAGATAGCTCTGCACCATGTCGGTGATGTCGATCCAAGGTTTTCGCACAGTGTCACACACACGCACAACACTGCCCGACGTGTTACCGGCAGCCAGTTCCTCCTCTTCGTCGCTCATGACAGAAGGTTATTGACCGCAAGAGGAACGCTCAGCGGGACATGATTGCCTGGCGTTCGAGCTGGACAGCGTTGTGCGACAGGGGAACCCCCGAAAAACGCTGGGGCATTGTCCGTCGCGGTACGTTTGGACGAAACCGGAAGGAAGACTCCTGGTGCCGTAACGCAAGCTAAAACACGCATGATCGAGGCCCCAGACGATGTGCCCCCGTATCTTGAGGTTCCCGCCACAGGCCAGCTGGCTGCAGTCCCTCTTGATTGTCTTCAGCTGCTTGTACGATTTGGATCATGAGATCGGGGAACACAACGGCGATTATCGTGGCCGCAATCTCCGCCTTCGTCGCGGCGGCTGTGTTCATCGTCGGTGAGGTACTCAGATATTACAGAGACCGAAAGGAACGCAGGCGACAGCTCGTCGTCCGCATGCTCGACACCATCGATCAAATCGTCCATCGCCAAATGCTTCCGCCCCTGATGAGGGGATGGCGGTCCGACGAAGTTGATCTCCTTATGACAGCTCAACGATTACTAGTTGAGCTTCGGAAGAGGGATCTCGTCGTTGGCAAGTGGGCAGGTGCACAGACACAACGACTAGCGAGGACTACAGATAAAAGCAAGTACCTGGAACGCGTACTTCGGATCGAGAGCAAGCTCATCGGCTGGCACCGTGGGGATATTAAGCTCCGTTGGTTTGCAGAAGATCTGAAGCGTGAGCCCCTACTGGAAGATTTCCGGGTGCCACCCCTGGTCGGTTGGAAACGCAGCGCTGGTGATGTAGGTGAGAACGTCCGGCTCATCGGTGGGGCGGTGGCCGTCTTGGTTGTGCTCAAACGGATACTGACGAGGTAGCCAGATTGACAGTCGTCGCTTCGTTGCCGTGGCTACGAGCCGATGCGAGCGGAGATCTGCGTGCGGTGCGCGTGATTCCCCAAGCACTATGAGGATTGGTCAGATTGGGCGTCGCGTTGTTCCCTGATGACGGTATAGAGCCGCAAAGCCGCACTGCGGGCTTGCGCCACGTTGATGGTACCGCCCAGCCATTCGAATCGGTCATCGCTCCATCTGGGGACTTCGAGGCGGCATCTGCCAACCCGTTTCGTTTCGCCCGGCAGGTTATGCCGGTGTCCAGGGCCATCCACCGCGTACTCGTCGAGGTGCTGTGAGACATCGCGCATGAGCTTCAAATCGGGGACCTCGCGGTCAAAGGTATCGACGGCAGCCCGGACTCCGTCAGATGTGGACATGAGGCCAGCTAGGCGCAGTCTCCAAAGGAGGGCGACCAGAAGCTGGAAGTCCATCCGTAACTGGTCAGGTTCTTTGACGGCGTGTCATCCTGCGACTTTGGTGAGGTTGCGGAAGACTGGCTTGCATGTCCCGGCCAAG
>NZ_RWKQ01000094.1 GCF_003946885.1 Specibacter cremeus | reverse complement strand
GACCCGGATCCGCGAGTAGGAACTTTTTGACTGGGGCGTGTTAAACCGAACAAGTGCCCCCTGAGCTGGGAAAATAGTAGTTACGACACCAAAATTTTCCAGACAGAAAAGGACACCTGTTCGGTGGCAATCATACGCGGCACAAAACATGGCAAGAAGTCGGGCGCGCGGGCGAGGAAGCGGGCCCGAGCCCGGCGGGTGCGGATCGGCGCCCCGGACGATCGGCTGACGCCGGCAGCCGGGGTCGAGGCCCTTCGGGAAGTGGACCGGGTCCTGGGCATCACGGCGGCCCTGGATGCGGGGATCGGGCCGGTGAAGGACCGCGCCCGGGGCCTGACCGGCGGCGAACTGGTGCTCTCGATGGCCTCGGCGCAGCTGGCCGGGGAGGACTTTTTGGTCGGCCTGGACCGGCGCCGGGCCGATGCGGCCGGGCAGGGGCTGGAACCTGTCCCCATCCCTGCCTCCACGACGGCGGCCGGGATCGCCAGACGCTTCGGTGACGACCAGCTCCGCGGGATCGAGACCGCCATCGGGGAAATCAACACCGCCATGGTGTCCCTGTTGCCGCTGGTGCGCCGGGCCACGTTGTTGAAGGTCGCCACGATCGACGGGGACGCCACGGACATTGAGGTGTACGGGCGCAGCAAGCAGAAGGCGGCGCACGCCTACACCGGGGCGCTGACCCTGCGCTCTCACATCGGGTTCTGGGCCGAAGCCGGCCTCTCTCTGGCGGCGGAGTTGATGGGCGGGACCGAGGACCCCCGCAGCAACGCCATCGATATTCTGGACCGCTCGATTGCCGCCCTGCCCCAAGGAGTGGAGAAGATCCAGTGCCGCTGGGACGCCGGCTACTTCGCCGCCGAGCTCGCCGCGGCCTGCATCGAACGCGGGGTCGACTTTGCCATCGGCGTCAAGCGGACCGGGAAGGTCATGGCCGCCGCCCGAGGGCTGGGCCGGTACACCTGGGTCCCTGCCGTGGGCATGGAGGACACCGAACTGGCCGCCATTGACTACCTACCCGGGCCCTGGCCGAAAGACGCGGGCATCACCTGCCTTGCCCGGCGGACCCGCATCCCGGTGGACCGGATCCCCACCGCCCGGGCCCGCAAGCGCCGCACCATCGACAAAAACCAGCTCACCCTGGCGCTGGAGGGCCGCATCGATGAGGTCTACGGCTACTCCTTCATCCTGACCAACCTGGATGTCTCCGACGAGGAGAAACTCGCCGAGGTCGAGTTCTGGTACCGGCACCGGACCGACATCGAGGAACTCAACCGCAACGCCAAACACGGCACCGCCCTGCGCCACCTGCCTTCCGCGGACCACCGGGTGAACAGTGTCTGGATGTGGGCGGGCCTGCTCGGCTGCGCAATCAGCTCCTGGCTGCAGGAAATCACCGGCCTCGACCACGGCAACGGGCGCGGGCGACGCACCGTGGCCCGCCTCCGCCGGGAGCTGATCCGCGTCCCGGCCCGCATCACCCGCCGCGCCGGCGAAATCCAGCTCCGCCTGCCACCGGGACCCCAACTGCTTGCCACCGTCCTGCCGGCCCTGCAAAGGCTGCCAGCCCCCGGCTGACGCTGCCGCCACTGTCCCGCCATCATGAGAGAGACCATCCGAGACGTCGTAGGAGTCTCCGCCCACCCGGCACGACAGCCGGGCCCTTGCTATGCATGGGACCTGAAATCCGCCGAAATTTCCGCCCAACCAGGATTTCCGCCTCAAAGAACCACTACTCGCGGATTCGGGTC
>NZ_RWKQ01000093.1 GCF_003946885.1 Specibacter cremeus | reverse complement strand
CACCGGGCCCTGGCCCGACGGATCAGTACCCGCATCGAGGACTACCTGAGATTCGCGACCGACCCGCACACACCGTTCGACAATTATGCCGATGTTGGCGTGAAGCCCCTTGCCCGGGGTGGTGCGCGGGGCAAATAGTTCGGCATAACTAGAGTGTCTGCAGGAAGGCGAGAACGTCGTCGGATGGGGTGAACCGGCCGGGCGTGGTGTGTGGTCCGGCGGTTCGGTCGAGGGCGCGCTGTTTGATTTGCAGGTCGGCGTGAAGGTACGGCCGTGTTGACGCGGGCGATTCATGTCCGAGCCAGAGCGCGATGGTCGTGATGTCAATTCCTGCGGCGAGCATGCGCATCGCGGTGGTGTGCCGCAGGATGTGGGGCGTTATTTTCCTGGTGGCCAGGCTGGGGCAGGTTGCGGCGGCGCCGAGGCTGTGGTGCTTGATACGTTGGGCGACGGCGTCTGTTGTCATCGGCCTGTTGGTGCCGTTCGCTGTGAAGATTGGGGCGGTGGGAGGGCCGGGGTTTTCCCGGAACCAGGTGTGCAATTCGTTGGCGGTGCCCGTCTCCAGCGGGGTTATGCGGTCCTTGCGGCCTTTGCCGTGGCAGGCGATGTGCGCGCCGGGGGCATCCGGCTGGGTGTCGGCCCGGGTCAGGGAGGTGATTTCGGAGACCCGTAGCCCGGTGGTGATCATCATCAGGATCATGAGGTGGTCACGCCGTCCGGTCCAGGTGGCGCGGTTGGGGGCGGCCAGTAGCGCGTGGACTTCGTTCTCGTTGAGGTAGGTCATCAGCGTGCTGTCGGTATTTTTCCGGGCGATGGCCAGCACGCGTGCGATGAGGTCTGCGTGTTCGGGGTGGCGCAGGGCTGCGTAGTGGAAGAGTGAGTGGATTGCGGCCAGGCGGGCGTTGCGGGTCCGGGCCGAATTGCCGCGCCTGTCTTCGAGCATGGTGAGAAAGCCGGCGATGAGTTCGGCGTTCACGACGCTGAAATCCAGGTCGTTGGGCGTGGTGCCGGTGCGTTCGTGAATGTAGCCCAGCAGCAGGCGGAACGTGTCGCGGTAGGCGCTGATGGTGTGCCTGCTGGCATCACGCTGGCCCACGAGGTAGTCGGTGAAGAACGCCTGCAATGTTGGTGCCAAGGCGGTCATGATCGGCCTCCTTGGCCGAAGGCGGCCATGCGGTCGCGGACCACGGACATCAGTTCCGGGCTGGCGCTGAGGTACCAGTAGGTGTTGAGCGGATCGACGTGGCCCAGATAGGTGGCCAGGACGGCAATGCGGGCGTCGACGTCTGCGCCTTGCCGGTGCGCATCGATGAGGGTTTGAACAGCAAAGCTGTGCCTCAGGTCGTGGAGCCGGGCGGTGGGTCCGCCGGGCCGGGTTGGCAGCTTGGCGGTATTGGCGACTCTCCGGAAGGCGGCCCGGGCGCTGTTCAGGTTCAGCCGGTTGCCCCGGGTGCCGACCAGCAGCGGGCCGGCGGGTGCTTTCGCGGTGAGTGCGGCGCGGAGTCGCTGGTAGTCGGAGAGGGCCTGGAGCGTGCTCGCGTGGATCGGGACGAGGCGTTCCTTGCCGTACTTGCCCGTGACCGTCAGCACCGGTGGTTCCGGGCAAAGATCCTCAAGGTCCAGGGCGACGGCTTCGCCGCTGCGCAGCCCGGTTGCAGCGAGCAGCCCGATGAGGGTGTGCATGCTGGCCGCCAGCATCGGTTGCGGCAGGATGGCGGCGGCGGCCATCAACTCCATGATCTGCTCCTGTGAGTAGAGGTATGGGATGCGGCGGGTGGTTTTCGCGGCGATCAGCCCGGCCGGGACCAGCTCGGCCGCGCCCGGGTCCAGAGCGTGGACGTGGGCCGCGAATTCCCGGATGACGTTGAGCCGGGTGGCCTGCCAGTGGCGGGTGGTCCCGGCCGGCGCCTGGGCGAAGGCCAGGGCGTCGGGCACGGTGATGGTGTTCGCGCCGTGCCCGGCCAGAAATTCAAGGAAATTCGCGATCAACCAGTCATGGTCTGCAAGCCGGTAGCCCCGGGCCCGGCGAGACCGCAAAAAGTCCGCGGCGGCGCCGGCCAGGTCCACGCTCATCGGATCGCCCCCACCGGCCAGGGCCGCGCCAGCACGGCCAGTGCCGAGATGTCGGACTTGGGGTTTGCGAAATTATGACTTAGGATTTTGGTTCGTGTCCCCTTAAACTCGTGCCATGGCCGACCTCTCCCAGCATGCCGAAT
>NZ_RWKQ01000092.1 GCF_003946885.1 Specibacter cremeus | reverse complement strand
TCCAACGACTCCAACCACTCCGCGGTCTCCTCCGGATCACCATCCGGCAACCGACCCGTCAAACCACTCAGGATCTGGGAATTGTCGTCATTGAGAAACATGGTCTACCTCTTTTTTCCGTGGATGCCTTCGGACCCTCGCGTTGGCGGGCGGTCCGTCCTTGCCAACCGGCACCCGTTCGTCGTCGAACGGGTGGGGCGCGGAGCATCGACTACATGGCAATCATCAAGTGTTTTCACCAGATGAAAACTAAATATTGTATCTCGAGATTACTAGGCCATCCGTGCGGTGGCAAGACGGTCGGCGGCGTGCATCCCTGTGAGGTGCGCCACTTGACGGGGTGTGGGGCAGGTCATAGAGTTACTTCCACTATTCAATACTTTGTTTTCATCATGTGGAAACAGTGATCTGTGGAGCTGTGATGGACACCACTTCAATGGAGAAGAACCCGGCGCCGGCTGGCCTGGAG
The DNA here is from genome assembly GCF_003946885.1 of Specibacter cremeus. Classification (GTDB taxonomy): domain Bacteria; phylum Actinomycetota; class Actinomycetes; order Actinomycetales; family Micrococcaceae; genus Specibacter; species Specibacter cremeus. Next base: position 2,284 of record NZ_RWKQ01000092.1, on the reverse strand, counting down.
CTGCCGGCACCGCCATTCCTGACGGCCGAGGGCTTCGCGTTGAGTGCCAACCTGTTCAACCAGGACTTGGCCCCGACCAAGAAGGAAGGCCGGCGCTGGTCCGCTTACAGCATCTTCACGTTGTGGGCGAACGACGTGCACAGCCTCGGCAACTACGCCTTCGCCATTGGATTGTTTGCGCTCGGCCTGGGCGGTTGGCAGATCCTGCTCGCGCTGGGCATCGGCGCCGTACTGCTGTTCGCGCTGCTGAATTTCTCCGGCTTCATGGGGTTCCGGACGGGCGTCCCGTTCCCCGTCATGAGCCGAATCAGTTTTGGCATTCGCGGTGCCCAGATCGCGTCCCTGCTGCGTGGTGGCGTGGCGATCGTGTGGTTCGGCGTGCAGACGTTCCTGGCCTCCGTCGTGTTTCGCGTCATGCTTACCGCCATGTTCCCGGCGCTGCACCACCTTGACACCAACTCCATCCTCGGCCTGTCGACACTGGGCTGGCTCACCTTCGTGGCGCTGTGGATCATCCAGGTGGTCATCGTCAGTTTCGGCATGGACATGATCCGCAAGTATGAGGCATTCGCCGGCCCCATCATCCTGGTGACGATGGGCTCGATCGCCGTCTGGATGTTCGTCCAGGCCGGCGGATCGATCGCCTGGCAGACCCATGACGGGCTGACCGGCGCGGCCATGTGGCACACGATCTTCGCCGGCGGCGCACTGTGGGTCGCCATCTATGGCACGTTCGTGCTGAACTTCTGTGACTTCACCCGCTCCGCCAAGTCCGGCAAGGCGATCGTGCGCGGCAACTTCTGGGGCATCCCGATCAACATGCTCGTATTCGGCGCGATCGTCGTCGTCATGGCGGGCGCCCAGTTCAAGATCAACGGCACCATCATCAAGAGCCCGTCCGACATCGTCCAGACCATCCCCAACACGTTCCTGCTCGTGGCGGCCTGCCTGGCCCTGCTGGTGCTCACCATCGCGGTCAACCTGATGGCAAACTTCGTGGCCCCCGTCTACGCGCTGACCAACCTTTTCCCGCGGCACCTGAACTTCCGGAAGGCCGCGCTCGTGAGCGCCTGCATCGGCCTGGTCATCCTGCCGTGGAACCTGTACAACAACCCGGTCGTCATCGTGTACTTCCTGGGTGGCCTGGGCGCCCTGCTCGGGCCCCTGTTCGGCGTCGTCATGGCCGACTACTGGCTCATCCGCCGCAGCAAGGTCAACGTCCCGCACCTGTACACGGAGGCGCCGACCGCTTCGTACCACTACAAGCGCGGCGTGAACCCGAAGGCCATCGTCGCCCTGATCCCCGCCTCGATCGTGGCCATCCTGATCGCGTTCATCCCGGCCCTGGTGGCGCTGTCCTCGTTCTCCTGGTTCTTCGGGGCCGGCATCGCCGCCGTGACGTACTGCTTCGTGGCGGACCGGCGCGCCCCGTTCGAGAACGTGTCCGGCGAGCCCATCGCGGTGCCCAGCGTCCACTGATCCCACTTGCCGGGAACATGGCAAGTGTGGGCCCACCCGCACCATCTCGAAAGGCAGCACATGCGCATCCTCGTGGCCAATGTGAACACCACCCAATCCATGACCGACTCCATCGTCGAGCAGGCCCGGGCCGCGGCGGCCCCCGGCACCGAGATCGTGGGCCTGACCCCCCGCTTCGGCGCGGAATCGTGCGAGGGGAACTTCGAAAGCTACCTGGCGGCCATCGCCGTGATGGACGCCGTGCAGTCCTACCCCGGGCCGTTCGACGCCGTCGTCCAGGCCGGCTACGGCGAGCACGGCCGCGAGGGCCTGCAGGAACTGCTCGATGTGCCCGTCGTCGACATCACCGAGGCGGCCGCCAGCACGGCCCTGTTCCTGGGCCACAAGTACTCCGTCGTCACCACGCTGGACCGTGCCGTCCCGCTCATCGAGGACCGGCTCAAGCTGGCCGGCCTCGACGCCCGGTGCGCGTCCGTGCGCGCCAGCGGACTGGCCGTGCTTGAACTCGAGGAGGAGCCGGAGCGCGCCGTCGAGGCGATCGTGCAGCAGTCCGAACTCGCCGTGACGCAGGACAAGGCCGAGGTCATCGTGCTCGGCTGCGGCGGCATGGCCGGGCTCAACGACCAGGTGCGCGAGCGCACCGGCGTGCCCGTCGTCGACGGCGTGGCCGCGGCCGTCACCATCGCCGAGTCCCTGGTCCGGCTGGGACTGTCCACCTCGAAGGTGCGCACCTATGCCGCGCCGCGCCCGAAGAAGGTCATCGGCTGGCCGGTGCCTGCGGCGGACTAGTGACAATGCCGTGTAG
>NZ_RWKQ01000091.1 GCF_003946885.1 Specibacter cremeus | reverse complement strand
CACCCACGCCACGCCGCTCACACGGCAACAAAGCCGCAGGTCACAGCCCTACTCGCCGACCTTTCCGGGGCCCTGGGCGCTGGGGGTGTCGTGGCCGAAATTGGGTGGCGATGATGACGCGGCGGAGTTTGGTGAGCATGTCGGGTACGGAGGGTTGGGACTTGCTGGTGTACCAGGGGGCGAGTTGGCGAGTGGCGGCGACGTCGTCGGGGTGGTGGCCTGTGGTGGCGTACCAGCAGATCGCCAGGGTTTCGGTGGCCAGCCCAATCGGGACGGTGCGGTGGACGGCGGCCGGGAGCCGGTTGCGGGCTTGTCCGACGCCGACGGTCTGCTTGGCGTCTTCGATGGCGATCTCCACGCTCCACCGGGAGGCGTAGCGTTCGATGAGCCGGCCGGGGCTGGCGTGCAGGTCGGTGCTGACCAGGACGATGTCGTAACCGGTGTGGCGGGTGTCGCGGACGACGACGACCTGGACCGGTTGGGTGCCGAAGACGCCGTACCACAGGCAGCGCAGCACGGCGGCGTGCACGGTGGTGTCGGTGCCGTAGCGGTGCACGCCGGTGGGGGTGAAGGAGAGTGTGTCGGCCAGCTCGGCCAGGTGCGGTAGCTTCTCGCCCTTGAGCCGGGGCCGGCCGCGTTTGCCGGTGCGCGGGGGTGCCGGCTGGTAGAGCGCGGCGGTGGCCTTGAGCCGGGTGGTCCAGGTGATGCGCTCCTGCAGCCCGCGCAGCGCCTGGCCGGCGTAGGCGCAATCGGCGACCACGTCGAGGCGCCGGTCCGGGACCGCGGCGGCGATCTGCTCGATCAGCCGGCGGGCGTGCACCAATCGGGAATCGCCTCCCTTGCACACCAGGGCGAACCCGGTCGGCAACGCGATCGGCCGGTCCACGAACGGCAGCGACACCACGATGGCCGCGATCACCCAATTGTTCCCGTAGCCGACCTTGCGGACCCCGACGGCGGACCCGTCGTGGAACCAGGAGGCGGCATGGACCGTGGGCCCGCGCCGGTGAAAGAGCGTGTCGTCCACCGCCACCGGAACCGGCGCACCGGCGGGCACCAGCAACGCCACGACCAGCCCGGTCAGCGTCTGGGAGAGGGCCTGCACCGACCAGCGGGCGTGGGAGAAGAACCGGTGGGCCCGATGGTGCGGGCACAGCCCGGCCAGCCGGGCCCCGACCCACATGCCACACACCGTGGACTTGCCGGTCTGGGCCACCAATCCGGTGACCAAGGCACAGAACGTGACGAACGTCGGGGCGGTGAAACACCCGCGGAAACGGCCCAACAACTCCAGCAGGGATGGTGGGACTGCTACCATGAGCCCTCGGGGCGTCGGCGTGCTCACATCGTGGAGAAGACACGCGCCGGCGCCCTCCTCCCTGGTGACCGCTGAACGCGAACCCGCACCGGACCGGTGGTCTGATCGTGAAGAAGACATACCACCACGCTGACCCCACCCCGGTCACGCCGCAACCCCGAGCACCCTGCCACCAGCACCCTCAGCCACGGCCGCCTCACACTCAACCGGCGCAGTAGGCAAAAAGTGCGAAAGTCGAGTTAAGTACGGACATTAGATCCTGTACCGCGGGACTGGACACCTTGGTGCCGACCAGCGGGTAGATGGAGGCGGCGCTCAACACGTGGCCCGCCAATGACCATGGTGGTCCTCTTTGCGGGCGGGGGCAAGTGCTCCTCGATCCTGGGGGGGGTGTCCCTATGTTTTTTGTCAAGCGTTGGGGCAGGTTTTTCTTTCAGAATACTGGTGGATCGCTTTTGGGCAGGGGCCAATGGCCGGCAGGGTTCGCCCGCCAGCTGATGCCGTGGTTGCTCAGGCAGCCTTGGTGGTCGGCGCCTCATAGAAGGTGCCGTCGCGGAGCATGGCGAAGAGGACGTCGCAGCGGCGTCGTGCAAGGGCGATCAGGGCCTGGTTGTGCCGTTTCCCCTCGGCACGTTTCCGGTCGTAGTAGGCCCGTGACGGCGGGTCTTTCAGCGCGGCGAACGCGGAGAGGAAGAAGGCCCGTTTGAGGCTCTTGTTGCCCTTCTTGGAGGGGTGGTCGCCGCGGATCGAGGTGCCGGAGCGCCACGTCACCGGGGCGAGACCGGCGTAGGAGGCAAGGTGCCCGGCGGACTTGAAGTCCTTGCCCGCCACCTCGGTGAGGATGCGGGCCTCCGTCCTGACCCCGACCGCCGGCATGGAGGTCAGGACGGTGTGAAGAGGGTGGGCCTCCACGAGGGCCTCGACCTGGGTGAGGATCTCCTCCCGGGCGGTGCGCAGTTGCTTGAGCATCGCGGCCAGCTGCGGTAGGACGGTGCCCGCGGCGTTGGTGCCGGCGACCACTACGGTCTGCTCGCCCAACGCTGTGAACACGTCCGCCGCCCAGCCTTTCCCGGCCCGCGGCGCATAACGTGCCAGCAGGGTCGCTACCCGGGCCTGGCCGGTCCGGCGCAGCGCGGCGGGCGTGGGGTACTTGATCAGCAGTTCGGCCATCGCCGGGTGGTCCAGGTGGTTGCCGACGACCCGCTCCAGCGCCGGGTGGACCTGGGTGAGCAGCCCGCGGATTCGGTTGGAGGTGGCGGTGGCCTGCTTGGCCAAGTCGTCGTCAAAGCCGCACAGCATGGACAGTTCCGCGGCCTGTTCGTCGGCGACCACGAGGGAACGCAGGGTGTGCGGCAGGGACCGGGCGGCCTCGGCGATGATCGCCGCGTCGCGGGCGTCGGTCTTCGCCTCGCCGGGGTGCAGATCCGCGATGCGGCGCATGGCCAGGCCCGGCAGGTACCCGACCAGGATGCCCTCGGCCTGGGCCACCGCGACCGGCAGCGCACCGATGGTCGAGGGCTGGTCGACAACCAGCAACACGCGTCCCTTGCCGGCGACGGCCTGGATGATGGCGCGCAGTTTTGCCTCGTCCTGGGGCAGGGCGCGGTCGAGGATTTTCTTGCCGGCACGATCGATGGCGACAGCGTGATGATTGCTCTTGCCCACGTCGACACCGATGAAGATGTCAACGAGTTCGTGGTCTTTGATCAACGCAAACCTCCCAGAATTTGTGTCCGTCAAATCTGTGTTGGCATGTCCTGCGGCGGCAAGGCTCGGCATCTTTCGTTACGGCTGACCTACGCGGTAGTTCCTTGCGCTGGTCCGGTCCCCATTAGCGATCCCCTGGCGCCTATCGGACCCCGGTGACAACACCCCCCGGATCATTGACGACTGGGGGACTTAATCATGCCGGGACCGACAGGCCAACAACCCCAATTCTTACTCGATCAAGGGGCTACTAAAAAGGTAACGGGTGGCAGGACCACGGTACGGGGGGGCGGCGGCGGTTTACTGCGGAGGCATGAGCGAAGAGCCGAACCTGGTGGGGGGACTACCAGGGCCCCGGCAAAGTCGTGTTTCACGAGGTCAGCAGCAAGTTGACAGGGCGTTGAGGATCGCGGGCGTGGTGTCGTAGGGC
>NZ_RWKQ01000090.1 GCF_003946885.1 Specibacter cremeus | reverse complement strand
ACGACACCACGCCCGCGATCCAGACCGGGCCCTCACATGCCTGCTGACCTGCTGACACGCGACTTTTCCGGGACCCTGCCGCAGGGTCGGAGAGTGGTCGGCCGAATCGGGTGCCGGATTGCCGGGCTGCGGCGATCCCCGCATTGACGCGTTCAACGATCAACTCACGCTCGTACTCGGTCAGGCTGGCCAGCATGTTCAGCATCATCCGCCCGGTTGACGTCGCTGGGTCGATTCCGTCCGAAATGGACCGGACGTGCACACCGCGTTCACGCAACAGGTTCACGGTGTTCAGGACATCAATCAGGGAACGCCCGAGCCGATCAACCCGCCAGACAACCACGGTGTCGCCGGCTTCGGCATATTCAAGCAGCTTCTTCATCCCGGGCCGCTCGATCGCGATCCTGCTTCCGGAGGTGACATCGGCGAACACGTCCCGCTTCTGCACCCCAGCAGTGAGGAGCGCATCGAGCTGAAGCTGCGCATCCTGGCTGGACGTACTCACACGGGTGTATCCCAAATGTCTCACTCCGCCATTTTGACTCAGAAACCCCTCGGTGACAAGCTCTTGAGACATTTTACGGCAAGACAAGTTTCCGAGAGATCGGGCGTCCTGGAACGACGCGACTTCACTCCCTCGCGCAAGACTCGACATCGATGTCTTGAAAAGCTGTAGCTTTACGAGACACCCACTTGGACGACTCAACGAGAATCCAGGACACCATTTACCAAAGCGAAAACGCGACCAGACCGCTTCAGGTCACACCGCGCGTTGCTCGATCCTCACGTCGGCGGGCAGGGTGGGGGACCGGCTAACGGACTTCAACGGGAAATTTAGCGTTGCGAAAAAAGCCATTTATCAATGCGATTCACACCCAGTTCGCAATGATGCAATTCAGCGATGTGCACGTCCGGTGGATGCCCGGATTATGGGCTCTTCGTAATTAAGCATGGTTGGTGGGTTTGTTCCGGTATGGGCGGTAGCCGCCTGCACTGAGCAGATTGCGCAACCGGTAGTTCGAGAAGTTCCGGAAGCCCCGGGCAATCCTGTTCCACGTCGTGAAGCTTGCCTCGACCATGGTTGACGAGGTTCGCCGCCGGGTCCAGCAAGAAACCATCGGTCACCGCGGCCGGAAAGGGGATCCGTTATTTCAGATCCGCCGATCCCTACAAATCGGCCTCGAGCACCTCACGGACAAACAGGTCGCCCGGCTGAACGCGAAGCTCGAAGCCGGGGACCCGAACCATGAAGTCACCCTCGCCTGGCAGTGCTACCAACAAGTCCGCGCCGTCTACCACGCACCACCAGAACGAGGCAGGGAACTCGTGGCCAAAGCACTGGCCGCGTTCCCGTCCTGCCCGATCCCCGAAATCGCCCGCCTCGGCCGGACATTGAAGTCCTGGCGGCAGGAGATCCTGGCCTACTTCCAAACCCAGGGCGCCTCGAACGGCCCCACCGAAGCCATCAACGGCGTCATCGAAACCACCCGCAGGATTGCCCGGGGCTTCCGGAACTTCTCGAACTACCGATTGCGCAATCTGCTCAGTGCAGGCGGCTACCGCCCATACCGGAACAAACCCACCAACCATGCTTAATTACGAAGAGCCGGATTATGGGACTCTTCGTCGACGTCTACATGGGACACACCTTACGGGGGCGTTGTGGCTGACATGTCGACAAAGGGCTGTCTATATTGGCTCCTCGAGGGACACTGTTCAATCCTGCGCTTCCTACGCTAGGAATCCAGTTCGCGTCGATCTAGACCAGATTTTCACGGAGCTATCAGGATGCTTTATCCGCCGCGACTGAGATCTCCGCCTCTGGCCGCTGAAAACGGAGGCATTCACTTTCTCCCAGTGTGGAAAACTCGCCGGTGGTGAGCGCTGCGGTGGCGGGGCTGCCGCTGTTTCGTGGTGACGGCTACGTCACTTCCCGGGGCGCCGATACAGATCGGGCTTCAAGATTTAGAGCTAGGTCGGCCAGGAATATGGCTAAGAATAGACTTAGAGAAGCCACCATCGACACAAATGTCTTGCCCGGTGACATAACCCGATAGAGGGCCTACAAGAAATTCGATCACGTTTGCAATGTCCAAAGGATCTCCAATTCTTGACAACGGGATAATATCTTCCCTTGCTTTCTTAATTTGGGGATCGGCATACATTTTTTCGGTCATCCGTGTATGAGTCATGCCGGGCGATACCACATTTACACGAATTCCGTCAGGCGCCCATTCCAACGCGAGTGTTTGGGCTAGCATTGTCAATGCTGCTTTGCTGGGGCTGTAAGCACCCGATCCGGCATGTGGTAGCTGGCCAGACATTGAAGAGGTAAAACAAGCGGAACCGCGGCTATGTCTCAAATGCGGGTAGCTTGCTTTGGCAAGAAGCCACGCGCCGCGGAGGTTGACGGAGAACATGCCGTCCCAGTCCTCAATGGATAGGTCACATATTGCGCCAGGGCTAGCAATTCCAGCATTCGCAATCAACGCGTCCAGCCCACCAAATTCGGTTACCGCAGCTCCTACAAGTTGACTTGGCACCTCGGGATCACCGAGGTCGCCCACCAATGCGATCGCGGTACCTCCCATTGACTGGATTGAACGAACAACTTGCTCTTGGCTAGTGTTCAATTCATGCCCGCACACCGCAATCATCGGCTGCACGCCCCGAGCGAGGGTCGCTTCTGCGAGTCTCAGGCATGTAGATGCGCCTATGCCGCTACTTCCGCCACTAACCAAAGCTCTCATCGCGTACACTCCTTTTATATGGATTCACTGGGGAATCACTATTAGATTACTAAAATATGAAATTCAATCATGAACTACAAAACTCAATTTGATTTATAGTTGTATTGATAATGTAATCTGGTTAGATGACTAGGTCATAACCATCGGCCGACATGACGCAGCCTTTGGCGCTGGGACTAATCCTCTAGTTTCCAGCCTTGATTTCTGAGATCGTGCATCGCCTTGTTGAACTCGTGCGCGGGGTTTTCTTCGCGAATGATCTCGAGAACAACGTTATTGACCCCGCAGGTTGTTTTGACGGCGTTGCCTAATCCTTCCCAGTCGATCACTCCAGTTCCGATTGGATCATGGCCCCATGCGTCCAAACCCGTATCAGAGATATGAACGAGTCCAATGGATTTGTGATGAGAGAGCAAACTCGCTACGGGATCCTCTTTTATATAGGCCGCATTGGCGACGTCGTACACGATCTTAAGTGAGTCATCGTTGACTGTACTTACGATAGCTGCCAGGTCCTGGATTGTAGGGGTGAAGCAATATGGAGTGTTCTCCATAAGTAGTCGTGTGCCGGCCTGTTTGGCCAGCGGAATTAGACTCTCCAGACTCTCGTACATCCATCCGTAGGTCTTTTCGAGTGACGGTGAAATCATGGGACGTCTTGTGCCGGGTGATATCACAACCTCGGGGACATCCCAACCCAGGGCCCCGGAAAGGTCGGCGAGTAGGGCTGTGACCTGCGGCTTTGTTGCCGTGTGAGCGGCGTGGCGTGGGTGACGG
>NZ_RWKQ01000009.1:3765-101552 GCF_003946885.1 Specibacter cremeus | reverse complement strand
GCCACGACTTCCACGGCGACTGGAATTACACCATCAAATCCGACAAACCAGAATAACACCGTGTTAAATACTGGCAGACCCTAAGTCACGGCCCCGCACGAGTAACCCAGCACAGGACCCCGGACTCCCCGCACGTTGCCACGAACGCGGGGAGTCCGCCCTTTAATACCCGATACGATGGCAGGCGTGAGAGATCCACAATCCGTCCCGGCACCCGAGCCGCTGCTGGGCGCCACCGAGATCCGCCGGCTGGCGGAGGAACTCGGCGTGCGCCCCACCAAGACCCTGGGCCAGAACTTCGTCATCGACGGCAACACGATCCGCCGCATCGTCGCGGCCGCCAACATCGACCCGGCCGAGACCGTGTTGGAGGTCGGACCCGGGCTCGGCTCGCTGACGCTGGGCCTGCTGGACGCCGCAGCCCGGGTCGTGGCCGTGGAGATCGACCCGGTGCTGGCCGCGAAACTGCCGGAGACCGTCGCCGCGTTCCGCCCCGCCAAGGCGGGCAACCTCGACGTCGTGCTCTCCGACGCCATGCGCGTCACCGAACTGCCCGGCGTTCCCACCGCGCTCGTGGCGAACCTGCCCTACAACGTGGCGGTTCCGGTCGTGCTGCACCTGCTCGAGTATTTCCCGTCGCTGCGCCACGGGCTCGTCATGGTCCAGGACGAGGTCGCCGACCGCATGGTCGCCGGGCCCGGCTCGAAGACCTACGGGGTGCCGTCGGTGAAGGGCGCCTGGTACGCGCAGATGCGCAAGGCCGGGGTCATCGGCATGAACGTGTTCTGGCCGGCGCCGAAGATCTCCTCCGGCCTGGTCGGCTTCACCCGCCGCGTTCCGCCCGCCACGCAGGCGAGCCGCGCCGAGGTGTTCGCCGTGATCGACGCCGCCTTCGCCCAGCGGCGCAAGACGTTGCGGGCCGCCCTGGCCGGCTGGGCCGGCGGCGCGGCCGAGGCCGAACGATGCCTGCGCGAGGCCGGCGTCGACCCGGCCGCCCGCGGCGAGGTCCTCGACATCGCCGCGTTCGCCCGCATCGCCGAGGCCAAGGTCCCCCAGATTGTCTGAGCAGCCGTGGGCGGTGCCCGCCGCATCGTCCCCGACCCGCGTGAGCGTCCGCGCGCCGGGGAAGATCAACGCCTCGTTCCGGGTCGGCCCGCCGCGCCCCGACGGCTACCACTACGTGGCCAGCGTGTACCTGGCCGTGTCCCTGTACGAGGAGGTCACGGCGACGGCGAAGCCCGGCACGCCGCCGGACGACATCACCGTCGGCATCGGCCCGCACAGCACGCTGTCCGCGGCGGCGCTGGCCGGCGTCCCGCTGGACGGCTCCAACCTGGCCGTGCGCGCCGCCGCCCTCGTGGCGGGGATCAGCCAGGGCGCCTGCGGCGTGCACCTGGAGATCACCAAGCGCGTGCCGATCGCCGGCGGCATGGGCGGCGGCTCGGCGGACGCCGCGGCCGCGCTCGTGGCCTGCGAGGCACTGTGGAACACAGGCCTCTCGCGCGAGGAACTGTCGCTGCTCGGCTCCGGGCTGGGCGCGGACGTGCCGTTCGCGCTGCTGGGGGGCGCCGCCGTCGGACTCGGCGTCGGCGACCGGCTGACGCCCGCGCTGGCCCCGGACCCGCTGCATTGGGTCCTCGTCCAGGCGGACTACGGGCTGCCGACACCGGCCGTGTACGGCAAGCTCGACGAGTTGCGCGCCGACCGGCGGCCGGCCGAACCCCGCCACGTGGACCCGCACATCCTGGCGGCCCTGCGCGCCGGCAACGCCCGCGACCTGGCCGGCACGCTGGGCAACGACCTGCAGGCCGCCGCGCTGGCGCTCGCCCCCGGCCTTGCCGGCGTGCTCGACGCCGGCCGCGACCTGGGTGCCCTGGCCGCCGTGGTCTCGGGGTCGGGGCCGACCGTGGCCATGCTGGCGGCCGACGCCGGGCACGCCGGCGCGTTGGCCGCGGCGCTCGCGGACGCCGGGCACAACGCCCTCACGGCGACCGGCCCCGTGCACGGGGCCTCCATCATCACCAAGTAAATCAAGGGAAAGCAGTCTCACGTGGCACACCTCCTCGGCGGGGAAAACCTCAACATCGCCTTCGCCACCCGCACCGTCCTGGACGGTGTCACCGTCGGGCTGGAAGAGGGCGACCGGATCGGCATCGTGGGCCGCAACGGCGACGGCAAGTCCACGCTCATGCGCCTGCTGTCCGGCCGGCAGGCGCCCGATTCCGGGCGTGTGACGGTACGCGGCGGGGTGCATGTCGGCTACCTGGACCAGACCGACGTGCTGGACGGGGAGCACACGGTGGGCTTCGCGATCGTGGGGGAGGCGGCGGATCACGAATGGGCGGCCAACCCGAAAATCCGCGAGATCATGGGCGCCCTCGTCGGCGAGGTGGACTGGCATGCGAACATCCATTCGCTCTCCGGCGGGCAGAAGCGGCGGGTGGCGCTGGCCAAGCTGCTGATCGGCGACGACGACGTCATCATGCTCGACGAGCCCACCAACCATCTCGACGTGGAGGGCGTGGCCTGGCTGGCCCGGCACCTGAAGGCCCGCTGGCGCGCCAACGAGGGCGCGTTCGTCGTGGTCACCCACGACCGCTGGTTCCTCGACGAGGTGTGCACGCGCACCTGGGAGGTGCACGACGCCGTCGTCGACCCCTTCGACGGCGGGTACGCCGCCTACGTGCTGGCCCGGGCGGAGCGCGACCGGATGGCCGCCGTCGTCGAGAGCAAGCGCGTGCAGCTGGTGAAGAAGGAACTGGCGTGGCTGCGCCGCGGCGCCCCGGCCCGCACGTCCAAGCCGAAGTTCCGCATCGAGGCCGCGAACGACATCATCGCCGACGTGCCCGAGCCGCGCGACACCGTGGCGTTGTCGAAGATGGCCACGGCCCGGCTCGGCAAGGACGTGCTCGATCTGGAGGGCGTGTCCCTGTCCTATGGCGAGAATGAGATCTTCAAGAACATCACGCTGCGCCTGGCCCCGGGGGAGCGGCTGGGCATCGTCGGCGTCAACGGGTCCGGCAAGACGACGCTGCTGCGGCTGCTCAACGGCGAGGTCGCCCCGACGGCCGGGCGGCTGAAGCGGGGCAAAACCGTCCAGACGGCCGTGCTCACCCAGGAGGTGGGCGAGCTCGACGACGTCCTGGACCTGCGCGTGCTGGAGGTCATCGAGCGGGAGAAGCGCTCCTTCGCCGTGGGCGGGCGCGAACTGACCGCCGGGCAGCTGGTGGAGCAGCTGGGCTTCACGAAGGAGAAGCAGTGGACGCCCGTGCGCGACCTCTCCGGTGGTGAGCGCCGCCGGCTGCAGCTGCTGCGCCTGCTCGTCGGGGAGCCGAACGTGCTGATGCTCGACGAGCCCACGAATGACCTGGACACCGACACGCTGGCCGCCGTGGAGGACGTGCTGGACGGCTGGCCCGGGACCTTGGTGGTGGTGTCCCATGACAGGTACCTGCTCGAGCGCGTCACCGACCACCAGATGGCGCTGCTCGGCGACGGCCAGCTGCGCGGGCTGCCCGGGGGAGTGGACCAGTATTTGGAATTGCGCGAAGCCGCCCTGGCGGAGAAGCCGTCCCCGCAGGAGCGCGTCCAGACCGGGTCCGGGCCCACCGAGGCGCAACGGCGCGACGCCCGCAAGGAGCTGAACCGGGTGGAGCGGCAGCTGGGTAAGATTGCCGCAGCCGAGGCGAAGGTCCACGCCCAGATGGAGGCCAACGTGGGCGACTACGCGCTGCTGGGCGATTTGAACGCGAAACTGGCCGAACTGGCGGCGGAGAAGGAGGACCTGGAGCTCGCCTGGCTGGAGGCCTCCGAACTGCTCGAGTAGTCACGGCCGTCCTGCGCAGGATTACCCCCGTACCGTGCGCATGTTGCCCCGCTGCGCAACCTATGCGGGCATTCGTTGCGCGGATCGGTTGGGTGCCCCGACCCTCCACAGGGAGGCCTGCACGCGCCGCGGTCCACAGGCACGACGTCGGGGCCGCCGCCACCAGGTGACATGGCGCATCGTGGTGCCATGAACACTCCGCAGGGACGGCGCCCGGCAGGGCTGGACAACGCGATCGCACGTCTTGGCGGTGCGGCTCGCCGCAAGGACCTCCTGGCGCGTGGGTTCTCCCGGTGGCAGATTGAGCGCGCCGTGGGGTCGGGGCGGATTCGACATGCCGGTCGCGGCGTCTACGCGCTGCCCGGCTCCACGGCCCTGGATGTCCGGCTGGCCGAAAACCAGGCCCGGCGGACCTGCCTCAGCAAGGTTGCGGACCTTGGCCTGTGGGTTTTGCAGGAACCGCGGCTCATACACGTGGCTGCCGCACACGGTCGGGCAATCCCGGGCTGCGTGGTGCACCGCGTGTCTGGAAGCATGGACCTGTTCGACATACTGCGCCTCTGTGTACGCTGCAGCATGGACCTCGAGGCCTTGGTGATCCTCGAGTCCGCCGTCGTGAAGAACGTGTGCTCCATTGGCCAACTCAGGGAGACCTTTGCGGGGCGCAGGGATGCCCGGGCCCGGCGCATCCTCGACATGATCGACCCCCAGGCCATGTCGCCCATAGAGACGGTTGGCCGTTACCGGATCCGGGCGGCCGGGTACAACTTCCAGGGCCAGGCCAAGGTCCGCGGAGTGGGCCACCAGGACGGTTTGGTCGAGGGCGTCCTCGGTATCGAATTCGACGGTGAGCCATATCACAACAACGCCGAGGCGTTCGCGGAGGACCTTCGCCGAGGCAACGCCGCAGTCATCGCGGGTGTCCCAACGCTGCACTTCAGCGGCAAAACTGTCCTGTACCGGCCCGACGTCATGCTCCGGGACATTGCCGCGGCGCTCAAGACGATCCGTTCTGCGCATCGTTGACCCCCGTATGGTGCGCACCCGGGTCTCCTGCGCACGATATAGCCCCATACGTTGCGCGGAACGGCTGCCAGGGCGGCGCCGAGTCGCGCAACCCGCGTCGCCCGTGGCAAACTAGATTCTCGTGGGCGCGACGCGCCTCACGGTCCGCCCTGGTGTAACGGCAGCACCCCAGCCTTTGGAGCTGCGGAGTATAGGTTCGAATCCTATGGGCGGAACCCTCCGACCCCGTGCCGGCACAAAAATTCCCCGACGTTCAGCAGGTAGCATGGACTTGTTTCCCGTCACGGATCCCCAGCCCCACCAGAGGAGTGCCCCGCACGTGAGTCTTCCAGGCACCAGCTCATCCCGTCCCGCAGCCGTCATCGTCCTAGCCGCCGGCGAGGGCACCCGGATGAAGTCCCGGACGCCGAAGATCATGCACGAACTGGGTGGGCTGTCCATGATCGGGCACGCGCTGGCCGCCGCCCGCGGCCTCGAACCGGAGCGGCTCGCCGCCGTCGTCCGCTTTGAGCGCGACCGCGTCGCCGCCCACATCGGCGCACTGGATCCCGAGGTGCTGGTCGTCGACCAGGATGCGACGCCCGGCACCGGCCGCGCCGTCCAGGTCGCCCTTGGGGAACTGGACGCCCAGGCCCCGGTGACTGGAACAGTCGTCGTCACCTACGGCGACGTGCCGTTGCTCACCACCGGGCTGCTGGCCGAACTGGTTGAAGCGCATGTCACGGACAAGAACGCGGTCACCGTCCTGACGGCCGTGCTTGACGACGCCGCCGGCTACGGCCGCATCCTGCGCGACGCCGACGGCACCGTCCTGGGCATTCGCGAACACAAGGACGCCACGGACGCCGAACGGGACATCCGGGAGATCAACTCCGGCATCTATGCGTTTGACGCCGCCGTGCTGCGCACCGCGCTGGCCCGTGTCACCACGGACAACAACCAGGGCGAGATGTACCTCACCGACGTCCTCGGGTTGGCCAGGAACGACGGCGGCCGCGTCGCCGCGGTCGTCACGGACGACCGGTGGCAGGTCGAGGGCGCCAATGACAGGGTCCAGCTCGCCGCGCTCGGCGCCGAGCACAACCGGCGCATCGTCGAGGGCTGGATGCGCGCCGGCGTCACGGTCGTCGACCCGGCGACGACGTGGATCGATGCCACGGTCACGCTCGAACCGGACGCCACCATCCTGCCCGGCACCCAACTGCATGGCGCCACGACCGTGGCGCGTGACGCCGTCGTCGGGCCCGACTCGACGCTCACCGACGTCCAGATCGGCACTGCCGCCGAGGTGACCCGCACGCACGGCTCCGGCGCCGTCATCGGCGAGGGCGCGCACGTGGGCCCGTTCACGTACCTGCGTCCGGGCACCGTGCTCGGCGCCGACGGCAAGATCGGCGCGTTCTACGAGACCAAGAACGTACGCGTAGGCCGCGGCTCCAAGCTCTCCCACCTCGGCTACGCCGGCGACGCCGAGATCGGCGAGGACACGAACATCGGCTGCGGCAACATCACGGCCAACTACGACGGCGTGAACAAGCACCGCACGATCATCGGCTCCGGCGTGCGGACCGGCTCGAACACCGTGTTCGTCGCCCCGGTGACGGTCGGCGACGGCGCCTACTCCGGCGCCGGCGCCATCATCCGCAAGGACGTGCCGGCCGGGGCGCTGACGCTCACCGTGGCCCCGCAGCGCAACTCGGAGGGCTGGACGGTCGCCAACCGGCCCGGAAGCGTGTCCTCCGCCGCAGCGGGAAAATCAGCCGCGGCGAACGCCGACCAAGACTGAAGCAGATCCACCCCCGCGAGAAAGTGATCACATGAGCGAACTGAGCCACAACGTCGACAAGAAACTGGTGTTGGCGACCGGCCGCGCGCACCCCGAACTCGCGGAGGAGGTGGCACGTACGCTGGACACGGAACTGCTGCCGCTCTCCGCATACGACTTCGCCAACGGGGAGATCTACGTTCGCTCGGGGGAGAGCGTGCGCGGCAAGGACGTGTTCATCATCCAGGCCCACCCGGCGCCGTTGAACAACTGGCTCATGGAGCAGCTGATCATGGTCGACTCGATGAAGCGCGCCTCCGCCCGCCGCATCACCGTCGTGTCGCCGTTCTACCCGTATGCCCGGCAGGACAAGAAGGGCCGCGGCCGCGAGCCGATCTCGGCCCGCCTCGTCGCGGACCTGTACAAGACGGCCGGGGCCGACCGGATCATGAGCGTGGACCTGCACACCGCCCAGATCCAGGGCTTCTTCGACGGCCCCGT
The DNA here is from genome assembly GCF_003946885.1 of Specibacter cremeus. Lineage (GTDB taxonomy): Bacteria > Actinomycetota > Actinomycetes > Actinomycetales > Micrococcaceae > Specibacter > Specibacter cremeus. The sequence continues at coordinate 94,434 of NZ_RWKQ01000009.1, read as the reverse complement.
CGACCACCTGTTCGCCATCCCGCTGCTCGCCGACTACATCCGCACCCGGGTGGGCAACGAGCCGGTCACGGTCGTCTCCCCGGACACCGGCCGCGTGCGCGTGGCCGAACAGTGGGCGGACCGGCTCGGCGGTGCCCCGCTGGCGTTCGTGCACAAGAGCCGCGACCTGACCGTGCCCAACCAGGCCGTGTCCAAGACGGTCGTCGGCCGCGTCGAGGGCCGCACGTGCGTGCTGATCGACGACATGATCGACACCGGCGGAACCATCGCCGGCGCCGTGCGCGTGCTCAAGGAGGCCGGTGCCAAGGATGTCATCATCGCCGCCACGCACGCCGTCTTCTCCGACCCGGCCGCCCGCACGCTGGCCGAGTCCGGCGCCCGCGAGGTGGTGGTCACCAACACGCTGCCGATCCCGGCCGCCAAGCGCTTCGACACGTTGACGGTGCTGTCGATCGCCCCGTTGATCGCCCGGGCCATCAAGGAAGTGTTCGAGGACGGTTCCGTGACGAGCCTGTTCGACGGAAACTCCTGAACCGGTGGTTGAGCTTGTCGAAACCACCGGGGTTTCGACAAGCTCAACCACCGGCCGGGCACTGCTAAACTTGACCGGTACACCTTGGCGAGGGAACGCACGCGTTCCGTGATCGACTGGGTCTGGCTGTTCTAGTCTCCTTCGGGTGACGGACCATGTGCAGGCCGCTCCAGAGCACATTCGTCACCACCAACCGAAGGAGGACACCCATGTCCGAGCACAAGCTCACCGCCGAAGTCCGCACCGAGTTCGGCAAGGGCGCCGCCCGCCGCGCCCGCCGCGCCCACCAGATCCCCGCCGTCGTCTACGGCCACGGCGCCGACCCGCTGCACATCCTGCTGCCCGAGCGGTTGACGGTCCGCGCCGTGCGCGCCGCCAATGCCCTGCTGACGCTGGACGTCGACGGCGCGGAGCACCTGGCCCTGGTCAAGGACATCCAGCGCGACCCGGTCCTGCAGATCATCGAGCACATCGACCTGCTGACCGTCCAGAAGGGCGAGAAGGTCGTCGTCGACGTGCCCGTCGTCGTCGTGGGCGAGCCGGCACCCGGCATCATCGCCAACCAGGAGGAAGTCGTCGTCTCGCTGTCCGCCGACGCGACCCACCTGCCGGCCCACATCGAGGTCAGCATCGAGGGCTTGGGCGACGGTCAGCACGTGCATGCCGCCGCGCTGGTGCTGCCGGCCAACGTCGAGCTGCTCACGGACCCCGACATGCTGATCGTGCACCTGACCGCCCCGGCCGCCGCCGCGGCCGAGGAAGAGGAAGCCGCGGCCCCGGCCGCCCCGGCCGCCGAACCCGCCGCGGAGTAGCCACCTCCCCATGGCAGACACCTGGCTTGTGGTCGGGCTCGGGAACCCCGGGCCCGGCTACAGTCGCAACCGGCACAATATCGGCTACATGGTGGTCGAGGAACTCGCGCAACGGATCGGCGCGTCGTTCAAGACGCACAAGGCGCGCGCGCTCGTGGCCGAGGGCCGGCTCGGCATCGGCGGCCCGAAACTCATCCTGGCCAAGTCGCAGACGTTCATGAACCTCTCCGGCGGTCCGACGGCGGCGCTCGCCAAATTCTTCGACGTCGCCGCCGACCACGTGATAGTGGTGCACGACGAGATCGACGTCCCGTTCGACACCATCCGGCTCAAGCAGGGCGGCGGCGAGGGCGGGCACAACGGCCTGCGTGACATCTCCCGGACGCTGGGCACGAAGGACTATTACCGCGTGCGGGCGGGCGTGGGACGCCCGCCCGGCCGGGCGGAAGCCGCCGACCACGTGCTGAAGGACTTCAGCACCGCCGAGGCGAAGATCCTGCCGTTCCTGGTCGATGCGTCGGCCGACGCGGTCGAGCTGCTCGTCTCGGATGGCCTGCTCGCCGCCCAGCAAAGGTTCCACGGCGTGCGCTAGACGTTACGGGCGCATTGGCGAAAACCGTTCAGTTCCGGGGTTTTCGCTGTTACACTCTCAATTATTCGCGGTCCCGGATCCTTAACCGAAGGCGTCCGGGGGGGAATACGCGGGTGTAGAGGTCTCAGATCATGACGCATGAAATGATCGCGCCTTCTCGATTGGGGATGGGGCGTAGCAGGATTTCTGGGCGCAGGCCCTTGGGTGCCGAGGAACGGCACGCATGGTCGTCCCATGTCCGGCAGGATGTCGTGGCCGCCGTCGCGGCCGTCCTCGCGGACCCGAAGATGTACGGCGCCGCACTGATCGGTCCGCCCGGCGTGGGCAAGTCCACCATGGCCCACCAGGTGGCCGCACACCTTGCCGACGCCCACGTCGTACGGCTCTTCGGCAGCCCGCTCGAGACCACCGTGCCGTACGGGGCTCTGTCCCTGCTCATGGCGCGGCTGCCCGCCGCCGCGGCCGAGTCGGCCGTGGGCACCATCCACGGCATCGCAGATCTCCTGCGAGCGGAAGCCGCGGACCGGGACGTCCTGCTCGTCCTCGACGACCTGCCCTCCATCGACACCATGAGCATGGGCGTCGTGATGCACCTGCTCATGAGCCGCAGCGCCCGCCTGCTGGTCCTGGCCAGGGACGCCTCGGACCTGCCCGAAGACCTTGTCTGGCTGGTGCGGGACGGCCTGCTGGACGTACGCCGGTTGGCGAACTTCACGCGTGCCGAGGTGGGCACCTTGCTGCGTGCAGCCACCACATCCCCCCCGACGGAATCCGCCCTGACGGCACTGTTTGAGGCCACCGGCGGCAACCCGTTGGTGGTGCACGCCGTGTTCAACGAGCTGGTCGCCAATGGCAACCTCAGCCAGCACCTGGACCGTTGGGTCATCAACGGGCCGATCAACCTCACGTCCGCCAGTGCGCTGACCCAGATCGTGCGCAGCCGGTTGTCACGTGAAACCGAGGTCGTTCGCCTCGGCGTGGAGAAGATGGCGCTCATGCAACGGGCGCCCCTGTCCCTGGTGCTTTCCGTGTTGGGCGCCGAGACCATGTCCGCCCTGGAGGAACGCGGCTACCTGAACGTGAGCGAGCAGGGCCGGCAGGTCGTGTCGCTGCGGGAACGTCATCTTGCGGAGATCGTGCGCGGCTGGCTGGACCCGGCGCGCAAGGTTGCGTTGTTCCGGGACATCACCGAACACACGGCAGCCTCGGAAACCTCGTTGGATGTCCCCGATACGCTCGCCCTGGCGGCATGGGCCCATGACGCCGGACTGCCGATGGAGCCCGAATTCGCGCTGGCCGCCGCACGGATGGCGAATTTCCGGATCGACCCGCTGCTCGCCCTGCGGTGTGTGGCCAGGGTTCCGCGTGAGAGCGACCTGTGGTTGGGGGCCGTGCATGAACGCGGCAGGGCCTACAACATCATGGCCGACTACGAGCGGGCCGTGCACGAACTCGAGGCCGTCTCGCCGGAGGACCTGGCCCGGGCGTCGCTGGCCGACGGGGCCGCCTGGGCCGCCTCGCTGTGCAGTGCCCTGCTGTGGGTGCCCGGCGGCTACGACCGGATTCCGGCTGTCCTCGCGGCGGCGGAAACCCGGCTTGTCCGTGCCGGCACGGGACGGACCGAGCCGGACGGCGCCGCGGCGCGCCGGCACCTGCGGCTGGCACATTGTGAGTTGATGCTGCACCTGGGCCGGTTCGCTGAAATCGTCGACGAGTTGGAGGAGGGCGCGCGCTTCATCGGCGACGAGGGGTTCCGGCTGAACTGTGCCAGCATGCTCGTGGTGTGCCGGGCGGTGCTGGGCCGCGAACTTGAGGCAATCGAACTTGCCCGCCGGGTGGCGGCGGAGGTCACCGGCCGGGGTGTGCATCTGGGCCGGGAGGACTATTACAACGAGGGCCTGGTCCTTGGCCTGATCTGGACGGGGCAGTGGCGGGCGTGCGTCGACCTGCTGGCGGATGTGCTCACCAACTTGCCGTACACGTCCCAGTACCGTGGCGGCGTGGTCGAGTTGGCGCTCGGGATCGCGCATACCTATGCGGGCCGCGGCGCGGCCGCCGTCGAGGTGCTGCTGGCCGCGGCGGCCCAGTTGGAGGTCCGCGAGACCAGCAACTTCATGCGTCTGGCCTACACCGGGCTGGCGTTTGCGCATGCGCAGATCCACGACGAGGATGCGGCCATGTCCTATCTGGCCCTGGCCGAGCGGCAGACCGCGCCCACCGCGTGGGTCAACCGGGCCATTTCATCGTTCTTCCAGCAAATGGCCCTGCGCTGGCTCGATCACCCCGCGGCTGTGCGCGCCCTGCTGGATTCGGCGCAGGAGGACATCGCGGCAGGGCGCGTGGCCACGGCGTCGATGTCGCTGTTCGGGGCCACCATCCACGCCGGCGCGAAGGAACTGGCCCAGTTGGAGGAGACGTCGCTGCGCCGGCAGGGGCCGATGGCGGACGTCAACGTGCTGCTGGCCCGCAGCATCCGCACCCGCGACCCCAAGCCGGCGCTGGAGGCCGCGCGGATCGCGGGGCGGTTGGAACTGCTCGCCGTCGAATCCCGGTGCGCGGTCACGGCGCTGGACCTGGCCCGGGAGGCGGGCAACAAGCGGCTCGGCCGGGAGGCACAGGACCGGCTGGACCGGCTCAGGGCGCGGGTGGTGGTGCTGCCGCTGACGCCCGGCACCGAGGGGGGGCGGCTCACGCAACGCGAGATCCAGGTCGCCAGGCTGGCCGAACGCGGGCTCGGCAACCGCGCCATTGCCGAACGGATCGGCGTCTCGGTGCGCACCGTTGAGGGGCACCTCTACCAGATCTTCGCCAAACTGGGGATCACATCCCGCCAGGAACTTGAAAACCTGCAGGATCCCTAGCGGCCGCACATGAACGAAATGATCGAGGGGCGTCCAGCGCACGGGCTGGCCCATCCGTTTTGCCGCCAGGATGAATTGCGCGACATCCTGAACATCGTCGGCGCGGAGGAATGCCGCGCGGTGTTCGTCGCATCGGAACCCGGACTTGGTGCCACGACGCTGCTGCGCGCCGTTTCCGACCATGTCGGCGCCTACGCCCCGGTACTGGAGATCCATGGCACCCCGTCACTGGCGAATGTGCCCTACGGTGTGCTGGCCCCGTTCCTGCGCGGCGTGACGATGGGGGGCCTGCCCTCCGGGATCCCGGTGCTCCGGGCCCTGCTCGCGGCCATCGCGGACAAGGGCGCCGGCCACCATGCCGGCACCGCGCGCCCGGCGTTGCTCATCATCGACGACGCGGACGCCATCGACCAGGCGACCGCCGAACTGGTCACGTCGTTGGTGATGTCCGGAAGCGCCAGCCTGGTGGCGTCGCACCGCACGGCCGACAGCCTGGTGGAACCGCTGCCGCAGATGTGGCACAAGGGGATGGCCGAGGCGCTGGAGTTGCAGCCGTTGTCGCACGAGCAGGGGCACGAGTTCTGTGTCCAGATGCTCGGCGGCCCGGTGCTCGCCACGAGCAGCTGGCATTTCTGGTCCGCCTCGGCCGGCAATCCGCTGCTGATGCATTTGCTTGTCGCCGAGGCGGCCGAGTCGGGTCGGCTGGTGCGGACCAAGGGCATGTGGGTTGCCGAACGCCTGGAGCATCCGCGGGGGAGGGTCCTCACGGACGTGGTGCGCCAGCGTCTGCGCGGCCTGTCGGCCAAGGCGAGGCAGGCGTTGAACCTGGTCGCCCTGACCGAGCCCGTCGAACGGGCGACCATCGAGGAGTTGCTAGGTGCCGACGCTGTCGGCGAACTGGCCGACCGGCGCCTGGTCCGGGACCCCGACGCCGGCGCCAGCCTGCTGCGCCTGGCGAACCCGCTCTACGGTGAGGTCATCCGGGACATGGTGCCCAAGGCGCAAAGCCTCATGCTGCACCGGCAGCTGATCGAGCGCCTCGACACGGACGGGTACGTGCCGGAGGCCCTCCTTCGCCGGGTCACGTGGGCGCTGGACAGTGGAGCCACGGTGCCGGACGAAAAACTGCTGCGCGCCGCCGTGCTCGCCTGCAAGCTGTTCCAGGCCCCGGTCGCGCTGCGCCTGGTCGGGGCGATCTCCGGCGACGAGTACGGGTTGCGGGCCCAGATGGTCAAGGCGCGCGTGCGCTACAACATGGGCGACTATGCCGAGGCCGCCCGGCTGCTCGACGGCGGTGCCAGGGAGGCGCGCAGCGTGGCGGAACTGTTGTTCGGGTCGCTGCTGCGCGCGGCGACGCGGTCGGCGCTCGGCCAGCCGGCGGCGATGATCGGGCAGGATGCGGCGGAGTTGCGGCTGGCGGGCGAACATCTGGCCGCGGCGGAGCCGGAGCATGCCGCCGAAACCCTGATGCTCACCGGTGAGCGGGCCGACCTGCTGGACATCATGGCGCTCTCGCGCGACGGCCGGTATGCGCAGATGGAGCCGTTGCTCGCCGGGCTGTTCGCCGCCGAGCCGCGCCCGAAGGACCCCGAATACCTGTTGAACCTGTCGGTGGCGCTGGCCATGGACGCCGAACGGCTCAGCGCCATGGGCCGCCCGGTCCGTGGCCAGGGGCAGGCGGCCGCCGCGTTCGAGATAGTCCATTCGGAGGACCACGACGTGTTCTTCCTGCCCGAAATGATCATCAGCCGGTCCCAGGCGGCGGCGTTGTGCGCCGGCGACTGGTCCGATTCGGAGGAGATCCTGCAGTCCGTTGCGGTCGACACGGGCCCGGCGGTCGTGTCGTTCGGTGGCAGCGCCAATGTGGTTCGCGGCCTGGTCACGATGCGCCAGGGGCTGCGCCAGGCCTCCCTCGACGACCTGCTGCCGGGCATCGAGGCGCTGCGCATCAGCGACCCGCAGCAGCTGCTCGGATTCTGCACGGCGATGGCGTTCAGCACGGCGGCCGCCGCCGGAAAGGCGGAGCTGGCCGCGAAGCTGTCGTCGGATTACTGCGAGGGCCATGGCATGTACCTGGTCACCGCACATGAGCGGGCGTTCATGGCGGCCGGCCGTGAATACCTTGCGCACGACGGCGGCGGGCTGGCCGAGTTGCTCCGGCAAGCCGACGAGGCGGCCGCCCAAGGCTGCCTGACGATCGAATTGAACGCGCTCATGCTCGCCTACGAGCTCGGCGCGGCCGACCTTGCACCGCGATTGCGCGCGGTGGCCGCGGGTATGGAGGGCGCGTGGGCCCAGGCGGTGGCCGGCTACGTCGACGCCATGATGAGCGGTGACGCGGAGGTGCTGGTCCGGACCGGGCAGGCGCTGCGCGAGGGCGGGTTGCTGCGGTTCGCGGAACAGGCGTTCTCGGCCGCGCTGCCCATCGCGGCGGAAACGCGGGCCGGTGTCCTGGCGCATGAGGCGCGCCGGCACCTGGCCGCCATCCGCGAGGAGCTGGGCATCGAGACCGCGCCGGGCCCGGCTTCGGTGGGCAACCCGGAGCACAAGCCGGCGGCGACCCTGACCCGCCGCGAGCACGAGATCGCCACGCTCGCCGGCGCCGGCAAGTCGGACAAGGAGATCGCCGCGGCGCTGCACCTGTCCGTGCGCACGGTCGAGGGGCACTTGTACCGTTGCTACGCCAAACTGGGCATCTCCCGGCGGGACGAGATCTCCGCCGTTTACCCGGAACCGGGTGCCGGACGGGCCGCCGACCACGTAGTCCGCAGTGAAACCAAGTAACGGTCAGGGCCAAGATGAGTACTCACCCGTGACCCAGGCTGCCGGGGCCGGCCGATTCGAGTAGTTGGCACCCGTGTACGGGTGCCGTCGACCCTCTTTACTTGAAGTATCCCACCGGGCTACAGCAGGAAAAGGTCTCCCCAATGTATGGTTCCCAGCACACGGTGGTGCATGAATCCGGGCACGGACAGCTCCGTGCCGGAGCGCACCCTCAGGACTTCGATTCCCACGCGTCGAGCGCTTCCATGCCCGGACCCCTGCCCATCCACACCGGATGGGCTCCACGATCGGAGCCGGCGGCGGAAAAGCCTTCTGAGACCAAGGCTTTCCCCCAGCCGCCGTCGGCTCCCCTTTGTTCCGCGGACACGGGACGCACCCCGACCGGCAGGTGGCCACGGTGAGCGAAATCAAGGTGGTGCGGCCGTTCGGGACGTCGAGTTACGGCCGTGCCGATGCGCAACGCCCGGCAGCCGGCCAGCCCGCGGACCAACGACCCCGGCACGCCAGCTGGGATGACGTGGCCGCCCGTGGCTCCGCCCGGGCGGCCACACCCTGGCACCGCTCCTACGCCCGCAGGGTGCGCATCACGGACACCGTGCTCATGCTCATCGCCATCAGCACCGCCTACGGGTTGCGCTTCGGCATGGACGACGCGGCCTCATTGGCGGTTTCACAGTTGTCCTACTTCTGGGTGTGCGTCCTCGTCTTCGTGCTGTGGGGCCTCGACCTCGAGCTCTGCCGGACCCGCGAGGGGCGGCTGTTCGGTGTCGGGGCCCTGGAATACAAGCGCGTGCTGCAGTCGACGCTGCGGGTGTTCGGCGCCGTGGCCATCGTGCTGGTCGTCTTCCACATCGAGATCGTCCGCGGCTTCTTTGCCGTCGCGTTGCCGCTGGGACTGGTGTTGTTGCCTGCCGGGCGCTGGCTCTGCCGCCGCTGGCTGTTGCGCCGGCGCACGGAAGGCAAGTACCTCTCGGACGTCGTGGTCCTTGGCAACCCGGCGGACGTCGAGTACGTCATCGACCAGCTGCGCTCGAACCTGTCCGCGGGCTATCATGTGGCGGGTGCGGCCCTGACGACGCTCGATGCCGAGATGGAATTCCGTCCGCCCTGGTACCAGGTGCCGGTCCTGTCGACCATGGCCGACATCTCGCGTGTCGTGGCCGTGACCGGCGCGGACACGGTCGTCGTCGCCGGCCAGCTGCCCGGCGGTCCCCAGAGCATCCAGGAATTGGGCTGGCGCCTGGAGGACATGGCCACGGAGCTGGTCCTCGCCTCGAGCCTGACCAACGTGGCCGGCCCGCGCGTCCACCTGCGCCCCGTTGAGGGGCTGCCGCTCATGCACGTCGAGTTGCCGCAGTACTCCGGCCACAAGCATGCCGTCAAGCGTGCCATGGACGTCATGCTGGCATCGTTCGCACTGGTGGTGCTGGCCCCGGTGTTCCTGGCCCTGGCCCTCATCGTCCGCCTCGACAGCCCGGGGCCGGTGTTCTTCAGGCAGGAACGGGTGGGTCGCAACGGCGAGTCGTTCAAGATGCTGAAGTTCCGCTCCATGGTCGTCGACGCGGAGGAGCGGCTGGCCGCGTTGCGGGCCAGCAATGAAGGGGCCGGGCTGCTGTTCAAGATGGCCCATGACCCGAGGATCACCCGGTGCGGGCGCTGGATGCGAAGGTTCTCCCTGGACGAACTGCCGCAGTTCGTCAACGTCCTTCTCGGCGACATGAGCCTGGTCGGGCCGCGCCCGCCGCTGCGGTCCGAGGTCGCCGGGTATGAGCGTCCCGCGCACCGCCGGCTCCTCATCAAGCCGGGCATCACGGGCCTGTGGCAGATCAGCGGCCGGTCGGACCTGCCGTGGGACGAGGCCGTGCGGCTGGACCTCTACTACGTCGAGAACTGGTCGCTGGCGGGGGACTTCATCATCCTGTGGCGCACCGTCAAGGCCGTCTATGAACCCACCGGGGCCTATTGAGCACCCGCCGGTGGACCCACACAACAACAGACTAGGAAACGGCAAAGCCATGGTCTCACCATCCGATCCGTTGGAACGACTGAATTTCACGCATGACGGCGGCAGGTTGCGCGCCGCGGTCATCGGCGCCGGGTACTGGGGGCCCAATCTCGCCCGCAATTTCAAGGCGGCCGACGATTGGGACCTGGTCGGCATCGTCGACCTCGATCTTGAACGGGCGTTGAAGATCGCCGGGCCGCTCGGGGACGTGCCGGTGTTCGCCTCCCTTGACGAGCTGCTGGCCGAGACGGATGTCGACGCGGTCGCGATCGCCACGCCGGCGCGCACGCACCACGCCGTGGCGTTGCAGGCGTTGCGGGCCGGCAAGCACGTGCTGGTGGAGAAGCCGCTCGCGGCCGGCACCGACCTCGGCCTCGACATGGTCGAGACCGCCTCCCGGTCGGGGCTGACGCTCATGGCCGACCACACGTACTGCTACACGCCGGCGGCCATCAAGATCCGCGAGCTCGTGGCCGAGGGCGCGCTGGGCGACATCCTGTTCATCGACTCGGTGCGCATCAACCTCGGCCTGATCCAGCCGGATGTGGACGTGTTCTGGGACCTTGCCCCGCACGACCTGTCCATCATCGACTTCATCCTGCCCGGCGGACTGCGGCCCCGGGCCGTCAGCGCGCAGGGCTCGGACCCGCTGGGCACCGGCAAGTCGTGCGTGGGCCACCTGATGTTCGACCTGCCCAACAACGCCATGGCGCACATCAACGTCAACTGGCTCAGCCCCACGAAGATCCGCCAGATGGTGATCGGCGGGTCGCGGCGCACGCTGGTCTGGGACGACCTGAATCCGCAACAGCGGATCAGCATCTATGACCGCGGCGTCAACTTCGAGAAGGCCGCCGTGACGGAGGCGCAGCGCACGGCGCAGGCGATCTCGTACCGGCTCGGCGACACCTGGTCACCGGCGCTGGCCGAACGCGAGGCGCTCGGACTCATGGTGGCCGAGTTCGCCGCCAGCATCCGCGAGGGGCGCCCGTCGCGCACCAGCGGTGCCGCCGGGTTGCGGGTGTTGGAGGTGCTGGAGGCCGCCAGCGCCAGCGTCGCCGCCGGCGGCCAAGCACGACCCACCTCAAACGTCGAGGTTCAACTGGAGGGAACACGATGAGCAACCTGAATGGCGCGAATGTCCTGGTGACCGGGGGTGCCGGCACGATCGGCTCAACGATCGTCGACCAGCTGCTGGACGCCGGTGTGGCGCATGTGGACGTGCTGGACAACCTGGTGCGCGGGCGGCGGGCCAACCTGGCCGATGCGTTGGCCGGCGGACGAGTCCGGCTGGTCGACGGGGATCTGCGCGACCGCGACCTGGTCCATGACCTGACCCGCGGCAAGGACGTCGTTTTCCACCAGGCCGCCATCCGCATCACCCAGTGCGCGGAGGAGCCGCGGCTGGCCCTGGAGGTGCTGGTGGATGGCACGTTCACGGTGCTCGAGGCGGCGGCCGAGCACAAGGTGGACAAGGTCGTGGCGGCCTCGAGCGCGTCCGTGTACGGCATGGCCGAGGAGTTCCCCACCACTGAGCGCCACCACCACCACAACAACGACACGTTCTACGGGGCGGCGAAGTCGTTCAATGAGGGCATGGCCCGCAGCTTCCGGGCCATGTCGGGGCTGGACTATGTGATTCTGCGCTACTTCAACGTGTACGGCCCGCGCATGGACGTGCACGGCCTGTACACGGAGGTGCTGGTGCGCTGGATGGAGCGCATCGTCGATGGCCGGCCGCCGCTGATCTTCGGCGACGGGCGCCAGACCATGGACTTCGTCTACACCGAGGACATCGCGCGGGCCAACATCCTGGCCGCGGCCGGCGACGTGCGCGACGGCGTGTACAACATCGCCAGCGGCGCCGAGACGAGCCTGCTCGGGCTGGCCGAGGCGCTGCTGCGGGCCATGGACTCCGACCTGCACGTGGAGCACGGCCCCGAGCGCGCCGTCAACGGGGTGGCGCGGCGGTTGGCCGATGTGGCGGCCGCGCGGCGCGACCTCGGCTTCACGGCGACGACGTCGCTGGACGACGGACTGCGCGCCCTGGTCGACTGGTGGTTGCCGTTGCGCGAGGAGATCGCCGCCGGCCGGTCGCTGACGGGGGTCGCGCCGTGAGCGCCGCGGACCTGGGCACCCTGGCTGTGGGCCTGCCGCGCGTCAACGTGATGCAGCCGTGGCTGGGGACGGAGGAGGCGGACGCCGTCGCCGAGGTCATCGCCTCCGGCTGGGTGGCGCAGGGGCCGCGCGTGGCCGCGTTCGAGGCGGCGTTCGCCGCCGCCCAGCAGGCCGGTCACGCGGTGGCCACGTCGAATTGCACGACGGCGTTGCACCTCGCCATGGTGACGGCCGGCGTATCCGCCGGGGACGACGTCGTCGTACCCTCCTTCTCCTTCATCGCGACGGCCAACGCGCCAACCTATGTCGGTGCGCGTCCGGTCTTCGCGGACGTCGAGGCGGAGACGGGCAACGTGAGCGCGGCGACGATCGCGGCGGCCCTCACCGACCGGACCCGGGCCGTCATCGTGGTCGACCAGGGCGGGATGCCCGTGGACCTGGACCCCATCCGGGCGTTGTGCGACCCGCTCGGCATCACCGTCGTCGAGGACGCGGCCTGCGGGGCCGGCTCGACGTACCGGGGCCGTCCGGTGGGTGCCGGCGCGGAGGTGGCGACGTGGTCGTTCCATCCGCGCAAGATCCTGACGACGGGCGAGGGCGGCATGCTCACGACCGCGCACGGCGACTGGGCGCAGCGCGCCGCACGACTGCGCGAACACGCCATGAGCGCGTCGGCGGCGGACCGGCACTCGGCCGTGCTGGCGCCGCAGGAGGAGTACGGGGAGATCGGCTTCAACTACCGGATGACCGATCTCCAGGCGGCCGTGGGGCTCGTGCAACTGGGTCGGCTGGGTGCGGCGGTACGGCGGCGGCGCGAGCTCGTGGCCCGGTACACCGCGCTGCTGGCCCACATGCCGGGGTTCCGGCTGTCCCGCGATCCGGGGTACGGGACCAGCAATTTCCAGTCGTTCTGGCTGGAGGTGCTCCCGGGGTTCGGCCGAAACCGGGACGGCGTGCTGGCGCACCTGGCCGAGGCCGGGATCTCCGCGCGTCGCGGCATCATGGCATCGCACCGGGAGCCGGCCTACGCCGGGCGCGACACCGGGACGGCCGACCTGTCCGTGACCGAACGGCTCACCGACAACACGCTGATCCTGCCCGTGTTCCACCAGCTCACGGAGGCCGACCAGGACCGCGTGGTCGAGGCACTTGTCGCGGCCGGGCGGGGCTGATCGCCGTGACCGGACTTGTCCTCATTGCGGCCAGCGGGCTGGCACGGGAGGTGCTCGCCTCGGTGCGCCGCTCCGGCGAGCACACCGTGATCGGGTTCCTGGACGACGACCCGTCGCTGGCCGGCGCGGTCATTGACGGGGTGCCTGTGCTGGGAGCCGTGTCCGCGGCCGCCCGGCACCGGGGAGCCGAATTCGTGCTGTGTGCCGGCAAGGGCGCCGACCGGGCGGCCATCGCGGGCCGGCTGGCCTTGCTGGGCATCGGCCCGGACCGCTGCGCCACCATAGTGGACGCGCGGGCCGTCGTGTCGCCCGGATGTTTCGTCGGCTCGGGCAGCGTGCTGCTGGCCAACGTGGTGCTGACGGCCGGCGTGCGCATGGGCAACCACGTGGTCGCCATGCCCGGGGTGACGTTCACGCACGACGACGTCGTGGCCGACTTCGCCACGTTCACGGCCGGCGTGTCGCTGGGCGGGGGCGTGCGGATCGGCCGCGGCGCGTACCTGGGTATGAACTCGACCGTGCGTGAACACTGTGCCGTGGGCGTCGGGGCGGTGGTCGGCATGGGTGCCGCCGTCGTCACCGACGTGCCCGACGGCGAAACGTGGGCCGGCGTGCCGGCCCGCCCCCTGTACCCTTCGGCGGTCCGCCGGATTGACGGCACCATGGGAAGGAGGGCCTGAGATGGGGCAGATACCACTCGTGGACCTGGCGGCGCAGCAGGCCGAGATAGCCGGCGACATCAGGGCGGAGCTGGACGAGGTGTTCGCCTCGGCGGCGTTCATCGGGGGACCGGCGGTTGGACGGTTCGAGCGCTCATACGCGGCCTATGTGGGGGTCACGGCCTGCGTGGGCGTCGCCAACGGCACGGACGCGCTCGAACTGGCGTTGCGCGGTGTCGGGGTGCGGCCGGGCGGGGAGGTCATCCTGCCGGCGAACACGTTCGTGGCCACGGCCGAGGCCGTGGCCAGGATCGGCGCCGTGCCCGTGCCCGTGGACGTCGACCCTCGGTACCTGCTGATCGACCCCGACCGCGTCGCCGACGCCGTGGGTCCGAAGACGCAGGCGATCGTGCCGGTGCACCTGTTCGGGCAGGTCGCGCCCATGGAGGCCCTGGCCGAGATCGCCGCGGCGCGGGGCATTCCGCTGGTCGAGGATGCCGCCCAGTCGCAGGGCGCCCGCCGCAACGGCCGGACGGCGGGCTCGTTCGGCCGGGCCGCGGCCACGAGCTTCTATCCGGGCAAGAACCTGGGCGCGGCCGGCGACGCCGGTGCCGTGACGACAAACGATGCGGACCTGGCCGCGTTCGTCCGCCAGCTGGGCGCCCACGGCAGCAGCGTCAAGTACGTGCACGACGTCGTGGGCATGAACTCCCGCCTGGACACCGTCCAGGCCGTGGTGCTCGATGCGAAGCTGCGCCGGCTTGACGGCTGGAACGCCCGGCGCCGGGCGGCCGCCCGTCGCTACGCACGGATGCTGGCCGCCGTTCCGGGGCTGGCGGCGCCGTCATCGGCCCCGGGCAACGAGGATGGGTGGCACCTGTATGTGGTGCGCGTCGAGAACCGGGACGAGGCGCTGGCGGCGCTGCACGAGGCGGGGATCGGGGCGGGCATCCACTATCCGACGCCCGTTCACCTGACGAAGGCGTTCTCCTATCTGGGCCACGGGGCGGGGGACTTCCCGGTCGCCGAGGCGGCGGCGGAGCGGATCCTGTCCCTGCCGCTGTCCCCGCACATCACGGCCGACGAGCAGGAGCGGGTCGTGCATGTGCTGGCGAAGGCCCTGCGCCGTCCCGTACACGGCGGGTGAACCGGATGTCAGTGTCCGTGCGCGCCAGAGACGGGAAGCGGGCGGCCCCGACCGCGTCCCGGGCCTTCCTGCTGAGCATCCTGAACACGCTCGTTTCGCGGGTCGGCACGATCGGCATCGGCATCCTGCTGGCGCGCATGCTCGGGCCGGCGCAGTTTGGCACGTATGCCGTCGCATTCGTCGCGTTGATCGCCATCCTCAGTTTCAATGAGTTGGGCGTCAGCCTGGCCATCGTTCGCTGGCCGAGCGATCCGAAGGAAATCGCGGCGACCGTGACAAGCGTTTCGCTGGGCAGCAGCGCCCTGATCTTTGCCGCCACCTACCTTCTTGCCCCGTATTTCGCCACCGCCATGGGCGACCCGGCGGCGACGTCGGTTGTGCGTGTCATGGCGGTCTGCGTGGTGGTCAACGGTGCCGTGGCCACGCCGGCGGCACTGTTGCAGCGAGGATTCCGCCAGGGGACCCGGATGGTGATCGACCAGGTCAACGTCTGGCTGGGCGCGATCGTTTCGGTGGTCCTGGTCTTTTCCGGGATGGGTGCCATGAGCCTGGCGATCGGGCGGGTGGCGGCGAGCGTCGTATCGGCCGTCTTGTTCATCGCCTACTCGCCCTTGCCGTACCGCCTCGGGTTCGACCGCGGCAAGCTGCGCCCCCTGCTGAACTTCGGACTCCCGCTGGCCGGTTCGAGCATCGTGGTGTTCGCCGTCGGGTATGCGGACCAGATCGTGGCGGGCAAGATGCTGGGGGCGCTCACGCTGGGGCTTTACGTTTTGGCGTTCAACCTTGCCGGCTGGCCGACCAGTATCTTCTCCCAGCCGCTGCGGGGAGTCGCCCCGCCGGTGTTTGCGAACCTGCAGCACGATCCGCAGGCCATGCGGGGCGCGATGCTCTCGCTCATGGGCGTGGTCGCCGCGGCGGTCCTGCCGATCGTGGCCGTGATGGCCGGTGCGGCGGAGCCGCTGGTCAGGTTCGTGTACGGGGCGCAGTGGGCGTCGGCCGCGGTTGCGTTGACCTGGCTTGCCGCCCTGGCCGCCTTCCGGATTTTTTTTGAGCTCATCTATGACTACCTGGTGGTCCTCGGTGTTTCCGGAGCCATCTTCAAGGTTCAGCTGATTTGGCTGGCCGCCCTGCTCCCGGCGCTGATCTGGGGGGCCGCGTGGGCCGGGTTGGCCGGGCTGGCGGCCGCGCCGCTGTGCGTCGCCGCCTTGATCGTGTTGCCCATCTACCTACGCATGCTCAAGCGTCATGGATTTACGGTGGCCGCCCTGGCCTCGGCGATATGGCTGCCCTGTGCCGTTGCCGTCCCCGTTGCCGGGATGAGTTACCTGTTTGCCCGGACCATCGGCTCGCCGTTCCTGGCGGTGCTTGCGGCGACCGGGGTCGGAACGGTGGCCATGGTGGTTTTGGTTGCGTTGCGCAGGGCCGACTTGGTGGCCATCCGCAGCTGGGGGCGGACGAAGGAGGCCGTGGCGTGAGAATCGTGACCTATCCGCACGACATGAACATTGGCGGCAGCCAGCTCAACGCGATCGAATTGGCCGCGCGAGTGCGCGACCTGGGTCACGAGGTGATCGTGTACGGCCAGGCCGGGCCCCTGGTCGAGGCCGTGGCCGCGCACGGGCTGGAATTCATCGAGTCCCCGGCCGTGCACCGTAGGCCCACTCCCGGCATCGTCCACGGCCTCCGCACGCTGGTGCGCCGGCGCGAAGTCGACATCGTCCACGGCTATGAGTGGCCGCCGACGCTGGAGGCCGTTCTGGCCTGCCGCGGGCGGTCGGCGGCCGTGGCCGTCTCCACGGTCCTGTCCATGTCCGTCGCGCCGTTCATCCCGGCCAACGTGCCGTTACTGGTGGGCACGGAACAGATTGCGGACGCGGAGCGGACGTTTGGCCGCGCACGGGTGGAGCTGATGGAACCGCCGGTGGACACGGCGCTGAATCGGCCCGATCTCGATCCCGGACTCGATGATTTCAGGAGGCAGTGGGATCTGGACGGGCGGGCGTTCACGGTCTCGATCGTCTCCCGGTTGGCACACGAGATGAAGCTTGAGGGGATCCTGACGGCCATCGAGGCGGTGGCAATGCTGGATGGCGAGTTCCCGGTCCAGTTGGTCATTGCCGGGACCGGGCCGGCCGCGCCACAGGTCCGCGACCATGCGCAACGCGTGAACCGGGAGCTCGGCAGGCGGGCAATCGTCTTGACGGGCGAGCTGGCAGACCCCCGACCCGCGTACGCCGTGGCCGACGTGTCCATCGGCATGGGCGGGTCGGCTTTGCGCGCCATGGCCTTCGGCAAACCGCTCATCGTCCAAGGCGAAAACGGCTACTGGCGGGTCCTTGCCCCCGAATCCCTGCCGCAATTCCTGTGGCAGGGATGGTATGGCTCGGGTCCTGGTCCCCAGGATGCGGCCCGACGGCTGGCCGGCCACCTGCGGGAGCTCAGGGACAGCCGGGAGCTGCGCGAGCGGCTCGGCCGGTTCGCCCGCGACACGGTCTGCGACAGGTTTTCCCTGGACGGCGCCGCCGGCCGGCTCACCGATTTCTATCTGCGGTCGAGGGCAGTGCGCGACGGCGCAGGCGGGCGGCTGGCACACGCGGCAGTGGCCGGCGGGCGTTTCACCGCCTACAACCTGGGCAGGATGAGATGGCCCGGCGGCCGCCGTCCGGCCCGTGACGACTTCAACGCGGTGCCGGTGGCCGCCGGCCCGGTCCCGGCGACCCCGCGGGGACGGTCATGACCGCGGACGACGGCGGGGCCATCGTCCTGCTCGCCGGCAGCCGGTGGGAGAACACGCGCGGGACCGACCATCGCCTGGCCGAGGCCATGACCGCCCACGTGCCGGTCCTCTGGGTTGATCCGCCGATGCCGTTTCCCGGTCCTCGGGCGGCGCAGCGCCCGCCGATACCGCCGGGTTACGCCCTCGACTGCTTGCGGCCCGGACTGGTCAGGCTCCGCTTCGCCGCGCCGCCGGGATTCACCCGCCCCGCCCTGCGGCGCGCGGCGTCATACTTGCTGGGCCGTGCCGTCCGCGCGGCCGTCGACGATCTCGGCGTGGAGCCGATCGCGACGCTGCTGCTCTCGCCGCGCGACGAGTTCCCGGCCGGCCTCACCGGCGTCCGGGTGCTGCACATCACCGACGACTGGCCGGCCGGCGCCGCCATGATGGGCCTGTCGCGACGGCGGGTTGAAGCCATCCTGGCCCGAAACATTGCCCGGGCCGGCATCGTGACGGCCGTTTCGCCGTACCTGGCCTCGGCCGCGGAAGCCCACGGCGCCCGCATCGTCACGGTGCTGCCCAACGGGTGTTCCCCGGTCACCGGGGACGGCGACGTGGTGCGCCCGCGCCTGGCGGCAGGGATCATCGGGCAACTCAATGAACGCCTCGATTTCGACCTGCTCGATGAACTGGCCGCCAGTGGCATCGACATCGAGGTGATCGGCCCGAACAAGGTCCGCGACCCGGACGCCCGGCGGCGCCTGGAGCGATTCCTGGCCGAGCCGCGCGTCACCTGGGTGGGGGAGGTCACCGAACAGGACTTGTGGCCCCGGCTGCGTCGCCTGTCCGTGGGGTTGACCCCCTACGCCGACAACGAGTTCAACCGGTCCAGTTTCCCCGTGAAGACGTTGGACTATCTGGCTGCGGGCCTGCCGGTCGTGTCCACGGATCTGCCGGCGACCCGGTGGCTGGACACCGAACTGGTCCGGACCGCCGGAACCCGAACAGAATTCGTGGCCGCCGTCCATGCCGCGCTGGCCGTCGGGGGCGCCGCGCGGGACCGGCAGGCGCGTCAGTCATTTGCCGCCCGGCACACCTGGGATGCGCGGGCGCGCCAATTGCTCACGCTCATCGCGGAGGCCCGGGCATGATTGGCAGTGCGTGGCCGGGCGCCCGGCACGGGCGGCTGGAGGCGCCGCTGTTGGCCGTCCTCATCTCGGCGGCATTCCTGTTCACGGCCTGCACCGGCGCCGGGCCCCGGCCCGGCAGCGACCCCGCCGCGGACGGACTTTCACTGCCGCGGATCCCGTGGGAAGGCGGCCCGGACTATTGGCGGGGCTTCGCGAAGGCGGCGGCCGGGGGCTGGACGGACCCGGCGTTCTTTCCGGTCGTGGCCTGGTACGACAGCGTCTCGAACGCCAGTGAAACCGCGTTCGACAAGTCCCTCGGCATCAACACGTACGTCGGCATGCCGCCGACCGTCGATTCGTCGTTGCTGGACTCGGCGGGGATGTACTGGATAGGTGGGAAGCTCAACGCGTCGTTCACGGCTGCGAGCCGCAGCTGGGTGGGCTACTTCCTTGATGACGAGGTCGATGGCCGGTTTGCGCCGGCCGCCGGACGGAACCACCTTCGGGAGTTGTCGGCGCAGGCCCCGGCCGGGCTCTTTGCCTACGCCAATTTTACCGCCATGGTGGTGGAGAGCGATCTGCCGTCGGCCGACTCCGAACAGTACGTCAATGGCTACACCGACGTGGTGTCGGTGGACAAGTACTGGTACACGATTCCGCAGTGTTCGCAGAGACCGTATCGCAACGTGTTGGTGGTTCCGATCCCGGCGGCGCGCTGCCGCACCGCCTCCAGTTACGGCAAGACGGTGACGGCCTTGCGCGAGCGCGACGCGGCGGACGGCAAGCTGCAGCCGCTGTGGGCGTTCGTGGAAAACATGACCGGTGCCGACCGGCCGGACACGTTCGGCGGCTACATTGGCCCCGGCCAGCTGCAGGGGGCGGTGATGAACTCGATCATCCACGAGGCCCGGGGGATCGTCTATTTCAACCAGAGCCTGGCCGGCCCGTGCCAGTCGGGAAATGTTTTCCGTGACGCGCAGGTGTTTCCCGGATTTTGCGGGTCGGCCCAGGTCGCTGCCGTCCGGGACGTCAACGGGGTCATCCATTCCCTGGCGCCGGTCATCAACACCCAGTCGTACCAGTGGCGGTTCGGTCCCGGCCTTGACACCATGCTCAAGGCCCACGATGGCCATGCCTACATTTTCGCCATGATCGACGGCTCCTCGGATCCGGGCAACCGGTCGTTTCAACTCCCGCCGGAGATTCACGGCCGGAGTGTCGAGGTCGTTGGCGAAGGCCGGTCCCTGCCGGTCGATGGCACGAATCATTTCACCGACACATTTGACCATGAATTCAGCTACCACATCTACAAGGTGAAAATATGAAGCCAACCATCGACCACGTCCTGCTGACCCGCTTCAACCTTCCCACCCCGGGTGTGGAAAGCCTGGTGCGCGCCAAGGAGGGGTGGCTGCGGGACAGGCAGCAGCTCTTTGAACGCTACTGCCTGCCGGCGGTGCTGGGGCAAACGGTGACCGGGTTCAGCTGGATCATCTATTTTGACACGCAGAGCCCGCCATGGCTCAAGGAACGCGTGGCCGACCTGTCCAGCGACGGCAGTTTCACGCCCCTCTATCGGGACTCGGTTCCCCGGTGGCAACTGCTGGCCGATCTCCGCGCCGTGACAGGAGCCGGCGCCGACATCCTGCTGACAACCAATGTCGACAACGACGATGCCGTTTCGCTCGACTTCGTCGAACGCATCCAGCAGCAGGCCGTGGACGGGAACCGTTGCGCGATCTACCTGGCCCATGGCCTGATCAGGGCCGGCGACGAACTCTTCCGCCGCCGCGACGACCACAATGCCTTCGTGTCCGTGGGCGAAAGCTGGACGGACCCGGTGACGTGCTGGGCGGACTGGCACAACCGCCTTGGGGAGACCATGGCCGTGCGTTCCGTGGGCGGTCCGCCCGCCTGGCTCCAGGTCGTCCACGGCGGCAATGTGAGCAACCGGGTCCGGGGGACGCGTGTGCGGCCAGAGCCGTTCCGGGACCTGTTTGTCCACGGGCTCGATGGTGTGACGGCGCCGACGCGCCGGGCGATGGCGGTGGACCTGGCAATTCGCGCACCCATGCGAGGTGGCCGGGAACTCGCCCGCGCCATTGTCAAGAAGGCGGTGCTGCGAGTTGGCGGCAAACAAGGTCTCAATCGCATCAAGGTCCTTGCGGCCGGGCGATCACGTGTGGAATAAACGAACATCGACAAGTGGGAGAGGGGCCTGAAATGCTTGTTCGTGACGTACTGACCAGTTGCCTTCGACGATGGTACTTTGTCGCGGTTGGATTGCTACTTACTGGTGTTGCAACGTATTTTGTCTTCGGGATGGTCAAGCCGACATATGAGGCGAATGCGAGCATCACGCTGATCCCGCCCAAGGTGGCGGTCACCGTTGGCGACAATCCGTACCTGTATCTCGGCGGGCTGGAGCAGGCTCTTGGCGTCCTGCAGGTCAAGGTGGGGTCGCCGGAGGTCTCGGCACCACTTCTGGCCAGGTACCGGGGCGCGCAGCTGACGGTCGCCCCCGACGCCTCCACGACCGGACCCATCATGACCGTCACCGTCACCACCGACTCGGCCGACTCCGCCATGGAACTGTTGCACGGTGCTGTCGCGTTGGTGCCCCAGACGCTCCAGCAGCTGCAGGTGGAGCAAAAGGTGCCGGCCGCTTCCATGATCAGCACGCTGGAGTTGTCGGCCGATGCGCAGCCCACGAAAGTTGCCAAGAAGCAAGTCCAGATGACGGTGATGGCCGCCGTCGGCGGCCTTGCGGCCACGCTCTTGCTCACCGGTCTGCTGGACCGGCTCATGTCCCGCAAGCGGGGGCGCCGCCAAGTTCCATCCCCGGATGCCGCCCAGGCCACGCCCTTCGGTCCGGTCAGGCTCGAACCCGCGCCGTCGTTGGCGTTGGATTCGCAGGATCGGCGCGCCCGGAGTTCCGCCGTTGACGTAGGCACGTGAGCGGCGGGTCCATGCCAGCGCCGTTGTCAGTGGTTCCGGTGCCGTCGCGCACTGCCGCCCGGCCGAGGGTCCAGGGACCCGACGCCACAACGGTGCTGTCGACCTACCTCTTCCTGCTGCTCGTCATTCCCTCGGACCGGGGGATTGGCCCGCTCGGTGCCGCCGGATCGCCGGCGACGCTCTTTGGGCTGGGCATGATGTTGTGGTGGGCGTGGCACCATGTGAGAAGCCCGCGAAACAACCACACCCGGCGCCGGCAACCGGTGCGGATGGCGCTCTTTGCCTTCATCCTGTGCGTCCTGGCCAGTTATGTGGTCTCGACCCTGTCGGTGCTGCCCTTCGTCGATTCGAATGCCTCCAACATGGTCTTGCTGAACGTGGGCTCCTATGCCGGAGTCGTGCTGGTCGGGGTGGACGGGATTCGCGACCGTGCACGATTCGTGGCGCTGCTCCGGCGCGTGTCCCTGATGGGCGGGCTCTATGCGGCGCTGGGACTGGCACAATTCTTCACCGGACACAATTTCGTGGACTCGATCCAGATTCCCGGGCTGGCGTCCGGGGGGACCGGAGGCGTGGACACCCGCGGTGGATTTGTGCGGCCCGAATCCACCGCACGTCATGCCCTCGAGTACGCGGCCGTCTTGTCCATGATCCTGCCGATTGCGCTGACCCTGGGGATCAATGAGCGGCAACGACCCCTGCTGGCGCGCTGGTTCCCGGCGGCGGCCATCTTCATGGCGGCCCTGGTGTCGGTGACGCGTTCGGCGCTGCTGGGCGTCGTGGCGGGCGTGGCCCTGTCGGTCCCGACGTGGGACCGGAGGCTCCGCGTGCGCGCCCTCTGGGTCGGCGGGGCGGGGCTGGCCGTCATGTACTTCCTGGTGCCGGGACTCGCCGGAACCATCCTCGGCATGTTCTCAGGTGGCGATCCGTCCGTCGCATCCCGAACGGACAGCCTTGCCGTTGTGGGCCACTACCTTGCCGTGTCCCCCTGGGTGGGCCGGGGGCTGGGAACGTTGGGACCCGCCTACCGCATTTTCGACAACCAGTACATCGGCCTGCTCATCGAGACCGGGATCGTTGGCCTGACGGCCTTTGTCGTCCTGATGCTGACCGCCATCCTGACAACGCTCCTGCGGCGCCGGGGAACGGATCGACTGCTCGGCGCCATGGGGCCGGCCCTGGCGGGGGCCGTGCTGGCCGGCGCCCTGCTGTGTGCCTTCTTTGACGCCTTCCACTTCCCGCAGGCGGTCGGCATGCTTTTCCTGGTCGTGGGGTTGTGCGGGGCCCACTGGAACATGCAGCACCCCTCGGCCGCGGGCGCCCCCGAGGCCGACGCCACGACGGCCGAAACCGGAGCGCGCCGGCTCGGTGCCGTGTTGCGTCGGCGGTGGTACGTTGTGGCGGCCGTCCTGCTGCTGGCCATCCCGGCCATGATGATGGCGCGGACGGTCCCGGGCGTCTATTACGCAAAGTTCGACCTGAATTTCCAGGCCCCGGCCGGAGCGACCAAGAACAACGCGCTGCGCACGGAGGCCTCCTCGGTGGTCAAGTTCGCGGCCCTGGTGGAGCGACTGTATCAATCGGCCCACGCGAATTCACCGATTATCCCCACCACGGCCCCGGTCTACGGGACCGGGCTCAGGGACGCCGTGGCCGTGTACCTGCCAAACGCCGGTGGGCAGTGGCAGACAAATTTCAGCACCCCCACCATCACCGTGGAAATCGTCAAGCCCAGCGCGGAGGAGGTGCTGGCGGCCGCGGACAGGGTGTCCGCCGATATCGTGAAACTCGCCGCCGGGCCGCAGAACGAATTGGGCGTGTGGACCAAATCCCGGATCGTTGTCCAGCCTGACCTGGTGGCAGCCACGCAATTGATGCCCAGGGAGAAAAACGCCCTGGTTGGCATTGCCATGCTGGCCCTGGGCTTGTCGGTGGCCGGGGCGATCATGGTGGACGGCGTGGTGCGGCTGTGGCGACAGCGGCACCCGCGCCGTCGCCGGACCGCCCCGGGAACCGGGTGAAACCCGGCCTGGACAGCCGGTCCGGACAAGTGGGTTTGGACAAGTGGGTTTGGACAAGTGGGTTTGGACAAGAAATGGGCCGTGGCCCGGACGAATGTCCGGCCCACGGCCCATTTGTCTCGGCGAGGCTAGCCGATCTTGTAGATGTGGTAGGTGGATTCGGTCGGGAACGAATCAGTGAACTTCCCCTGCGCATCGACGGGGATCGAGCGGTTCTCGTCCACGACCTGCACGGAGGAGGCCTTGATGTCGGCCGGGAGCTGGAACGTGCGGCTGCCCGGGGAGGAGTTCCCGTCAACCATGGCGAAGATGTACGCGGAACCGTTGTAGGTCTTCAGCATGGTGTCCAGCCCGGTGCCGAACGAGTACTTGTACGACTGCGTGTTCAACACCGGTGCCAGGGCCTTGATCTGCCCGTCAACCTGGGTGGCCGCCGCCACGTTGGCGTTGCCGCAGAAGTTGGGCGTGACCTGGGACTGGCGGATGATGTTGCTGGCCTGGCAAGGGCCGGACAGGCTCTGGTTGAAGTACACGATGCCACGGGCTTCATTGATGATGGAGCTCATGACGGAACCCTTGAGCTGGGCGGGGGTGATGTTCGCCGTGAACGGGCCGCCGCCGGGGCCGCCGTTCAGCAGCTCCACGAACTGCCACGGGGACTGCAGCTTGCCGTCGGCGGCATCCTGCTTGCGGATCATGTCCATGGTCTTGCCGTAGCTGGAGGCCGTGCGGCAATTCTGCTGGGTGATCGCATCGATGTAGTTCTGCCGGTATGGCGTCGCGGAGCAGAACGGGATCGTGTACCAGTACATGTCCAAGGACACGGCGTCCGTGTAGTTGTTCACGTACGCCTGGGCGTCCGACTGGTTCATGTCCCCGCTCATCACCATCTGGGTGAAGTTGGCATACTTGAAGCGGCCGTCGCCCTTGTTCTGGTCGACGAGGTCCTGCAGGTGCTTGCGGCCGTCCGCCGGCGTGAACCGGCCGTCGACCTCGTCATCGAGGAAATCGCCCACCCAGTTGGTGCTGGTGTCGGTGAAGCTGCTGTTGAGCTTGTCGCCGATCCAGAACTGGTTGTTGTCCTGGAACAGGCTGTACGGCGTGGAGGCGTCCATGCCGATGTATGTGTTGATGCCCACCTTCTTGTCGTACTGGGCCTCGGCGTTCGAGCTCATGCCGTCGTACCAGGCAACGATGGGGAAGAAGCTGGGGTCGGACCAGCCGGCGGCATTCGCCTTCGGGAACTGCTTCCAGTAGGCAGAACCGCCCTCCCACGGAATGCGGGGCAGGTTCAGCGTCGCCGGAACGGTGCCGGTGCCGCCCGTGTCGGGGGTCGCAGACGGTGTGGCGGACGGCGTCGGAGCCGTTGACGGCGTCGACGTGGGCGTGCTTGACGGCGTCGAGGTCGTTGACGGTGTCGAGGTGGCCGTGCTGGACGGCGACGGCGTCGCGGAAGGAGTCGCCACGCCTGGTTGTGACGGGGCGAACTCGACGTCGACGTAGTAGTTGGAGTTGTGGTACGTGTTCTTCGGCAAGACTCCACCGCTGCCGTACGCGTAGACGCCGCCGCCGGCGGGAATCGTCAGCGGACCCTGGGTCTTGGCCGTGGCCAACCCCTGCTCATCGGCGGAGTAGGCGCCCTTGGGCGCCAGGTAGGAGGCAACATACGACTGGCCCTTGCGGATGGCAATGGGAGTCGGCAGCGTGACGGTCTGCCAGCCTGACGCGCTTTCCTTCGACGACGCCAGGACGGCGGTGGACAGCTTCGTTCCGGCGCCGCTCCACAGCGTGACCGGGTGCGGCCCGGCGTTCTGTGGCCCCTTGTAGAAGCGGATGGCCTTGACCTCGCCGTCGACGGAGCTGGAGAAGCGGGCGCCGAGCTCCACGGACGTGCGGTCCGGGTCGGTGAGCGTTTTTGGCACTGCGGATTGGAAGACTGTGACGTTTGCCGCCGGCGCCGGCGTCGGCGTCGACGCCGACGTGGTGGCCGCGACGGCCAGTGCCGGCACGAGCAGGGCCAGTGCCGAGACACCGGCAAGCGTTGCTATTGGACGTCGGACGGCCCAGCCGCTCCGAGCCCCGGCCTTCGCCGGGCGTGGCGGTGTGCTGTGTTTGTGCATGTGGGATATTCCTGAAGTGAGACGATGGGACCTTGACATTCTCCCCCGTGATCAAATCGTAACATGAGCGCGGTTTGATCACGGTCGTCGGCGCCTTCGGTGTACCCGCTACGCAGCCCGCCGCGGTGTGGCAAGGCGACTGCTTTCGTCCCGATCCCAGGCTGTCGAGGCGGTGCCCGGCCGGCGACTGCGCACCTTGCCGGCGACGGCGAAGCAGCCGTAAACAAGGGCATCCACACACGAGCGCGGCCCCCTGATGCCGTGCAGCAGGGCCAGCACCGATGGAGCCGTTCCGGTTGCCTCCGCCAGCTCCCGGTTTCCCCGGTAAACCCGGTTCAGCGTGCCCAGCAGGGCGCCCGTCGTCCGGGGGGTCCGGACGATCACGGGCACGGTGGGGACGACCAGCTTCTCATCCGCGGAGAACAGCGTGTCGACGAATGCGTCATCGGCGGTCAGGTCGGGGAACCGGGTGAAACGCTCGTGGCCGGCCGCGGTCACGGCGTAGGCCCCCGCACCCCACAGGTGCTCATGCATGCCGGGGATCCGCCGGCGGGCGCGATAGTAGGCCCGAACCAGCCGGTCGGCCCCCGTTGTGTCATAGCGAAATTCGGGCCGCGCCGCCAGGGTGCCATCGGCCGACATCGCCTCGAAGAGAGCCCCGACCGCAGCAGGGGTGATCTCGATGTCGGCATCGAGGTACAAGCGGGGCCACCGGGTTGCCGCGTCGTCGGCGGCGTTCAAGGCGGCCGCCTTCGACGCCTCGGCGATATCCAGGACCCGCACCCCGGGGAACGTGCGGGCGGTGGCCGCCGTGGCGTCGGTGCAGCCGTTGCAGGCAACGATGACCTCGATGGCGCCGGAGGCGGCCAGGTCGGCCAGGGGCGCCAGGGTGCGCGCGATCACGGCCTCCTCGTTGTGGGCCGGAATCACGATGGATCCGTCCGGGCACCCCTGCGACTGCGCGACCGACGTTGCCGTCGCGGGCACGGCCCGGGGGAGGTCATCCCAGTCTCGCAGCCCCAGCAGCGCCGCCGCGGCACGGCGCCGACCCGGCTGCCCGCATCGCGCGATGGCGCCCGCCGCCGTGATGGCGCGGACGGCCAGCGCGTACGGCGGCGCGTGGTGGGTTGCCGCGTAGCGCACACGGTTGACCTCCATGAGTGCCGTGAGGTCGGCCGAGGACCCCGACCCGCCGCGGGCATGGCGCATGGCGGCCGAGGGCTCGAACCAGATGCTGCCGCCCAGCTTGCGCAGCCGGTGGAAATAGTCCGTTTCCTCCGAGTAGAGGAAGAATTTCTCATCCCACGGCCCGGCGGCCGCGGCGGCGTCGGCCCGGACGAGCACCGCGGCGCCGGTGGCCCAATCCACCGGGTGCGGATGCTGGTAGCTTTCGGCATCGGTGTCCATTTCCGAGAGCCAACCCGGACGCGAGGGCAGGTGCGCACCCAGGACGGCGTCGCCCAGTTGCCGGGACAGCGTCGGCTCGCGCCGCAGCGAATGGTACAGGGCGTCGTCCTCGTCCAGGAGCAACGGGACGACGGCGGCGGCGGCGGAATCCTCGAGCCGCCGGAGCATCGTCTTGACCGCCCCCCGCTGGACCGCCAGGTCCGGGTTGAGGACCAGGAACGCATCGGTCGAGCCGGCGTGCGCCGCGGCGATGTTGATGCCGCCCGCGTACCCCAGGTTGCCGCCTGTCGGGATGGTCGTGACGTCGTCGTGGGCGGCCAGCGCCTGGACGGTGTCGTCTCCGGGGGAATTGTCGGCCACGATCACGCGGACCGGCTGGTCGGCGGTCTCCGCCCGGAGCGAGGCGATGAGGCGGGGCACGTCCCCGGCATTGTTGTAGGTCACGATCAGGGCGGTGACGGCGGCATGGTCGTCGGGTCCGGCGAAGACGCCCGGCGTCACCGGTGCGCCGGCCCTGGGCGGTGGCACCGGTTGCGGGATTCCGCCGGGCCCGGACTTGTCACGGCGCACGGCGATGTACGACACCGGTCCGTCGACAAGGTAGCGCCGCCCCATCCGGACCGGTTCCCGGGACAGCCGCCACGCCCACTCCAGGCCCCGGTCGCTGACCCAGCGCGGTGCACGGGCGACCCGGCCGGCGAGGAAATCGACGGCGGCGCCGAAGCCGAGCAGGGCGCCGGCACCGGTCAGGTGGCCGTAGCGGGCCATCCACAACTCCTGCCGCGGCTTGCCCAGGCCCACGAGCAGCAGTTGGGTCCCCGCGCGATTTATGTCTTCCGCCAAGGCCGTCGACGCCGCGGGGTCGGCGATGACCGACCGGTCCGGGGCCCACCAGCCCGAGACCTGCAGGTCGGGACGCGCCTGTCGCAGGCGCGCCCGGAGCAGTTCATGGGTTTCGGAGGTGCCGCCGAGGAACCCCACCCGGGTGCCGTGCCGTTCGGCCTCGTCCAGGAGCGGGTCGATGAGGTCGCTGCCGGCCAGGCGCGGCCAGGTCCGGCCGGTCTTGCGCGCCGCCTGGGCGACCAGCGGAGCCCCGTCAAGCAAGAAGAGGAATTCCGGGCCGACGAGGGTGCCATGCCACCGCTGCCCGGGACCAAAATGGTGGATGTGGTCCAGATTCACCGAGACCACGCCCAAGGGCCGCCCGTCCCGCGAGCGGGCCCGGGTGGAAATGGTCGCTATGGCCTCCGTGAATTCGAGCAGGTCAACGTCGATTCCCCCGAGCGAGACCTTGTCATGTCGATTTACTCCCATGGTCAAACCCTACAGGCGGCATTGCGGAAATGTGCGGCGAATTCCAATCTCCCGTGCATTGATTTGTCACCCCGGTCATAGGCCGAATACGGATTCGTCCCGCTCATGCCGCCAACCGTTCCGCCGCCTGCCGCACGATGTGCTCGGCGATCGCCATGGACGACGTCGCCCCAGGCGACGGGGCGTTGCGCACGTGGAGCAGGCGCCGGGAACCGGTGATGACGAAGTCGTCGACCAGGCTGCCGTCGTCGTTCATGGCCTGGGCGCGGATGCCGCGGCCCCCGGGCACCACGTCGGCGACCCGCAGCTCCGGGACGTAGGCGCGGGCCGCGGCCACGAACGCCCGTTTGCTGGCCACCGTCCGGCCCTCCCGGAACGCCGCCGGCACGTTGCCGGCCGCAAACCGCCAGAAGCCGCCGAAGCCGGCCACGTCGGCCAGATCCCGCGCCGAGGCCCGCCACGGCCCGTACGCCTCCCGGCCGGCGGCCAGGAACGCGTTCGGGCCCACCATGACTTCCCCGTCGATGCGCCGGGTCAGGTGCACGCCCAGGAACGGGTAGCGCGGATCGGGCACCGGGTAGATCAGCCCGTTGACCATGGCCCGGCGTTCAGGGCGCAGCAGGAAGTAGGCGCCGAAGAACGGCACGATCCGGGGGCTGCGCCCGTCCCCGGAACGCGCGGCCAGCCGGTCGGACTGCAGGCCGGTGCAGTTGACCGCCAGATCGAAAACCTCCGGGGCCGTCCCCAGCTCCACGGTGACCCGCCCGCCGTCGTCCGTCAGCGAGCGCACCGGCGTGCCGAGCCGCACCGTGCCGCCGGCCTCGGTGAAGTCCGCGGCCAGCGCACGGGTGGCCGCGGGGTAGTCGATGATCGCGGTCGTGGGGGAGTGCAGCGCCGCGATGCCGCGCGCATGCGGCTCCAGCACGGCGAGTTCGTCCCGGTCGATGAGGCGCACCCCCGGCACGCCGTTGGCGACGGCCCGGGCATGGATGGCGTGCAGGCGCCCGCGTTCGGCCTCGTCGCGGGCCACGACGACCTTGCCGCATTCGTCGAACGGCACGTTGCGGCGGGCGGCCAGCTCGCGCAGCAGGCCGACGCCGCGCCGGCACAGCGTCGCCTTCAGCCCGCCCGGTTCGTAGTACAGCCCGGCGTGCACCACCCCGCTGTTGTGCCCGGTCTGGTGCGTGGAGAGTGCGGCTTCCTTCTCGAACAGCGTGACCTCGGTGGCGGTGCCGGAGTGCAGCAGTTCCCGGGCCACGGCCGTGCCGATGATGCCGCCGCCGACGACGACGGCCCGCACGCCGCTCACGCGCCGGTCCCTGCGTTGTGGTTGAGTGAGTCGAGGTACTCGGCGAGCCGGCGCGCGGCGGGTGGTGGCGCGAACCCGGTGGCGGTGATCTTGGCCAGGTCCAGGGTGCTGTGGCGGGGGCGGGGTGCGGTGTCGGGTTTGCCGGCGAAGTACTCGGCGGTGCTGGTGCCGGTGACGGACGTGCGGGGGTGGCCGAGGAGCTCGTAGACGTCGGCGGCGATGTCCGCCCAGGTCTGGGCGGGGCCGTCGTTGGTGAGGTTGTAGGTGCCGTATGGCGCGTTCGCGTCGAGCAGGTGGCGGATGCCGTGGGCGAGGTCGGTGGCGAACGTGAGCCGCCCGTGCTGGTCGTTGACCACGGCGGGCCGGATGCCGCGGGCGGCCAGGCCGGCCATGGTTTTGACGAAGTTGTTGCCGTCGCCGATGACCCAGGAGGTGCGGACCAGGTAGTGCCGGGGCACGGTGGCCGCGGCGGTGTCGCCGGCGGCCTTCGCCTGGCCGTACACGCCCAGCGGGGAGAGGGGTTCGTCCTCGCCGTGGACGGGGACGGTGCCGTCGAAGACGTAGTCGCTGGAGAGATGCACCAGGGTGATGCGGTGCGCGGTGCAGGCCCGGGCCAGGGCGGCGACGGCGGTGGCGTTCACGGCCCAGGCCGCGGCCCGGCCCGCCGGGGTCTCGGCGGCGTCGACGGAGGTGTAGGCGGCGGCGTTGATGACGGTGTCGTAGCCGGTCCAGTCGATGGCGTCGAACGCGTCCGGGCCGGCGAGGTCCAGCGTGCGGCGCGGGGCGAACTCGACCCGCGGGTCGCCGTCGTACGCGTCGGCCAGGGCGCGGCCGAGCTGGCCGCCGGCCCCGAGCACCAGGGTCTTCTTCCCGCGCACCGGGGTGACGTCGGCCAGGAACGGGTGGTTCTTGTCCTTCTCGGAGAGCTCGGCGTGCGCCAGCGGGATGGGCCAGGGCACGTTGACGGTGGGGTCGGCCAGGTTCAGGAAACTGTACGCGGCGTCCGGGGACCAGTGGGCGTTGACCAGGTACGTGTAGGCGGTGCCGTCGGCCAGGGTTTGGAACGCGTTGCCGACCCCGGCCGGGACGAACACGGCGGTGGCCGGGTCCAATTCGGCGGTGACCAGGGTGCCGAAGCCCGGGCCCTCGCGCAGGTCGACCCAGGCGCCGAAGACCGTGCCGGTCGCCACGGAGATGTACTTGTCCCACGGTTCGGCGTGGATGCCGCGGGTGGTGCCGGTTGCGGCGTTGAAGGAGATGTTGTTCTGCACCGGCCCGAAATCGGCCAGCCCGGCGGCGAGCATCTTCTCCCGCTGCCAGTTCTCCTTGAACCAGCCGCGGTTGTCCCCGTGCACGGGCACGTCGAAGAGCAGCAGCCCGTCGATCGCCGTGCGGTGGGCGGCCAGGGGTTTGGCGTACTCCATGCTCGATCCGTCCTTCTCAGCGTCCGAGTCCGGCGTACTGGGCCTCGGTGGCCGCCTTCTGCGGCCGCCACCAGCCCTCGTGGCCCCGGTACCAGTCGATGGTGGCGGCCAGGCCGGACTCGAAATCGGCGTAGGCGGGCGCCCAGCCCAGTTCGGTGCGCAGCTTCGTCGAATCGATGGCGTAGCGCAGGTCGTGCCCGGGCCGGTCGGCGACCAGGTCGTACGCGTCGGCCGGTTCACCCATCAGGGCCAGGATCAGCTCGACCACGTCCCGGTTGTTGCGTTCCCCGTCGGCGCCGATCAGGTACGTCTCCCCGACCACGCCGTCCGCCAGGATGGCGAGCACGGCCGCAGAATGGTCGTTGGCGTGGATCCAGTCGCGCACGTTCGCCCCGGCCCCGTACAGTTTGGGGCGCACCCCGTCCAGGACGTTGGTGATCTGGCGGGGGATGAACTTCTCCACATGCTGGTACGGGCCGTAGTTGTTCGAGCAATTGCTGATCGTCGCGGCCAGCCCGAACGAGCGCACCCACGCCCGCACCAGCAGGTCCGAGCCGGCCTTCGTCGACGAGTACGGGCTGGACGGGTTGTAGGGGGTGTCCTCGGTGAACCGGGCCGCCTCGTCCAGGGCCAGGTCGCCGTACACCTCGTCCGTGGAGATGTGGTGGTACCGCCTCCCGTGCCGGCGCGCCGCCTCGATCAACGTGTAGGTGCCCACCAGGTTCGTCTGCAGGAACGGGGACGGGTCGGTCAGCGAGTTGTCGTTGTGCGACTCGGCCGCGTAGTGCACCACCGCGTCCACCCGGGCCACCAGGGCGTCCACCAGCGCCGCATCGCAGACGTCCCCCCGCACGAACTCGACCCGGTCCGCCGGCAGCCCCGCCAGCGACGCCAGGTTCCCCGCATACGTCAACTTGTCCAACACCACGACCCGGAATCCCGTGTGTTCCATGACATAGTGGACAAAGTTCGACCCGATAAAACCGGCGCCCCCGGTAACCAAGATTCTCTGCATGGCCCCAGCGTAGTGGTGGCTGTGGGCGGAATCACGCAACCGGGGCAAATGGGGAGGTAACAATGCGTGGAATCATCTTGGCGGGCGGCACCGGTTCGCGGCTGCATCCGATCACCCTGGGCATCAGCAAGCAGCTGGTGCCCGTGTATGACAAGCCGATGATCTACTACCCGCTCTCCACGCTGATCCTGGCCGGGATCCGGGACATCCTGGTCATCACCACCCCGCACGACGCCGACCAGTTCCAGCGCCTGCTCGGGGACGGCTCGCAATTCGGCATCAACCTCAGCTACGTCCAGCAGCCGTCCCCGGACGGGTTGGCGCAGGCGTTCGTGCTGGGCCGCGACCACATCGGCACCGACACGGTCGCCCTGGTCCTGGGGGACAACATCTTCTACGGCCCCGGCATGGGCACCCAGTTGCAAAAGCACGACAACCTCACCGGCGGGTCCATTTTCGGCTACTGGGTCAAGAACCCCTCCGCCTATGGCGTGGTCGACTTCGACGGGGCCGGCAACGTCGTCTCGCTCGAGGAGAAACCGGCCAACCCGCGCAGCAACTACGCCGTGCCCGGGCTGTACTTCTACGACAACGACGTCATCGAGATCGCCGCCGGGCTCAAGCCCTCCGCCCGCGGGGAACTGGAGATCACGGATGTGAACCTGGCCTACCTGGCCCGCGGCGACCTGCGCGTGGAACTGCTGCCGCGCGGCACCGCCTGGCTGGACACCGGCACCTTCGCCGACCTCAACGACGCGTCCACGTTCGTGCGGACCATCGAAAACCGGCAGGGCCTGAAGATCGGCGCCCCCGAGGAGGTCGCCTGGCGGCAGGGCTTCCTGACCGACGACGAACTCCGGCTTCGGGCCGAACCGATGATCAAGAGCGGATATGGCAGCTACCTGCTGGAACTCCTGCAATAATTAGGGAAGTCAGGCATGACCTAATGCCCGGCGCACAGCATGCAAGCAACCTGCAAGGAGCGCGCACCGTGGTGACCCTTACCGCCCCGCATGACCACACCCCAGAGCTGACGAACGCCGAAGTGCGCCGCATCCGCAATGACTTCCCCATCCTCGGCCAACGGGTCAACGGCCACCCGCTCGTGTACCTGGATTCCGGCGCCACGTCGCAGAACCCGACCTGCGTGCTCGAGGCCGAGCAGGAGTTCTACGAGCAGCGCAACTCCGCCGTGCACCGGGGCGCCCACACGCTGGCCGTCGACGCGACCGACGCGTTCGAGGACGCCCGCGCCACGGTGGCCGCGTTCATCGGCGCCACGGACCGGGAACTTGTCTGGACGGCCAACGCCACCGCCGGGCTGAACCTGCTGGCCTACGCCTTCTCGAACGCCAGCGTCGGCGACACCGGCGCGGATGCCCGGCAGTTCGCGCTGGGCCCCGGCGACGAGATCGTGGTGACCGAGATGGAACACCACGCCAACCTCATCCCGTGGCAGGAATTGTGCCGGCGCACCGGTGCGACGCTGCGGCACATTCCCATCCTCGACGACGGCACCCTGGACCTCGACGCGGCGGCGTCCATCATCGGCGCGCGAACCAGGATCCTGGCCTTCACACACGTCTCCAACGTCCTGGGCGTCATCAACCCGGTCGCCGAACTGGCGGCGCTGGGGCATGCGGCCGGCGCGTTCGTCGTGCTGGACGCGTGCCAGTCGGCCCCGCACCTGCCGTTGGACGTGAAGGCCCTGGGCGTCGACTTCGCCGCGTTCTCCGGGCACAAGATGCTGGGCCCCACCGGCATCGGGGCCCTCTACGGGCGGGCGGAGCTGCTCGACGCGCTGCCCCCGTTCCTGGCCGGCGGCTCGATGATCACCACGGTCACGCTGGAGCGGGCCGAATACCTGCCCTCACCGCAGCGTTTCGAGGCCGGCACGCAGCCGATCTCCCAGGCCGTGGCGCTCGCCGCCGCCGCACGCTACCTGCACGAGACGGGCATGGGCCGCATCCACGCCTGGGAGGCGCAACTGGGCCAGCGCCTGGTCGCCGGGCTGGAGGCGATCGACGGCATCCGCGTGCTGGGTCCGGCCGCCGGGGTGGAACGGGCCGGGCTGGCCGCGTTCGAGGTGGCCGGCGTGCACGCCCACGATGTGGGCCAGTTCCTCGACGCGGCCGGCATCGCCGTGCGGGTGGGCCATCACTGCGCCCAGCCGCTGCACCGGCGGCTCGGGCTGAGCGCGTCCACCCGTGCCAGCGCCTACCTGTACAACACCACCGACGACGTCGACGCGTTCCTCGACGCGGTCGCCGGCGTCCGCGGCTACTTCGGGGTGGCCTAGGTGAGCGCCCTGGATTCGCTGTACCAGCAGATCATCCTGGAACAGGCGAAGGCCCGGCACGGCGCCACGCTGACCGACGACCAGGCGGCCGCCGTCCACCTGCCCGCCGGCACCGGCCAGTGCCACCAGCTCAACCCGGTCTGCGGCGACGAGATCACGTTGCGGCTCGTGGTGGAAAACGCGGACGACGGCGGCACGCCCGCAAGTGCCCGGGTGGGCGAGCTGCTGTGGTCGGGGGACGGCTGCTCGATCTCGATGGCCTCGGCGTCCATCCTGGCGGAACTGGCCGTCGGCATGACGCCGGAGGAGCTGGCCGGGTTGATCGAGCAGTTCCGCGTGGTCATGCGGTCGCGGGGCGCCGTGGTCGGCGACGAGGACGTGTTGGGGGACGCCGCGGCGCTGTCCGGCGTCGCCAAGTTCCCCGCCCGGGTCAAGTGCGCCATGCTCGCCTGGGTGGCGGCCGAGGACGCGCTCAGGCAGGCCGTGTGATTTCGACAGGCTCAATCACCGGTGGTCGAACTCGTCGAGACCCGGGATTTCGACGGGCTCAATCGCCGGCGGCGGTCGAGCTTGTCAGACCCGGCGCAGCCGGGCCAGCATGAGCGCCATGGCCGCGGCGCCGGCCAGCGCACCGGACGTGTTCGCCACGAGGTCGCTCCAGCTGGCGACCCGTGCCGGCAGCAACAGCCCCTGCGTGGTCTCGATGCCGCCGGACACGGCGGCGGCGGCCACCACGGCCAACCACCAGCGCCGGGCCGGCAGCAGCAGCGTGGCCAGCATGCCGAACGGGATGAACAGAACGATGTTCGCGGCGAACTCCACCTTGCGGTAACCGATGAACCACGCCGGCAGGCCGTAGCCATGCAGCCAGTCCAGGACGCGCATCAGCGCCCCGTCGATTGGTCTGTCGACGGGGGAGGGCCAAAAGGCGATGCCGGCCAGGGCCACGAGATACAGCACGGCCAGGACAAGGACCACTCGGCGCGCGGATGTGCTCACGGCACGCCGCCGTCGTCGGCCCGTTCCAGTGCTTCAATCCGGCGGTAGTGCCGGTTGCGGGCGCGCAGCACGACGGCCGCCAGCAGCGCGGAAATCAACGACCCGGCCAGGATGGCCACCTTCGCATGGTCGGTGTGCGGACTGTCGTGACCGAACGCGAGCTCGCTGATGAGCAGCGACACGGTGAACCCGACGCCGGCCAACAGGGCCAACCCGGCGACGTCGATCCAGGCCAGGCCGGCGGCCAGTGACGCTCGCGTCGACTTCGTCACGACGTACGTGGCGCCGAGCACGCCGACGAACTTGCCCGCCACGAGCGCAGCCACGATGCCCAGGGCCACCGAATCGGACAGGGCCGAACGCAGCCCCGCCGCACCGCCCACCGCCACGCCCGCCGAGAAGAACGCGAACAGCGGCACCGCCACCCCGGCCGACAAGGGCCGGAAGCGGTGCTCGAAGTGTTCGGCAAGGCCGGGACCGGCACCGGGGCCGCCACCGCGGGCCGACCGCAGCACCGGCACGGCAAAGCCCAGCAGCACCCCGGCCACCGTCGCGTGGATGCCCGAGGCGTGCACCAGGGCCCACGCGGCGAACGCCAGCGGCAGCAGCAGGTACCAGCTGCGCACCCGCCGCTGCACCAGCCAGGTGAACGCCGCCAACGGCGCGAGCGCGAGGGCCAGGTATTGCAGGTGCATCTCACCCGGGTAGAACACGGCGATGATGGCGATCGCGAGCAGGTCGTCCACGACGGCCAGCGTGAGCAGGAACGTGCGCAACGCCCCGGGCAGGTGGGTGCTGATCACGGCCAGCACGGCCAGCGCGAAGGCGATGTCGGTGGCCGTCGGAATGGCCCAGCCGCGCAGCACCCCCGGCCCGGCGGTGAGGTTGACCAGCGTGAAGACCAGCGCCGGGACGGCCACCCCGCCAACGGCCGCCGCGATCGGGACGATCGCGCGGGCCGGGCTGCGCAGGTCGCCGGCCACGAATTCGCGCTTGAGCTCCAGCCCGGCGACGAAGAAGAAGATGGCCAGCAGCCCGTCGGCGGCCCACGTGCCAAGGCTCAGGTCCAGATGCAGGGCGGCCGGCCCGATCGTCGCGTCCCGCAGCGAGAAGTACCCGGCCGACCATGGCGAGTTGGCCCAGGCCAGGGCGATGACGGTGGCCGCCAGCAGCAGGGCCCCGCCCACGGTCTCGGAGCGGAGGATGGCGCTGATGCGCACGAATTCGGGGTAGCTGCCGCGTTGCAGGGTGTGGGGACGTTCGATGCGCTTCATGGGTCTCCAGTTTCGCGGGTACGGAAAATATACTTGCCGACCAGACTTCCCGGCGCACCTGGGTTCAGTTTACCGGGTGGTGGCCGCCGGCGCCGGCCAGCACCGCCTCGATCTCTCCGGCGGGGACCGGCCGGCCGAAATAAAACCCCTGGCCGTTGGTGCAGCCCAGGCTCCGCAACATCTCCGCCTGGTCCCGGGTCTCCACCCCCTCGAAGACGGCCTCCATCCCGCACGCGCGAATCAACTCGAGCAAGGCCACGACGAATCGCTGCTGGCGGGCGTCCGTGGCCACGTCCCCGATCAGCGACCGGTCCACCTTGACGACGTCCATGGGCAGGTTCCGCAGGTACGCGAGCGACGAATAGCCCGTGCCGAAGTCGTCGATGTCCAGTCCCACACCCAGGTTGCGCAGACCGCGCAGCGAGTACTGTTCCAGGTCGGTGCCGGTCACCAGTTTCGACTCCGTCAACTCCAGCACCAGGTGTGCCGGATCCACGGTCGCCGCCGCCAGGGCCGCGCGGACGTCGTCGACGAACTCCAGCCGCTGGAGCTCCGCGGCCGAGATGTTCACCCGCAAGGTGAAGCGATCGTCCAACTCCAGCGTGGTCTGCCATTGGCGCAGCTGGGCGAGGCCCGCACGCAGCACCCAACCGTCCAGGTCGACGATGGACCCGGATTCCTCGGCCAACGGGATGAAGTCGTCGGGCATGAGCAGGCCGCGCGTCGGGTGATTCCACCGGACCAGCGCCTCCACAC
This sequence comes from Specibacter cremeus, assembly GCF_003946885.1. GTDB lineage: Bacteria > Actinomycetota > Actinomycetes > Actinomycetales > Micrococcaceae > Specibacter > Specibacter cremeus. Next base: position 57,010 of record NZ_RWKQ01000009.1, on the reverse strand, counting down.
CCTCGATCCGGCCGGTGGCCAATTCGACGACGGGCTGGTAGTGGAGCACCAGCTGGCCGGCGTCGATTGCCGAGCGCAGCTCCGAGACCAGCTGGCTGCGCCGTTGGCGGGCATACAGCAGGACCGGGTCGAACGCCATGATGCTCGAATTCTCATCACGCTTGGCGGCGTACATGGCCGTATCCGCCTTGACCAGCAGGTACTCGGCGGAGTCCGTTCCCTCGGGGCTCGCGATGCCGACGCTGGCGCCGAAATTGAACCGCCGGTCATCAACCGTCACGCTCTGGCTGAGGGACTCCACGATGCGGGCGGCCACGACCCTGGCCTGGGCGGTGGAGGTGGCCGGCAGCAGGACGGCGAATTCGTCACCGCCGAGCCGTGCCACGATGTCACCCTCGCGCACGGCGTGCAGGATGCGCTGGGCGACGATCTTCAACACCAGGTCCCCGGCACCGTGCCCCAGGCTGTCATTGACACCCTTGAACGAATCCAGGTCAAGCAGGAGCACGGCCGGCGGCTCCGCAGTCTCCACGGCATCGGTTATCGCCCGGTCCAGGGACATCACCAGCGCGCGCCGGTTGTACACGTTCGTCAACGGATCCGTCAGCGACATGCGTTCCATCTGGTGGTGTGCCTGCTGGAGCAGCGCGGTCCGGTTTTCCACCCGCCTTTCGAGTTCGGCGTTGGCGGCGCGCAGTTCCTCGGCCATCAGGTTGAACCCGATGATGACGGCGTCGATGTCGTCCCTGGCGGGGGACGGCTCGATCCGGGTGGTCAGGTCCCCACCGGCCAGCTGCACAATGCCCTCCACCAGGCGTCCCAGCCGCGGGTCCAGCGCGTCAGTCGAGGCAGGCATGACGTTCCAGCCAGGCCAGTGCCTCGGCCTCGGAGGTGAAGAACTTCGACGGCAGCATTGGCCTCTCCGTGCCCAGGAAGAAGTGGGCCAGGACCCGGTCGACCGGGCTGTGCCCGAGCAGGGCGTAGGCGCAGACGGACGCGGCGCGGCAATACACTTTTCGCGCCTCCCGGCTCACCGAGGTTGCCCCGGTCAGGTCAAGAAGCAGCGGATACCGCCGGTCCGCGGCGAGCTGCCGGACCAGGTCGGCCACGGACTCCGCGTGGGCGCCGGTGACCGCGGCATTCTCGGGCAGGGTGACGCGCAGGATGCCCGGCGGCTCCAGCCACACCCGGATCCCGCCGTCGCTGACCAGGGCGGTGTCCGGTCCCGAGGCGTCGTCCCGGGCCAATGTCGCCGCGGAGGTGTCCGTGGTCATCGCACCGACACCCGGCGCCGGCGGTCATTGCCGCCGCGCAGGTCGCGATTGAGCCTGCGGTCGCCGTGGTAGAGGATGGACTGCCAGTCGACCTCGTCCGGTGTCTTGGGAACGACGACGGCGGACTGCCGGGCCGGTTCCCTCGGCTTCACGTACAGCCAGTTCAGGGCCCCGAGGAAGATGTCCACGGCGGAGTTCCGGATGCCCACGTACGCCCGGATGGCGCCGGCCGCCAGGACGGCGTTGAGCCCGGCAAAGGCAACGTTCCCCCAGTTGCCGTGGGACGCGTCCCGCCACATGGTGAACAGCGAGAACGCGACGATGGCGTAGGGGACCAGCACATAGACGGCCGGCGCCGCGGTGCGGTCCTTGACCTTGGGCGTGCGCACGAACGGGATCTTGTCGCCGGTGAAGGCCTGCTGGAGGGACTTGAACACGCCGGCGAGGTTCACCGGCAGCAGCACCAGGTTGAAGCCATAGATGCGGAAGATGTCGCTGAAACGGTGCCCGCAGTCGCGCAGGTCGCTGCCCATGGCCAGGAAATAGGGGAGCGCCGCCAGGAAGACCACCGGGCTGAGCAGACGGCTGTCGTACGGGTAGGCCAACAGGAACAGCAATCCGAAACTGGCCCAGGCGATGGACGCCATGTAGTTCACGCGAAGCAGCACTTCGCGCCCGGGGATCCGCTGGCGCAAGTGGTGGCGGGTGCGCAGCTGCGTCCACAGCTTCGGCAGGATCAGCAGCCCGCCGTTCGCCCAGCGCCGGCGCTGCACCACCAGGGCGCCGAAATCGGGCGGTGTGGCACTGTAGCTGAGCCGTTCGGGGTAGTTCGACAGTGTCCAGCCGTGGGTGCCCAGGTCAATGCTGGACTCGGTGTCCTCGATGACCGTGCGGTCCTGGATGTAGGTGCGGATCTCGAATCCGCCGACCGTCTCGACCTCGACGATGTCCTCGAGGGCCCGCTTCCGGATGACCGCGTTGGCGCCGACCCAGAACGTGGCACCGTAGTACGTCATGCCCTGGTGCAGGATATGTTGGATGTCGGTCGTGGCGCCGGCGACGCGTTCGATCCGGGTCGGGGCGCCCCGGAACGAGGAATACGGGGTCTGGGTGACCGCGACCCGCTCGTTCCCGGAGGATTCGAGGAAGTAGACCAGCCGCAGGCAATAGTCGCGCAGCAGCAGCGAATCGGCGTCCAGCGTCAGCAGGTAGGCGCTGTCCGGGATGTCGAGGTCCGTTTCGGCCGCGTCCCCGGGCTCGTCCACGGGGCGGAGCACAACGGATCCAGCGGTGTCCTCGGGACGCCAACGCCGCCCCATGAGCGAGATGTAGGCGTTGAGGTTCATGGCCTTGTTGGCCTCATGCGACAGGCCGGCGTACTTCTTCCGCTCGAATGTCCTGGTCTTGACATTGAAGATCCAGGTCAGCCGGGCATAGAGCTGGCCCAGTCGGGCATGGTCTGGGACCTCGTCCTGGGCCAGGGCTGACCTCAGCGCCAGCAGGACCAGCCGCAGTTCCCGGGCCAGCCCCATGATGACCAGGTCCACGAAGAATTCGTCCACGTGGTCCTCGACCCGCTCGGCCTCGGCCATGGCCTCCAGCCAGCCGGCGGCGGCCTCATACTCGTCGATGAGCTGGACGAGGTCCGCGGTGCCGGGGGTGGACCGGGGCGTACTCCGCCGGCGAAACGCGTCGAGGGCGGCGTTGGCGCGCGCCGCCGGGGCGGCCAGGGCGTCGGCAATATCGCCGGCCAGCGCGCGGGTTGCGGCCAGGCGGGCGGCGGTGTCCGGCTCCGACGGGTTCGGCGGGTCGTCCACCAACAGCACGAGCGACAGGTCCGGGAATTCCTGCAGCGCCGCCGACCACAACGTGGCTCGCACGACGTTTGGCTCCTCGGCGTACGACGGGACCAAGACCGTGACGGCTTCCCCGTACTCGGCAAAGTGCCGGTCCAGTTCGCCGCGGGGCACCCGCCGGTGGTCCCGGAATCGATACATTGCGCCCTGTCGGGCCACAAGATACATCAACGCCGAGAAAGTCAGGAATGTTACGACGGTGACGTAGGAAGCGGTTTCAAACCGGAACCGAAAGCCGGAATTGGGGTTGTCGGCCAACTGCTTGAGCACCGTGGAGATAATGTAGGCAATCCAGGCCGCGATGGTGACGGCGATTCCGAGCCGCCCCAGCGTGATTTTCCGCTCCGAAGGTCTCGGGTGCACGATCGACAGGGGTTCCGAGCGCCGTTCGGAACCCCATTGGTTCCTACGCGCCGCTGCCGGTGCGGCCCCGTCCGGTGCGGCCATCGCAGGCTCGGCAGTGAGCAATAGTTCAGGCATTTCCCCCCACAAACTTAAAGGCGCGGCGCATCGGGCGCCAGGGCGCGTCATCACAGACATTTCACCGCTGTCATTTCACCGCAGTGGAAAAATGTCCCGGTTCTTGCCCTTATGATAATGCACGTTGAACAGTTCCAGCCGCCGGTCGGCAACAGCCGCGCAATAGGTCTACGGCGCGGTCGTCAGGCGGCGACAATCAGGGAACCCGGTTCTCGAATCATGGTCGACCGAAAGAACAATGCGGGGGGTATTTGTGTCCAAGCGTTTCCCGGGACGAAAGCTGTCCATGGTCCGTCTCGGGGTCATGGTGCTGGCTTTCGCCGTCGTCGCCGGTGCCGGTTTCGTGGCGTGGAGTCGTTTCCAGGACGCCCGGGCGGCGTCAGCGTCGCCGTCGATCTTCGCCGGCTATGTGGATGTGACCGCAACACCCACCTACGCGTTCGAGTCACCGGTGTCCGATCCGGCAAAGTCCGTGGTGCTGTCCTTCATCGTGGCGGACAAGACCGATCGCTGCCGGCCGAGTTGGGGTTCGGCCTATGACCTGCCGGCCGCCGGCCAGGCGCTGGACCTGGACCGGAGGATCGCCCGCCTGGTGCAGCAGGGCGGGCGGGTGTCGGTCTCGTTCGGCGGCCAGGTGAACGACGAGCTGGCCACGGTCTGCACGGACCCCGCCAAGCTGAAGTCGGCCTACGCGGAGGTCGTGGACCGTTACGACCTCACCGGCATCGACCTGGACATCGAGGGTGCGGCGCTGGCCGACGGCCCGTCGCTGGAACGCCGGGCGGCGGCGATCGCTGCCCTGCAGAAGGACCGTGCCGCCGCCGGCAAGCCGCTGTCCGTCTGGCTGACGCTGCCTGTGGCGCCGTCCGGGCTCACCGCGGAGGGTGTGGCGGCGGTGGGATCCATGCTGGATGCCGGCGTCGATCTGACCGGGGCCAACGTCATGACCATGGACTTCGGCGGCAGCCGGGCTCCCGGGCAGGGCATGCTCCAGGCATCCACCGCCGCCGCGGCGGCGACCCACGCCCAACTGGCCGGCGCCTACCAGTCCCGGGGCCGGACGCTGGGCGACGAAACGCTGTGGCGCAAGATCGGGTTGACCCCGATGATCGGGCAGAACGACGTCCAGGGCGAGGTCTTCACGTTGGCGGACGCCCGGGGCCTGCAGCAATTCGCGGCCGCCAAGGGCGTGGGCCGGATGTCCATGTGGTCGCTGAACCGGGACGCGACGTGCAGCCCCAACTATCCCGACGTCACCCGGGTTTCCGACGGTTGCAGCGGTGTCGAGCAGGGCGGGGCCCTGTTTTCACGGGTTCTCGGCGCCGGGCTGGATAGCGCCCCGCTGCCCGGCCCCGACGCGACGGCGACATCCACGGGCACCGCCACCGCCGTCGTCGACGATCCGGCCACGAGCCCGTATCCGATCTGGAACGAAACGAACGCCTACGTCGCGCAGGACCGGGCCGTGTGGCGGCGCAACGTGTACGAGGCCAAGTGGTGGACCCGCGGCGACGTCCCGGACAATCCGGTGCTCGCCGGCGCCAGCACGCCTTGGCGGCTCATCGGCCCCGTCCTGCCCGGCGACCGCCCCCTCCCGGAGGTCACGGTCCCGGCCGGGACCTACCCCGAATGGAGCGCGGACAAGGTCTACCGCCAAGGCGAGAGGATCCTGTTCGACGGGCATGTTTTCGAGGCGAAGTGGTGGACCCGGACGGACAGCCCGGAGGCGGCGCTGCAGGGCTCGGCCGACTCGCCCTGGCTGAAGCTGAAGAATGACGCCGTCGAGCAGCTGCTCAAGGACAAGAAGACCGGATAGGCGAAACTACGGCGCAGTCAAGCACCAATCCGGGCGCGGAATGGTGCTTAACCGCGCCGCAGTTGGGATCAGGCGACGAGGGTGCGGACGCCGACGACAGCCGTGGCCAGGCCCAGGATCATCGAGATCGAGGCAAGCATCACGTGCACGGTCAGGAACCGGCTGGCCGCCCCGGACGCGTCGCGGGACCGCGGGTCCTTCATGGCGCGGCGCAGGAACTGCGGCCAGACGACCAGCGACCACACGCCGGCGACGATCAACACCCAGGACAGGGCTGCGGGAAGCTGCATTATGAAATCTCCAGTGTAGGGACCGCGGTGATCGAGCTTGGGCCCACGGCCGCGAGGGGCCCGACCGAGCTTGCGAGGGCGGGGAGCGGCTGGGGAGTGAGATCCGGGCCGGTTTCGACGGGCTCAACCACCGCGGTGATCGAGCTTGTCGAGATCCGGGCCGGTTTCGACAGGCTCAACCACCGCGGTGATCGAGCTTGTCGAGATCCGGGCCGGTTTCGACGGGCTCAACCACCGCGGCGGGGCTAGGCCGGGTGGGACTCGAGCCACGCCTGCGCGAGCGAGGCCTGGATGTTCAGCGCCTTGCCGACGACCGGTTCGGCCGCGTTGGCGATCTTGCCGCCCAGGAACGGGATGGACGACTTGACCTCGCCGGTCAGCTCCACCGTTGTGGACGCGCCGTTGGCCACGAGCCGCTGCGTGGCCGTCACATCCAGCGGGGCGCCGGCCACGGACAGCTTCACGGCCGCCGTGCGGGACCCGTCGGCCTCCGGGGCGTTCCACTCCTCCAGCTGGGTCACGGTCAGCGTGGCGCCGACCACCTTGCGGGCGATGTCCGGCATGCGGTCGGTCGGCAGCGTGCGGACAGTCTTCGTGGTGAACGCCCCCGTGGTCGGCCCGCTGATCTCGAACGACTTCAGTTCGCCACCGACCGTGAAGGACGTGTGGGCGATGAATTCCTGGTTCGTGAAAACGTCCGTGACACGCTGGACGTCGGCGGGCAGGATGGTCGATGCGCTCAGCGCCATGGTTCCTCCGAAAAGTTGTGGGACAGCACTCTACGATACCGTGACGGGCTGGTGGTGATGCCCCAGCGAGTCGGCGGAGTAAGCTGGTCCCGTCCCGGGATTCGCGCGAATTCCGGGCTTTTGTGCTGTCCCCGTGCCAACCAGTGTCGTTCAAACCAGTGCGGTCATGGGCGCGTCGTTCAATGTAAGGAGTCAAGCGTCAATGAGTCTTCACGGCCTGCGCACCGCCCTGTCCGAGGATCCGGTGTTCGCCCGCGTCCGCCGCCAGGCCGCGCTCGCGCCCGCGGATCGCTGCGACGACCTGCAATTCGGCGCCCCGGCCGGTCTGCGCGCGGCCCTGCTCGCCGAGATCGCCGACGGGCTGGCCGCAACGGATGACGGCGTCGTGCTCGCCGTCACCGCGACGGGCCGGGAGGCGGAGGACACGGTCGCCGCGCTGCGCGCTTACCTGCCCGCGGAGGCCGTCGCCGAGTTCCCCAGCTGGGAGACGCTGCCGCACGAGCGCCTGTCGCCGCGCTCCGACACGGTGGGCCGCCGGCTCGCCGTGCTGCGCCGGCTGGCACACCCCGAGCACGACGGCGGCACGCACCTTCGCGTCGTCGTCGCACCCGTGCGCGCGGTGGTCCAGCCCGTCGTGGCCGGCCTGGGCGAGCTCGTCCCGGTCCGGCTGCGTGTGGGCGACGAGGCGCCGTTCGACGACGTCGTGCGGCGGCTCGCGGACGCCGCGTACACGCGCGTCGACATGGTCACCCGGCGCGGCGAGTTCGCCGTGCGCGGCGGCATCCTGGACGTGTTCGCGCCCACCGACAACCATCCGGTGCGCATCGAGTTCTTCGGCGACGAGGTGGAGTCCATGCGCTGGTTCGCCGTGGCGGACCAGCGTTCGCTGGTCTCGACCACCGGGGTCTCGACAAGCTCGACCGCCGGAGGCTCGACCACCGGCCCGACCGAGCTGTACGCCCCGCCGTGCCGGGAAATCCTCATCACGCCGTCGGTCATGGGCCGGGCCGCGAAGCTCAAGGACGCCATGCCCGCCGCGGCCGGCATGCTGGAGAAGATCGCCGGCGGCATCGCCGTGGAGGGCATGGAATCGCTCGCCCCCGCACTCGTGGACGCCATGGTGCCGCTTGCCTCGCTGTTCCCGGCCGGGTCGATCGCCGTCGTGCTGGAACCGGAGAAGGTGCGCTCCCGCGCCCACGACCTGGAGGCCACGAACGACGAGTTCCTCGAGGCCGCCTGGTCGACGGCATCCGACGGCGGCGCCGCCCCGCTCGACCTGGCGACACTCGGCGTCGACCTGGACGCCGCCAGCTTCACATCGTTGGCGGACACGCGCGGCGCGGCGCTGGCCCACGGGGTTGGCTGGTGGTCCATCACCTCGCTGACCCAGGACGCGGAACTGCCCGACGTCGACGTGATCAACCTGCCCGCCCGCGAACCCCGCGGCTACCAGGGCGACGTCGCGGAGATGCTTGAGTTCATCGGCTCCCGCGTGCGGGACCAGTGGCGGATCGTCGTCGCCACCGAGGGGCCCGGCCCAGCCCAACGGCTGGCCGAGCTGTTCCACGACGCCGACATCCCTGCCGCCCGCGTCGGCAGTCTCCAGGACCCGCCCACGCCGGGGCTGATCGAGGTGACGACGGCCGACGCAGGCCGCGGATTCGTGCTCGACGGGCTCAAGCTGGGCCTGCTCACCGAGGCGGATCTGCTCGGCCGGGCCTCCGCCGCCTCGACCCGCGACATGCGCAAGCTGCCCTCGAAACGGCGCAACGCCGTCGACCCCCTCCAGTTGCACGCCGGCGACTTCGTGGTGCACGAACAGCACGGCATCGGCAAGTTCGTCGAGCTGATCGCGCGCAAGGTCTCAACAGGCTCGGCCACCGGGGGCGGCTCGACCACGGGCCTGCGCGAGTACCTGGTGCTCGAATACGCGCCGTCGAAGCGCGGCGCGCCCGGCGACCGGCTGTTCGTGCCCACCGACCAGCTGGACCAGATCACCGCCTATGTGGGCGGTGACGCGCCGGCGCTGTCGAAGATGGGCGGCTCCGACTGGTCGAACACGAAGAACAAGGCGCGCAAGGCCGTCAAGGAGATCGCCGGGGAACTGATCCGGCTGTACTCGGCGCGCATGGCCAGCCGGGGGCACGCGTTCGGCCCGGACACGCCCTGGCAGCGCGAGCTGGAGGAGGCGTTCCCGTACGTCGAGACGCCCGACCAGCTCACCGCCATCAACGAGGTCAAGGCGGACATGGAGAAGGAGGTCCCCATGGATCGGCTGATCTCCGGCGACGTCGGTTACGGCAAGACCGAGATCGCCGTGCGCGCCGCGTTCAAGGCCGTGCAGGACGGCAAGCAGGTCGCCGTGCTGGTGCCCACCACGCTGCTGGCCCAGCAGCACTTCGAGACGTTCAACGAACGATTCTCCGGCTTCCCCATCCGGGTCAAGGCGCTCTCCCGGTTCCAGAGCGGCAAGGAGGCGAAGGACACCATGGAGGGCGTGCGCACCGGTTCCGTCGATGTCGTCATCGGCACCCACCGGCTGCTGTCCACGGACGTGCGGTTCAAGGACCTGGGCCTGGTCATCGTGGATGAGGAGCAGCGTTTCGGCGTCGAGCACAAGGAGGCGCTGAAGAAGATGCGCACCAACGTCGACGTGCTGGCCATGAGCGCCACGCCGATCCCGCGCACGCTCGAGATGTCCATGACGGGCATCCGCGAGACGTCCACGCTGGCCACCCCTCCCGAGGAACGCCACCCCGTCCTCACCTATGTCGGCGCCTACACGGACAAGCAGGTCACGGCGGCCATCCGGCGCGAGCTCATGCGCGAGGGCCAGGTGTTCTTCGTGCACAACCGGGTGTCCACCATCGAGCGGACGGCCGCCGACATCGCCAAGCTCGTCCCGGAGGCGCGCATCGCCGTCGCCCATGGCCAGATGAGCGAGTCCCGGCTGGAGCAGATGATCGTCGATTTCTGGGAGCGGCGCTTCGACGTGCTCGTGTGCACCACCATCATCGAGACCGGCCTGGACATCTCCAACGCCAACACGCTGATCGTTGACCGGGCCAACAACTACGGGCTGTCCCAGCTGCACCAGCTGCGCGGGCGCGTGGGCCGCGGCCGGGAACGGGCGTACGCATACTTCCTGTACCCGGCCGAGAAGCCGCTGGGCGAGGTGGCGCTGGAGCGGCTGAAGGCCGTGGCCGCCCACAATGAGCTGGGCGCCGGCATGCAGCTGGCCATGAAGGATCTGGAGATCCGCGGCGCCGGCAACCTGCTCGGCGGGGAACAGTCGGGGCACATCCAGGGCGTCGGGTTCGACCTGTACATCCGGCTGGTGGGCGAGGCCGTGGCCGAATACCGCGGCGACGGCGAGGAACGGGCCGCCGAGATGAAGATCGAGCTGCCGGTCAACGCGCACCTGCCGCACGACTACGTGCCGGGGGAGCGGTTGCGGCTGGAAGCCTACCGGAAGCTGGCCGCCGCGGTCACGGACACCGCGATCGACGAGATCCGGGACGAGCTCGTGGACCGCTACGGGGAGCCGCCGGCCGCCGTGGAGAACCTGCTGGCGGTGGCCCGGTTCAAGGTGCGGGCCCGGGCGGCCGGGCTGACCGACGTGGCCATGCAAGGCAACTTCATCAAGTTCGCCCCCGCCGACCTGCCCGAGTCCAAGGTCATGCGGCTGAACCGGATGTACCCGGGCGCCATGGTGAAGCCGGCGCTGAACGCGGTGCTGGTGCCCAAGCCGAAGACGGCCCGCGTGGGCGGGCGCGACCTGGCCGACGCCGCGGTGCTTACGTGGGCCGGCGGCGTGCTGGAGGCCATCTTCGACGTTTCTCCGGTGCCCGCCTGACGCCGGTGGTCGAGCCTGGGCCCACGGCCGCGAGGGACCCGCTGCGAGCTTGCGAGCAGTGGGAGCGGCTGGGGAGCGAGACCGGGGCCGGGGGTCGAGCCTGTCGAGACCTGGTGATTTCGACGGGCTCAATCACCGGGGCCGGTGCCGGTTACTCCCCGGCGGAGTCTGAGCGGCCCATCCAGGTCATCGGGATGACCAGCGACAGGAAGCACAGGCCGATGCCGATGACACCCGGCCACACGTTCAACAGCGACCAGAAGCTGAACGCGAAGATGCCGCCCAGGAACAGGGCCAAGAAGATGATGAACAGGATGACGGTCTGGCCCAGGTTGTGCTCACGCTGGTATCCGATGTCGGACATGGTTCCTCCTCGCCCCGTACCGGGGACTCACGACGAATGCACCGGGGTCCGGCGCGCTGGTATCGCCTTCGATCTTAGTATGGATCAGTAGGCGGAGGCGCCCGTGCCGCCGGTGACGATGGCGATGCCGGAACTGGCGCCGATGCGGGTGGCGCCGGCGTCGATCATGGCCAGCGCGTCCTCGCGGCTGCGCACCCCGCCGGAGGCCTTCACCCCGACGTCCGGCCCGACGGTGCGGCGCATGAGGGCGACGTCGGCCGTCGTCGCCCCACCCCCGTTGAAACCGGTGGACGTCTTGACGAAGTCTGCGCCGGCCTCGACGGCGGCCTGGCAGGCGAAGACCTTTTCGTCGTCGCTGAGCAGGGACGTCTCGATGATGACCTTCAGCAGCGAGTCGGCGCCGTGGACGACGTCGGCGACGGCGGAGATGTCCTCCACGAGCGTCTCGTTGTCCAGCGCCCGGGCGGCGGCGATGTTGATGACCATGTCGACCTCGTCGGCGCCGTCCATGGTGGCGCTGCGGGCCTCGAACACCTTCACATCCGTGTTGGTGGCCCCGAGCGGGAACCCGACCACCGTGCAGGTGAGCACGCCGGTGCCCCTCAGGGCCCGGTGCGCCGTGCGCACCCACACGGGGTTCACGCACACGGACTTGAAGTGGTGCTCGGCGGCCTCGGCGCACAGGCGCAGGATGTCCGCCTCGCTGGCTTCGGGCGCCAGCAGCGTGTGGTCGATGTAGCGGGCCAGGTCGGGGGTGGTGCCGGCGTCCCGGGAATCGGTGTGAGAGGTCATGGTGCGGCCTTCCGGTAGGAGTCTTACGCCCAATCGTGCCACAGCGCGCTCAGCCCGCGAGGAGCACCCCGGCCAGGGCGATCCCGGCCACCAGGATGGTGGCGCCGGCGGCCAGGATGAAGGGCCGGACGCCGACCGCCAGCAGTGACTTCACGTGCACGCCGGTGCCCAGCGCGAACATGGCGGCGGCCAGCAGCGCGCCCTCCCCGGTCTTGGCCCAGTCCAGGGCGCCGGCCGGCAGCCAGCCTGTGGCGCGCAGGGTCATCATCAGGATGAATGAGAACACGAACAACGGCATGATGGGCGGCCGGCGCGAGGTGCTGTTGGTCCGCCCGCCGTCCGCCAGGCGCAGGGCGCGGCGCTGCTGCAGGCTCACGATCGTCATGACGGGGGCCAGCATGAGCACCCTGGCCAGTTTCACGATCACGGCCACGCCGAGGGCGGCGCCGCCGATGGTGCCGCCGGCCGCGACGACCTGGGCGACCTCGTGGATAGCGCCGCCGGCCCACAGCCCGGACGTGTGCGAGGACAGGCCCAGCGCCGCCGCGGCCGCCGGCAACAGCGGGATCATGGCCGTGCCGAAGATGACCACGAGGGCGACGGCGGTCAGCACCTCACGGCGGTCCTTCGTCTCGATCACCCCGTCGACGGCGGCCACGGCGGCCGCGCCGCAGATGGAGAACCCGCAGGCGATCAGCAGCCGCTGGGTGGGGCTGAGCCCCAGCCAGCGACCCATCAACAGCGTGCCGGAGATGCCCAGCCCCACGATGGCGACGACGACGGCGATCATGCCCGGCCCCAGTCCCAGCACGTCGGCCGGCAGCAACTGGAAGCCCAGGAGCACGACGCCGGCGCGCAGCAGGGTCTTGGCCGCGTAGTTGAATCCGGGCGCCAGGGCGGCCGGCAGCGGGACGAGGTTGCGCAGCAGGGCGCCGATGACGATGGCGACGAGCATGGTGCTCGTGCCCGGCCAGACGGCACCGACGGTCAACGAGGCGGCCGCGGCCAACGCGCACACCGCGAGTCCTGGCGCCAGCGACCTCACCCGGGTCGGGCCCCACGAGGAGATGAAGCCCCGGGCGGACGCCCGGTACGTCGCGACACGGGAGGGCGTGCGGGTGGCCGGGGTCTGGACTGTCGCGATGTCTGGTGTCATGGATCCATCGTTTCGCGGGTGCGCCGGCGCCGGTAGCCGGCACTTGCGCAACGGGGTATATCGTTTTTGATATGACCACGCCGTGGCCCGAACTGGGCGTACTGGAACTGCTCGTCGCCGTCACCGAACGCGGCAGCCTGGGTGCGGCGGCCCGGGCCCTCGGCATGGCCCAGCCCAATGCCACGCGCCTGATGAACCGGCTCGAACACGACCTGGGCGTGCGGCTGCTCGACCGCCGCCCCGCCGGGTCCCGGCTCACGGCCGAGGGCGAGGTCGTCGTCGGCCATGCCCGCGCCACGCTCGAGGCGGCCCGCGGGTTGCTGCTGGCCGCGCGCGAGCTCGGGCCCGAGCAGGGCCGGCACGTGGCGGTGGCGGCCAGCCTGACGGTGGGCGACTACCTCATGCCCGGGTGGCTGGCGGCGCTGCGCCGTGAATCGCCGGACGTGCGGGTGGCGCTGGAGGTGGAGAACTCCACGGTCGTGTTCGAACGATTGTCCCGCGGCGCCGTCGACGTCGGCTTCGTCGAATCGCCCGACGTGCCGGCCGGGTTCCACCGGCTCGACGTCGCCGTCGACCGGCTCGTGGTGGTCGTGGCGCCGGGGCATCCGTGGGCGGGGCTGGGCCGGGCGTTGACGCCTTCGGAGCTGGCCGCTGCGCCCCTTGTGGTCCGTGAGCCGGGCTCCGGCACGCGGGTCACGCTGGATACGGCCCTGCGCGGCCTCGACCCCGTGCCGCCGGTATTGGAGCTGACCTCGAATGCGGCCGTGCGGATCGCCGTCGCGTCCGGCGCCGGCGCGGCCGTGCTCAGCGACCTGGCCGTCGGGCCCGCGCTCGCCGCCGGGGAGCTCGTGGAGGTGCCCGTCTCCGGGCTTGACCTGACCCGGCGCATGCGGGCCGTGTGGACCGGCGGCAGGGTGCTGCACGGACCCGCCGGGGACCTCGTCAACGTGGCGCAGTCGTTCGGGGCGCCGCGCTACCGTCTCGGTGATTGAGCATCGAGACCCGATTTCGACGGGCTCAATCACCGACGGGCTCGACCGCCGGATCTCAGATCCGCAGCCGGTAGCCGCGCTTGACCACCGTTTCGACGAGGCCGGGGTCGGGCAGGGCGGCGCGCAGCCGGCTGACGGCCATGTGCAGCGCGTTGTCGGACTCGCCCAGCCCCAGCCCGGAACACAATGCCTCGCGGGACAGCACGGCGCCGTCCGCCGCCATGAGCTCGCGCAACAAGGCCAGCGGCGCCGGGGCCAGCGGTACGGCGTTGCCGTCGATCCGCACGGCCCGGCCGCGCACCTCCACGAGCCCGTCGCGGGTCTGCAGCCGCGCCACTGCCGTCGCCTCCAGGTGCTCGCACACCAGCCGGATCAGCGCACCCATCCGGAACCGCGCCGGCACCAGCGGCGTGACGCCGGCCGCCAGCAGCGGGGCCCCCGTCACGGGTCCGACGACGGCGGTCGCCACGGCCGGCCCGTCACCGGCCCCGGCGCCCAGGGCGGCCAGGAACTCGTCCCGCCGGCCGGCCTCGGCCGCCGTGCTCAACATGGCGTCCACGGCCGGGGCACTGGTGAACGTCAGCACGTCCAGCTCCCGCCGGCACACGGCGTCGATGAGCTGCGGCAGCCGGTCGTCCTCCTGCGCGCTCACCCACCGGTAGGGGGTCACGGTCAGCACCTCGGCGCCCGCGGCACGCAGCCGGTCGAGCTGGGTGACGTCCGTGTACCCGTGCACCTGCACGGCCGTCGTGTGGCCGCGCACGCCGGCGGCGATGACCAGGTTCGTCAACGTCGCCGTCGTCTCGTCGCTGCTGATGCCGGCGTCGGACAGCCCGGCCGCACGCACCGCGCCACGCGCCTTGGGCCCGCGCACGAAGATCCGGGCCCGCTCCAGCACCTCCAGCAGGTCCTCGCCCAGGCCGGCCGCGTCGGCTGCCTCGCACCAGCGGCGCATGCCGTAGGCGGTCGTGACCATGACGATGTTCGGCCGGGTGGCGATCACCCGGCGGGTGTCCTCCAACAGGGCGTTGTCATCGGCCACCGGGGCGATCCTCAGTGCCGGTGCATGCAGCACCTCGGCGCCGCGCCGCTCCAGCGCCTCGATCAGGTCGGAGGCCCGCCGGTGCGCGGTCACGCCGATCCGGAAACCGGCCAGCGGCGGGGTCCCGGCCGCGACGGGTCCGGCAATGTCCGGGTAGTCGGTCATGGGGTCCCCTTACGCTGGTTGCAGGCCGGTAGGCGCGAACACGTCAACCGGCAGGCCGCCGGGGCCGTCCGCGTCGAAAAGCGACAGGCCCACGACGGCCCCGATCACGATGACCGCGGGATTGCGGCACGTCGCGGCCGCGCTGACAATCGTACCCAGTGTCGCCGTCGTCGTGCGTTGGGTGTCGCTGAAGCCGCGCTCGACGACGGCCACCGGCGTGTGCGGCTGCAGCCCTGCCGCGGCCAGCCCGGCGGCCAGGGCCGGCAGTGTGCCGATGCCCATGAGCACGACGACGGTGCCGCCCAGCCCGGCCAGGTGCGTGTACTCGGCGGGCGACAATGGCGCATGCCCGGACACGACCGTGAACAGCCGGCTGACCTGCCGGTGCGTGACGGGGATGCCGGCCGCACCCGGCACGGCGACGGCGCTGGACACGCCCGGCACCACCGTGACCGGGATGCCGGCCGCCACGGCCGCCGCCACCTCCTCGCCGCCGCGGCCGAACACGAACGGGTCCCCGCCCTTCAGCCGGACCACGGCCAGCCCGGCCCGGGCGTCGGCCACCATGCGGGCCTGGATCTCCTCCTGGGGCACCTTATGGCACCCGGGCGTCTTGCCGACGTCGACGAAGGTGGCGGACGGGGCCAGCGCGGCGAGGTCGTCGGTGGGACCCAGCCGGTCGAAATAGACGACGTCGGCGCGCCGGAGCGCGGTGACGGCACGCACCGTGAGCAGGTCGGCGGGACCCGGCCCGCCGCCGACGAGCGTGATGCCGCCGGAGCAGTGTTCAGTGGTCATGATGGGGGTCCTCCTGGTCAGTCCGCTGCGTCCGCGGGCCGGACGCCGATGGTCGCCGGGAACAGCACGCGCCCGTCGCGGTCCGCCTTCTCGGCCGCCGTGGCCGGACGGATCTGGCCGCGCTCGGGCACGAACGCGATCGAATCGTCGGCCGTGTCGGGGGCGTTGACGAAGGAGCGGAAGCGGCGCAGCCGGTCCGGGTCGGCCAGCGTGGCCGCCCATTCGTCCTCGTAGCCGTCCACGTGCCGGGCCATGGCGGACTCCAGGTCGGCGGCGATGCCGAGCGAGTCGTTGACGACCACGTCGACGACGTGCGCCAGCCCGCCGCGGAGCTCCTCCTGCCAGCGCGCCGTGCGTTGCAGCCGGTCGGCCGTGCGGATGTAGTACATGAGATACCGGTCGATGTAGCTGATGAGCGTGGCGTCGTCGAGGTCCTTGGCGAGCAGCTGGGCATGCGCCGGGGTGGCGCCGCCGTTGCCGCCGACGTACAGGTTCCAGCCGTCGGCCGTGGCGATGACGCCCACGTCCTTGCCGCGCGCCTCGGCGCATTCGCGGGCGCAGCCGGACACGCCGAGCTTGAGCTTGTGCGGGCTGCGCAGGCCGCGGTACCGCAGCTCCAGGGTGATGGCCATGGCCACCGAGTCCTGCACGCCGAACCGGCACCAGGTGGAGCCGACGCACGACTTCACCGTGCGCAGGGACTTCCCGTAGGCCTGGCCGGACTCCATGCCGGCGTCGACCAGGATCTTCCAGATCTGCGGCAGCTGCTCCAGCCGGGCGCCGAACAGGTCGATCCGCTGGCCGCCGGTGATCTTCGTGTACAGCCCGAAGTCCCGGGCGACCTGGGCGATGACGGCCAGCTTGTCCGGGGTGATCTCCCCGCCCGGGATGCGCGGCACCACCGAGTAGGTGCCGTCCTTCTGCATGTTGGCCAGGGCGCGGTCGTTCGTGTCCTGCAGCGTGCCGCGCCCGGCGTCGAGCACGTACTCGCCGCGCTGGCTGGCCAGGATGGAGGCCACGGTCGGCTTGCAGATGTCGCAGCCGCGCCCGGTCCGGGCCGTCTCGTCGGTGCCGAAGCGGGCCAGGATGTCCTCGAAGCCGGCCAGTTCCAGCGCCTGGACGGCCTCGAACAGTTCGGCCCGGGACATGGCGAAGTGTTCGCACAACGCCTTGGAGACCGCGATGCCGGATTTGGTCAGTTCCCCCTCGAGCAGTTTCTTCAACAAGGGTACGCAGGATCCGCACTGCGTGCCTGCCCGGGTGCACGCTTTCAGCTCCGGCAGGTCGCGGACGGGCTCCGAACCATCGCAGCCGCCGCGGGCGTGCACCGCGTCCCGGATGGCGCCGGCCGGGACGTTGTTGCACGAACAGAGGATCGCCTCGTCCGGCAGCTCGGTCTCCGGCGCGCCGCCGCCGGCCGCCGACAGGAACGCGCCGGGCTCGGCCGGCAGCGTCCGGCCCAGCAGCGGACGCAACGACGTGTACGGGGTGGCGTCGCCGACGAAGATGCCCCCGAGCAGCGTCCTCGCATCCGGGCTCGTGACGATCTTCTGGTAGACGCCGCGTGCCGGGTCCGCGTACACCACCTCCAGGCTGTGCTCGGTGCGGGCGAACGCGTCGCCGAAACTGGCCACGTCCACGCCGGAGAGCTTCAGTTTCGTCGCCGTGTCGAAGCCGGGGAACGTGGCGTCGCCGCCGTGCAGCCGGTCGGCGACGATCTCGGCCATGGTGTTCGCGGGGGCGATCAGGCCCAGGCACCTGCCGTCGAAGTTGGCGACCTCGCCAATGGCCCACACGCCGGGGACGCCGGTCGCGCAGCTGTCGGAAATGACGACGCCGCCGCGCGGGCCCAGCTCAAACCCGTGCGCGGCGCCACCGTCGGCCGTTCGCGCCAGCTCGTCGCGCGGCCGCACGCCGACGGCGGCCACCACGAGGTCGGCGGCGACCACCGCGGCGTCGGCCATCAGCACCCCGGTGACCATGCCGGCGTCGTCCGTCTGGATCCGGGCCGGGTACACGCCCGCGGTCGCGGACATCCCCTTGGCGGCGACCAGCCGGCCCAGCGCCTGGCCGGCGCCCTCGTCCAGCTGGGCGTTCATGAGCCAGCCGGCGCCGTTGATGACGACCGAGGTGGCGCCGAGTGCGATCAATCCGGCGGCCGCCTCCAGCCCGAGCAGCCCGCCGCCGATCACGGCCGTGCGGACCTGCCGGCCCAGGACCTCGGTGAGCCGGGCCACCTCGGCGTTCAGAAACCACACGTCATCGAGGGTCCGGTACACGTGCGCGTGCTCGGCGCCCGGGATCGTCAGCCGGGCCGCGTCGGACCCGGTGGCCAGCACCAGGTGGTCGTAGGCGTGGCTGGTGGCGCGCCCGTCCGCCGACGTCGCATGCACCACCCGGGCGCCCGGATCGACGGCCGTGGCGCGCGTGCCGGCGGCCAGCGTGAGCGCGTCGTGGTCCCACATCGCCGCGTCGCCGAGTGTCAGGTCGGTGTCCATGGCGGCCAGGGCCCGGCTCAACGCGACCCGGTCATACGGGCGGTGGGCCTCCTCGGCCAGCACCGTGATCTCCCACCCGGCCAGGCCGCGGGCATGCATGGCCTCGACGAAGCGGTGCGCGGCCGGGCCGCCGCCGGCCACGACGACGCGCCGCGGCGTTTCGGGATGAGGCAAGGTGGCGGCGTTCCGGGGCTGGCTCATGGTCGGTGCCTTTCGATCGACTGGTCCCTTGAGCCTAGAGACCGGTCATTACCCGGCCATTTCACCAGTGTTTCCGGCGGTTAACTTTCCCCTTCCCGGCGGTCGCGGAACCCGGTGAGGGAAGTGTTACCTGCCCGACACGAGCCGGCGCGCCGGCGGAAACACGGCGTGCGTAGCGTGGCCGGTGTTCATGAAAACCGTTCGTGAAGGTTCAACCACCGTCGAAGGGAAGCCGCCATGCAGGCACTCGCCATCCAATCACCGCACGCCGCCGCGACGGATGCGCCCCGCTGGCACCGTGTCTGCCGGCTCGCCGAGCTGACCGACTCGTGGGGCGAGGCGGCACTCGTCGGCGGCCGCCAGGTCGCCCTGTTCCGGGTGGGGGCCGACGACGTGTTCGCCGTCGCCCAGGCCGATCCGGCGACGCACGCGCACGTCATGGCGCGTGGCATCGTCGGTTCCCGCGGCCACGCGCCCACCATCGCGTCCCCGCTGCACAAGGAGGTGTACAACCTGGCCACGGGGGAGTGCTTCGGCGCCCCGGACCTGGCGCTGGGCACCTACCGGGTGCGCGTCGTGGACGGCGTCGTCGAGGTCGCGCTCTGACCCGGACGGCCTCGCGCTGCTCGCAAGTCCCCGGCCCCACCCAGGGCGGCGCGCACATCGGCCGCGACGGCGGCCAGTTGGCGCTGCGCCTCCGCCTTGGCAGCCGGCAGCCCGGCCCGGGACGCCACGGGGACCACGACCTCCAGGTAGCACTTGAGCTTGGGCTCGGTGCCGCTGGGCCGGACGATGACCCGGGCGCCATGGGCGCTCTCGTACAGCAAGCCATCGGTGGGCGGCAACGCGTCCGATCCCGCCGACAGATCGGTGAACCGTGCGATGGGCGCCCCGTCCAGCGACGCCGGGCCGGCCCGGCGCAGCCGCGACATCAGGGTGCCGAGGACGTCCAAGCCGGCCACCCGCACGCTGAGCGGCTCGCCCGCGTGCAGGCCGTGGGCCAGCGCCAGGTCGTCCAGCACGTCGAACAGCGTGCGGCCGCAGGCCTTCAATTCGGCGGCCAGCTCGGCCACGAGCAGCCCGGCGGACATGCCGTCCTTGTCCCGGACCAGCTCGGGCGCCACGCAGTAGCCCAGCGCCTCCTCGTACCCGAACGCCAGCCCCGGCACGCGTGAGATCCACTTGAACCCGGTCAGCGTCTGCGCGTGCGCGATCCCGCGCGCCGCGGCGACCTTGCCCAGCAGCCGCGAGGACACGATCGAGTTCGCGAACACGGCGCCCGGCTGCGCCGACACCCGGGCCGAGGCGGCGAGGTGCACGCCCAGCAGCGCGCCCACCTCGTCGCCGCGCAGCACCCGCCAGGCGCCCGTCGCCGGGTCGCAGGCGGCCACGGCGACGCGGTCCGCGTCGGGGTCGTTGGCCAGCACGATGTCCGCCCCTACCTCGGCGGCCAGCGCCAGGGCCAGATCCAGCGCGCCGGGCTCCTCCGGGTTGGGGAATGCGACGGTGGGGAAGTCGGGGTCGGGATCGGCCTGTGCGGGCACCACCGCCACGTCCGTGAAACCGGCCGCGCGCAGGATGGCCGGTGCGGTCTCGCCGCCCACCCCGTGCATGGACGTGTGCACGATCCGCAGGTCCCGGGCCGGATGCGCGGCCCGGTCGGCCAGGCGGACGACGGCGGCCCGGTAGTCCGCGACCAGGTCGCCGCCCACTACGGTCCAGCCGTCCGCGGCCAGCGCAATGGCGGAGACGTCGCCGGCGCTCGCCGTGTCCGACACGGCCGCGATGTGTGCGGCGATGGCGGAATCGTGCGGGGCGACGATCTGCACGCCGCGGGCCGCGTCTTCCACGGCCCGCCCGCCCAGGTACACCTTGTAGCCGTTGTCGGCCGGCGGGTTGTGGCTGGCCGTGACCATGACGCCGGCCTCACAGCCGAGCGCCCGCACCGCGTAGGCCAGCACCGGTGTGGGCAGCGCGGCCGACAGCAGGAACGTCTCGATCCCGGCGGCCGTGAAGATGGCCGCGCTCTCCCGCGCGAACACGTCCGAATTGTGCCGTGCGTCGTACCCGACCACCGCCCGCGGCACGTAGGAGGCGCCGCCGTCGTCCGCTGCCGCCAACGCCCAAAGGTGAGCCGCCACGCCCGCGGCGGCCCGGCGCACGACCACCCGGTTCATCCGGTGCGGGCCCGGACCCAGCGCTGCGCGCAGCCCGGCCGTGCCGAACGCCAGGGGCCCGGCAAAACTGTCGGCCAGCTCCGCGGCGGCCGCCGCGTGGCCGGACTGCGCGGCCCCGACGAGGGCGCGCAGCGCGGCCGCGGTGGCCGGGTCCGGGTCGTTGGCCGCCCACTGCCGGGCTGTTTCGTGAACGTCCGTCATGGCATGCCCTACAGTTTCGCGATGATGTCGGCGAGCAGGCGGGAGATGCGCGGCCCGGCCGCCTGCCCGGCCTCGAGGACCTCGGCGTGGCTGAGCGGGACGGGGCTGATGCCGGCGGCCAGGTTCGTCACGAGCGAGATGCCGAACACCTCCATGCCGGTGTGCCGGGCCGCAATGGCCTCCAACGCCGTGGACATGCCGACCAGGTCCGCGCCGATCCGCTTTGCGTACCGGACCTCGGCGGGGGTTTCGTAGTGCGGGCCGGTGAACTGCGCGTACACGCCCTCGGCCAGGGTCGGGTCGATGCCGCGGGCCAGGGTGCGCAGCCGGGACGAGTACAGGTCGGTGAGGTCCACGAACGTGGCGCCCTCCAGCGGGGATGCGGCCGTCAGGTTGATGTGGTCGCTGATGAGCACGGGCGTGCCGGGCGTCCAGTCCGGGTTCAACCCGCCGCAGCCGTTCGTGAGTACGAGCGTCTTCGCGCCGGCGGCGGCGGCGGTGCGCACCCCGTGGACCACGGCGCGCACCCCCTTGCCCTCGTAGTAGTGGGTGCGCGCGCCGAGCACCAGGGCGTGCTTGCCGCCGGCGGTCAGCACGGACCGGATCGTGCCGACGTGGCCGGCCACGGCGGGGGCAGCGAAGCCGGGGATGCCGGCGGCGTCCAGGGTGGCCGTCGTCTCGCCGATCAGCTCGGCCGCCGCGCCCCAGCCGGAGCCCAACACCAGGGCGATGTCGTGCGCGGCCACGCCGGTGGCCCCGGCGATGTGCGCGGCCGCGGTGCCGGCCAGCTCGAAGGGGTCGGCCGCGCCCTGTCCGGCGGGCATGTCACTGGTGTCGGGCAAAGAGTTCATTGGACCAACGTAGCGGGTTGGAGCCGCGCGGTGCGATAGGCGAGAATGTTCAATTGTGACGACCCAACAGGAACTTTCCAACTCCCTCGCCGTACCCAGCCTTGCGATCCTCGGCGGCGGCCCCGGCGGCTACGAGGCCGCCATGGTCGCCGCCTCCCTCGGCTCGCGGGTGACGATCATCGAGCGGGCCGGACTGGGCGGTTCGGCCGTGCTCAGCGACGTGGTCCCGTCCAAGACGCTCATCGCCACGGCGGACGCCATGACCCGCAGCCTGGACCTGGCCGAGCTGGGCGTCCACTTCAGCGCCGGCGAGGGCCAGCCGCTCATGCACGCGGACCTGAAGATGGTCAACGAGCGCCTGCTCGGCCTGGCCCGGGACCAGTCGGCGGACATCCGCGAGGGCCTCGAGCGCATGGGCGTGCGCATCATCATCGGCCACGGGACCCTGCTGGACAACCACACCATCGACGTGGACCGCGGCGAGACGCGGGAGATCGTCAGGGCCGATGCCATCCTGGTGTCCGTCGGCGCGCACCCGCGCGAACTCGCCACGGCCCAGCCGGACGGCGAACGCATCCTGAACTGGGCGCAGATCTACGACCTGAAGGAACTGCCCCGGGAGCTGATCGTCGTCGGCTCCGGGGTCACCGGCGCGGAGTTCGCCTCCGCCTACAACGGCCTGGGCTCGAAGGTCACGCTCATCTCCAGCCGCGACCAGGTGCTGCCCGGCGAGGACTCCGACGCCGCCGCCGTCCTCGAGGGCGTGTTTGAACGGCGCGGCATGACGGTGCTGGCGCGTTCGCGGGCACAGTCGGTGGAACGCACGGACGACGGCGTCGTCGTCACCCTGGGCGATGGGCGCCGGGTCGCCGGCACGCATTGCCTGGTCTGCGTGGGCTCCATCCCGAACACGACGAACCTGGGGCTGGAGGCTGCCGGCGTCGACCTGACGCCCAGCGGCCACATCAAGGTCGACGGCGTCTCCCGCACCAGCGCGCCGAACGTCTACGCCGCCGGCGACTGCACCGGCGTGCTGGCACTGGCGTCCGTGGCGGCCATGCAGGGCCGCATCGCCGTGGCGCACCTGCTCGGCGACCGCGTCCAGCCGCTGATCCTGAACCGGGTGTCATCGAACATCTTCACGTCCCCGGAGATCGCGTCCGTCGGCGTGTCCGAGGCCGACCTGGCGGCCGGCCGGTACCAGGGCGACGTGGTGAAGCTGTCCCTGCACACGAACGCCCGGGCGAAGATGCGCAACTTCAAGGACGGGTTCGTCAAGATCATCGCCCGCAAGGGCTCGGGCACGGTGATCGGTGGGGTGGTGGTCGGCGCGGGCGCGTCCGAGCTGATCTTCCCGATCGCCATGGCCGTGACACAGAACCTGCATGTCGACGACGTGGCCAACACGTTCACCGTCTACCCGTCGCTGTCCGGGTCCATCTCCGAGGCCGCCCGCCGCCTGCACGTGCACATGTAGGCCACGCGCGAGCCCGTGGAAACCCATAACGCGCCGAGGTAGCGTCAAACCGCCGACGGGGTCGGCATATGTTCCGCTACTTCGACGCGATGACGCTACCTCGGCGCAACGGCCGGCTGGAAGTGCGCCTCGATCCGGGCCCGGATGTCGCCGTGGCAGCCGCCGCAGCCGGTGCCCGCCCGGGTCCGGGCCGCCACGTCCGCCACGCTGGCACAGCCGTCGGCGACGGCGGCGTCGATCGCCGCGCCGCCGACCCCGGCGCACCGGCACACGGTGCGGGCCGGATCCGCGGCGCCGGCGGTCGCCGCACCGGCCGGCGGCCGGTCCGGCCCGTCCAGGCGCAGCAGCACCGACCGGTCCGCCGGCAGTTCCGCGCCGCGCTCGTACAGCAACACCAGTTCGGCGGCCGTGCGCGGCAGGCCCACGCACACCAACCCGGCCAGCACGCCGCCGCGCGTCACCATCTTGACGTAGCGCCCGTGCTCGGGGTCGGCCCACTGGCTGACCCGGAGCGGGCCACCGTCGAGACAGGCGTCGTCGAACGGGCCGGCCGTGACGTCCCCGGCCGCCGCCACGTCCACGCCGCGCGCCTTCAAGAGCATGACCGGTGCCGGCTCGGCCGGCAACGCCTGCACGGATGACACCGGGCGCAGCAGCCGCGCGGCCAGGTGCTCGGCCTGCCGCCAGCCGGGCCCGATCAGCCCGGAGGGGCTCGGCGCGGCGGCACATTCGGCGCAGCCGGCCGCCAGGCACCGGATCTCTGCGCAGTCGCCGATCGCAAACACGTCCTCGTCGTGGTGGGCGGCCAGCCCGTGGTCGACGAGGATGCCGCGGTCGGTGGCCAGGCCCGCTCCCTCGGCCAGTTCGATGCGCGGGCGCACGCCGCAGGAGAGCAGCAGCAGGTCGCCGGGGATCTCCTGTCCGTCGTCGAGTTTCAGGGCCGCGAACGACGCCGTCCCGTCACCGCTGGCGCGCAGCGTCACCGCAGTGGAGCGGGCGTCCGCGACGATTCGCACCCCGCGGGCGCGCAACGTGGCGGACAGGACGTGCCCGGCGCCGGCGTCGATGCTGCGGGCCAGCGTGTGCGGCCCGTGGTGGACGATCGTGACCTCGGCGCCCTCGTCCGCGGCGGCCAGCGCCGCCTCCAGGCCCAGGATGCCGCCGCCGAGCACGACGATGCGGTGCCCGCCCGTGACGGCGCGGCGCAGCACCGCCGCGTCGGCGACGTCGCGCAACGCGATGACGCCGGCCGGCAGCCCGGGGTCGGTGTGCGGGTCCGGGTTGAGCCCATGCAGGTTCGGCACGACGGCGCGGGCGCCGGTCGCGAACACCAGCCGGTCGTAGCCCACCGCCGTCCCGTCCTCGAGCCGGACCAGCTTCCGGGCCCGGTCCACGTGCCGCACCGCCGTGCGGAGCCGGACGTCGACGCCGGCCGCGGCCAGCTCGGCGGGCTCGGCCAGCATCATGGCGTCGACGGTGGTGCGCCCGACGCCGAGATCGGCCACGAGCACACGGTTGTACGCGGCGTGCGCTTCCTCGCCGAGCACGGTCAACGCCAGCCGCCCGGCACGCACGGCGGGCAGCAGTTCGTCCACGAGGCGGGCGGCGACCGGGCCGAAGCCGACCACGACGATGCGCGGCACCCGCCCATCGATCACGCGTCGATCGGTCATGAGGCCTCCGGGAATCGGGCGGTGGCCGTGTCCGGTACCGCGTCGGCGGTCACCGTGACGGCGCTCGTCTTGAACTCCGGCATGCCGGAGACCGGGTCCGTGGCGGCGGACGTGAGCGCGTTCGCGTTCTGCCCGCCGGGGAAATGGAAGGGCAGGAACACGGTATCCGAACGGATCGAGGTGCTGTATTCGGCGGTGCACCGCACCGTGCCGCGGTCGTTCGCGACCGTGACGGGGCCGCCGTCGTCAATGCCGTGCGCGGCGGCGGCGACCGGATGGATGAGCAGCCGGGGTGCCGGCACGGCCGCGGCCAGCTCCGGCACCCGCCGGGTCTGGGCCCCGGACTGGTAATGCTCCAGCAGGCGCCCCGTGGCCAGGACGAGCGTGCCGGCCTTGAACAGCGCGTCCCGTCCCGTGGCGGCGGGGGAGACGGGCACCAGCACGGCGCGGCCGTCCGGGTGGGCGAACCGGTCCCGGAACAGCCGAGGTGTGCCCGCGCTCCCGGCCGGGTATGGCCAGTACGCCGCGGCCCCGGTGTCCAGCAGTTCGTAGTCGATGCCGGAGTAGTCGGCCAGGCCGCCGGCGGAGGCCGCACGCAGCTCCGTGAACACCGTCTGCGGGTCGGCGCTGAACGTGGACGGGGCGTCCAGCCGGCGGGCCAGTTCTGCCATGATCCACAGCTCGGACCGGGCCCCGGGCGGGGGAGCGACGGCGGCGCGGCGGCGCAGCACCCGGCCCTCCAGGTTCGTGACCGTGCCGTCCTCCTCGGCCCACTGCAGCACCGGCAGCACCACATCGGCCAGGGCCGCGGTCTCGGAGAGCACGAAGTCGGCGACCACCAGGCAGTCAAGCCGTCCCAGCCCCTCCACCACCCGGGTCGAGTCCGGCGCGGACACGGCGACGTTCGCGCCGTGCACGAACAGCGTGCGCACCCCGCCGGGCCGGCCCAGCGAGGCCAGCAGCTCCACGGCGGGCAGCCCGGGGCCCGGGATCGCGGACTCGGCCACGCCCCAGACGGCGGCGACGTGGGCCCGGGCGGCGGGGTCGGTGATCTTGCGGTAGCCGGGCAGCTGGTCGGCCTTCTGCCCGTGCTCGCGCCCGCCCTGCCCGTTGCCCTGCCCGGTCAGGGTGCCGTAGCCGCACCCGGGCGTCCCCGGCAGGCCCAGCAGCAGGGCCAGGTTGATGGCGGCCGTGGCCGTGGCCGTGCCGTCCGTGTGCTGCTCCACGCCGCGGCCGGAAAGGATGTAGGCGCCGCCCGTGCGGGCCGCCTCGGCCAGCAGGTGGGCGGTCCGCCGAAGCTGCGCCGCCGGGACGCCCGTGACCGACTGGACGCGTTCGGGCCACCACGGCGCCACGCTGCGGGCCAGGGCGCCGTAGCCGGTGGTGCGCTCCCGGACGTAGGCGGTGTCGGCCAGGCCGTCGTGGATCACGATGTGGCACAGCCCCAGCAGCAGGGCCAGGTCGGTGGCCGGGGCGGGTTGCAGGTGGAGGCCGGCGCCGTCGGCCGTGAAGTCCGCGGTCGCGGTGCGGCGCGGGTCCACCACGATGAGCCCGCCGGCATCGCGGGCGCCCTGCAAATGCGTCACGAACGGCGGCATGGTCTCGGCCACATTGGAGCCCAGCAGCAGGATGGCCCGGGCCGCGTCCAGGTCCGTGACGGGGAACGGCAACCCCCGGTCCACGCCGAACGCCCGGTTGCCGGCGGCCGCCGCGGACGCCATGCAGAACCGCCCGTTGTAGTCGATGCGCGAGGTGCCCAGTGCCAGCCGGGCGAACTTGCCCAGCTGGTACGCCTTCTCGTTCGTCAGCCCGCCGCCGCCGAAAACCCCCACCGCGTCCGCCCCGTATTGCGCGCCCGTGCGGCGCACCCTCCCGGCCACGACGTCCAGTGCCACGTCCCAGCCCACCGGGCGAAGCACGCCGTCGTCCATCCGCAGCAGCGGGGCGGTGAGCCGCTCCGGGTGTCCCAGCAGCGCCGCCGCCGTCCAGCCCTTCCGGCACAGCCCGCCACGGTTCGTGGGGAAGTCGCGCGGGGCGATCCGCACGGCGCCGTCCGATTCCGTGACCGTCATGGCGCATTGCAGCGCGCAGTAGGGGCAGTGTGTCGGTGTCGTCTGGCTGGGCATCACACGCCGCCCAGTGACGTGGACGACGACGGCCGCAGGTAAGCGCCCCACGTCACCGCCATGAGCACCAGGTACCCGGCCACGAAGCCCAGGAACGCGGGGCCGTACCCGCCGGTGGCGAGCCGGGAGGCGTTGAGCACCTGGGGGACGACGAACCCGCCGTAGGCGCCGATGGCGGAGATGATGCCGAGCGCGGCGGCGGCCAGCCGGCCCGCGCCGATCTGCGCGTCCCCGTTTGCCTTGCCGGATGCCCGCAGGGCGAACACGGCCGGGATCATGCGGTACGTGGAGCCGTTGCCGGCCCCGGCCGCGGCGAAGAGGACCAGGAACAGGCCCAGGAACAGCCAGACGTTGTGCAGCGGCAGCGTCCACAGCTGGGCCAGGGCCGTCGCGGCCAGCACGGCGAAGCAGGCGACCGTGACGCGGGCCCCGCCCCAGCGGTCCGCCAGCCGGCCGCCGTAGGGGCGGGCGAGGGAGCCGGTCAGGGCGCCGAGGAACGCCAGCGAGATCGTGGCGGCGCCGAGGTGGAAGCCGGTGGATGGCCCGAACGTGTCCGCCAGCAGCTTCGGGAATACGGCCGAAAAGCCGATGAACGATCCAAACGTGCCCACGTAGAGCAGCGCCAGGATCCACAGGTGCGGTTCGCGCACGGCCGCGAGGGACCCGGCGAGGTCGGATTTCGCGCTGGACAGGTTGTCCATGTACTTCCATGCGCCCCAGGCCGCGGCCAGGATGAGCGGGATCCAGATCAGCCCGGCCAGCGGCAGGTGCAGCGCCCCGGCGCCGAGCAGGGTCACCACGACGGGGACGACGAATTGGGCGACGGCGGCGCCCAGGTTGCCGCCGGCGGCGTTCAGCCCCAGCGCCCACCCCTTCTCCCGGGCCGGGAAGAAGTAGGTGATGTTGGCCATGGAACTGGCGAAGTTGCCGCCGCCGAGCCCGGCCAGGGCCGACACGGCCACCATGACACCGAAGGGGGTGGCCGGGTTGCCGACGCAGACGGCCAGCCCCACGGCCGGGAGCAGGAGGAGCAGCGCCGAGACGATGGTCCAGTTGCGCCCGCCGAACCGGGCCACCATGAACGTGTACGGGATGCGCAGCGTGGCGCCGACCAGCGACGGCAGCGAGATCAGCCAGAACAGTTGCGAGGGCGTGTAGTGGAACCCGGCCGCGGGCAGGAACACGACGACGATCGACCACAGCTGCCAGACCACGAAGCCGAGGAACTCGCAGGCGATGGACCAGGCCAGGTTGCGCCGGGCGATCGTGCGGCCGGCCGCCTCCCACTGCGCCGTGTCCTCGGCGTCCCAGTGGTCCAGCCAGCGGCCGGCCCGGGCGGCGGGAAGTGTGGTGTCCGGTCCTGCGATTCTGTCAACGCTCATCGGTACCTCCAGGGTGCGGGGGATCTTGGCTGCCTTCAACGCTAGGATGCGGCCGTTTCCGGCAGTCGCGCGCGGTGTAAACGGGCTGTGACATTTGCCTGACCTTGCGTCCGCGACCCGGTGAGGCGATGGAAATCACAGCGGACTTGAGTCCGGATGGTGAGATTTTGAGTCCGTCACGTGGACGGATTCGCGTAGGATTGGCGGGAAATCACTCACTCCGTGGACCGGGCCGCGGCTGCGCCGTGCCCGGCCACCAGCCTAGAAAGTCGCATCCATGAGCACCCCCGCGGCAACCGACAGCGTTGCCATTCCACAAGCCAACTCGCGCGGACGGGTGGTCGTCGCCAGTCTCATCGGCACGACCATCGAGTTCTACGACTTCTATGTCTACGCCACCGCCGCCGTGCTGGTCTTCCCGGCCCTGTTCTTCCCGAACGCCGACGCCACCACGCAGCTGCTGAGCTCGTTCGCGATCTTCGGCGTGGCGTTCGTCGCCCGCCCGCTCGGCTCGATCGTCTTCGGCCACTTCGGCGACCGGATCGGCCGCAAGGGCACGCTCGTCGCGTCGCTGCTGACCATGGGCATCGCCACGTTCCTGATCGGCGTCCTGCCCACCGCGCAGGTGCCCGGGTGGTCGTTCTGGGCGCCGGCGCTGCTGGTGTTGCTGCGTTTCGCGCAGGGCCTGGCGCTTGGCGGCGAGTGGAGCGGCGCCGCGCTGCTGGCCACCGAGAACGCCCCGGCCAACAAGCGCGCCATCTACGGCACGTTCCCGCAGATGGGCGCCCCGATCGGGTTCATCGTGGCCAACGGGCTGTTCCTCATCCTGAACCTGACCCTGACCCCGGCACAGTTCTCCGCGTGGGGCTGGCGCCTGCCGTTCCTGCTGTCCGCCGTCATGGTGATCATCGGCCTGTGGGTGCGCCTGAAACTGGTGGAGACCCCGGCGTTCCAGAAGGTCATCGACGCCGGCGAGGTGTCCAAGCTGCCGCTGGGCCGCGTGTTCAAGACGAGCTGGCGTCCGCTGATCCTGGGCACGTTCATCATGCTGGCCACGTACGTGCTGTTCTACCTGATGACCACGTTCACACTGACGTTCGGCACCGCACCGGCCACGATCGAGGCCGCGAAGAAGGCCGCCGCGGCCAAGGGCAAGCCGATGTCGGCATCCGCCATCGAGGCGTGGGTCCCGGGCCTGGGCTACGGCCGCAACGAGTTCCTGGTCATGCTGATCATCGGTGTGGTGTTCTTCGGCGTGTTCACGCTGGTGGCCGGGCCGCTGGCGGAGAAATTCGGCCGGCGCAAGATGCTCCTGTGGACCACGATCGGCATCATCGTGTTCGGTTTCACCTTCGTGCCGCTGTTCGCCGGTGGCACGGCGGGCGTCCTGGGCCTGCTGGTGGTGGGCTTCATCCTGATGGGCCTCACGTTCGGGCCGATGGGAGCGCTGCTACCGGAGCTGTTCCCGACGAACGTCCGGTACACCGGGTCCGCGATCAGCTACAACCTCGCCAGCATCCTGGGCGCGGCCGTGGCCCCGTTCATCGCCGTCGCGCTGTGGCAGTCCGCGAACGGCAGCCCGGTCCTGGTCGGCGTGTACCTGTCCGCCATGGCGGTGCTGACGCTCATCGCCCTGGTCCTGATGAGGGAGACCAAGGACCTGGACTACGACGCCAACGTGAGCTGACCGGATCGGTGGTCGAGCCGGATCGGTGGTCGAGCCTGTCGAGACCCGCGGTCTCGACAGGCTCGACCACCGGAGGGCTCAGTCCTCGATCGTGGCGAGCACGGCCCCGGCGGCGACCGTGTCACCGGCCACGGCGCTCAGGCCCATGATGGTGCCGGAGCGGTGCGCCGTCAGCGGCTGCTCCATCTTCATGGCCTCGAGCACCACGATCAAATCGCCCTCGGCAACCGCATCGCCGTCGGCCACGGCCACCTTCACGATGGTGCCCTGCATGGGCGAGGCCAGCGAGTTGCCGTTCGCGGCGGCCTGGCCGCCGCTGCGGGCGCGCCCGGCCTTCTTCGCCTTCGCCTTGCCGGCCGGCCGGGCCGCGGCTGCCAGGGACGCGGGCAGCACCACCTCGAGGCGCTTGCCGCCCACCTCCACCGTCACGCGTCGGCGATCGTCGCCGTCGTCCGCGGCGGCCGCGGCATCGGCGACGTCGAACGGCGGGATCACGGTGGCGAACTCGGTCTCGATCCAGCGCGTGTGCACGCGGAACGGGGTGCCATCGGCGGGGGCGAACGCGGGATCGGCGACGACGGCGCGGTGGAACGGCAGGACGGTCGGCATGCCGCCGATCTCCATCTCGGACAGGGCGCGACGGGCCCGCTGGATGGCCTGCTCACGGGTGGCTCCGGTGACGATGAGCTTGGCCAGCATGGAGTCGAAGTTGCCGCCGATGACCTCGCCGGCCTCGATGCCGGAGTCGACGCGCACGCCGGGGCCGGCGGGCAGCTTCAGCGTGGACACCGTGCCGGGGGCGGGCATGAAGCCGCGGCCCGGGTCCTCGCCGTTGATGCGGAATTCCAGCGAGTGGCCGCGGATCGCGGGGTCGCCGTAGCCGAGCTCCTCGCCGCGGGCCAGCCGGAACTGCTCGCGGACCAGGTCCAGCCCGGCAACCTCCTCCGAGACCGGGTGCTCGACCTGCAGGCGCGTGTTGACCTCGAGGAAGGAGATGGTGCCGTCGGTGCCGACCAGGAACTCGCAGGTGCCGGCGCCGACGTAGCCGGCCTCCTTCAAGATCGCCTTGGATGCGGCGTACAGGCGGGCGTTCTGGTCCCCGGACAGGAACGGCGCCGGCGCCTCCTCGACCAGCTTCTGGTTGCGGCGCTGCAGCGAGCAGTCGCGGGTGGAGACGACGACGACGTTGCCGTGCGCGTCGGCCAGGCACTGGGTCTCGACGTGGCGCGGGGCGTCGAGGAAGCGTTCCACGAAGCACTCGCCGCGGCCGAACGCGGCCGTCGCCTCGCGGACGGCGGATTCGTACAGCTCCGGGATCTCGTCGCGCACGCGGGCGACCTTGATCCCGCGCCCGCCGCCGCCGTATGCGGCCTTGATGGCCAGCGGCAGGCCGAACTCGTCGGCGAAGGCGAGCACCTCCTCGGTGGATTCGACGGGGTTCTTCGTGCCGGGCACCAGCGGGGCGCCGACCTTCTCGGCGATGTGCCGGGCCTGGACCTTGTCGCCGAGCGAGGCGATGGCGGCCGGCGGCGGGCCGATCCAGACGAGCCCGGCGTCGATGACGCGCTGGGCGAAGTCGGCGTTCTCGGACAGGAAGCCGTAGCCGGGGTGGATGGCGTCGGCGCCGGACGCCTTCGCGGCCGCCAGGATCTTCTCGATGACCAGGTACGACTCGGCGGCGGTGTTCCCGCCCAGGGCGAACGCCTCGTCGGCCAGCCGGACGTGCAGGGCGTCGCGGTCGGGATCCGCGTAGACGGCAACGGAGGCGATGGCCTCGTCGCGGGCGGCACGGATGATGCGCACCGCGATTTCACCGCGATTGGCGATCAGGACTTTGGTGATCGCCGCGGCCGGCTGGGGGTTGGTCACAAATGGCTCCTTCTATTCTCCGCTCGAGCCTAGCGTGATTGGGAGGTTCCCGCCCAAACATCATGCCGTTTCGGCGTGTAATCGGGGGATCTTTTGTAGGAATCCTACAATCTGGCGTCGGCTAGGTTGACCGTCCCCGCATCGCGGCGACCTCGGCGTCCTTGCTGGCTTCCAGTTCCTCGATCTTGACCACCTCGGCCAACACCTCCGGGGCGCGTTCCACGGGGATGACGATCACGCCGTCGTCGTCGGCCACGACGATGTCCCCGGCATTGACGACCACCCCGCCGATCGCCACGGGTTCGCCGATGGTGCCCGGGCCGTGCTTGAACGGCCCGGCCGGGGTCAGCCCACGGGCAAAAACGGGGAAGCCGAGGTCCCTGATGATGGAGCGATCCCGGGCGTAGCCGTCGAGGACCGCGCCGGTCGCGCCGAAGTGCTCGAAGCGCTGGGCGAGGTTGTCGCCCATGATCGCCCGGCCATTGTACCCGAAGGCGTTGATCATGAGGATGTCGCCGGGGCGGATGTGCTCCAAGGCCTCGATGACGGCCAGGTTGTCGCCGGCGACGGTCAGTACCGGCAGGGCCGACCCGACGGCCCGGGCGCCCTCCCAGATCGGCTCGATGCCGCCGTCGACGATGCCGAGCCGGTCCATCGCGTCGCCGAGGTTCGCCACGGACCGGGTCCGGAAGGCGTCGAGCAGGGACGGGTCGGGGCGGGTCCAGTCGCCGCGGACCCGGATGTTTGCGGATGGCATGCCAGCCTCTTTCCTAAGTGAATGCATAGTCGCAAATGATATAGTATTCTCAAATTTTGGTGTCAAGTCTGCCCGGTCGGGTGCCCGCAGGCAAGAGGAGGGGCTCAGCCGCCGCGCGCCGCGGCCCATCCGCCCAGGGCGCCCCGGAGTGCGGCCAGCAGGCGCGTGCCGATCTGGTCTTCCGCCAGGTGCAGCGTGTCGCGCAGGTCGAAGATCTCGCGCGGGTCGAACAGGATGTTCCAGAGGAACATGGCCTCGCGGCCCAGGTGGGCGATGCCCAGCTCGTCGCAGGCCTCGGTCAGGGGGCGTTCGAGCGCTTCGGCCTGGATCGTCAGGTAGTAGGCGCCGGCGTCGAGGCGGGCCAGGTAGCCCTCGCCGGACCGGGTGTGGACCATGGCGCCGCCATGCCGTACCACCAAGGCGATCCACTTGCGGCTGACCGCGTCCAGCAGGTCGAGCCCGGAGGCGCTCTGCTTGACGCTGAAGTCGCGTAGCTTTTCACCCACGCCGAACCGGAACTCGGCCAGGACGTCCTCGACGCTGGCGAAGTGCCGGTAGGCGGTGGCGGGGGAGATCTCCGCCGCCTTGGCGAGGTCCGACATGCTGATGGGGGCCGTGGTGCCCGCGAAGAGCCTGCCCGCGGCCTTCACGAGCTGGCGGCGATTGCGTTGGGTGTCGCTGCGCATGGTCCGTCCCCCCTTGGGTGTCGTGTCCACCCTAACGCGTGGCGTGGCGACGATCGCGCGCATCGGCTCAGAGGGCCCGCAGGCCGGCGGCCAGGCGCTCGACCCCGGCCGCGATGGACGACGCCGGTGCCGCGTAGGACAGGCGGAGGTGGCCCTCGCCGTGGCGGCCGAACTCGCTGCCGGGGCGCACGGCCACGCCGAAGCCGCGCAGGTGCGCGACGAGGTCGGCGCTGCTGATGTCCGCCGCGTAGCGCGGGAACAGGTAGAACGCGCCCTCCGGGTTGCCGACGCTGAGGCGGGGGATGGCCGCCAGGCCCGCGCGCATGATGTCGCGGCGCTCGGCGTAGGCGGCGTGCATCCGTGCCACGTCGGGGGCGCCCGTTCGCAGCGCGGTCAGGGCAGCGACCTGCACGGCGGTGTTCACGGACCCGTTGAAGGTGTTGTGCATGCGGGCGGCTGCGCGGATCATGTCGGACGGGCCCCAGAGGTAGCCCACGCGCCAGCCCGTCATGGCATAGGTCTTGGAGAACGTCTGGCAGTAGACCGTCCGGCCCTCCAGGCCCGGCACGGACAGGGCGGAGGTGAACGGCTCGGCCGTGTAGACCAGGGCGCTGTACGCCTCATCCGAGAGCACAATCGTGTCCGTGCCGCTCAGCATGTCGGCCAGTGCCTCCAGTTCGGCACGCGTGTGCACGATGCCGGTCGGGTTCGACGGGTTGCAGAACACGAACAGCTTTGCCCCGGCCAGCGCCTCCGCCAGCCGCTCGAGGTCCCAGTGCAGGTCGGCGCCCAGCGGCACGGGCACGGTGACGCCGCCGGCGAGCGAGACCAGGTCCGCGTAGAGCGAGTAGGTCGGGTCGGGGATGGCGACGCGATCACCCGGGTTGATGATCGAGAGCATGGCCGCGGACAGCCCGGCCGTCCCGCCCTGGGTGATGAGGACGTCGGTGGCGAGGGTTTCCGTGGCACGGAGCCCTCCGATCACGCCGGCCAGCTCCTCGCGCAACGGCGCTTCCCCGAGCAGCGGCGAGTAGTGCGTGTAGCCCTCCTCGAGCGCCCGGGCCGCGGCCTCCCGCACCTGGACGGGCGTGTCGAACCCGGGTTCCCCCATGGCCAGGGACACCATGTCGCCGCTGGACTGTGGCTGCTGGACGCGCAGGGAGTTGCGTTCGACGCGGCGAACGGCGTCGGCCGCTTGGAACGGAAGGGCCGCGGGGGCGGGTTGGAGAGTGGTCATGTCGGTCCTGTCGATCGGGGGAGGTGTCTAGGAGGCGGAGGGTTTCGGTCCGACGCCGGCCGGCGCGCCGGCCCATCGGCTGATCTCGATGTCCGCGGAGGTGTCCCGCTGTCGGGTCGGGGCGATGACGAGCTCCTGGACGACCGTCCGGGCGGGCATGGAAGCGGCCAGGTGAACGGCCCGCGCCACGTCCTCCGGTTGGACCATGGCGAGCCGTTCGTCCTCCCGCGGCGGCCGGGCCCGGTTGTCCAGGATCGGGGTGGCGGTTTCCCCGGGCAGGATGGTGATGGCGCGCAGGCCGTCACCGCGGAAGGTGTTGTGCAGGTACGTCATGAAATTGCGGGCCGCGGCCTTGGCGGCCCCGTACGCCGCCCCGCCGAGCAGGTTCGGATTGACGGCGGCCAGCGAGGAGACCGTGATGATCGTGCCCTCGCCCCGGGCGATCATGTCCCCCAGCACCGCCTGGCTGAGCAGGAAGACCGCGGTCATGTTCACGTCCATGACCTGGCGCCACTCCGCTTCGCTGATCCAGCGGGCGTTGAGGACCGTCGACGAGCTGCCGGCGTTGTTGACCAGGATGTCGATGCCGCCGACGTCCTGGCGCACGCCGTCGACCAGGGCCGTCACTTGCTCCTGCGAGGTGATGTCGGCGGGCCGGACGACGGCGTGGCCGCCTTGGGCGGTGATGGTCGCCGCCACGTCGTCCAGGATCTTCCGGCGCCGGCCCACCAGCACGACGGTCGCGCCGTCCGCCGCGAGCAGGGCCGCGCTCGCGGCGCCCATGCCCGTGCCTGCGCCCGTCACCAGCGCCACCTTGCCGTCAAGTAGTCCCACGTTGCCATCTCCAGGGTTGAGTTTGATTTCTTATATGAGAATAGTTTCGCACTTTATTGCGCGAAGGACAAGCCCGGCCCGGGCCTCACGGCGAGGTGCCGCACGCGGCGTACGCGGATTTGACCCGCGCCTCGAGGAAGTCCAGGCGTTGCCGGGACTCGCGCAAGCCCCGCACGGCCGCAGCCTCGTCGACCCAGCGGAAGCCGATCGTCCGGCCGGGGCCCGCCTGGCCGAGCAGGTCCTGGCAGGCCGTCGTGACGAACGCGACGATCGGGTACCCCGCCGTGAGGGTGCGGTACCGGCCCAGGATGATCAATTCATCGGAATGCGGGATCTCCAGAGCCCCGACGGGCACGCCATGCGAGACGATCTCGCCGAGGCCCTGCGGGTGCAGCACCGGCCCATCAAGCCGAAGCCCCACCCGATCCGACTGGGGTCCGACGGTGTAGGTGCTGGTCGCGAGCAGTTCGCGGATGCCGGGGACCGCCGCCGTCTCCGGGCCCTCGACCAGGTCCAGGGTCCACGTCCCCTCCGGCAGCGGGAGCCGGGGGACCGGGAAGCGGTACAGGGGCACGCCGAAGTCCGGATGCGTCGCGGGGACGGGCCCGCTGTGGACGCCCAGGGTGTCGCCCCGGGCGATCAGCTGGGGGAAGCGCATCCGCGCATCCGGTGCGGCGCTGCCCAGGAAGCGGGGCGCGGCCAGCTCGCCCCCGATCGCGAGATAGGACCGGAGCCCGCCCGTGGCCGGGCCGAGCCGAACCCGCGAGCCGGCGGGGACGACGACCGGTTCCCACAGGGGTGTCGGCAGCCCGTCCACGGTAAGTGTCGTTTCGGTGCCCGTGACGGCCACCAACACATCGGCGTCGGGTGTGAAGGCGAACGTGCCGCCGAGGATCTCCAGCAACGTGGCGTTCCGGGCGTTGCCGACGAGGATGTTGGCGACGGCGGCCGAGTGCTGGTCCGCGGCGCCGCCGCACGGCACACCGAGCGCCTCCGCGCCGGTGCGTCCCAGGTCCTGGTAGGTGGAGAGCCAGCCGGCCTCGCTCACGTGCAGTGCCACGGTGCGGATCATGGCGCACCCGCGCCTTCGGCGGCGTCGGCCACCGGCGTATCCGCAGTCAGGAAACGGCCCGCCAGCCGGTCGTATTCCGGGGCGTCGATTGGCACGAACCGGACGGTGTCCCCGGGCCGGTACGACGTGGGCGGGGTGCGGGCGATGTCGCAGATGCGCAGCGGCGTCCGGCCGATGACCTTCCAGCCCGTGGGGCCGGGGAACGGCTGGATGATGGCGTTGGCGCCGGCGACCATGATGGAACCGGCGGCCACGTCGGTGCGCGGCAGCGTGCACCGGCTCACGGGGGTGTCGAACGCGGCGCCGTCCATCATCGGGGCCATGGCCGCCGCAAGCAGCGAGATGGACAGCGAGAAGGACGCGAAGCGCTCGACGAGGGTCGCCTGGTCCAGCCCCTGTTCGGCCGCCACCTCGGCCAGGTCGGGGGCGACGGCGTCGTCGAACAACACCGGGATG
The DNA here is from genome assembly GCF_003946885.1 of Specibacter cremeus. Classification (GTDB taxonomy): domain Bacteria; phylum Actinomycetota; class Actinomycetes; order Actinomycetales; family Micrococcaceae; genus Specibacter; species Specibacter cremeus. The sequence continues at coordinate 20,196 of NZ_RWKQ01000009.1, read as the reverse complement.
GTGAAGTGGGTCGGCGCGGTGGCGTCCGGTCCGGCGTCGGGCTGGTGCGCGTCGAGCGTCAGGCGCAACAGCGTCGCCAGGGCCTCCGTGCTCACCTCAAGGGGGTCGAATTCGACCAGGAGTGATTCCAGCCCGGCCACAAGGTCCACCACGCCGTGCGGGCGCCGCGTCTCCACGGCCCGTCGCGCGGCGCCCATGGTCCGCCGGCGCCCGGCCGGATCGGGGTCGGTGGCGGCGATCATCAGGGCGCTGTCCCCGTAGGGGGTCAGCGTCGGCTCGAATGCAGGGGGTGAGGTCATGGCTCGCTTGCGGTCGTGGTGGTGGCGGCTCAGGCGGGGGTCGCGGCGGCGGACTTCTCGGCCAGCACGTCGCGCAGCCCGGTCGCCTTGATGCCGGCCGCGTCCAGTGCCCTGCGCAGGGCCGTGCCGTTCTCCAGCACCTGTGGATGGTCCCCGTGAAGCAGGACGACGTCGCAATCGTGGCCCAGCGGCACCGTGTTGCCGTCCACGCTCGTCACGGTGCCCTCGGTGACGACCTGCACGACGCGCCGGCCGATCTCCGCCGGGTCGTGGAGCAGCCCGCCGGCGTGCGAGCGGGCCACCGGCATGCCGTCGTCGCCGTAGCCGCGGTCGGCCAGAAACACGTACCCGACGGCCAGTCCGCGCTTGCGCGACTCGTCGGCGAGCAGTCCGTTCTGGCAGATGACCACGTAATCCTTGTTGTACGCGGCGATTGCGTCGGTGATGGCACGCGCATGCTTGGCGTCGGTCTGGGCGATCGAGCCCATCCGGCCGTGCGGGGCCACGTGGCTGATGGTTCCGCCGTGCACGCGGGCGAAGGCGTCCAGCGCCCCGATCTGGTACAGCACGTCGGTGCGGATCTCCTCCTCGCTGGCCTCGATCAGGCGCCGGCCGAAACCCACCAGATCCGGGTAGCCGGGGTGGGCGCCGAGCTCGATGCCGCGCGCCACGCACGCGGCGACGGTCGCGTCCATGACGCGGGGGTCGCCGGCATGGAAGCCGCAGGCGATGTTGGAGGCGGTGACCAGGCCCAGCAGGGCGTCGTCGTCGCCGATGGTGTAGTTGCCGAAGCTTTCGCCGAGGTCGGCCACGACGGCCACTTTGTTGATTCCCATGTTGACTCCTGGGGTGGTTGCTGGATGGGGTCAGGCGCTGCGCAGTTCCTGGCCCTTGGTTTCCTTGAGCAGGAAGACCGTGGCCAGGGTGATCAACGCGGTGATGATGGAGGCGTACGCGGGCACCATCGGGTTGCCGGTGGCCTTGATGATCTCGGTCATGACCAAGGGGGCGCTGCCGCCGAAGATGATGGTGGAGATGGAGAAGCCGATGCTGTAGGCGCTGTAGCGCACGGAGGTGGGGAACAGCTCGGTCAGCACGGTATGGACGACGGCGGCGTGCCCCGAGAAGGCGATCGCCAGGACGACGGTGGCCAGGCACGCCGGCCCCATGTTGCCCGTGGTGATGAGTGCGAACATCGGGAACGAGACCGCGGCCATGGCGATCGAGGAGATGGCCAAGACGGGCTTGCGGCCGATCCGGTCGGACAGCCGGGCCATCAGCGGGATCGCGATGATGATGGCGACCAGGGAGCAGGCCGTCACGATCAGCGCCTGCAGCATGGAGAAGTTGTGATCCCGTCCCAGGCTGGTCTTGAGGTACGTAGGCATGTAGGCGAAGAGCAGGTAGTACCCCGGACCGTTGAGGGCGGGCAGGAAGATCGTCAGGACGATTGCGGAGATGTGCCGACGGGACGTGAACACGGCGCGCAGCGGGTTGCTCTCCACCGTGTTGCGTTCCCGGAGGGCGGCGAAATGCGGGGTGTCCTCCAACCGGGTGCGGATGTAGAAACCGATGAGGCCAAGCGGCACGGCCAGCAGGAAGGGCACCCGCCAGGCCCACGCACCCATCGTGGCGTCGCCCAGGACGGTGATGAGCCCCGCCGAGACCGCGCTGCCGAAGAAAAGGGCGGCGAAGGAGCCGACGGCGATGAAGCTCATGGCGAAGTTGCGCGTCTTGTTGTGCGCATACTCGCCCACGAACGCCATGGCGCCTGCCACCTCGCCGCCCGCGGAGAAGCCCTGCAGCACGCGCAACGCGATCAGCAGGACCGGTGCGGCGACGCCGATGACCTGGTGCGACGGGATCAGGCCGATGGCGGCGGTGGCGCCGGAGATCATCAGCAGCAGGAACGCCAGGAGGTTTTTCCGGCCCATCTTGTCCCCGAGGTAGCCGCAGATGACGCTGCCGAACGGGCGGGCGAGGAAGCTGACCAGGAAACCGACGTTCGTCAGGAACAGCGAGCCCAGGTCCTTGGAGCCCATCATGTTCACGGCGATGTAGGTGGTCAGCAGGCCGTAGATGCCGTAGTCGTACCACTCCACGAACGAGCCCATGGCACCGGCCACGGTGGCCCGGCGGACCACCTTGCCGTCGGCCGTGACCACCTTGATCGCTGCGGTGTTCAGTTCCACTGATGCCGCTTCCCTTGAAGCCATTGGGTACCTCTTGATTCTAGGCCGGGCACCCGAGCCCAGGGGCTCGGGGGTTGCCGCGGACTGCGGTTGGACTGGTTCCAGGGGTACTCCCTGGGGATCGGGTGCTGTCGGAAGGGCGATCCGAGAATGAGATCGCACTCACATATGAGAATAGTTTCTTGTTTTAAGTCGCCCACGTCAAGCCCCTGCTCGGATCACGTATTTCCGGGGGCCGGCGATCACGCCAGTCCGGTGAACTCCTGGCCGCGGTGGGCGGCCAGTCGCGCCGCCTCGGCTTCCAGCTCGCGCCGCGGCACCCTTCCCCACGTTTCGACCGCCAAGGCGAGCTTCTTCCCGGACGAGCGGGGGCGCCACGTCCCCACCAGCCTGTGACCGTGCAGCACACCGCCTGGCCGCCCCAGGACGGGCCACATGCCCCGTCGCCGGGACTCGTCGCCGAGGATGAGCTCGCGGTCGCGCGCCTGCAGAAAGAGGTCGTGCGAGCCGAGCAGCCGCACGGCGTCGCCCGTCGGCGGGTCCTCGAGCAGGGGGACATCGGCCAGGAGGACGTCGCGCCGTTCGCCGTCGACCTCGACCCCCTCGACGTCGTCGGGCCAGTGCCGTTTGACGGCAGCAATGGAGGCGTCGAGGTACCCCGCGACGAGCTTCGGGGTGAGCGGGCCGAACAGGTGCAGGCACGCCCGCACGGGGTCGAGCGCGGCGGGCACCCGGGCCGCGGGACCGGACCAGCCGGGGATCCGCCGCAGCACTGGGGGAGAGGTGCCGGGTTCGAGTTCCAGCCCGGCGGGGAGGGCCGCAAGCCGGAAGGTCTGCTCGTAGCTGTGGATCGCGTTGCACGGCCGGCAGTATCTCAGGTAGGGGTCAGGGAGGTCCGCCGTGAGTCGGCTGGATGCCTCGCCCTTCACGACCGGTGTACTCGCGATCTCGCGCAGATGGCCACCGACGACGGCGAGCGCGTCGCGCACGGGGATTCCGGCGGCCTGCAACGGCTTCGACGCGTCGAACACCCGCTTGGCGGCGTCCGCCTCGTCGTAGGGTGCCGTGGCGGCCGTGATCTGCGCCGCCTGCACCCGGCGATACGCGGCGGGTGCGCCGCGCAGCGTCCAGGCGATGAAATGTTCGCGCGAATCGAACCGGACGCCGCGCAGGGCGAGCGCCCAAGCGCTGCCCGTGTTGCCGGTGTCCTGCACGCCCAGGTCGAGGAGGGCGGTGTCGGCGTGCTCGGCGGCGGGATCCCGGTCCAATTGTTGGGCATGGACTCGATAACGCAGCACCTGGTCGCCGGTCGCCTTCATGCCCCCAGTCTGCGTGGTCGCCTCCGCGGTGTCCACGGGACGGCCTATACCCAGAGGTCAGTGATCGGCACCTCCCGGGCTGCCAGCAGGCGCCGCAGCGTCGAAACGGACAGGCCGATGACGGTGTGCGGGTCGCCGGCGACGGAGGTGATGAACGCCCCGGCCCGGCCGTCGATCGTGAACGCCCCGGCCACCTGCAGCGGTTCCCCGCTGGCCACGTAGGCGTCGATCTCGGCGTCGGACACATCGGCGAAGGTTACCTCGGCGCTGGTCACCTCCCCGGCACCGGCGGCAGCGCCCCGGCCGTCGACGAGCCAGTGCCCGGTGTGCAGCAGCCCGGTGCGGCCGCGCATGAGTCGCCATCGCTCCCGGGCCACGTCCGGCTCCCACGGCTTGCCGTACGCGACGCCGTCGAACTCGAACACCGAATCGCAGCCGAGCACCAGCGCGCCGGCGGCAGACGGGGTCGCCGCGACCGCCTCGGCTTTGGCCTGGGCGAGCAGCATCGCCATCCGGGCCGGGGAGGGAGCGCCCGCCGCCGCGGTCACCGCGTCCTCGTCCACATCGGAGACGATGACGCGGTGGCCAATGCCGGCGTCGGTGAGCAACTTGGTGCGGGCGGGGGAGGCGGAGGCCAGGATGAAGGTCGGTGCAGTCATGGCATCCAGCCTATGACGGGGGTCTCGCTCCCCGCCCTCGCAAGCTCGGTCGGGGCCCCTCGTGGCCGTGGGCCCAGGCTCGACCGCCGGTGATTGAGCCTGTCGAAATCAAAGGGTCTCGACGGGCCACCGGTGATTGAGCCTGTCGAAATCAAAGGGTCTCGACGGGCTCGACCGCCGACGGGCTCGACCACCGGAGGGGACTATTCGGTACCGAACCCGTCCACGAGGCGGGGCCGGATCAGGAACCGCTTGCCCTCGGGCGCCTCGACGGAGAATCCGCTGCCGCGACCGGGCACCACATCCACGGTCAGGTGGGTGTGGGACCAGTAGGCGAACTGCTCGCGCGACATCCAGAATTCCAGCGGCCCGCAGCCGGGCAGGTCGAACAACCCGAGCAGGACGTCCGCCTCCGCCGTGACGAATTCGCCCGCCGGGTAGCACATGGGCGAGGATCCGTCACAGCAGCCGCCCGACTGGTGGAACATCAGCGGACCGTGGATGCCCCACAGTTTCTGCAGTAGTTCGATGGCGGAGCCGGTGAGGGCCACGCGGGAGAAATCCTCCCCGGCGACCGTCACGGCCGCGGCCAGGACGTCAGGCATGTCAGGGCTCGATTCACCGTGGTGCGCGAACGGATTCTAGTATTCGATGACGACGCGGCCGTCGATCGCCCCTTGCTTCATCTCCTCGAAGACGGTGTTGATCTCGCCCAGGCTCCGGGTGGAGACCGTGGGGTGGATCAGGCCGCGGGCGTAGAAGTCCAGCGCTTCCTCCATATCCTGCCGGGTGCCGACAATCGAGCCGCGGACGGTGAGGCCCTTGAGCACGATCTCGAAAATCGGCGCCGGGAAATTGCCCGGCGGCAGGCCGTTGAACACGATCGTCCCACCCCGGCGGGTCATGCCGATGGCCTGGCCGAACGCCGCCGGGTGGACGGCCGTGACCAGGACACCGTGGACCCCGCCGGTCTGGCGCTGGATGGCCGCCACCGGATCTTCGATCAGCGCATTAACAGTGACTTCGGCCCCGTGCTTGCGGGCCAGGGCCAGTTTGTCGTCGGCCACGTCGACCGCGGCAACACGCAGGCCCATGGCGACGGCGTACTGGACGGCGATATGGCCCAGCCCGCCAATGCCGGAGATGACCACCCACTGACCGGGGCTGGCCTCCGTCATCTTCAGGCCCTTGTACACCGTGACGCCGGCGCACAGGACGGGAGCCACCTCGATGGGGTCCGCGCCCTCGGGGATGCGCGGGGCGAATTCCGCGTCCACCAGCATGTACTGGCCAAAGGACCCGTCCACGCTGTAGCCGCCATTCTGCTGGGATTCGCAGAGCGTCTCCCAGCCGGTGCGGCAGTATTCGCAGTCGCCGCAGGCGGTCCACAGCCAGGCATTGCCCACGCGGTTGCCCACGGCGAGCGACGTGACGCCGTCGCCCACGGCAACCACCTCACCGACACCCTCGTGGCCGGGCACGAACGGCGGGCTGGGCTTGACCGGCCAGTCGCCTTCGGCGGCGTGCAGGTCCGTGTGGCAGACGCCACTGGCAATGAGTTTGACCAGCGCCTGGCCGGGGCCGGGCGTCGGAACCGGGTAGTCCTCAATGCTGAGGCCCGCGCCGAATTCCTTTACTACTGCTGCTTGCATCGTTGTCATGAAATTCTCCTCTTTGAGAATGGTGCTTGGTTTGGGTGGTGCCTGCTTCAATGGGCACGCCGGGCACGGAAGGCCGGTGCCCGGCGGTGATTGAGCCTGTCGAAATCAACTGGGTCTCGGCAGGCTCGACCACCGATGGCTGGGTCTCGCTCCCCAGCGGCTCCCACTGCTCGCAAGCTCGCAGCGGGACCCTCGCCGCCGTGGGCCCAGGCTCGACCAACGCGGTTTAGAAGAAGCCGAGCTTGTTCTCGTCGTAGCTGACCAGCAGGTTCTTGGTCTGCTGGTAGTGGTCGAGCATCATGGCGTGGTTTTCACGACCGATGCCGGAGGACTTGTAGCCGCCGAATGCGGCACCGGCCGGGTAGGCGTGGTAGTTATTCACCCAGACGCGGCCGGCCTGGATCTCGCGCCCGGCCCGGTAGGCCACGTTGCCGTTGCGGGACCACACGCCGGCGCCGAGCCCGTAGAGGGTGTCGTTGGCGATGTGCAGGGCGTCGGCGTAGTCGTTGAACTTCGTCACGGCCAGCACCGGGCCGAAGATCTCCTCCTGGAAGATCCGCATCTCGTTGGTGCCCTCGAAGATGGTCGGCTTGACGTAGTAGCCGCCAGCCAGGTCGCCCGGCAGGATGTTGCGCTCGCCGCCGGCCAACAGCCTGGCCCCTTCCTGCTTGCCGATGTCCATGTAGGAGAGGATCTTCTCCAGCTGGTCGTTGGAGGCCTGCGCGCCGATCTGGGTGTCGGTGTCCAGCGGGTTGCCCTGGATGATGGCCTCGGTGCGGGCCACGGCGTCGGCCATGAAGGAGTCGTAGATGGACCCCTGCACGAGTGCCCGCGACGGGCAGGTGCACACCTCGCCTTGGTTGAAGGCGTAGAGCGTGAAGCCCTCCAGCGCCTTGTCGTAGAACGCGTCATTTTGATCGGCCACGTCTGCGAAGAAGATGTTCGGGCTCTTCCCGCCGAGCTCCAGGGTGACCGGGATCAGGTTCTGGGAGGCGTACTGGCTGATCAGGCGACCCGTGGTGGTCTCGCCGGTGAACGCGATCTTGCGGATGCGCGGGGAGGAGGCGAGCGGCTTGCCGGCCTCCACGCCGAAGCCGTTGACGACGTTGACCACGCCGGCCGGCAGGATGTCCGCGATGAGTTCCATCAGCACCAGGATCGACGCGGGCGTCTGCTCGGCGGGTTTAAGCACGACGGCGTTGCCGGCTGCCAGCGCGGGCGCCAGTTTCCACACGGCCATCAGGATCGGGAAGTTCCACGGGATGATCTGCCCGACCACACCGAGCGGCTCGTGGTAGTGATAGGCGGTGGTGTCGTCGTCCAGCTGGGTGAGCCGGCCTTCCTGGGCGCGGACCACGGAGGCGAAGTAGCGGAAGTGGTCCGCCGCGAGCGGGATGTCCGCGGCGAGCGTCTCGCGCACGGCCTTGCCGTTGTCCCAGGTCTCCGCGACGGCCAGCAGCTCGCGGAACTCGTCGATGCGGTCGGCGATCCGGTTCAGGACGGCGGCGCGCTCCGCGGCCGGCGTCTTGCCCCAGCTGGGCGCAACCTTGTGCGCGGCGTCCAGGGCCAGTTCGATGTCCTCGGCCGTGCCGCGGGCCACCTCGCAGAACGCCTTGCCGGTGACGGGGGAGATGTTCTCAAAATACTGGCCCTTGATGGGTGCAACCCATTCGCCGCCGATCCAGTTCTCGTAGCGGTCCTTGAACGTGACCACCGAACCGGGGGTACCGGGCTGTGCGTAAACAGTCATTGCCAAAACTCCTTTGCACGGGAAGGACCTCGATGTCCTTGCCGCCAGAGCCTACGCGGGGCAACGTTGCACCCAGGTTGCATGATGGACGCCGCACAGGCGTCTCAGCCTGCGGCGACCCGGCCCGGCCAAATTGACCCGACCCGGTGAACGGTGGTTCACTTGTTTGGTGAACGCCCGTTCACCAGTTCTCGACGAAGGAAGCCCGTGCCGTCACATCTGGCCACCCCCACCGCGCCGCGCCGTGCCACACGGCAGGCCGGGAACGCCGCCAACCCGCAACGGACCACCCTCGTGGTCACCATCTTGTGCCTGGCGGGGACCGTGGTGGCTCTGCAGCAGACCATGGTGGTGCCGCTGCTGCCCGACTTTCCCAAGATCCTGAACACGTCGGCGGACAACGCGTCGTGGCTGGTGACGGTCACGCTGCTGACAAGCGCGGTGGCCACGCCCATCGTCTCCCGGCTGGCGGACATGTTCGGCAAGCGGCGGATGATGGTTGTGGCCATGGTGACGATGGTCATCGGCTCGGTGATCGCGGCCGTCGGCGGAACCCTGTTCACGCTGTTGGTGGGACGCGCGTTCCAGGGCTTGGCCGCGTCCCTGATCCCCGTCGGCATCAGCATCATGCGCGACGAACTCCCGCGGGAGAAGGTGGCCTCGGCGGTGGCGTTGATGAGCGCCACCCTCGGCATCGGCAGCGCGTTGGGCCTGCCCCTGGCGGGCCTGATCTACGAGTCCCTGGGCTGGCAGGCCATCTTCTGGATTTCCGCGGGCATCGGCGTGCTGCTGATCATTGCCGTCCTGGCGATTGTCCCGGAGTCGTCCGTGCGCACCAAAGGCACGTTCGACGTCGTCGGCGCGCTCCTGCTGACGGCCGCACTGACATCGCTGTTGCTGGCCATTTCCAAGGGCGGGGACTGGGGCTGGAGCAGTGAACCGGTCATTCTGCTCTTCATTGGCACGGTGGTCTTCCTGGGCGTCTGGTTCCCATACGAATTGCGGGTCAGCCAGCCCATGGTGGACCTGCGCACCTCCGCCCGCCGGCCGGTGCTGTTGACCAACATCGCCTCCATCCTGGTCGGCTTCTCCATGTACGCCAACATGCTCAGCACCACCCAACAGCTCCAGTTGCCCAAGATCGGCGGCTATGGTTTCGAGCTCAGCGTGGTGGTGGCCGGCCTGTGCATGGTTCCGTCCGGTCTGGCCATGGTGGCCCTGGCACCCGTCTCGGCCATGATCACCAAGCGGTACGGCGCCAAGATCACGTTGATTGTGGGATCCCTGGTCCTGGCCGTGGCGTATGTGGCCCGCGTCTTCCTCACCGGTGAAATCTGGATGGTGATTCTGGGCGCCACGGTGGTTTCCATGGGTACGGCAATCGCCTACGCCGCGATGCCCACACTGATCATGCGGTCGGTCCCGATCACCGAAACCGCCTCGGCCAACGGGTTGAACTCGCTGCTGCGGGCGGTGGGCACCTCCACCATGTCGGCCGTGGTGGCGGCGGTCCTGACCTCGACCGTGGTCCATGTGGGTCCGGTGGCGTTGCCCACCGTGGACGCCTTCAAGGAGGTGTTCTGGTACGCGGCCATCGCGGCCCTGCTGTCCATCGGCGTGTCCGTGTTCATCCCACGGTTGCAGGCGGCCACCAAGGTTGCGGGATCCGTGGCCGGCGTGCCCTCGCCGGAACGTGCGATGGCGACCGCCGCCGCCCCGATTCGTGTCACCGAGGAGGTGCGCACCCCCACCGACGACGAGATCGTGGTCAGCGGAACCGTGGTGCGCGAAGACCTCCGGCCCATCCGGCACGCGGTGGTCAATGCCCTGCACATCAACGGCGAACCGGCGGACTGGAGCCGGGCGGACAACGACGGGCACTACTCGCTCGTTTTGCCCGCTCCGGGACGGTATCTGGTGATTTCCAGCGCCGACGGCTGGCAACCCACCTCCCAGGTGCTGGAATTCGCCGATTCCTCCAGCGCCCAGCAGATCCGGCTCGCCCAGCGGCTCACGCTGTCAGGAAGCGTCCAGGGCTCCGGCCGGGCCCTGCCCGGCGCCCTGGTGACGCTCACCCGGCCGACCGGCGAGTTCGTGGTCTCCGCGTCCACGGCCGCCACCGGACACTACGAGGTGCCGCTGCCCCCGGCCGGCCGCTACATCCTCACCTGCCTGGAACCGGGGGGTGCGGCGTCCCAGTCCCGGCAGATGGTGATCACTGGACACTCGACCGTGATGGATTTCAGTTTCGAAGGTTCCGGCGCGCAGACCGGCGGGTCCCGGGTGGCCGTCCCGTGAACGAGCCCAGCACCCGCGACGCCATCATCGAGGCGGGCCGGCACCTGTTCGGCGAACGCGGCTACAGCGCCGTCACCATCAAGGACGTCGCCACCCGGGCCGGCTATTCCCCGGCCATGGTGATGAAGGTCATGGGCAGCAAGGCCAAACTCTATGCGGCAGCGGCACCCGACCTGCCGACGTCGGAATTCCCTCACGGCATGGACGAACCGATCGGGTTCACCTTGATCCGCCGGATCCTGGCCCGGCGCCAGGCGGACGAATCCGAGCCCTGGGCCATGGTGCCCCTGCTGGTCCAGGATTCACCGGAGCCGGCCGCGGCCCGGAGGGATCTGCGGCAACGATACGTGTCCTGGATCGCCGGGCAGATCCACGACACCAGCCCGGACCGGCAAAAGTCGCAACTCGTGGTGTGCGCCGTCATGGGCCTGGCGGCAGGGGTGCGCACGCTGGGCCTGCTGGGCCCGGAGGAGATTGCCGAGGAGCAGCTGGTCCAGCAATACGGCGCCCTGGTCCAAGGCATCATCGACTGACCGATCGACTGGTCGGAGCCGGCTTCAGGCCCCGAGTGCCTCCAGATGCGCGACGACGGCGGCCCGCCGCGGTGAGCGCGGCGGCAGGACGCGCAGGGCACTGCGCCAGGCCTCGTCGTCGTCCGCGGCCTCCGGCAACTGCAGGTAGGCCAGCAGCGCGTCCGGCCCCGCGTCGGTCAGGAGCGCCTCGCGCAGCAGCGCCCCGACGCGGTTGCGCAGCACGATGACCTCGGGCGCCTCCGACCGCGGCAGGACCTCGCCCCGGTAGATGTTCAGCGCCTGCCTGTGCGCGCCGCGGTCCAGGTGGGAGAGCACCTGTGCGGCGTCGACCAGCAGCGGGCGGGGGAGTCGGTACGGTCTGGACTCCGGCACCAGGGTTGGCGCGTGCTTCTGCAGCAGCCGGCGCAGCCGCACCATTTCGGCGCGGATGCTGGTCAGCGACGTGCCGTCCGGGTACACCATGCCGGTGAGCGACTCGGCGCTGAGCCCGCCGGGGTGCAACGCCAGCATGGCCATGATCTCGGTGTGCCGCTCGCTGAGCTCCAGCGACCGGCCGGCCGCGTGCAGCAGCCCGACCTCGCGGCCGAGCACCTGCAGGCTGTCCCGGTACAGCGGCTTCGGCGCGGTTACCGGGCCGGGCGGCCGTGCCGTGCGCCGGCGGCCGGTCGCGGCCGCCCGCCGCTCGAGCCGCTCGATGCGCAGCTGCGCCTCGGCGGCCGCCACCGTGGCCTGCACCAGCAGCATCGTGTTGTCGCCGACCGCCTCCGGGCCGCCGGTGATGTCCACAATGCCCAGGATGCCGCCGGAATCCGGGTCGTGCACGGGTACGGCAGTGCAGCTCCACGAGTGCACGGCCGGGTTGAAGTGCTCGGTTCCGGCGACCTGGACGCTGCCCCCGAGCACCAGGGCGGTGCCCGGGGCGCTCGTGCCGACCACCGATTCGGACCAGTCGGTGCCCTCGATGAAGTTGATGCTCTCGCCGTGCCGGCGCGCGGACGCGTCGCCCTCCACCCAGAGCAGCCGGCCGTGTTCGTCGCCGACGGCCACGAGCAGCCCCGTGTCGAGGCTGGGCACGACGAGCAGGCGTTCGACCACGGGCAGGATGGGCGCCAGCGGGTGCGCCCGGCGCACGTCGTGCAGGTCCCGGTGGTCCCAGATGAAGGGCGGCACGACGGCGTCCGGCGCGGGCAGCGACCGCAGCGACCGCTGCCAGGAATCCCGGATCAGCGGCCGCGGCAGGTCTGTGCCGTGCCGGTGCAAGGACGTGTGCATGGTGGACACGGGCAGCTCCGGAAGGCCGAGGTGTGCGGTGGCTCACAGTATAGCCGCCGGGCTGCCCGGGCCCGCGTCAGCGCGTGGGGACCGCCTCGGCCTCGGGTTCAGGTTCGCCGGCCGGCGCCGTCAGCCTGGCGCCCTCGACGTCCACATCCGGCAGGATGCGCTCCAGCCACTTCGGCAGCCACCAGGCCGAGGCGCCGAGCAGGTGCATGGCGGCCGGCACGATCGTCATGCGCACCACGAACGCGTCGATGAGCACGCCGAACGCCAGCGCGAAACCGAGCGGACGGACCATGGTCAGGTGGGAGAAGATGAAGCCGGAGAAAACGCTCGTCATGATGATGGCGGCCGCCGTCACCACCGGCGCGGCATGGCGGAACCCGGTCCGCACGGCCGTCCGCGCGTCCTGTCCGTGCACATGCGCCTCCCGCATGCCCGAGGCGATGAACACCTGGTAGTCCATGGCCAGCCCGAACAGCACCCCGATCAGGATGATGGGCAGGAAGCTGAGCACGGCGGCCGGGTTCTCCACGCCGAACACGCCACCCAGCCAACCCCACTGGTACACGGCCACGACCGCGCCGAACGAGGCCGCCAGCGAGAGCAGGAACCCGGCCGTCGCCAGCACCGGCACCAGGATGGAGCGGAACACGAGGACCAGCAGCAGCAGGGAAAGCCCGACGACGATGGCCAGGTAGGGCGGCAGCGCCGCTCCCAGCTTGGCGGAGACGTCGACGTTGGCCGCCGTTTGGCCGGTCAGGCCGATCTGCACACCCGTGGCGTTCTTGATGCCGGCCGCCCGGGCCCGCAGGTCGTTGACGACCTGGACGGTGCTGGCGCTGGCCGGGCCCTCGGCCGGGATGACCTGGTACACGGCCGTGCGGTGATCCGCACTGACCGCCACGGGCACGGCCGCCACGACGTTCGGGATCGCACGCAGCGAGTCGGCCACGTCGAGGTTCGTGGTCGTTGCCTGCGCGGCCGTGAGCCCGGCCGGCAGGGAGCCGACCACGATGACCGGCCCGTTCATGCCCGCGCCGAAGTTCTTGCCGGTGAGCGAATACGCCTTGAACGCGCTCGAGGCCACCGGCTCGGACCCGCCGTCGGGCAGCGCCAGGCGCAGGCCGCCGGCCGGGATCGCGATGGCGGCCAGTGCCGCGACCGCCACCACCAGTGTCAGCACCGGGCGCCTGGTGACGAAGCGCCCCCAGCCGCGGCCCGAGCCGCCGGCGGCGGTGAGATGCCCCGCGGAGGCGGGCTCGCCGTCGTCGTTCCTGTCCTGGCGCTGCGCGGTGGCCAACCATTTGCGCCTGGAGATGATGCGCGGGCCGATCAGCGAGAGCAGGGCCGGGGTCAGGGTCAGGGCGATGACGACGGCGACGGCGACCGTGGCGGCCGCGGCCAGTCCCAGTACGGCCAGGAACGGCAGGCCGGTCACGGCCAGTGCGGCCAGTGCGATGACCACCGTCAGGCCGGCGAACAGGACGGCGTTGCCGGATGTGCCGGTGGCGAGCGCGATCGACTCCTTGACGTCCTTGCCGGCGAGCAGCTGCTGGCGGTGCCGGTTGATGATGAACAGCGAGTAGTCGATGCCGACGGCCAGGCCCAGCATGAGCGCCAGCATGGGGGAGATGGAGGACATGTCGATGACGCCGGTCAGCGCGAACGTGCCGCCGACGCCCACGCCCACGCCGATCAGCGCCATGAGCAGCGGGAGGCCGACGGCCACGAGCGTGCCGAGCATGATCAGCAGCACGACGGCGGCGACCACCACCCCGGCGACCTCGGCGAAGCCGAACAGGGCCGAGACGTCCTCGGTGATGTCCTTGCTGTAGTTCACCGTGACGCCGGCGTCCGTGGCCTTGTTGATGACGTCCTGCACGTGCTGGCGCTCGGCGGGGGTGACGGCGTTGACCGCGACGGTGAACTGGAGCTGTGCGATCGCGGCCTGTCCGTTCTGCGACACGAACCGGACGCCGGAGGATGCCCGCGCGGTGCGTTCCCCGGTGGCCAGCGCGGCCCGGCCCTTCAGCAGCTCGGCCTTCTTGGCGTCGAGCTGGGCCTGCCCGGCGCCCAGTTGCGCCTGCCCGGCCTGGGCCTGGGGGGAGCCCGCCGGCAGGGTCGCGAGCTGCGCCTTCTGGGCATCGAGCTGTGCCTGGCCGGCGGTGATCGCCTGCTCGCCCTGGGCCAGCTGGGTCTTCTTGCCCGCCACGGTGGCCAGGCCTTTGTCGATGCCGGCCTGCGTGATGAACGGGTCGATCACGCCGCGCACGCTTGGCACGGACCTGACGTTGTCCAGGGCGGTCGTGACGGCCTTCTCCTGGGCCGGCGTGAACGGTTTGCCGTCCTTCGTGGTGAACACGACCGTGCCCGTGCCGCCGGAGGCGTCCGGCAGGTCGGCCTTCAGCTTGTCGGCCATCTGCTGGGTCTCGGTGCCGGGGATCTGGAAGTTGTTGGACATCTGGCCGTGGAACAGGGCGGCCGAACCGCCAACGATGCCCAGGATGAGCGCCCAGATGGTGATGATGAGCCAGGGCTTGTGGGCGGAGAAGCGGCCGAGCCGGTGGAGCAACAGTGCCATGGGGATCCGTTCGTGTGGTGCCGGGAGGGGTCTAGTCCGCGAAGCCGCGCTGGAGCAGGGAAACGGCCTCGCCGAGGAGCCCGCGCAGGCGGGCCAGGGAGGCCGGGGAGGTGTCGCTTCCATGTTCGGCGAACCACACCAGGACGGCGGACCGGCAGCCGCCGATCACCGCGCCGACGAGCACGTTCAGGTAGAGTTCGCCGGTGCCGGCCGGCAGTCGTGTGCGGGCCAGCGCCGTGATCTTCTGGCTGCACTCCTCCCACGCCTGGAGCTGGAACCGGCCCAGCTGGGGGTCGTGGGTCAGCGTGAACGTCTCGGCCAGCACCGCCAGGTCGCGGGGGTTGTCCACCTCGCTCAGCGCCGCCCGGGCGGAGACCAGGATCGGTTCGTCGGCGGGCCGGGCCTCGAACGCGACGATGACCGAGTCGAGGTATCGCTGCGTGAAGCTGGCGACGGCCGCCTCGACGGAGCTGAAGTAGTTGAAGAACGTGCGCCGCGAGACGCCCGCGGCGTTGGCGACGTCGTCGACGGTGAAATCCTTCAGGTCCCGGGTGCGCAGGAAGTCCAGCGCCGCTTGGGCGATCGCGTCCCGTGTGGCCGTCTTGTTCAGTTCACGGCGGGACGGGGTGGAGACTGTCGACATGCCTCTACACTAAGTGCAACTTTGCACTCAAGGCAACTATTGGATCGCGTTGTGCGCTTGTTAAGGGTTGACGCGAGTGTCTCGGGGCCGAATGATTTCTTGGGGAGCGTGATTTCGACGGGCTCAATCACCGGTTGCGGTGGTCGAGCTTGTCGAGACCCAGCGTGATTTCGACGGGCTCAATCACCGGAAGGAAGTGCCCATGAACGGTGCGGGTCAACTGGAGGGCAAGATTGCGGTGGTGGTCGGCGCCAGCCGGGGGATCGGGGCCGCCATCGCCCAGACGTTCGCGCAGGAGGGCGCCCGCGTGGTGCTCGCCGCCCGGGACCGGCCGGCGCTGGAGAAGAACGTTGCCACCATCAACGCTGCCGGAGGTGACGCCACGGCCGTGACCGCCGATGTCACCGGTGAGGACTCCATGCGGGCCTTGCTGGCCGGCATCCGGGACACGTTCGGCAGGTTGGACATCGCCGTCAACAACGCCGCCGGCGGCGGGCGGCCGCCCACCCCGCTGGCCCAATGGGATAGCGCCGACTTCGACAGCTCCCTGGCCGTGACGCTGCGCGGTGTGTTCCTGTCGCTGAAGTACGAGATCGAACTCATGCTGGACAACCCGGCCGGCGGCGCCATCGTCAACCTGTCCTCCACGGCCGGCGAGCAGGGCGTCTCGGGGCTGGCCGGCTACGTGTCCGCCAAATATGGCGTCGGGGGACTCACCCGCGTGGCCGCCCTCGACTACGCCGACGCCGGGATCCGGGTCAACGCCATCGCGCCCGGGCCCATCCTGACCGACGCCCTGGCCGCGGCCGGTCCGGCGGCGCAGGCCGGGGCTGCGGCGGCCGTGCCATTGGGCCGACTGGGCCAGGTCGACGACGTGGCCCGGGCCGCGCTGTGGCTGGTGTCGGACGCGTCGTCGTTCGTCACCGGCACCGTGCTGCCGGTCGACGGCGGCCGGCTGGCCGGGGTGGCCTCCTTCGTGCGGAAGCCATCCACTAAGAAGGCCTGAACGGCGGGGTTTCGACGGGCTCAACCACCGGGGGTTTCGACGGGCTCAACCACCGACGGTTTCGACGGGCTCAACCACCGCCGCACGGGTTCAGCCGGCGCGGCGCGGGTGGTATTCGACCANGTCCCAAGCCCTGGCCGAGCCTGCTCGGCTGGGGCCTGAACCTGTTGGCCGGCGCCGCACTGGCCTACCGGCACCGCGTGGACCCCGAC
>NZ_RWKQ01000009.1:792-3723 GCF_003946885.1 Specibacter cremeus | reverse complement strand
GTCACCATGACGACCAAACCCACCAATCCCATCGGCATCCAAGGCGACGCCGCCATCGTCAAATAACGCGACGGTCAACACCAGGAAGCCAAAGCCGCCAGCGGCTACTGGGAATAGGGCACCACCGGAACCGCGGCGACAACGCATGCCGGCCGGGCTGGCCAACCAACCACCCCGGCCGGTACCGGGTCCTTGGAACAGCAGTACCAACTACGTGGACCACCGGTACCCAATGGTCCTATCCGCCATTCCTACGACTGGTCATCTCAGTGAGTGCTCCTAACAAGCTGTCTCACAAAACCATACGGGCGCACAGCTAATGCGGTGACCGTAAAGGTTGACGGGTTTCGGGGTCGTGCCAGTCTGGTGTCATGGCTGATCGTGTGAGGGTGCGCCGGCTGACGCCGGAGGAGGTGCAGAGGCTGCAGCGGCTCGTGCACCGGGGGGCCGCGGCAGGTGGCAACGTGGTGCGGTGGCAGCGGGCGACGATGATCCTGGCTTCGGCGGCCGGGAATTCGGTGCCGGTGATCGCCCGGTTGCTGGCCGCGGACGAGGGCACCGTGCGGGAGGTGATCCACCGGTTCAACAAGGTCGGGCTGGCGTGCCTGGACCCTGAGTGGGTGGGAGGCCGTTCCCGCCTGTTCACTTCCGCCGACGAGGACCTCGTCGCCGCGTGAGGCCCTGTCGCGCCCGCGCATGGTGGGATGCCCCTCACCGGCTGGTCGGTCCGCAAACTCGCCGGGTATCTGGGTGTTCGCCCTGACCGGCCGGTGCGGATTGGCCGGGAGACGCTGCGCACCCTGCTGCACCGGCACGGGATCACCTTCCAGCACACCCCGACCTGGAAGGACTCCACCGACCCGGACTATGAGGCCCAGCTGACCCGGATCGAGGACGTGCTCGACCACCATCCGGAGCGGACCTTCGCCTTCGATGAGTTCGAGCCACTGGGGATCCGCCCAACCTCCGGCCGTGGCTGGGCCCCGCGGGGCCGGCCGGACCCGCTGCCGGCGACCTACCACCGCACCGAAGGGGTGACCTATTTCCACGGCTACTACTCGGTCGGGACGGACGCCCTCTTGGGCATCAACCACCGCCACAAGGGCACCCCGCAACAGCCTTGCCCCGCTCAAAAGCATCCGCGACGTCGAGTTGTGCAACACTGCGACCTATGCGTCGTGGGTGCGGGTATTGTCATTTTCCGTGGGCTCCTGCGAAACTCAGCCTGAACAATTGGTAACTCGACGGGCCGTAGCTTGTCGCAGCACTTCATCTGGTTGGTTGTAGAGTCGGAGCAAATCGAGAAGCTCGGAGGAATCATGAGATTGCATCACGTACAGGTTTCAATGCCCGACGGCGAGGAAGACCAGGCACGGTTGTTCTACGGCGAGGCGTTGGGGATGACTGAGGTTGAGAAGCCGCCATCACTTGCAGTGCGAGGCGGCTGTTGGTTCCGAGCTTTCGAAGGTACCTCCGTCGTGGCGGAAATCCACTTGGGC
This sequence comes from Specibacter cremeus, assembly GCF_003946885.1. Lineage (GTDB taxonomy): Bacteria > Actinomycetota > Actinomycetes > Actinomycetales > Micrococcaceae > Specibacter > Specibacter cremeus. The sequence goes on along the minus strand of NZ_RWKQ01000009.1, from coordinate 2,224 downwards.
GTCGAATCCGGGTTTAGTCCTGCCAAAAAAGCGCACCCTGGACTCGTTGTGGCTTCCACAGTAGAACTGGAGGAATTGGCCACTAAAATCCAGTCGGCTGGCTTTGATCTCTCTTGGGAGGAACGGCACACCTTTGAGGGTTACGAGCGGTTCCATTGTCGAGATCCGTTCAACAATCGGGTTGAAGTACTCTCACCTCTCACGAACTAGCCTTCTTGCATCGTCGCTAAAACCCTGAGGGGCTTCTTACGCCACATCAGGCTACCGAGTTTTTGGATCCATCGGGGATGGTTTCCCTCCCGAGAGCCCGATGTGGCTAGGCTGTCATTTTACGCCAGTGGTCAGTGGCTGGTCGAAGCCACATACACGGATGTCCAAAACAGACTGCACGGCCATTCCTTGTCCGTTTGCGGAACGTCTACTGGGGCTGCCAACGTCGGCTCTTCGTTGGTGGACGCGAAATCCTGGGCTGACTGTGACCCGTGCTGCAGTTCTGGTTCTCAGCAGTGAGACGAGTAATTCCAAGGGGTCAGGACTGTGTTGCGGGATTGTGGTGACCGCCAATGACCTGCTGAAGACCCATCCGGCCCGGCCCCGGATCGGCATCACCCAGGGTCACGGACGCCGAACTAATGACGCTGGCGGTGATGCACGCCCTGCTCGGGTTCACCTTCGAGGCCCGCTGGCTGCGCCACGCCCACGCGTGCCTTGCACGACATGTTCCCCTACCTACCCGGCCAGCCCGACTACAACAAGCGCCTTCGCCGGCACCTGGTGTGCACCTGCACGGGCTGCCGGTCGGCTACGCCCTGACCGAGGCCACGGTGGACAGCGCCGGGATCGAGCTGCTGCGCCCGGGCCGCAAGGGCAAGAAGTCCCGGCCCGGGGCCCGGTTCTTCAAACCCCTGCTCCAGATCATCGAGTCTATCAGCGACACTCTCAAGGGACAGCTCGACCCCGCACGGCACGGCGGCCGCACCCCGGCAGGGGCCAGCCGGTTCGCCCGCGACTCTTCCGATTGGCCACCATGGTTCACCGTCGGTGTTCACGGGGTTCAGGTATGGCGGGACTTCTCCGATGCCGAGGACGTGGAAGAGTGACACAGTCGGACGGGCTGGTCCCAGTCGAACTTGCTGAAGCCCGCCTCCGGCGGGCATGTTGCGGACGCGTCCCAGGCGGCTCAGAATCTGCACCTTTGCTGCCCGGCAGCCGCGGCCGCACGATCTCGGAGTTGGTACTCGGAGCAGAGTGGGTCAGCAGGTGACTCTGCAAAGGGCCCGGCAGTCGAGTTGGTTGGTGGATGCGGGAGCATGGCCGCGGGCAGCTTCGTTCAATCGTCGAGGCAACAGCGCATCTTGGCGGTGCGTTGTTTCACGTGAAACGTGGACGAGTCAGTCTTCCGACAAAGGATCCCGCTCCAGGTACTCGATGG
>NZ_RWKQ01000009.1:0-773 GCF_003946885.1 Specibacter cremeus | reverse complement strand
CGATCTGCTCGGCGAGCCAGTCCGGGTACCGGGGCGGTGATTGGTGGCTGGGTGGGGGCGGGTAGTACCGGCCGGAGGGTGAGGTCCAGCCGACGCGGCCGCCACCGGTCATGGTGGGGCGCCACCTGCGGATAGTCGGCAGGCTGCGCCAATTCAATGGGCGTTTCCCGTCCTGGTCCTTGCGGTCGCCGCGGTGTTTGAGGTAATGGTGGCGGGCGCAGAGGCACTGAAGGTTGGCCATGGTGGTGGGGCCGCCGTCTTCCCAGGGGACGATGTGGTCGACGTCGGCGGTGACGGCGCGTTGCGTGCAATTCGGGAACGTGCAGTACTGGTCCCGGGCCTGCAAACGGCGCCGCATCGCCGTCGTGACCCGGTAGCGGTCCGGGTGGACGTCGAGGGGTTCCCCGGTGACCGGGTCGGTCAACACGCGCAGGAAGGACGGGCAGTCCCCGGCCAACAGCCGGGCGATGGACGCCGGAATGGGGCCGTACCCGGCCAGTTCGCCCTGTTCGTCGGTCAGGCCGAGCAGGGACAGGAACGGCACGGTGACCAGGATGTCCGCCCGGGGCCGGGGGCCGGTGGCCGGGTCGATGACCGTGCCGTCGGCACCGACCGTGAAACTCGGCCCGGACGCATCGCCACCACCCTGCGCGTCCTCACGACGCGGATTCCCATGCCCCAGCAGCAGCGACGCGGCCGTGTCCACCCGCAATTGGCTCAGCGTCCGGGGTTCGTCCGGGGACCGCAGTCCCCGCGCTATCGCGGTGCACCGG
>NZ_RWKQ01000089.1 GCF_003946885.1 Specibacter cremeus | reverse complement strand
CCGCGCCCGCCGAATCCATCCTCGAAAAAGTCAACCGCGGCCGCGTCGCACTTCAAGCCGCCAAGCAAAACTGAGACACTACACTAGGACCAATCATGACATTTCTGCAGATTCGCGACCTTCACAAGTCCTACGGGGACATGCCCATCCTCAAGGGCGTCTCGCTCGAGGTCGCCAAGCACGAGGTCGTCTGCCTCATCGGAGCCTCCGGCTCCGGCAAGTCGACGCTGCTGCGTTGCATCAACGCGCTCGAGCCAATCAACTCCGGCGAGATCCTGGTCGACGGCGACCAGGTGACAGGCCGCGGTGTTGACTTGAACGCCTTGCGCCGGAATGTGGGCATCGTCTTCCAGTCCTACAACCTGTTTCCACACATGTCGGTGCTGAGGAACATCACCCTGGCCCCCACCATGGTTGGCGGCGTGTCCAAGGCCGCCGCGGAGGAACGCGCCCTCGAACTGCTCGAGAAGATCGGTCTCAAGAACAAGGCGGGATCCTTCCCCGACGCCTTGTCCGGCGGCCAGCAGCAGCGGGTGGCCATTGTCAGGGCCATGGCCATGGACCCACAGGTGCTGCTGCTCGACGAAATCACCGCGGCACTCGATCCCGAGCTCGTCGGCGATGTACTGGAAATCATCCGCGAACTTGCTGTCAGCGGATTGACGATGCTTCTCGCCACCCACGAAATGGCCTTCGCGAAAGACGTGGCCTCACAGGTCTGTTTCCTCCACCAAGGCAAAATCCTGGAGCGCGGAACCGCCCAGCAGATCTTCGAGGATCCGCAGGAGGAGCGGACCCGGCAGTTCCTGAGCCGCGTCGTCAAAGCCGGCCGGCCGTAGCGCGGACTCCAAAGACAAGGCAATGGCGTAGCCCGTGACCGGGCCACGTCATTGCCTTGCTTGTCTTGCCTACCGGTGTTTTTGGCTTCAGCTCCGGCGGCGTTCCACAAAGGCCGCAACGCGTTCCTTGCTGTCGGGCAGGGAGACCAGCCTCGAAATCGTCTCGACCTCGTCGGCCAGATGCTCGGCATAGGCCGAGAGCCTTGCGCTGGTCAGTAGTCGCTTCGTCGGGCCCAAGGCCTGGGTCGCTCCCCCGGCGAGACGCTCCCCCAACTGCCGGGCCCGGTTCCGCAGATCGGCCTCCTCAACCAGTTCAGTGACCAAACCCCAGTCCAGGGCCTCCTGTGCGGTGGCCACTCGGCCACCGAGCCCAATCTCGGCGGCACGGCGCGGGCCCACTATCTGGGGCAATAGGTACGAAACGCCGCAGTCCGGTGTCAACCCAATCCCGGCATAGGCGCTTAGGAACGACGCCTTGGGCGTGGCAAGCACAAAATCGGCGTTGAGCACCAGACCGAGGCCGGCGCCCGCGGCAGGTCCGTGGACCGCGGCAATCGTCACAAGCCGGGACCGCGCCAAGCTCAGGAGTCCTGCGTGCATTGTTCCCGCAAGGGTTCGCAGGAAATCCGCCGGATCCGCGGAACCAGCCATCCCGGCCACGTCCCCGCCGGCGCAAAAGAACTTGCCCGCTCCCTGGAGAACAAGGACATGGCAGCCCGCGTCGGCCTCCGCCTGGTCGATGGCGGCACAGAATTCATCCGCCAGCGGGATGCTCAACGCGTTGGCCTCATTCGGCCGGTTCAACGTCAACCACAGCAGTGCACCGTCACGTTCCACCGTGATCGTTTCGAACGTCATTGTTCTCCTTGAGGCAGATTGACCGGGCTGTTAGCAGGATACGCGATGTGCGGCCGGTTTCAGCGGCGCCCGCAACCCGCGAAAACAACCGCGTAACGCAGGAAATTCCCAGCCGTAACGCTGCGCAATACGGATTACTTGCTGCTATCTTGTGCGCCCTACCGTGGACCCATGACTTCTTCCGTTTCAACTCCCAAGGCGTCGAGGCTGCCCAAGTGGGCCGGCTCCTTCGGCGTGCAGATCATCGCCGGCCTGCTGCTCGGTCTCATCCTCGGCCTGATCGCCAAGTCGCTGGGCGGGGACCCCAAGACCGATCCCAACGCACTCACCACGGTCCTGACGACGATCGGCTCCAGCTACGTCTCGCTGCTGAAGGCGGCCGTGATCCCGCTGGTGTTCACGGCCGTCGTCTCCTCCATCGCCAACCTGCGCCAGGTCACGAACGCGGCCCGGCTGGCGTGGAACACGCTGCTGTGGTTCGCCATCACGTCGCTGATCGCCGTGACCATCGGCATCGTGCTGGGCCTCGTGTTCCAGCCCGGCACCGGCACCGGCCAGGGCGCGCCGCCCGAGTACAAGGGCCACACCGGTGACTGGTGGGCCTTCCTGATCGGCCTGGTCCCCTCCAACTTCATGGGCATCGGCGCCAGCACGGACACGACCGCCGCCGGCCAGACGACCGTGGGCATCAGCTTCAATGTGCTGCAGGTGCTGGTCATCGCCATCGCCGTCGGCATCGCCGCGCTGAAGGTCGGCAAGCCGGCCGAACCGTTCCTGGCGCTGAACGCGTCCGCGCTGGCCGTCATCCAGAAGGTGCTGTGGTGGATCATCCGCCTGGCCCCCATTGGCACGGTTGGCTTGATCGGCAAGGCCGTGTCCACGTACGGCTGGTCGACGATCGGCTCGCTGGGGAAGTTCACCGTGGCCATCTACCTGGGGCTGGCCCTGGTCTTGTTCGTCGTCTACCCGATCCTGGTGCGCAGCCATGGGCTGTCCATCAAGCAGTACTTCTCCGGTGTGTGGCCGGCCGTCCAGCTGGGCTTCGTGTCCCGTTCGTCCGTGGGTACGCTGCCGCTGACCCAGCGCGTGACCGAGCGCAACCTGGGTGTCCCGCGCGGCTACGCCTCGTTCGCCGTGCCGCTGGGCGCCACGACCAAGATGGACGGTTGCGCCGCCGTCTACCCTGCCGTCTCCGCGATCTTCGTGGCCCAGTTCTTCGGCATCCACCTGGACTTCAGCCAGTACCTGCTGATCGCGCTGGTCTCCGTGCTCGGTTCGGCCGCGACGGCCGGCACCACGGGCGCCGTCGTCATGCTGACGCTGACGCTGTCTACGCTGGGCCTGCCGCTGGCCGGCGTCGGTCTGTTGCTCTCGATCGACCCGATCCTGGACATGGGCCGCACCGCGGTGAACGTCGCCGGCCAGGCCCTGGTCCCGACCCTCGTGGCCAAGCGCCAGGGCATCCTGGACGAGGCGCTGTACAACGCGCCGCGCACCGGCACGCCGTTCGCGGACGACGCCGATGCCGCCCTGGGTGCCGATGGCACCGTTGCGTCCGGTAGGGACGGCTCGGGCAAGGACCGCGAGATGGTCACCGCCTAACCTGATTGTGACCTGAGTGCCACCCGCCCGTGCGGGAGTTGAACGGAACCGTGACAGGCCCCGGTGGGATTCCGCCGGGGCCTGTCACGGTTGCGGACACTGTCGGTGGGTGCTGATACGTTCAGGATCAGTGGGCAGATTGGCATCGATTCAATCCGATGCCGAGTTCAATGACTAGTACACAGCCTGTGGACAACGTTTCATCCTTTCCTCCACAGGGACCCACATATTCCGGAGTGTTTTGGTCGACACGCTCGCATCGGCACGAAGAGTCTTGGGCAATATGTTCCAAAATCATTGACACAATGTG
>NZ_RWKQ01000088.1 GCF_003946885.1 Specibacter cremeus | reverse complement strand
CGGCTCATCCGCGAAGCCTGGACCACCCACCGCTGGGATGCGCGCCCCAAACGACGACCATGACCTATTGGCGCGATCTCTTATCCGGACCTGTCGTTGAAGGCCGCTGCGCTGCTTGATGCCGCTGCCCGGTTCCATCCGCTCCTTGACGGGAACAAGCGCATCGCATGGACCCTGACGAGTCTCTTTCTCTGGATAAACGGCTTCCGTCTCGATTTCGTGACCGACGACGCCTTCAACCTTGTCGTGGGAGTGGCGGAAGGATCTGTCCCATTGGAGGATGCAGCGGCCTCCATCGCCTTGCATTGCATGCCACGGTAGAGAGCCCGAATTGGCCTCCGTCACTTTCGACCACGGTCACCTCGGCAGTGGAAACATGCGGCGCCCCACAACAGGCCACAATGGGCGTGGGGACAATGTCCACACTTTAGTATCCAGACTGTCCCGGACTGCCCCCTCCGGGTTCCACATGTTTCCGGGCCTGCCCAATGTTTCCAAGGGCTGGAATCTGGTTCGAGTCTCACCTCCGACACGGTGTTTGTGCAGGTCAGAGCCGGGTTGAAGGCTCAACTGTGGACAAAGTGCACAGGCGGTCCCACGTTGGCAGGATGCACGATGGCAGCAGTGCGTCACGATGGCCTCCGCAGGTGCCGAGAGAGTCGCGGCGGTTTGAAGGTCGTGCACGAGCCTGTCGCGCTGTGCAGCCCCTTCCCATTCGTAGTCGTCGGGAACCGGGCCCAGTGGGTCGCCATCAGTTCCCACATTCCAGCGGTCGCGATACCTGGCCATGCTGCCCACGAGCGCGGACCAGTCGTCGCCGGAAATGATGGATCCCACGCGCCTCCGAAGCGACTCCACCCAGGCCGGCGAATCAAGCAACGCCTCCCGGGCCACCTGTTGCCGGCGCCGCGACGCGCGGGTGCGCACCTGACCCCGCGGAGTCTCGCGTGGATCACGGCCATGTGATCCTCGGTCTCGCCGGGGTGGCCGAGGGCGTTCTCAAGCACCCGATGCGCGGTCGCCGGGTTCCCTGCAAGTGCGCGGCGCCACGCGGCCACCCCCGCGCCCCGGGAGGGCTAGCGCTGGAGGCGGGCGACGTCGTCGTACTTCATCTCCTTGATGGCGTTGGTGAGGTGTGCGGCGGCGGCGAGCACCTCGCCGATGATCTGCAGCCAGTCGGCGGCCGGCCGGCTGGGCGTCGCCTCGTCGCTGGCCGGGTTGGATTCGCAGACGTAGGCGGTGTTGCCGGTGCGGCCGCGGGTCATGCCGACGTAGAAGGGCTCGCGGGTGAGGTGTCCCTGGGCGAGCGCGGTGTGGCTGGTGTCCACGGTGATGCCTTTGGCGGGGTGCGCCGTCGCCTCGAGCAGGCAGCCGGCGCCGGGTGGTCCCATGACTGCGGCAAAAAACGGGCTACAACGGTCCCATGCTCCTGGCAGGCGACATGGCAGCTGCTGCTTGTACTCGTCGTGGGGCGGGAAGATCCAATGGCAGTTGGACTCGATTTCCGCAAGGGCCGTTCCCGATTGGAGGACATGCGTGCGCCGGTTGGACGTTCCAAGACCGTTTCGTGACACGATTTGGCGATGAGCGCTATCGACGTCAGGCGACTGGTTCGCGGTGAGCATGCAGCGGCGCGTGGGTTGTTCGCGATGATGGCCGGGGTCTTCGGCGAGGACAGCGAGCCGCTCGGCGATGACTATCTCGACCGGCTCCTTGGTGCAGAATCGTTCTGGGCCCTGGCCGCATTCGCCGGTCCCGACATCGTGGGTGGCCTCACGGCGCACACATTGCCGATGACCCGATGCCCATCGTCGGAGTTGTTCATCTACGACCTCGCAGTGCATCCGGCTCACCAGAGACGAGGCATCGGCGGCCGACTGGTGCGGGAATTGCGCGATGCCGCGGCACAGATCGGCCTTCATGAGATCTTCGTGCTCGCCGACACCGAGGACCAGCAGGCTCTCGACTTCTACCGGGCACAGCGAGCCGTCGGCTCTTCGGTCACCCTCTTCACTTTCACCACGCGATAGCCGTTGGTCGCCGAGCAAGGTTTCGTTACCTGCGGCAAGCCGTGGCGGTTCCGTCAACTTCTCGTGCCCCGGGGCGACGGGCTGGCGGACATGAGCGCCTTCAGCCATTGTCCAGTCTTGACAGGTAGGTTGATCGGCGGTGCTTTGCGGCGTCGGCTGCCAGCCATGCACGGGCTCCAGCGGTGGACCAAGACCATGGCCATTCCCGCCGCGGTGGCCTCCCTCGTCACATTTGATTGCTACACGACCGTGGAGAACTGATCATGGACTTCCCAACCCAGGACACGGTGGCGGACGCACGCGCCGACAGTCGGACGAACCGGACGCGAGGGCACGGCGTGGCACTGGCCGACGCGGTTTCCAAAGTGCCGGAGGTGACGATGGTGTTTTGGATCATCAAGGTCCTGACCACGGGGATGGGGGAGACGACGTCGGATCATCTGGTCCAACATTATGACCCACCCGTCATGGTGGCCATTGGCGCGGTCGCGTTTGTCACGGCGCTGTTGGTCCAATTGAGTGTCCGCCGGTACGTGCCCTGGGTGTACTGGTTGGCCGTGACCATGGTCAGCGTCTTCGGCACCATGGCCGCGGATGTGCTGCACGTTGGTCTGGGGGTTCCCTACCAGATCTCGTCAATGTTCTTCCTCATCGTCCTGGCCGCTGTGTTCGTCCTGTGGCGGACCACCGAGAAGACCCTGTCTTTCCACAGCATCCATACCCGCCGCCGCGAAATCTTCTACTGGACGGCCGTCGTCACCACATTTGCGTTGGGCACAGCGGTCGGAGACCTCACGGCTGTTTCCTTCCATCTGGGCTATCTCGCCTCCGGGATCCTCTTCGCCGCTGCCATTGCTGTGCCGGCCATTGCGCATTGGCGTTTTGGCCTCAAGGCGGTGCCCGCATTTTGGCTGGCCTATATTCTGACACGCCCAGTGGGCGCGTCCTTTGCGGACTGGTTGGCCGTTCCGGCGGCACGTGGCGGTCTCGACTGGGGAACGGGTCAAGTCAGCGTGGCCCTGGCTGTGGTGATCGCGGGATTCGTCGCCTACCTCGCGCTGTCCCGCAGGCGCTCGGGGCAATGGCCGGCTGGGTAGGTTCGGTTGTCAGCAGGCCAGGGTGAGCGGCTCCTGACTTTTGTTTTGGGGGCCGCTTGGTGGAATACCGTCCCGTCAGCCGCGGTTGTGCCAGGCATGAGTAACTATGTGGCGGCCATCACATATGGTGGTCCGGAGGCACTGGCGGTCCTTGACGAGACGCTCGGCGACCCGGGACCCGGACAGGTGAAGATTCAAGTCCGGGCCATTGGCACCAATCCCGTTGACTACATGTTCTATTCGGGTGCCATGGGTAAGGATGAGTCGAAGCTGCCGCTGCGGGTGGGGTCCGAGGCTGCTGGGGTTGTGGTTGCTGTTGGGCCGGACGCGGTCGGTCCGTCGGGGCCGGTGTCCGTCGGGGACGAAGTGATCGCCTACCGGGCCCCGGGGGCGTATGCGCAGGAGTTGCTGGTGCCGGGGTCCGCGGTGGTCCCCAAGCCGTCGGCCCTGGACTGGAGTCAGGCGGCCGGGTTGTTGCTGACAGGCACCACGGCGACGCACACGTTGGAGGCAACGCGCGTGGGCTCGGGTGACACGGTTCTGGTTCACGGGGCCTCCGGCGGCGTTGGGGTGTTTGCCGTGCAACTTGCCAAACTGCGCGGCGCCACGGTGATCGCGACGGCGAGTGCACGGAATCACGAATTCCTGGAAGGACTTGGCGCTGTCGCCGTCGAGTACGGTCCCGGCCTGATTGAGCGTGTTCGGGCTGTGGCCCCCGACGGCGTCGACGCGGCCATTGACCTGGCGGGCACCGACGAGGCCATGGACGTGTCCCTGGAACTGGTGCCGGACAAGACCCGGATAGCCACGATTGCCGGCTTCGCCCGCGGCCTGGCGGCAGGGGTCAGGGTCCTGGGGATGGCGCCCGGCGCCGATCCGGGCACGCACATTCGAGGTCCCGCCCGGCTTGAGTTGGTGCGCCTGGCCGAAGAGGGCAAGCTCACCGTCGTCGTGCAAGAGACATTCCCCCTCACCGAGGCGGCCGAGGCAATCGGCAAGCTCATGGGCGGCCACACCCGGGGCAAGATTGTGCTGATCCCCTGACCGTGGACACCCGCCGCGAACGCTCATACGGCGTGGCATCGACGCTAATCCTGGCCGGCCAGCCGGAGCTGCAGCCACACCGCGAGCCGGTCATCGGCGTCGTCCAGGTGCAGGTCGAACAGCGACTGGGCGCGCCGTATCCGGTAGCGCAGTGTGTTGGGGTGGACGTTCAGAGCCGCGGCGGCGGCGGTGATGTCTCCCATGGCGGCAAAGTAGGTGGACAGGCTCACCCCGTAGTCCGTTCCCTTGACGGCGTCATGTTCCAGAAGTGCCGTGACGCCGGGCTGGCGCCATTGTGGGTTGTTCCTGAATTGGGCGCCGAGCCGGCGCAACAGCAGCGCGCCTTGCAGGTCGGCAACCGAGGCGACGGCGGGGGAGTCGTCCCGCGTGGTGAGTACCTCCATCACCTCGTCGGCCTCCCGCCGCAGGGCCGGCAGGGATTGTGCGCCGGTTTTCGCGGAGCTGACGGCGGCGTGGACCGGGTGCCCCAGCCGCGCCTCAATGGCCACCGCGGCACCCTGGGCCAGGCGCCGCGGCGCGTCCGCCTCGCGGACGGTCGGGAACAGGACGTACGTGATCCTGCCGATGGACACGCACGAAACGTCAGACCCGAATCCGCGAGTAGTGGTTCTTTGAGGCGGAAATCCTGGTTGGGCGGAAATTTCGGCGGATTTCAGGTCCCATGCATA
>NZ_RWKQ01000087.1 GCF_003946885.1 Specibacter cremeus | reverse complement strand
TTAAGGGGACACGAACCAAAATCCTAAGTCATAATTTCGCAAACCCTTACGACACGGTCAGCGCCGCGAATTCCACGGTTGACAAGATGGAGGGCCTGAAGGTCGTGGACGACCACACCTTCACGGTCGAGCTGTCCGAGCCCGAGTCCGACTTCCCGCTGCGCCTCGGCTACACGGCGTTCTACCCGCTGCCCAAGGAGGCGTTCGCGGACCCGAAGGGATTCGGACAGAACCCGATCGGCAACGGCCCGTACAAGCTGGCGGCGAACGGCTGGCAGCACGACGTGCAGATCTCCCTCGTCCCGAATGACAAGTATTCGGGCCCGGAGAAGCCGAAGAACGCCGGCATCACGTTCAAGATGTACCAGGACACGGACGCGGCCTACAAGGACCTGCAGTCCGACAACCTTGACGTGCTGGACCAGATCCCGCCGAGCGAGCTTGCCAACTTCAAGTCCGACCTGGGTGACCGCTCCGTCAACCAGGCATACGCCGGCAACGCGACCCTGACGATCCCGAGCTACCTGAAGGAATTCTCCGGCGACGCCGGCAAGCTCCGCCGCCAGGCCATTTCAATGTCGATCAACCGCGACCAGATCATCGACAAGATCTTCCACGGCAACAAGAAGGCCGCAAAGGACTTCACCTCGCCCGTCCTCGACGGCTACGACGCCAGCCTGCCGGGCAACGAAGTCCTGACCTACAACGCCGCCAAGGCGAAGGACCTGTGGGCCCAGGCCGACAAGATCTCCCCGTGGGACGCCTCCCAGACGTTCACCATCGCGTACAACGTCGACGGTGCCGGCAACAAGGAGTATGTGGACGCGGCCGCGAACCAGATCAAGAACGCCCTGGGCATCAAGGCCGAGGGCAAGCCGTTCTCGTCCTTCAAGGAGCTGCGCAACGCCATCGGCAAGAAGAACCTGACCGGCGCCTCGCGTGCCGGCTGGCAGGCCGACTACCCGTCGCTGTACAACTTCCTCGGCCCGCTGTACGGCACCGGCGCCGGCTCCAACGACGGCAACTACTCGAACCCCGCGTTCGACGCGAAGCTGAAGGAGGGCCTGGCCGCCAAGACGGTTGAGGATGGCAACAAGATCTTCAACCAGGCCCAGGAGATCCTGCTCAAGGACCTGCCCGTCATCCCGCTGTGGTACCAGGCGGTCCAGGGTGGCTGGAGCAACAACGTCCAGGACGTCAAGTTCGGCTGGAACGGTGTGCCCATCTACTACGCCATCACGGGCAAGTAATCTAAACTGATCGTGAACGACGGGAGGGGGACCCGGTCGAAAGGCCGGGTCCCCCTCCCGCACGTCCGACGCGACACCTCTCGCGTCCCCCTTATTCGTGCGCACGGCTGCGGCGATCCCGCGGCGCGGGTGCACCGACCCCTATTGAACAGGTATTTTCATGAGCTATGAGCGACAAGGAACCCTGGGAGTGGTGATGGCGTAATGGTCATGTTCGCGCTCCGACGTGTCCTGCAGCTGATCCCCGTGTTCTTCGGTGCGACGCTGCTGGTTTACTTCCTGGTCTTCGCCACCCCCGGCGACCCCATCGCCGCACTGTCCGGCGGCAAGCCGATGGCTCCGGCCGTCGAGGCGGCCCTCCGGGCCCAATACAACCTGGACCAGCCCTTCTGGATCCAATACGGCCTCTACCTGAAGAACCTCGTCACCCTGAACATGGGCCAGACGTTCTCCGGGCAGCAAGTGTCGGCCGTGATCGGGCGGGCCTTCCCCGTCACCGCACGCCTGGCCTTCATGGCCCTGGCCTTCGAGGCCGTGTTCGGCATCATCTTCGGCGTCATCGCCGGCCTGCGCAAGGGCAAGTGGTTCGACGCCACCGTCCTGGTTGCCTCGCTGCTGGTCATCGCCGTCCCCACGTTCGTGCTCGGCTTCGTGCTGCAGTTCGTGATCGGCGTCAAGCTCGAGTGGGCCCGGCCGACCGTCAGCGGCAACGCCACCTGGCTGGAACTCATCCTCCCGGCGCTCGTGCTGGGCCTCGTCTCGCTGGCCTACGTCATCCGGTTGACGCGCACGTCGGTCCTGGAGAACAAGGACGCCGACTACGTGCGCACCGCGACGGCCAAGGGCCTGACGCGCCGCCGCGTCGTCGTCGTGCACATCCTGCGCAACTCGCTGATCCCCGTGGTCACGTTCCTGGGCGCCGACCTTGGCGCGCTCATGGGCGGCGCCATCGTCACCGAGGGCATCTTCAACGTCCCCGGGATCGGCAATCTGCTGTACAAGTCCGTGCTGAAGGGCGAAAGCGCCACCGTGGTGGCCGTGGTCAGCCTGCTGGTTGTCGTCTTCGTCGTCGCCAACCTCGTCGTGGACCTGTTGTACGCCTGGCTCGACCCGAGGATCCGTTATGCCTGAGAACTCCACACCCGAAACCGGCGAGGCCCCGGTGACCCCGGCCGCCCGCCAAGGCAAGACCTCCCGCCGCGTCATCGAACACTTTGTGGCGCCGCTGGAGGAAACCCCGCTGCAGGCCACGGACAAGGTCGATGAGGCCGCGGCGCCGTTGAGCCTGTGGGCCGACGCCTGGCGCAACCTGCGCAGGCGGCCGCTGTTCATCGTCTCCGCCCTGCTGATCCTGCTGGTGATCGTCGTGGCGGTCTTCCCGCAGTTGTTCACCCGCACCGACCCGACCCAATGCAGCCTGGACTTCTCCAGCAACGGCCCCGCCGCCGGACACCCGTTCGGCTTCACGTTGCAGGGTTGCGACGTGTACGCCCGCGTCATCTATGGCACGCGCGCATCCCTGATGGTCGGCGTGTTCACGACCATCGGCGTCGTGGTCATCGGTGGCATCATGGGCGCCCTTGCCGGCTTCTATGGCGGCTGGCTCGACGCGATCCTGGCCCGGCTGGGCGACATCTTCTTCGCCCTTCCGCTGATCCTCGGCGCCATCGTCATCATGCAGCTGCCCGCGTTCCGCGACAACCGTAGCGTCTGGACCGTGATCATCACGCTGATCATCTTCGGCTGGCCACAGCTGGCCCGCATCACCCGCGGCGCCGTGATCGAGGCCAGGGGCGCGGACTTCGTGACGGCGTCCAAGGCGCTGGGCCTGTCCCGGTTCAGGTCGTTGGTCAAGCACGTGGTGCCGAACTCGCTGGCACCCGTCATCGTCGTGGCCTCGATTTCGCTGGGCACGTTCATCGTGGCCGAGTCGACGCTGTCCTTCCTGGGCATCGGATTGCCCGGCAGCATCATGTCGTGGGGCAACGACATCGCGGCCGCCCAGGTCTCGCTGCGCAACAACCCGTCGGTGCTGCTGTGGCCGGCGCTGTTCCTGTCGATCACGGTGCTGAGCTTCATGATGCTCGGAGACGCGCTGCGCGATGCCCTCGACCCCAAAGCAAGGAAGAGGTGAGCCACGGTGACAACCACTGAAAATGGGGCGATCCCCGGCGCCGAAATCCCGCTGCTGGAGATCCGCGACCTCGCCATCACGTTCAACACCTCCAACGGCCCGGTCAACGCGGTGCGCAACGCGCACCTGACCGTCATGCCGGGGGAGACCGTCGCGATCGTGGGCGAGTCCGGTTCGGGCAAGTCCACCACCGCGTTGTCCGCCATCGGGCTGCTGCCCAGCAACGGCCACGTCAGCGGCGGGCAGATCATCTTCGACGGCGAGGACATCACCCACGCCGGCGAGAAGCGCATCATCGAATTGCGCGGCAACTCGATCGGCATGGTCCCGCAGGACCCGATGTCCAACCTGAACCCGGTGTGGAAGATCGGCTTCCAGGTCAAGGAGACGCTCAGGGCCAACGGCCTGGCTGGGAACAACGCCAAGGCCCGCATGGCCGAGGTGCTGGCCGAGGCCGGACTGCCCGACCCGGTCAGCCGGGCCAAGCAGTACCCGCACGAGTTCTCCGGCGGCATGCGCCAGCGCGCGCTGATCGCCATCGGCCTGGCCTGCCGTCCACGCCTGCTCATCGCCGACGAGCCCACCTCCGCCCTGGACGTGACGGTGCAGCGGCAAATCCTGGACCACCTGGACAAGATGACCACCGAGCTGGGCACCGCGGTGCTGCTCATCACGCACGACCTCGGCCTGGCCGCGGAACGTGCCGAGAAGGTCGTTGTCATGTACAAGGGCCAGGTTGTGGAGTCCGGGCCGGCGTTGGAGCTGCTGCGCAACCCGAAGCACCCGTACACGCAACGGCTCGTCAACTCCGCACCGTCGCTGGCCTCGCGCCGGCTGCAGTCGGAGCGGGCCCAGCTGGCGGCCCGTGAAACGCCCCCGGCGGCAGGGGCGGTCCCGGCAGTCGCCCGGAAAGCGGCGCGGACCGACAACGTCATCAACGTCACGAACCTGACGAAGGTCTTCAAGATCCGCGACGCGAAGGGCAAGAAGGTCGACTTCAAGGCCGTGGACGACGTGTCGTTCGTCGTGCCGCGGGGGACGACGACGGCGATCGTGGGCGAGTCGGGTTCTGGCAAGTCGACGGTGGCGAACATGGTGTTGAACCTGCTCACGCCGACGTCCGGCAGCATCAAGTTCGACGACGTCGAGGTGAACACGCTCAAGGGCAAGACCATGTTCGACTTCCGCCGCCGCGTGCAGCCGATCTTCCAGGACCCGTACGGTTCCCTCGACCCGATGTTCAACATCTTCCGGACCATCGAGGAGCCGCTGCGCATCCACAAGGTCGGCGATGCCAAGTCGCGGGAGAAGAAGGTGCGCGAACTGCTCGACCAGGTGTCGTTGCCGGCCGCGGCCATGCACCGCTTCCCGAACGAGCTCTCCGGCGGCCAACGCCAGCGTGTCGCCATCGCGCGCGCCTTGGCGTTGAACCCGGAGGTGGTGGTCTGTGACGAGGCCGTCTCGGCGCTGGACGTGCTGGTGCAGGCGCAGATCCTGAACCTGTTGGCCGAGCTGCAGGAGGAGCTGGGCCTGACCTACCTGTTCATCACGCACGACCTGGCCGTGGTCCGGCAGATCGCCGACAACGTGACCGTCATGCAGAAGGGGCGCGTCGTCGAGTCCGCCACCACGGATGACGTGTTCGCCAACCCGCGCCAGCAGTACACGCAGGACCTGCTCAACGCCATCCCGGGCGCCACGCTGCTGGCCTAGGAGGGCGCTGAACAAGGGGCAATTCGGAGGGGCGGGGTTCGCTGTCGTACCCCGTCCGGGCCGTGGGCGGCCCGCTG
>NZ_RWKQ01000086.1 GCF_003946885.1 Specibacter cremeus | reverse complement strand
CAAACCACTACTGGCACACGCACCTAGCTGAATCAGGAGCAGCATTGGAGAGACCTCAAAATACCGAACCAGATGGGACAGATCGGCCGCGGTCAGCTTCTGCCGGGCTTTCCCGAGCCCTTCGAGGAACTCAACCACACCCTTTTGGGGGGCGAGCAGGTGCCGGGCGAATGAATCGGCCCGGATTTCTTCAGGACTTCGAGTACCGCAGCTGATGAACCCGCCGCTGGCGAAGTCACCAAGTTCGAGGTGACCCAGTTCGTGTGCCAGTGTCGCACGCTGACGTTCCGGCCACCGAGTGCACGCGACGGAAATAATGCACTGTTTGGTCTCGGGATCCTGAACGACCAGGCCGTCCAACCCGGCGTCCATCTCCAGGATTGCCACATCGATGCCGAGACGCCCCTCGATGAGGTCGCTAAAGTCATTGATCGGTGCATTGCCGAGGTCGTATTTGTTTCGGAAGTCCGCCGCCGCTTGAGCGGCTATTGTCTCGTTTTTTGCGGTCATCGGCAGCGGCTCTCGTTAGGCAGGCGGAAGGGTCTTGAGGGCTCTAGTAAGGTAAGTGTCCATTTCCAGCAGAAAGAAGAGGTGTTCCTTCACCTGAGTCATATCGGGGGTATTGTCGCCGTTCGTTCGGGCAGCGTATTGAACGCGATCGCGTCTCGGGTGCGATTCCATGAGGCTCGATTCGGGGCAACCCAAGGCTGCAGCAATGGCCGAGAGCTCGTAGGATTTCACCTGTCGATCGCCCTTTTCGATGCGTACGATGCTGGATTGGGAGAGATCGATCTTCTCCTCCAGGGCGCGTTGCGACATCCCCGCGTGCTCACGATAGCGCTTGATGAGGTCGCCTGTAGTCATCGTCATCGAAGTTGTCTCTCTGGATTGAGCGCCGGCGCTGAATCATGAATGCCGAGTTTGATTCAATGGTACTGCGAGGAGTGGGTGGCGGGCAATCATTCGTTGGCGAGTGGGCCCTGGTAGCCCCCCGCGGAGCCGCTTCGGCAGGCATGGGACCGGGCCAGTTCCGTGACGGGGCCGAGGGCGAAGTGTGCGGCCCGACGTTGAATCGGCCCTGAGGGTGTGAGCCGGTCGGGCATAGAGTGGACGTGCAAGCTGCCGCGGCGTTTCACGACGAAGGAAGGCTCTCCCATGCGTGCGATTGTGTTTGAAGACTGGAAGACGTTCCCGGTGCTCAAGGAGGTGGCGAAGCCCACGCCGGGGCCCGGCGAGGTTTTGCTCAAGGTGGCCGGAGCCGGTGCATGCCACTCGGATGTGAGTGTGTTCCAGGACTTCACGGCCGAGGTCCCGGGGACCCTGAAGGCCGGTTTCATCCTGGGCCATGAGAACTCCGGCTGGGTGGAGGAACTGGGCCCGGGGGTCAGCGGCGTCAACACCGGCGACGCATTCCTTGTGTACGGCCCGATCGGCTGCGGCCACTGCAAGGCCTGTTCACGCGGGCAGGACACGTACTGCGAGAACGCGGCCACCAACCCGTACCTGGCCGTCGGTCTGGGGCGCGACGGCGGCATGGCCGAATACGTCACCGTGCCGGTGCGCAACCTGGTGCCGCTGGGCGACGCCGATCCGATCGCGGCCGCGCCGTTGTCCGACGCCGCGTTGACGCCGTACCACGCCATCAAGAACGCGCTGCCGAACCTGGCCGGCGGCGGCCGGTTCGCGCTCGTCGTGGGCCTGGGCGGGCTCGGCCAGATCGCCGTGCAGATCCTCACGGCTCTCACGGGGGCGACCATCATCGCCACCGACATGAAGCCGGAGGCGATGGCGAAGGCGGAAGCCGCGGGCGCCGTCGTCGTTCCCGGCGGACCGGAGCAGGTCGCCGCGATCCGCGCGATCACCGGCGGACGCGGCGTGGACGCGGCGTTCGACTTCGTCGGCGTGACGCCCACGATCGCCACCGCCAGCGGCTCCATGGCGCAGGGCGGGAGACTGACGGTGGTGGGCATTGCCGGCGGCGTGCACGAGTGGACATTCTTCAAGACGCCGTATGAGTCGGTCATCACGAACACGTACTGGGGCACCATCGAGGACCTGCACGAGGTCGTCGACATGTACCGCAACGGGCAGATCATTCCCGACGTGGAGCGGTACAGCCTCGAGGACGGGTTGGAGGCGTACAGGAAGCTGGCCGCGGGGCAGTTGAGCGCCCGTGCCGTNGATCGTCCCGCACGCCGGTGATTGAGCACGCGGCTGATTGAGCTTGTCCGCCGGTGATTGAGCTTGTCGAAATCCCCGGGGTCTCGTTGCACGGCGGGCGCGTGCGGTGTAGCGTTCCAGTCTGCGCAATAATTCGCGTTCCGCCCACGCCGTCGTGATGCCGGTGTCAGCGGCATCCTCCCAACTCTCTTTCTTTGAGGACGCATGTCACGCGACAACTCAGCACCCGCTCCGGGCTCCTCCGGCGGCACCGTCATGAACCACCGCCAGATCCTTTTCGTGATCTTCGGCCTCATGGCGGGAATGTTCCTTTCGGCCCTGGACCAGACGGTGGTCGGCACCGCGATCCGCACCATCGGTNGACGATCTGCACGGGCTCAGCCTGCAGGCCTGGGTGACCACCGCCTATCTGATCGTGTCCACGATCAGCACCCCGATCTACGGCAAGCTGTCCGACATCTTTGGACGGCGTCCGCTGTTCATCTTCGCGATCGTCGTGTTCATCGCCGGATCGATCATGGCGAGCTTCTCGACGTCGATGATCGAACTCGCCACCTTCCGCGCCGTGCAGGGGCTCGGTGCCGGCGGCCTGATGTCCATGCCGCTGGCGATCATGGGTGACATGCTCGCCCCCCGCGAGCGGGCCAAGTACCAGGGTTACTTCCTGGCCGTGTTCGGTGTCTCGAGCGTGATCGGCCCGCTCATCGGCGGCCTGTTCGCCGGCACCGACCAGATTCTGTGGATCGCCGGTTGGCGCTGGGTGTTCCTGGTCAACGTGCCGATCGGCCTCGCCGCCCTTGCCATGGTGCTCCGCTTCCTGCATCTGCCGAAGGTCGACCGCCATTCGGTGCGCATCGACTGGTGGGGTGCGACGGCGGTCATCGTCGCACTCGTGCCGCTGCTCCTCGTGGCCGAGGAGGGGCAGACCTGGGGTTGGACCAGCGTGGCCGCCGTCGCGTGCTACGTCATCGGCGGGATCGGGGTCGTTGCGTTCATCATCGTCGAAATCCGCATGAAGGACGACGCGCTGATCCCCATCAAGCTGTTCCACTCGTCCACGTTCTCCATGGCCACCATCATCGGGGTTCTCGTGGGCTTCGGCATGTTCGGCGCGATGATGACGATTCCGCTCTATCTGCAGATCGTTCTCGGCTCCACGCCGACCGAGAGCGGCTTGCAGATGTTGCCGATGATCCTGGGGCTCATGATCGCCTCGATCGCCAGCGGCCAGCTGATCGCCCGCACCGGCAGGTACCGGATGTTCCCGATCCTCGGCACGGCCCTGATGTCGGCCGGGTTCCTCTACTTCACGTTCCTGAGGTACGACTCCTCCTTCTGGTTCGTCGCCGGTGGCATGTTGCTGATCGGTCTTGGCCTCGGCCAGCTCATGCAGACCCTGACGATCGCCAGCCAGAACTCGGTGGGCCTGCGCGACATGGGCGTGGCGACGAGCGCGTCGACGTTCTTCCGCCAAATCGGTGGAACCCTGGGCACCGCCGTCATGCTGTCGCTGCTCTTCACCGTCATGCCGCTGAACATCCAGGGCTCCCTCAGCGACACGCCCACGCTGAAGAGCGCGCTGGACGCCGCCATGACCCCGGCGGTGGCGAGCGCCCCCGAGAACCAGAAGATCATGGGCCTGATCTACACCGGCATGGTGAGTCCTCTGGAGAAGGGGGCGCAGCAGGGCGCGCACACGGCGGGGGTGAAGGCGCTCGTCGCCCAGGGCGTGCCGCAAGCGGTGGCCGAGACGAAGGTTCCCGCGCAGCCGCTCGACTTCTCGAAGCAGACGGTCCGTACACAGGTCATCGATCAGGTTGCCCCCACGATTGAAGGGAAGCTGAAGGCGGCGACCGGGACCTCGTCGGTCGGCGGCAGCAGCGCGATCAACGACACCTCGTTCTTGAAAGGCGCAGATCCGCGACTGACGAAGCCCTTCCTGACCGGGTTCACCGCCTCGACGATTGTCATCTACTGGGTCGCCCTCATGGTTGTGCTGCTGGCGTTTGTGCTCGCCCTGTTCTTCAAGACGCCGCCGCTACGCGCGAAGTCGGCCCTGCAGGAGGCCGCGGATGACGAGGCGGCCGCGGCGAAGGCCCACGAGGAAGCCGATCTCACGCTGCAGCACACCGCCGACGAGATGGGGGCGCTCGTGGAGCCCGGCAGCTATCACAGGCGGGACATCTCGGCCGACCCGGCCGGAGCTGACACGGGATCACGGTAGCGCAGCAAATCGCCTGCCATGTAGATTGCGCGCGGACGCTGGCGCGAAGTCATCGAGCCCGTTGAACCTGCCAGAACCAGGATGCTGGCAGTAAGAATTCGTGGCCATCCACAGGTTCCACGCTTAGGATGGGGTGATTGAACCTACGGAAGGGTGAGCCCGATGGCAACTGCATTCCAGGATGCGCCACGCCAAGAGGCACTCACTGAAGCGGCTGAGAACATGCGGCGATCCATTGAGGCCCTCGGGGCGGCCATCGAATCCCTTCAGGTTCCGGTGTCGCCCCAGATGGCGCGTGGAGTCCAAGCCACCGAGAACGCTTGGCGGGACATGCTGGGTGAGTTCGGCTTCATCAGCGCAGAGGAGGTCGGTGAGCTTCTCGGTTCGAACGCTCAGGCCGCATCGGGGTTCGCCGGCGACCGCCGGCGTTCCGGGACGTTGATCGGCATCCCACGCAAGAACACCTTCGTCTACCCGATGTTCCAGTTCGATGCTTCGCGCGGGATCGTGCGGCCGGCGATCCTCAAGCTGCTGGCCGTCGGAAAGAAGTACGGCATCAAGCCGGAATGGTTGGCCCAATGGTTGTGCGCTCCTACAGGGCAGTTGCATGGTGATCGACCTGTCGACCATCTCGATGACGTTGATCGCGTCGTTGAAGCTGCCGAGCACCATTATGGCGTGCAGTGGTAGAGGGGCCACACGGGCCCTTCAACCCGGAAGAACTACTCCTCCCAGCGGGGATGAAGCTCTTCCGGGTCTTCGACAACAGATCTCGTCGAGCAGCCAACGTTTTCAATCCAGGACTCGGCACGCCGACCAGATTTGCTCCACTTCTGGACCCGATGGTACCAACGCTTTACGCCGCGGAATCAGAAGTTGCCGCGGTGTGCGAGACCCTGCTGCACGACATTCCGGCCACGGGTGGCGTGCTGCTGCCAGATCAATACCTGTCCATGGTCTTATCCCGGTTGACCACGAAAAAGGACCTGGTACTGGCGTCGTTCATGGGGACAGGATTACGGGCCCTTGGCGTGGAGGCCGAGGAACTCACAGCATCCGAGGCGGCCTACTATGGGGAGACCGTCAAGTGGGCAAAGGCAGCGCATGAGGCTGAATATGACGGGATCGTGTGGATGAGCCACCGCTGCAACACGGACCATGCATACATTTTCTTCGGGGATAGGGTGGCGTCGGACGATTTGAGGATTGAAACCAGTGGCGCCCGCGCGTTCGCCTTGGAGCCTGACCTTGCCTGGCTCACGGACCTGTGCGGGCCGCTCCGCATTGAAGTGCGCTGGGGTTGACGGAGGCTGTGGGCGTCGACCGCCTGGGCGGCGAGCTGGAGGCCTGACGCGCGCATCATGACGCACGATGCGCCATGACGCACCACCAGGTGACACGGAAGCCAATGGCTATAGTGATGGGTACACCGCGCGCCCATCCACCAGTCCCAGGGCCCCGGAAAGGTCGGCGAGTAGGGCTGTGACCTGCGGCTTTGTTGCCGTGTGAGCGGCGTGGCGTGGGTGACG
>NZ_RWKQ01000085.1 GCF_003946885.1 Specibacter cremeus | reverse complement strand
CCAACCGGGCACGCCCGCTCCACCCGCCACGCCGGCATCACCGCAGGTCAGCGACCCAACCAGCCACTTTGCCGGGGCCCTGGTCCTGAAGGGGATCAACCTGACCGTGGAGAAGCAGCAGGTCGTCTGCCTGATCGGACCGTCCGGGTCCGGGAAGTCCACGCTGCTGCGCTGCGTGAACCATCTGGAGATGACCACCTCGGGAGCCATCATCGTTGGCGGCCGGATGATCGGCTACGACGTCCGAGGCGACCAGCTCCAGGAGGCATCCCAGGCGGAGATCAACAAGCGCCGGTCCAAGATCGGCATGGTCTTCCAGTCCTTCAACCTCTTCGGCCACATGACGGCCAAGGAAAACGTCATGTTCGGTCCCATCAAACTGCTGAAAATGTCCAAGAAGGACGCGGAGGCCCACGCCCGGGAGCTGTTGCGCAAAGTCGGCCTCGCGGACCGGATGGACAACTACCCGTCCCAGCTCTCCGGCGGACAGCAGCAGTGCGTGGCGATCGCCCGTGCCCTGTCGATGAAACCGGAGGTCATGCTCTTTGACGAGCCCACCTCGGCCCTCGACCCCGAGCTCGTTGGGGAAGTCCTGGACGTCATGAAACAGCTTGCCCGCGACGGGATGACGATGATCGTCGTCACCCACGAGATGGGATTTGCCCGCGAGGTCGGCGACGTCGTCGTCTTCATGGACGACGGTGTCATCGTCGAGCAGGGCGACCCGGGGGAAATCCTTGCCAACCCCCAACACGAGCGGACAAAGTCTTTCCTCTCCAAAGTGATCTGACAAACGACAACCAACCGAAAGGCCGGCCACAGTGACCACCGGAACAGCGCAGGACCTCAAGCACGAAGCCGAATCCGCGTTGCGGGAGAACCTCGAAGGCGTCCTGGCTTTCAGCCACTTGCTCCACGAACACCCCGAACCCGGATTCGAGGAACACCAGGCTGTCCAGTGGCTGGCAGAAGAATTGAAGAAAGTGCCAGGGTCGCGGATCGAGGTCGGACTGGGGCAGCTTTCCACCGCGCTCAAAGCGGGGGTGGGCGATGGTGAGCTGGTGCTGACCATCTGTGCCGAATACGACGCCCTTCCCGGGGTCGGGCATGCCTGCGGCCATAACATCATCGCCTCCGCAGTCCTGGGTGCGTTCACCGCACTGGCCCCGCTCGCCGACCGGCTCGACGTCACGATCCGGCTGCTTGGCACTCCGGCTGAGGAAAACGGCGGCGGCAAGGTCCTCATGCTGGAGCAGGGCGACTTCGACGGGACCCACGCGGCCATGATGGTCCATCCCGGCGACGTGGACGAATTTGAGATGCTGCCCTACGCGTGCGCCGGCTACAGGGTCACCTTCCACGGTCGCAGCGCCCACGCCTCCGCCCACCCCTGGGACGGCATCAACGCCCTTGATGCAATGACGGTGGCCCTGACCGCGATAGGGCTGGCCCGCCAGCAACTCGAACCCGGGCAGCAGATCCACGGCTGCGTTGACAGTGCCGGGACCGCGCCCAACGTCATCCCGGAACTGGCTACGGGGCAATGGATGGTGCGCGCCCACGACGTCGACTCCCTGGCAAGGGCCACCACCGTCCTGAACCGGTGCTTGGAGGCCGGCGCGATCGCGGCCGGGGCCCGGCTTGAGGTCGCCCAGGAAGGCCCGGTCTACGCCGAACTCCGCACGGATGCGGTGATGGCCGATCTGTTCGCGCACAACTCGGCCGCCCTGGGCCGGCCCATGGGCCCGGCCAGCAGCCGCGGCGGATCCTCCGACATGGCCAACGTCTCCCACCACTTCCCAACCATCCACCCCATGATCAGCCTCGGGGAAGGATGCCCTCCCATCCACAACCAGGCCTTCGCCGAAGCCTCAGCCTCTACCGATGGTGACCAGGCGATCTGGGACGGCGCCCTGGCCATGGCCTGGACCTGTATCGACCTGGCGGATCACCAGGAACATCGGACCCGACTGCTCGGGTAGTTCGAAGGCAACGGTGGGGCGAACGTCGTCAAGCACGACGCTGATGATGGGCTCCGCGTCCATTGCCATCGGGCTGTTGCCCTCGCACGCCCAGGTCGGGGGATGGGCATCGGCGGGTACTACCTGGTCACCACGTACCTGACCACCTGCGGTACGGAACACGCCGGCCTGGATGCGCCGGTCATTCTCAACGGCCTGTCCATTGCCGCGGCCGTCGGACCGGTCATCACACCCGTCATCGGCTGGCAAGGGCATCACCTGGCTGAACGCAATCAATGACCAGGTGGCGGGCATCGGACAGATGGTGGTGCCCGGCACCCCACGCGACTCCCTGTTCATCCTGGACGCCCTATTGAACCTGGACGGCGGGGTGAAGCCGGAGATGATCGCCACCGACAACGCCTCATACTCCGACATGGTCTTCGGTATCTTCAAAATGCTCGGCTACCGCTTCTCCCCGCGCTTCAAGGACCTCCAAGACCAACGATTCTGGAAAGCCCAAATGCCCGGCGCCGAGCCAGCAGACGGCTACGGGCCGCTGGAGCCACTTGCCCGCAACAACAAAGTGAACGTGAACAAAGTGCTCACCGCTTGGCCGGACATGCTGCGGGTCGCCGGCTCCCTGGTCACCAACCAGGTGCGCGCCTATGACCTGCTGCGGATGTTCGGCCACGAGGGCCGCCCCACACCGCTCGGTCAAGCCTTTGCTGAATACGGGCGAATCGCCAAGACCCTGCACCTGCTTGCCGTCGTCGACCCCGTGGATGACACCTACCGGCGGCAAATGCACAAGCAGCTCACCGTGCAGGAGTCCCGCCACAAGTTGGCCCGCGACATCTGCCACGGCAAGAAGGGCACCATTCACCAGGCCTACCGCGACGGAATGGAGGACCAGCTCGGCTCCCTCGGCCTGGTCCTCAACGCCGTCGTGCTCTGGACGACCCGCTACATCGACGCCGCAGTCGCCCAACTCCGCACCGAGGGCCACGAGATCCGCGACGAGGACGTTGCCCGACTCTCCCCACTCAAACACAAGAACCTCAACCTGCTCGGCCGCTACAACTTCACCGCCACCCAGCCGGCGGGCGGCAACCTGCGCCCGCTGCGTAATCCAGACACAGCCGGACTCGACGACGACGAGGACGGCGCGGAAGACTGAAAGGCCCCAAGGGCCGGCTAGGGTGGTAATCAGTGTGGACTTCGGCGCTCTGTGGCGGTTTTCTGTGGCCGCTCTTTGTCCGTGAGTGTTAGCCCGGAGTGACGGCCAACTTGCTGTTTCACCTAAGGATTCCTACCGATGTGCTGACTGCAGAAAAGCCGCTCCGTCGGTGGCTGCCGATAGGCTCCCTGCATGCACAACAAAGATGATGGACAGCTGGCCAGCCTCGAAGACGATGCCCGGTCGATCGAAGGATCACTCGTTTCCACGGCCAGCTCATGGGCTCTTGACCAAGGCGCCCTTGCGCGAGCGTTTCTTCTGCAGGAAGCCCGGCTCGTCGTTGTCAATCAGGCGGAGGTAACCGAGCGGATTGCTGATGAAGTACCGGAACTGAAGGCCGAGATTGAGGAGATTTGCAATGAAGTCACAGCGACGTTCGAGCGATGGAGTGCCTCGATCGGCTTGGCAGAAGCAAAGACCTTGGCGCAAGACCCCAGGAAAGCATTTCTCGAACTTAGCAGGCACGCTCACGATGCATTCGGTGAAGCCTTTATTCGGCGCGGGTACGACCCCGGGTCTCGTGACTGGACGAGCGGAACCTCGAACTGGCACTTCTACATACCCGAAACGGGCACTGCCCGAAATCCGTTTATGAAGTACGCCCAGGGCACCGACGAAGACCTCTCGGAACTATGGAACTCGTGGGAAGCGATTACGCGGGAGATCACTACCACCAGAGACCAGATTCAACGCAGCCGTGCCGCTACCCTCTGGGATGCAGATTAGGCTTGGGGCGTTTGTACCCACGGTAGATTGCGGCCCGGGCGATGTCGCAGAGTTCTGCCAGTTCGGCCGGTGTGGGTGCCGGCAACGTGAACGGCGAGCAGTTGACGGCGTTTGAAGGCCATCACGCTGGGCTGCCTGCCGCGTAGATTCCCTGTGCGCTTCACGGATTTTTATTCCAATCCGCTCGAACTCTGCGACCGACTTCGCAGTCGTGTGCGCTGACTGTATCGACTCCTTTCCGGTGTCCGGAAGTTACCGTTGTTGGCGTAGCCGGAGCACTCGCAGCAGGATGCCGACAGCAAAGACGGCCAATCCGGTCAGGACCGAGGCCGTTGGCAGCGTCGCTACCAAGGCAACACATGCCACGGCGCCGATGGCTTGCAGTGCCTTGGGGTAGCGGCGATCAGCGTCAGGTTGGGTGGATGCGGCAATATTTGCCACCAGGTAGTAGATGAGGACGCCGAAGGACGAGAATCCGATGGCTCCGCGCAGGTCCGCCACGGCGATCACTGCGCAAATCACGACCGCTAGGACCACTTCGGCGCGATGCGGGACCTGGTAGCGAGGGTGGACGGCTGCAAGCCAATTCGGCAGGTCGTGTTCCCTTGCCATGGCCAGACTGGTGCGGCCCAACCCGGCCACCAAGGCCAGCAGGGCCCCCAGCGCGGCCACGGCTGCGCCGATGCGTACGATCGGTGCGGCCCATGCCCACGTCCCCGAACCCACGAGGCTGGCCAGGGGCGTTGCGGAGGCCGCGATTCCCTCGGGGCCGAGGGTGGCCAGGAGCGTCACGGCGATGACCGCGTACACGATGATGGTGATGAGCAGGGCAATGCCGATGGCGCGCGGGATGGTTCGCTTGGGGTTGCGGACCTCTTCGCCCATGGTCGCGATCCGTGCGTACCCGGCGAACGCGAAGAACAGCAGTCCTGCGGATTGCATGATCCCGTACCACCCGTGAGCAAGGAGGCCTTCGCCAAGAATGTTCAGCGGAGCGGGTCCGCTGCCTCCCCAAGCGGCGGCCACGCCAATGGCCAGGGCAACGAGTACGGCAACAACCAGGATTCGTGTCAGCCGTGCGGTGCGAGTGACTCCGTGGTAATTCACGGCCGCGAGGCCGATTACGGCGGCGATGGCAACTGGTCGTTCCCATCCGGCCGGGGCCGCGTAGGCGGCAAAGGTCATGGCCATCGCTGCGGCGCTGGCGGTTTTGCCGATGATGAAGCCCCACCCGGCCAAGTATCCTGACCACGGGCCAAGGCGTTCACGCCCGTATACGTAGGTTCCACCCGAGGTCGGATATGCCGCTGCCAGCTGGGCGGACGATGTGGCATTGCAGAAAGCGACAAACGCCGCCACCACGAGACCCACCAGAAGGCCCGATCCCGCCGCCGCGGCGGCAGGGGTGAAGGCCGCAAAAACACCAGCGCCGATCATCGACCCCAGCCCGATAACCACAGCGTCGGCAGTCCCTAATCGGCGCGCCAAGGTTGGCTGATTACTCATCTTCACTGTCCTTTTGCGGCGTGGGGAGCACTTCGGCGGCTAGCTCGGCAACGGCCTTGCGGCCCTCGGCCAGTGCTTCGATGCCTTGCGGTGTGGCCCGGTAGATTCGACGGGGACGCCCGTCAACGACATCCTGGCGAGAGGTGAGCAGTCCTTGCTCTTCCATCCGGTGAAGGGTTGGATACAGGGTTCCCGGGGAAATCGAGTATCCATGGTTGGAGAGTTCCTCTGACATCCATGCGCCGTGGATTTCTTCCTCGGCGGCATGATGCAGGATGTGCAACCGGACGGCTGCCCGGGTTAGTTCACGCATTTGGCCTCACTCAAAATCAATCATATCGGGAACCGATATCTAGAATCGATATTACTCGTGGTTCCTCCTGCATGGAGCCGTTGCGCTATTTGTTGGGGAACTGTTCATCTGGACGCGGCGTCCTGCTGCATGCGGCAGTTGGAGACCAAGGGCAAGTTCCTGTGCTGGTAACTGGTCAGGTTCTTTGACGGCGTGTCATCCTGCGACTTTGGTGAGGTTGCGGAAGACTGGCTTGCATGTCCCGGCCAAG
>NZ_RWKQ01000084.1 GCF_003946885.1 Specibacter cremeus | reverse complement strand
GGCCCGGCCGTCCGACCCACGCCATAGCACGGGCCGGGCAGGACATCAACCAAAATCCTAAGTTAAAACAACGCGGGTCCTAACCCTTGATCGACTGGAAGAAGTAGGAGTTCAGCTGGGCGTTCTTGGCCGCGGCGCCGAAGTTCCAGGCATCCACGAAGGACGCGGCCGTGATGGCCTCGCCGTTGGAGAACGTCTGGCCGCTCTTGAGCTTGATGGTGTACTTCTGCGAGTCGGTGGTCGTGATGGAGTCGGCCATCTCGTTGACGGTCTTGCCTGTGGCGTCGTAGCTGACCAGGCCCGAGAAGAGCAGGTCCATGACGCGGCCGCCGCCGACCTCGTTGGTGTTCGCGGGCAGCAGGCCGTTTTGCGGCTCGGTGCTGTTCGCGGTGATGACCTTGGTGGCGTTCCCGGTGGAGTTGGTGTTTCCTCCGCCCGAGGAGCCGCCGCATGCGGACAGGGACAGGGCGACGACGGCCGCCAGGCCCAGTGCTTTGGAAGTGCGCGTGTAACGCATTCCGCCTCCTTGCTGTGAATTGGATTCGAGCCGACTTCTTGTTCAAACGTTTTTTGTTCAAACGGCGCCGTGCTCCCCATCGAGCACGACTGTGTTGCAGCTCATACGGCACGAGCCTACCCGCTCCGGGTTACCAACCAGTAATTGTGGGGCGCTGCCGGCCGGATCTTTATAGAGATGAGACCTGCGCCACACCAGCCGGCAACGCCGAATGCCCGCCCGGAGGTTCCGGGCGGGCTGATTTCGACGGGCTCAATCACCGGTGGTCGAGCCTGTCGAGACCTTGGGATTTCGGCAGGCTCAATCACCGGTGGTCGAGCCTGTCGAGACCTTGGGATTTCGACGGGCTCAATCACCGGTGGTCGAGCCTGTCGAGACCTTGGGATTTCGGCAGGCTCAATCACCGACCGGGCTCAATCACCGACCGGGATCAGGCCTTGGCGCGGGCGCGGAACGCCTTGGCGCGGTCGGACGCGTTCAGGATGACCTTGCGGATGCGGATCGACTCGGGGGTGACCTCCACGCACTCGTCCTCGCGGGCGAACTCGAGGGATTCCTCCAGGGTCAGCACGCGCGGCGGCGTCAGGTTCTCGAAGGTGTCCGAGGACGCGGCACGCATGTTGGTGAGCTTCTTTTCCTTCGTGATGTTCACGTCCATGTCGTCGGCGCGCGAGTTCTCACCGACGATCATGCCCTCATACACCTCGGAGGTGGGCTGGACGAAGAACGAGCCGCGTTCCTGCAGGTTGATCATGGCGAACGGGGTCACCACACCGGCACGGTCGGCGACCATGGAACCATTGGTCCGGTACTCGATCGGGCCGGCCCACGGCTCGTAGCCCTCGGCGATGGACGAGGCGATGCCGGCGCCACGGGTGTCGGTCAGGAACCGGGTGCGGAAGCCGATCAGGCCGCGGGCGGGGACGATGAACTCCATCCGGCACCAGCCGGTGCCGTGGTTGGCCATGTTGGTCATGCGGCCCTTGCGGGCTGCCATCAGCTGGGTGACGGCACCCAGGTACTCCTCCGGCACGTCGATGGTCATGTGCTCCATGGGCTCGTGCGTCTTGCCGTCCACCTGCCGGGTGACGACCTGCGGCTTGCCGACGGTCAGCTCGAAGCCCTCGCGGCGCATCTGCTCGACGAGGATGGCCAGGGCCAGCTCGCCGCGGCCCTGCACCTCCCAGGCGTCCGGGCGCTCGGTCGGCAGCACCTTCAGCGACACGTTGCCCACCAGTTCCTTGTCCAGGCGGTCCTTGACCTGGCGGGCCGTGACCTTGGCGCCCTTGACGCGGCCGGCCAGCGGGGACGTGTTGATGCCGATCGTCATCGAGATGGCCGGGTCGTCGACCTTGATCAGCGGCAGCGGCTGCGGGTTGTCGACGTCGGTCAGGGTCTCACCGATGGTGATGTCCTCGATGCCGGCAACGGCCACGATCTCGCCGGGGCCCGCGGACTCGGCGGGTACGCGCTCCAGCGCCTTGGTGGCGAGCAGCTCGGTGATCTTGACGTTCTTGAGGGTGCCGTCGTGCCGGGCCCAGGCCACGACCTGGCCCTTGCGCAGCGTGCCGTTGAAGATGCGCAGCAGCGCCAGGCGGCCCAGGAACGGGGACGCGTCAAGGTTGGTCACGTGGGCCTGCAGCACGCCGTCCGGATTGTACGTGGGGGCCGGGATGTGGTCGACGATGGTCTTGAACAGCGGCTCCAGGTCCTCGTTGTCCGGGGCGGCGCCGTTGTCCGGCTGCGTCAGCGAGGCGCGGCCGAGCTTGCCGGAGGCGTAGACGACCGGCACGTTCAACACGGCGTCCAGGTCCAGGTCGGGCACCTCATCGGCCAGGTCGGAGGCCAGGCCCAGCAGCAGGTCCATGGATTCGGCGACGACCTCGTCGATGCGGGCATCGGGGCGGTCGGTCTTGTTGACCAGCAGGATGACCGGCAGCTTCGCGGCCAACGCCTTGCGCAGCACGAAACGGGTCTGCGGCAACGGGCCCTCGGAGGCGTCCACGAGCAGAACGACGCCGTCGACCATGGACAGGCCGCGCTCGACCTCGCCGCCGAAGTCGGCGTGGCCGGGGGTGTCGATGACATTGATGGTCATGACCGTATCCGGGGAGGACGGGCCGTTATAGGCGACGGTGGTGTTCTTCGCCAGGATGGTGATGCCCTTTTCACGCTCCAGGTCACCGGAGTCCATCACGCGCTCGGCCACTTCACCGTGCTCGGCGAATGAGTGCGTCTGCCTGAGCATGGCATCGACCAGGGTGGTCTTGCCGTGGTCAACGTGCGCCACGATGGCGACGTTGCGCAGGTCATTGCGCGAGGCAGTTTTGACGGTGGTTTCGCTCATGCGTGAAGACTCGATTCAGTTGGGCCCGGCTGTGGGCCCGAAAGGGCCACGGCAGTAAGTCAATGGTGAAATATGGTGGCCGCGATTGTCGGCAGATAGCACCATTCTAGACGCCCGCGGCAAAAACGCCCTACACACTGTAGCGCATCCCACATTGGATGGGCCCACGCTTGCCAGGTTCCCGAAAATCGCGCCAGCGATTTCCGGGCCGGCAAGTGGGGATCACTTCCCGCTCTTCCAGTCCCACACGTTCCACCACGGACCCACGGACACGGGCGAGGGCACCAGTCCGGAGACCTTCGCGCCGGTCGCGGTGAGCGTCAGGTCCTGGTACAGCGGCAGGCCGTAGAACGAGTCCCACAGCAGCTTGTCGATCTGCACCTTCAGGGCGTCCCGCTTGGCCCGGTCGGGTGTGACGAGGAGCTCGTCCATGAGCTGGTCGGCCAGCGCGTTCGAGTAGTTGTTCGTGTTGGCCGCCCCACCGGTCTTGAAGACCGGCTCGATGGTCGCGGTCCCGGCGCCGGCGCTCGTGAGCCCGAACAGCGCAGCGTCGTAGGTGCCGGCCTGCAGTTTGGCCCGCCATGTGGTGGCGCCGACTCCCTCGTCGACGATCTTGAACCCCGCCTGCCGGGCCGAGGCGGCGATGAGGGCGAAAGCGGCGGCGCGTTCGTCGTCGTCCTTGTTGTACAGCAGGCGCACGGTCGGGGTGGCACCGGCCAGCAGGGACCGGGCGCCCTCAAGGTCCGGCGCCGCGTACTTGGCGCTGCCATTGTTTCCGGCGGCCTCGTTGTAGGCGCTCTGGGACGGCACGAGCAGCAACGAGTTCAGCGTGGCCGCGCCGGGATCGAGCGGCTTGACGAGCTCGTTGACGATGTCCTGGCGCGGGACCGTCTTGAGGAACGCCTGGCGCAGGGCCGGGTTGGCGAACACGCCCTTGAAGTTCAGTGCGACCTGCTCGAAGCCGGGGCCCCGGCCGACCTGGAATTTCACGCCGGCACCCTTCATGCCGGCCAGCAACGCCAGGTCGTCGGTGTTGGCCGGCACGTCGATGAGATCGGCCGTCCCGTCGGCGAGGGCCGAGATCCGGCCGCCGGCGTTGGCGATCGAGGTGACCGCAATGGTGTCCAGGTGCGCGGCGGGGCCCCACTTGTAGTCCGGGTTGCGGGTGAGCTCCAGCGATTTGCCCGCCGTGATCGTCTTGATGACGTAGGGGCCGTTGGACAGAGCCAGGGACGGGTCGGGCATGGCCTTCGTGTCGAAGCCGGTGTTCCAGAAATCGGCGACGCGGCGCAGTTCGGCGTTCGCCGGCACGGGTTTGGCCGGATTGCCGGCCGGGATCTTGAGCAGGAGCGCGGACAGGGCCCCCGCGTCCTTGAGTCCGGACCGCACGGCCACGATGTGGGCGGGGACGTCGATCCGGGAGCCGAACGCCGTCTCCCAGTCCGCGTTCGGGTGGGTGTACGTGAGGGTGAGGGACCGGCCGTCGTCGCCGATCTCCGGCAGCGCCGTCTTCCCGAGCGCGGCCGCGGTCGTCGAGGGCGTGAAGTACCGGGTGCCGGCGGTGACCTTGAAGTCCTTGTCGACCGTGGCGTCGTCGTAGTAGCCGGAGGCGGCCGCCCACGCGAGCAGCAGGTCGTTGGCGTCGACGGGCGCCCCGTCGGACCATTGCACGCCGTCATTGACCGTGTACTTGATGACGAGCGGGTTCTCGGAGACCATCTTGTACGTGCCGAAGGCCTCGTTCCGCACGAGCGCCAGGTTGTTGTCGACGTAGTTGAAGCCGGCGTGGGTGGCGTAGGCGATCCGGTCGTTGAGCGCGGAGGCGCCGGTGGCGCTCGTCGGGTTGAACGAGCTGAACACGCCCGGTTCGGCGACGGTGACGCTGCCGCCCTGGGTGGGGGTGGCCTGGCTGGTGGCCGGCAACGGCGCGGGCGCGTGGCCCGTGCAGGCGCTGAAGACGAGTGCGGCGGCGATCAGCATGACCGTGGTTCGAAGAATGCGTCCGAAGCGCATTCCACCTCCTGAAAACTTGATTTGCCGCGCTCTGCCCCGCCGTACATGGGGGCCGGCTCCCAAGAAGCCTATCGCACGGGCTTGTCCGGAACCCCGCGCCGAAGTTGTGGAGGTCCGACGCCGGAGCGTTGCGCTGGGTGCCCGGGCGCCGGTTTATTTCTGCGCAAGGCCAGGGGCCGGGCGTTGCCCATGTTCTGCAGTGGCGCAGGGCCGGGGTCTGGCAGTGCGCAGAACCGCTGTGGCCGGCACTGCACGACGTTCACTGCGGGTGTCATGCAAGTGCCTCGCGTTGGGCGTCGATGAGGTGTTCGATGGCGGGGCCGGCGTCCCGGGCGAAGCGGGGGAAGCTGAGGAACCCGTGCGTCATGGCCGGATACCGGGCCAGGTGCACGGGTACCCCGGCGCCCTGCAGTGCCCGGGCGTAGTGGACGCCCTCGTCGTGGAGGAGGTCGTGCCCGGCAACGGCCACGAAGGCGGGCGGCAGGCCGGCCAGGCTCGCCGCATGAATGGGCGACACGCGCCAGTCCGTGCGGTCCTCGTGGTCGCCGAGGTAGTGCTGGTAATAGCGGCTCATGTCGTCGGCCGTCAGGAACAGGGCGCGCTCCTTGTCCTTGTACGACGGGGTCTGCCCGGTGCCGTCGATGGCCGGGTACAGCAGCGCCTGGTGCGCAAGGGCAGGGCCGCCGCGATCCCGGGCCATGATTGCGACGACGGCGGCGAGGTTTCCTCCCGCGCTGTCCCCCAGGACGCCGAGGCGTCCCGTCGCGCCAAGTTGTGGGGCGTGGGCGGCGACCCAGGCAAGCGCGGCGTAGCAGTCCTCCGGCGCCGCCGGGAACGGATGCGCCGGTGCCAGCCGGTAGCCGACGGAGACGACGACGGCGTCCAGCCCGTCCGCGACGCGGCTGGCGATCCAGTCGTTCATGGTGAGTCCGCCAAGCACCCAGCCACCGCCGTGGTAGGCGACGACGAGGGGGCGCGCCGCCGCCGTCGTCCGTACCGGGGTGTAGATGCGAACCGTCATGCGGTGCGTGCCGTCAATGGTGAGGTCCTGCGCGGTCACGCCCTTGGCGACGCCGCCGAACACGAACCGGGTGGCCGGGTTGACAGGCACGCCGATGCGTTGGATGAGGGACAGCAGGCCGGGTGACACGTTCGCGATCGACGACCACGGCACGGCCCGCAGCGCCCTGCCCAGCCGCCTGATACCCGGGGCCATCGGTTCCACGGGCACTCCCTTTGCCGTCGTCGCCACCACGCAGTGTCCTGCGGCAACTGTAGCGCCGGACGGTGCGGCCGGCCTAGGACGGTGCTGAACAATGTGGGTGGCTTGAGGCGCGCCTGCTGGACTTCGCCGCCTGGTCGTTAAGACTGGATACATGC
>NZ_RWKQ01000083.1 GCF_003946885.1 Specibacter cremeus | reverse complement strand
CCTTGTCTGACCGTGAAACTAATAACCAGACTAGCGCCATACTGACCCTAAAAACCATCACCTACATTCCTGACGCACACCCGGTCCGCCCCGGACGCCATGCGCATTGTCAGCCGCACCAGATAGGGTTGATTCCGTGACAGCACCCACCGCCCTCTACCGCCGTTATCGCCCCGACTCGTTCGCGGACGTTATCGGGCAGGAGCATGTCACCACGCCGCTCATGGCCGCGTTGGACAAGGACCGCGTCAACCACGCCTACCTGTTTTCCGGGCCGCGCGGTTGCGGCAAGACGACGTCGGCGCGCATCCTGGCCCGCTGCCTGAACTGCGTGCAGGGACCCACCTCCCGCCCGTGCGGCCAGTGCGACAGCTGCATCGAGCTCTCCCGCGGCGGCCCCGGCTCCCTGGATGTCATCGAGATCGACGCGGCCAGCCACGGCGGCGTGGATGACGCCCGCGACCTGCGCGAACGGGCCACCTTCGCCCCCGTGCGCGACCGCTACAAGATTTTCATCATCGACGAGGCCCACATGGTCACCTCGGCCGGCTTCAACGCGCTGCTGAAGATCGTCGAGGAACCGCCGGAACACATCAAGTTCATCTTCGCCACGACCGAACCGGACAAGGTCATCGGCACCATCCGGTCCCGGACCCACCACTACCCATTCCGGCTGGTCCCGCCGGAGCCGCTCATGGCTTATTTGGCACAACTGTGCGAAATGGAGCGCATGCCGGTCGCCCCGGGTGTGCTGTCGTTGGTGATCCGGGCCGGCGGCGGATCGGTGCGCGACTCCCTGTCCGTGCTGGACCAGCTGATGGCCGGCGCCGGCGGGTCCGGGCTGGACTACGAACTGGCCGTCGACCTGCTCGGCTACACGCACGCGTCGCTGCTGGACGACGTCGTCGAGGCCCTCGCCGCGGCCGATGCCGCCACCGTGTTCAAGTCCGTGGACCGGGTCATCCAGACCGGGCACGACCCCCGCCGCTTCGTCGAGGACCTGCTCGAACGGTTCCGCGACCTCATCATCGTCCAGGCCATGCCGGAGAGCGCCCACGCCATCCTGCGTGGCGTGCCGGATGAGCAGATCGCGCGCATGCAGACGCAGGCGAACCAGCTCGGCGCCGCGGAGCTGTCGCGCGCCGCCGACGTCACCAACGGGGCGCTGAACGAGATGACGGGCGCCACGTCCCCGCGCCTGCACCTGGAACTGCTCAGCGCCCGGCTGCTGCTGCCCGGCGCGGACGCCTCCGCGCGCGGCATGGCCGCCCGCCTCGACCAAATGGAACGCCGGCTCAACTACGGCGGCGCGCCGACCGCGCTGCCCGCCGGAGTCGCGGCGGCGCCGGAGAGTACGACGCCGGGCCCCTCCTTCGCCGCCGACGTCCAGTCCGGCTCCCCGTCCCGGCAGCCGGCCGGAAGTGCCGCGGAGACGCCCTCGGGCGGCGGGCTGGCTGCCGTGCGGGCCCAGCTGGCGAAGGCGAAGGCCAACACGGAACAGGCCGCCCAGCAGCACGCCGCCCAGGCCGGCCCGGCAGCGGGCGCCTCGGCCGGCCCCGCACCGGCCGCGCCCGTTGGCCCCGACGGATGGGAGTCGCCGCCCGCAGAACGGCCGGTCGGGCTGTCTTCGGCGCAGCCGGCCGAACCAGCAACCCAGCAACCGGTAACCGTCCCGGACACGTCCGAGGCACCGGTCGTGCCGGCCGCGACCGGACCCCGGGAACCGGACCATCCGGGCGCCGGCGGCGTCGAGGTCATGCGACGCGCGTGGCCGGAGATCCTGGTCAACCTGGGCAAGATCAAGCGCAGTTCGTGGGCGTTGATCGGCCCGAACTCGACGCCGCAGGCGTTCGACGGCGAAACGCTCCGCCTGTCCTTCACCACGTCCGGACTGGCCGGCGCCTACAGCCGCGGCGACCACGCCGACAACCTGGCCCAGGCCATCAACACGACCCTCGGCATCCGATGCAAGGTCGTCGCCGTCGCCGGTGATGCGCCCGGGAGCGCTGACCCAAACCCAAAAGCGCCGGCTGACCAGGGTCCCCGCCGCGGCGTGGGACCCACCTCGTCGGACGGTCGGGACGCCCCACCCAGGGGATCCGATCCGTGGATCCCCCGCAACCAGGCCATCGGGCCCGGCCCGGCCACCGCATCGGGCGGGTTCGGCGAACCCGAACCCTCCTGGAGCGAGCCTGCCGAACCCGAACCAGCCTGGGACGAGCCGGCCGAACCCGGTTGGGACAATGCCCCGACCCCGGCGGCCGCCCCCGCCACGCCGGCCGAGCCCGCGGTGCCGGCGCCGGCAACGGAGCCCGCCCCGTCCATCTTCGCCCCGGCCCCGATCACCACGTCGCCCATCGCCGCCTGGACCACGGGCTGGGACACACCGGAGGAACCTGCCACACCCGCAGCCGTCACGGACGAACCCGCCACACCGACACCGACGACGGCGCCCGGGCGTGTACCGTCGCGGTTCGAACGCCTGCAGGCGCTGGCCGCCGGGAACGCGGCCGTCGGCGCCGACCCGGACCTGCCCAAGGACTTCACCCCCCGGGTCGCCGACCCCGGCTGGGGCGCACCGGAGGGCGCACCCGACTGGGCCGTCGGCGACGACCGGCCCGCTGGTTCCGCTCCGGCCTCGCCGGCCCCCACCGCACCGGCCACCGACGGTGGGCCGGACGCGCTGGCCGCGCCGCCGTCGTCGGATCTTCCCGCCGGCAGCGGGGCACCGGACGCGGCGGGTGGCGCATCCGGCCGGATGAGCATGTACCGGCGGCTGGCCAACAGCCCGGAGGCGCAGGCCGCCCGCACACAGCAACCCACCCGTGCCGGGGCGGCGTACGTGGAGGACGTCCCGAGCGCCGACGACATCACCATCGAGGAGTCCGGGCTGGTGGGCCGCGCCGCCGTGGAGCGGATCCTGGGCGGCACGCTGATCGAGGAGCGGCCGTTGGGCGGCGGCACCCCGTAATGTCCCGGCCTGCGGGCGGCGAAAGTGTCATGGCACAAGTGGAACGGCGAAGTGAGGCAACGTGTACGAGGGAGCGGTTCAGGAGCTCATTGACGAGCTGGGGAGACTGCCGGGGATCGGCCCGAAGTCGGCCCAGCGGCTGGCCTTCCACATTCTCGAGGCCGACGCCGAGGACATGAAGCGGCTCGTCGGCGCCATCGTCACGGTGAAGGAACGCGTCAAGTTCTGCTCCGTGTGCGGCAATATCGCCGAGCAGGACCTGTGCGCGATCTGCCGTGACCCGCGGCGGGATCAGAGCATCATCTGCGTCGTCGAGGAGTCCAAGGACGTGCTGGCGGTGGAGAAGACCAGGGCGTTCAGGGGCCGGTACCACGTGCTGGGCGGCTCGATCAACCCGATCGCCGGCATCGGCCCGGACCAGCTGCGTATCCGGGAGCTGCTCAACCGTCTCGGCGACAGCGAGATCCAGGAGATCATCATCGCCACGGATCCCAACTTGGAGGGCGAGGCGACGGCCACCTACCTGTCGCGCATGCTCAAGACACTGGGCATCACCGTGACCCGGCTCGCCTCCGGCCTGCCCGTGGGCGGGGATCTGGAGTACGCCGACGAGGTCACGCTGGGCCGGGCCTTCGAGGGGCGGCGCAACGCGTTGACATGATTTCGACAGGCTCAATCACCGGGACGGTGGTCGAGCCTGTCGAGACCTCCAGTAATTTCGACAGGCTCAATCACCGGGACGCTCAATCGCCGGGACGGGCGTCCGTCATGTGGACACGCGGATTCCATGCCAGCCCGGCCGCGGGGCTAAACTTGGATCACCTGCCTCCCGCGCGCCGATGCCGTCCAGGCCGCCGCGAGCGCGCGGTCCAGGCGCGTTCGGCAGGATCGCAAGCCATGTGAGAAGTTTCGAGTAGGTCTAGCCGATGAGTGTGCGCCCATGAGCCTGATTGTCCAGAAGTATGGCGGATCGTCCGTGTCCGATGCCGCCGGAATCAAGCGCGTCGCCAGGCGCGTCGTCCAGACGCTGGAGGACGGCAACGAGGTCGTCGTCGTCGTCTCCGCCATGGGCGACACCACCGACGAACTGCTGGACCTTGCCTCCGAGGTTTCCGGGAACCCGCCGGCCCGCGAGCTCGACATGCTCATGACCGCCGGCGAGCGCATCTCGATGGCGTTGCTGGCCATGGCCATCAACGACCAAGGCGCCGTGGCGCAGTCATTCACCGGCAGCCAGGCCGGCATGATCACCGACGGCATCCACGGCAAGGCCCGCATCATCGATGTGGACCCGCACCGTGTCCGCACGGCGCTGGATCGCGGCAAGGTCGCCATCGTGGCCGGGTTCCAGGGCATGAGCCGGCAGACCAACGAGATCACCACCATGGGCC
Organism: Specibacter cremeus; assembly: GCF_003946885.1. Taxonomy (GTDB): domain Bacteria; phylum Actinomycetota; class Actinomycetes; order Actinomycetales; family Micrococcaceae; genus Specibacter; species Specibacter cremeus. The sequence goes on along the minus strand of NZ_RWKQ01000083.1, from coordinate 1,899 downwards.
GCGGCGGGTCGGACACGACCGCCGTCGCCCTAGCCGCCGCCCTCGACGCCGACGTCTGCGAGATCTACACCGACGTCGACGGGGTCTACACGGCGGATCCGCGGGTGGTGCCGAGCGCGCAGAAGATCAGCAGGATCTCCAGCGAGGAAATGCTGGAGATGGCGGCCTCGGGGGCGAAGATCCTGCACCTGCGCTGCGTCGAATACGCGCGCCGCTTCGGCATGCCCATCCACGTGCGCTCATCCTTTAGCGACAACGAGGGGACCTGGGTGCTGCCCAGCCCGGACGACAAGATCACATTCACAGAGGGAGTTGCCTTGGAGCAGCCAATCATCTCCGGCGTGGCGCACGACCGGTCCGAAGGCAAAGTCACGGTCGTGGGGGTGCCCGACATCCCCGGCAAGGCTGCCCTCATCTTCGGCATCATCGCCGGCGCCCACACGAACATCGACATGATCGTGCAGAACATCTCCACCCGCGGCTCGGGGAAGACGGACATCTCCTTCACGCTGCCCATGGTGGACGGCGAGGCGGCGCTGGCCGCGCTGCGGGCCCGCCAGGACGAGGTCGGCTTCGAGGACCTGATCTACGACGACAAGATCGGCAAGCTGTCGCTCATCGGCGCGGGCATGCGCTCCAACCCCGGCGTCTCGTACGACTTCTTCAAGGCGCTCTCCGACGCCGGGGTCAACATCGACCTGATCTCCACCTCGGAAATCCGCATCTCCGTGGTCACACGCGCCGACCTGCTGGACATCGCAGTCCGGGCGGTGCACCGGGCGTTCCAGCTGGACGGCGAGGACGAGGCGACCGTCTACGGCGGCACCGGGCGCTAAGGCTTGACTCATAATCTGTCCAGCCAGATGGCGATGGCGCCGAGGAGCCTTCCAGGAGACAGGCCCTAGACCTTGCTGCGAAGCGGAATGCTGACGGCCACGATCGCCACTATGAATGCTGGCGAATAGAACCAGCCCACGGTGGCGGATGCGATGACAGCGAAGACCGCCAGGAGTATGGTGCAGGCGATCGATGTCGCCCGCCATCTTGAACCGATGACCGCGAGAGGTAGGCCCGTAAGGACGATCGGGATGGCGAGCGGGATGAGGATGCCTGCTGAATGGGTCTGCAGCAATGTGAGTGTCTCAACGATGTGCTCGCCCGAGTTGATCTGAGTATCGCGGACTACACCTGGCAAAAGGAGCGCCGCCAGGGTCGCCGCGACAGCCAGCGCAGCTGCGCCGATTTGCAGGGCCCGTGCCGCGTTGAGATACCGTGGCCGGGCGGTACGTCCGGTACGGGATTCGAAGTCATCAAATGCCTGCTCGGCAATCATGCGCGGAGAACCGAGGGCCGCCAGGGCTTTGCTCGTCTCCTCGTGGCCAGCCTTGTGGAGCGTTTCGTGGATGTGCGCTGCAATGCCGTTCAATACCTCGCATTGTTCGGAGCGCGGGAGTGGCCGGAGTTCGCGGCGCAAGGCCCGTAGGTACTGCTCTGCACTGGCGGGCGTTTTGCTCCCGTCTTTGATCTCGTTCATGTCGGCTCCTCGAGGAGGTTGCTGACGCTGGCGCCGGCGTACGAGATAAGGCGGGACGGGGCCAGGCCAACACGGACCACTCGCCACCGGGCAAGGTCGGGGCCAACCACCGGGCCTGGCCCGGCGCATCCACCCCCACATTGAGGACTACCTGCGCTTGACCACCGACCCGGGCGTCGTGTTCGATAATTATGCGGCCGAACGGGAAATCCGCCTGGCCACCACCGCCAAAAACGGCGTCAAAGCTCTCGACGCCTTCACACAACCACGGGTGCACCATGGACCCAGGGCCCCGGAAAGGTCGGCGAGTAGGGCTGTGACCTGCGGCTTTGTTGCCGTGTGAGCGGCGTGGCGTGGGTGACGGG
>NZ_RWKQ01000082.1 GCF_003946885.1 Specibacter cremeus | reverse complement strand
CGGCGCTGGGTCGTCGAACGGACCCTGTCCTGGCTGGTGCGCTGCCGCCGCCTGGGCCGGGACTACGAGCGGCTTCCCGCCCACGCCGAGGCCATGGTCAAGTGGGCCATGATCGGCCTGATGGTCCGCCGGCTCGCGCCGGCACCGGGCCGGCGGCCCTGGCAGCCGGCCAGGACCCCATAACCACTTTCCCAACACGTCCTGAGTGCCGGGGCCTGGGCCTAGGATGAAGGCATGAGTGAACAGGCGCACATTCAGCCCAACGGCCAGGCTACGGAGGGAAAAGTGGTGGACGACGACGTCGCCGGCTCCCCGGCACGGGCGGCGGGCGCGCACGGGGCCGGCGCCGAGGGTGAACGGCCCAAGGTAACCGACCTCGTGGACCAGCCCGCGAAGGTCATGCGGATCGGGACCATGGTCAAGCAATTGCTGGACGAGGTCAAGAGCGCGCCACTGGACGACGCGGCGCGGGCCCGGCTGGCGGAGATCCACGAACGGTCCATCACCGAGCTCGAGGACGGGCTGGCACCCGAACTCGTGGCGGAACTGCACCGCATCAGCCTGCCGTTCTCGGAGACGGCCACCCCGTCCGATGCCGAGCTGCGCATCGCCCAGGCCCAACTGGTCGGCTGGCTGGAGGGCCTGTTCCACGGCATCCAGACGGCCATGGCCGCCCAGGCGCTGGCCAACCAGCAGACGGCCACGCGGCTGCAGATGCGCCAGCTGCCGCCGGGCACCCTGATCGCCCCCGGCGTGATCGTGGGGGAGAACGGCGAACCTCAGCGCGCCCCCGCATCGATGGGGCGCGGCTCCCGTCCGGACAGCGACGGCGGCTCACTGGGCCAGTACCTGTAGCGGGCGCGGGATGGGGTTGTTCGGTGCTGCATTCTTCGGCTCTGGCCGGAGGGCCCGCCGCGACGATGCGGAACTCGGCAAGGGGGTGTGGCGGCGCGCCCACGACCGGTTCGTGCGCGGCCTGGACAGGTTCCACCAGATGCTCGAGGGCGCCGCGGATGTGACGGAAGTTTACGAGGCGCTCGTGCCCCTGGCCGACGGCGTGGCCGGCCTGCTGCCCGAGGTGCGGCGCATCTGTGCGGCCGCCCAGGAGTTGGCCCCGAGCGTGGATGCCGACGTTCCGGCCGGCGCCGGCGCCGGGCTGCGCGACGTCCACCGGGAACTGTCCAGGGCCGGGAACTCGCTGGCCACGGCGGCAGGCGCCGTGGCCATGGCGCGCATGGGCGACGGCGACGTGGCCGCCGTCGCACGCCACTGCGACTCCGTGCGCCGCCACGTCGAGGAGGCCGCGCGCCTGCTCGCGCCGTGACCCGCCTGCCGTTCTGCGCACGATAGGGGGTCCCATGTTGCGCCCGCGGCCACGTTGCGCACCATAGGAGGGTGAATCATCCGCGGAACGGTCGCGCGTCAGCCGCATTACGCGAATTAGGGTGTCCTACCCTATATTTAATTACGCACGATGAACGTTCGCTATTTACAGCGCTGACGCCGGAAGGCCCCCATGAAGAATTGGTTGAACAAGTCCGCCCTCGCCGCCGTCGCCGGGGCAGCGGTGCTCGCCCTGGCCGCGTGCGGCGGCAGCCCCGCCGGCGGCTCCACCGGGACCAGCGGCTCCGCAACGGATTCCATCACGGTATACAACGCGCAGCACGAATCACTGACCCAGGCCTGGGTGGACGCGTTCACCAAGGAGACCGGCATCAAGGTCACGCTGCGCAACGGTGACGACTCCGAACTGAGCAACCAGATCATCCAGGAGGGCAAGAACTCCCCGGCCGACGTGTTCCTGACGGAAAACTCGCCCGCCATGACGCAGGTCGAGAACGCCGGGCTGTTCGCCCCCATCGACGCGAAGATCCAGGAGCAGGTGCCGGCCGCCTACCGCCCGTCGACGGACAAGTGGACCGGCATCGCCGCGCGCAGCACCGTCTTCGCCTACAACAAGACGAAGCTGATCCAGGCCCAGCTGCCGAAGTCGATCATGGACCTGGCCGATCCGTCCTGGAAGGGCCGCTGGGCCGCGTCCCCGTCCGGCGCCGACTTCCAGGCCATCGTCTCCGCCATGCTGGAGCTCAAGGGCCAGGACGCCACGCTGTCCTGGCTGAAGGCCATGAAGGAGAACTCCAAGGCGTACAAGGGCAATAGCACCGCCATGAAGGCCGTGAATGCCGGCGAGGTCGACGGCGCGGTCATCTACCACTACTACTGGTTCGGCGACCAGGCCAAGACGGGCGAGAACAGCAACAACGTCGCGCTGCACTACTTCAAGAACCAGGACCCGGGCGCGTTCGTGAGCGTCTCGGGCGGCGGCGTGCTGGCCTCGAGCAAGCACCAGGCCAACGCGCAGAAGTTCCTCGAGTTCATCACCGGCAAGGCCGGCCAGGACATCCTGCGCACCGGCGCCTCGTTCGAATACCCGGTGGCCAGCGGCGTCGCCGCCAACCCCAAGCTGGTGCCGCTGAAGGACCTGCAGGCCCCCGCCGTGGACCCGGCCAAGCTCAACTCCAAGGCCGTCACCGACCTGATGACGCAGGCGGGCCTGCTCTAGGCGCATGCCAACACGTACGACGGCGGTCGGCCCGCCTCACGCAGGAACCTCACCGAACGCGGCGGGGAGCCGGGGCGCACGCCCCGGCTCCCGGGCCGTCGTCGTGCTTTGCGTCCTGATCGCCCTGTTCTCCCTGGTTCCGCTGGTGTTCGTGGCGATCATGACCGCCAACGCCGGCGTGGACACCATCGTCGCGCTGGTGTTCCGGCCGCGTGTTGGCGAATTGCTGGTCAATACCGTTGCGCTCGTCGCGATCACCGTGCCGCTGTGCGTGCTGTGCGGCGTGGGCGGTGCCTGGCTGGTGGAGCGGACACGGCTGCGCGGACACAAGATCTGGGCCGTGCTGCTGGCCGCGCCGCTGGCCATCCCGGCGTTCGTGAACAGCTACGCCTGGGTCAGCGCCGTCCCGTCGCTCGGTGGCGTGGCCGGCGGCGTGCTCATCTCCACGTTGTCCTACTTCCCGCTCGTGTACATCCCCGTGGCGGCCGTGCTGGGCCGCATGGACCCGGCGCTGGAACAGACCGGGCAGTCGCTCGGGCTGGGGCCGTGGCGGGTGTTCTTCCGTGTCACCTTCCCACAGCTGCGCCTCGCCATTGCCGGCGGCGCACTGCTGGTGTCCCTGCACCTGCTGTCCGAGTACGGTGCGTTCGCCATGATCCAGTTCGACACATTCACCACGGCGATCTACGACCAATTCCGGTCCACGTTCAACGGCGCGGCCGCGAACATGCTCGCCGGCGTGCTCGTCGTGCTGTGCCTGGTGCTGCTGCTCCTGGAGGAGCGCAGCCGCGGCACCGCCCGCTACGCGAAGGTCGGCTCCGGGGCGCAGTCCGGCCCGGTCCGGCTTCGGCTCGGCTGGTACCAGGGGCCGGCCCAGCTCGGCCTGGCCGCCCTGACGGTGCTGGCCATCGGGGTGCCGATGTGGCATGTGGTGCGCTGGCTGATCTTCGGCGGCGTGGCCGTGTGGGAGCGCGACCCGCTGTTGACGGCGCTGCTGCAGACCCTCGGCTACGGGCTGGCCGGGGCGCTGGCCACGACCCTGCTGGCGTTCCCGCTGGCCTACCAGGTGGTGCGGCATCCGGGCCGGACCAGCCGGCTCCTCGAGGGCGCGAACTACATTTCCAGCTCCATGCCGGGCATCGTCGTGGCGTTGGCGCTGGTGACCATCACCGTCCACGGGCTGCCGGCCATCTACCAGACCTCGATCGTCCTCGTGGCCGCCTACGCGCTGCTGTTCATGCCGCGCGCCCTGGTGAACCTGCGGGCCGGGCTGGCGCAGGCGCCCAAGGAGCTCGACGAGGCCGCGCAGGCCCTGGGCAAGCCACCGCTCCTGGCATTCGTGAAGGTCACGCTGCGATTGACGGCCCCGGCCGCCGCGGGCGGGGCGGCCCTCGTGTTCCTGGGCATCGTGAACGAGCTGACGGCCACGCTGCTGCTCTCCCCGAACGGCACGAACACGCTGGCCACCGAATTCTGGTCGCTGAGCAGCGAGATCGACTACGCGGGCGCCGCGCCGTACGCGTTGCTGATGATCCTGCTCTCGGCACCCATGACCTACCTTCTGTTTGCGCAATCCAAGAAAGCAGCCGGACAGTGACACGTTCCTCCCGCTCCACCATCACGCCGCGACCGGACCGGTCCGCGCGGCGCATCCTGACCCCGGCCGTCAGCGACGTCGCCGACCACCTGCGGGTCAGGGGCGTGCGCAAGGCGTTCGGCTCAACCTCGGTGCTCGCCGGCGTCGACCTGGCCGTGGCGCAGGGACGGTCGACGGCGATCGTCGGCCCCTCCGGCTCCGGCAAGACGACGCTGCTGCGGCTCATCGCCGGGTTCGAGTCCCCGGACTCGGGCACGATCGCGCTGGGCGGCGAGACGGTGGCCGGCGGCGGCACGTGGGTCCCGGCGCACAAGCGGTCGGTGGGCTACGTGGCCCAGGACGGGGCGCTGTTCCCGCACCTGACCGTGGGCCAGAACGTGGCGTTCGGCCTGCCCGAGCGCGGCCGGGCGGCGGCCGCCCGGGTGGCCGAGCTGCTCGAAATGGTGTCGATGGACCCACAATACGCGAAGCGCCGCCCGCACCAGCTCTCCGGTGGCCAGCAGCAGCGCGTGGCGCTGGCCCGGGCGCTGGCGCGCCGGCCCGGGCTGATGCTGCTCGACGAGCCGTTCAGCGCCCTGGACGCCGGGCTGCGCGTGGCAACCCGCCGCGCCGTGGCAAAGACGTTGACGGACGCCGGCGTGACCACCATCCTGGTCACGCACGACCAGGCCGAGGCGTTGAGCTTCGCCGACCAGGTCGCCGTCATGCGCGACGGCAGGCTGGCGCAGATCGGCAGCCCGTTCGTCGTGTACACGAGGCCCACGGACCGGGCCACGGCCGAGTTCCTGGGCGACGCCGTCATCCTCGAGGCCTGGATGGAGGGTTCGCTGGCGCTGTGTTCGCTCGGCGGCATCCCGGTCCGCCGGCCCCCGGCGCAGGGCAAGGTGCACCTGATGCTGCGCCCGGAGCAGATCCGCATCGCCGGCGACGGGCCCATCCGCGGCACCGTCGTGGACACGGATTACTTCGGCCCGGAAACCACGGTGCGGCTGAAGCTGGAGCCGATCGCCGTCGACCCGCTGCATCCGGCCGACCCGCACCAGCCGGTGGGCGGGGAGGTCATCACGATCAGGCACTGGAATGCCATGCTGGCCCGGCCGGGCACGCAGCTGTGCCTGAAGGTCGTGGGCGAGGCCGTCGCGTTCCCCTGGGAATAGGCGGGCGCTGCACTACCAAGCCCCTCAGCGGGTGGGTGCCGTGGTGGGATCTTCGCCCGGTTTCGACGCTGAGGGTCCCGCGTTCGAGAACTCATCCTTCAGCTCGGTCTGCTTGAACGGGAGCAGGCCGTCGTCTTTCTCCGCCACGTACCCGTACAGCCGCTGCAGTTGCGGTTTGCTGGTAATGAGCCTGCGAGCGACGCTTTCCTGAAACAGCTGTACCGTGTTGAATGTGGGGATACCGGCCCTCGCAGCGAGAGCTGCCGCGTCTTGGTCGTCAATCATGGCCACGATGTCAATCCCTTGCGATTGAAGGGTGCGAGCATGCGCGATCAGGAGCATCTCGCCTCGGTTCTTGCCTGTACCGAGCATTGATTTCGGGCAGTTGTTCACAACCCAGGCCCACTGGAACTCGTATTCATCATCCATGTATTTATCCGGCGTGAGGCGCTGGATTTGTGCTCGACCTCTTCCACCACGGCGTCTGGGACGATGATCCTGTCCGTCATGGCCTTGAGTGTCTTGAGGTAGAGGTCGGTAGTGTCATTTCGGGCCAGGAAGTTCAGGATGGGTCCGGCATCCAGGATGACGAGGTCGCTGTGATCCGGCTGATGAGCCGGATCAACGGTCACTTGCGTCGGCCAAACCTCGACGGCGGTACGATCGCCGGGTGCGGGCGGATGCCCACCTCATCCAACTCCACTTGAAGGTCAGCGGAACTCGTGCCCCGAATTCTGGCAACCGCTTCCAGCCCGATCAGGTTGTTCTCGTATGCTTCCATGGCTTCGGCCACGATTCGCATGGGCGCCTGAGGGGTCATGGCCTTGGCCTTCGAGGCGCGGTGCTCGTCGGACCAACCGTAGCGTGCGGCCAGCTTACCCGCCGACAGCATCGCCCACTCATCTTTTTGGCCGGGCGCCAGCCAATCGGAATTCTCTAGGTGCGTGTGTCAGTAGTCGTTTCGGATAGTTTTTAAAACGCCGGGAGATCAACCGGGCTGGCGGTGGTGGGGCTGGG
>NZ_RWKQ01000081.1 GCF_003946885.1 Specibacter cremeus | reverse complement strand
ACTACATATTTAGGCCGAAAGAAGGCTTTCCACCCGGAAACTCAACGAAACCGGGCAGAAAGCCCACGTAACTTCGGTTTAATCGCAGCAGGTCCTTGTCCCACGAACTGCAGTTCTCCCATATGCTGGCCGGCACGTACGCTCCCCGCCGGATCCTGACCAGGATCCGGGAGCGCACGGCTTCGGTAAGCAGCCGGTCGGAGATGCCGGCCCGGGTGAGCACGGCCGTGGTGGCGATCCCCTCGGGTATGTTGCGCGGCCAACGAGACCTGAGCGTCGAGGTCAATTTGGTGGAGTCCATGCCCTATCGTGCCCACGAAACACTGGATTTCGCAGTGACCGCAAGGGACCCGTGGACAGCTGCCAGCGGTTCGTGTCCTGTGGAGGAACGCAACCGAGAAATCTCGCGTCGGCGGCGTCGAATTCGGACCCGGGTATTCGGGCCTCACCCGTGCCCTCGGGCGTCACCCGCACATTCGGTGCTGGCCACCACCGGGTATGCGGCGCAGACCCGAAAAACGCCCCTACCAGGGGCCGTAGGGGCCCTGCTTGCGGGATCCGCCGCGCAGCTGGGCGAGGGCGGGCCGGACGTCGGCCAGGTAGACGCTGGCCACCGTCACGCCGGCCAGGTTCACGAGCATCAGGAACCCGAGCGATGGGCCCAGCAGGAAGAACAGCCCGAACAGTGCCGACACGCCGGTCAGGCCACCCCAGAACCCCTTGGTGCGCTTGGAGACGCGCTCGAAGTTCGCCGCCGGCGTGCGCAGGCAGTCCACGAGCGCCCACAGCTGCAGGCCCCAGGCCACTAATCCGAGGGCCGTGAGGATGACGAGCGTCGCAATGTACAGGAGGGCGTTCACATCTCCAGCCTAGCGCGAAACGACCGAATCCAGCGCCTGGGCGAGGTCGGCCCACAGGTCCTCGGCGTTCTCGATGCCCACGCTCAGGCGCAGCAGGTTCTCGGGCACGCTGTCCGGTTCGTTCGCGTGCCGGCGGCGGCGCTCGATCAGCGACTCCACCCCGCCCAGGGACGTGGCCGGCGTCCACAGGCGCAGTGCCGCGACCACGCCCTCGGCCGCGGCCGCGCCGCCGGCCACCTCGATGCACAGGATCGAGCCGAACCCGTTCATCTGCGCCCTGGCCCGCGCGTGCCCGGGATCGCTTTCCAGACCGGGGAACCGGACCCGGTCGACGCCGTCGTGCGCCTCCAACCGCAGGGCCAGCGCGAGCGCCGTCTGCTGCGAGCGTTCCACGCGCAGCGCCAGCGTGCGCAGCCCGCGCAGTGCCAGCCAGGCCTCGAACGGCCCGGCGATGGCGCCGTGGATGGACCGGTGGTGGTGCAGCCGGCCGCGCAGGTCCGGGTCCGAGGTGACGATCGCGCCGAGCACGACGTCGGAATGCCCGGCCAGATACTTCGTGACCGAGTGCAGCACGACGTCGCTGCCCAGCTCCAGCGGCTGTTGCACCAGCGGCGTGGAGAACGTGTTGTCGGTGACGACGACGGCGCCCACGGCTTGGGCGGACCGGCACAGGACGCGCAGGTCGGCCACCTCGAGCATCGGATTCGTGGGGCTTTCGAGCCACAGCATGCTGGCCGCGCGCTCCCCGGCACCCGTGAGCGCGGCGATGACCTCGTCGGTGTCGGCGACATCGACGGTCCGCAGGGTGAACAGGCCCTTCTCGGCCAACTCCTGCGCCATGACCAGGGCGCCCTGGTATGTGTGCCGCGGCATTACGAGCACCCCCCCGGCCGGGATCAGGGACAACGCCGCGGACACGGCGGCCAGCCCGGACGCGAACACGAGCCCGGGAAGCGTGGCACCCTCCAGTTCGGCGAGCGTCTCCTCCAACGGGTCCCACGTGGGGTTGGAGTAGCGGCCGTAGGCACGGTCACCGTCGACGACCGTTCCGGTGCCCACGTAGGTCGAGGACAGCACGATCGGCGGATTGACGGGTGCGTCGTGGACCCGGGCGGGCCGCCCGGCCGCGACGACGAGGGTATCCGGGCTCAGCGCACCGGCGTGGGGGGACGGTTCGTGGGTCATGGACCCTACGTTAGTGCTCCGGCCCGTGCGCCACGAAGTTTCGTGACGCGCGCTCCCGGTCCCGTTACCGGGGCGCCCGCCATGGGGATCCCATTGCCGCGTCCGGTGTGCACCGCCGGCGCCTGTGGACAGCCCCAGCAGGCTGTCAGGCGGCGCCGGTAGGCTAGGTGTCGTGACAACACCTACCCCCTCCGCAACCGCGGGCCTCTTCATCGCCTTCGAGGGCGGCGACGGGGCCGGCAAGTCCACGCAGGCGGCACTATTGTCCGACGCCCTGGCGGCCCGCGGCCTGGCCGTGGTCACAACCCGTGAACCCGGCGGCACGCCCGTCGGTGAAAAGCTGCGCTCCCTGGTCCTCGACCACGGGCACGGCGAGATCGACGCGCGTTGCGAGGCGCTGATCTTCGCGGCCGCGCGGGCCGCGCACGCCGCCCAGGTCATCGCCCCGGCGCTGGAACGCGGTGACGTCGTCATCACCGACAGGTACATAGACTCCTCCATCGCCTACCAGGGCACGGGTCGCGGCCTCGGCGCCGAGACGGTCGGGGACCTGAACGCGTGGGCCACCGAGGACCTGTGGCCGGACCTGACCGTGCTGCTGGACGTCAGCGCCGCCCAGGGCCGGGTCCGTCGCACGGCCGGCGCCGTCACGGAGGAGGACCGGCTCGAATCGGAGCCGGACGAGTTCCACGCCGGCATTCGTGCGGCATTCCTCGACCTGGCCGCGGCGTCGCCGCAGCGTTACCTGGTCCTGGGCGCGCGGGAGCCCGTGGACGCCCTGGCCCAGCGGATCCTCGAACGCGTCGACGCCCTGCTGGCGGCCCGGCAGGAGGCGCCGCGCGACGAGGCGCCGCTGCCGTGAGCGTCTGGGTGGACCTGCAGGGGCAGGAGCCCGTCGTCGCCCAGTTGCGCCGCGCCGCCCAATCGCCGAACCCGACGCACGCGTGGTTGATCACCGGCCCGCCCGGGTCCGGCCGGTCCAACGCGGCCAGGGCGTTCGCCGCGGCGCTCGTGTGCGAGCGGGAGGAACTGGCCGAACGCGGCTGCGGTGTCTGCCATGCCTGCCACACGACACTGGCCGGGACCAACGCGGATGTGACATTCGTGGCCACGGACAAGACGACCATCGCCATTGATGAGGCCCGCGAACTCGTCGTGAAGGCCCAGGACAGGCCCTCGTCGTCGCGCTGGCGGGTCATGATCGTCGGCGACGCGGACCGCATGTCCGAGCGCACCACGAACGTGCTGCTGAAGGCCATCGAGGAGCCGCCGCCGCGCACCATCTGGATCCTATGCACGCCCAGCCCGGCCGACGTGCTTGTCACGATCCGCTCGCGCTGCCGGGCCGTAAGCCTGCGCCTGCCGCCCGTGCGGGATGTGGCGGCGTTGCTCGTGCGCCGCGACGGGATCGAGCCGGCCCTCGCCCTGCAGGCTGCCCGCGCCGCGCAAAGCCATGTCGGCATCGCCCGGCGGCTGGCCCGGGACGCCGGCGCACGGGAGCGCCGCGACGCGATCGTGCGGCTGCCGCTGACGTTGCGCGACGTCACGTCCGCGGTCACGGCCGCCGGGTCGCTGATGGAGCTGGCCACGGCCGAGGCGACATCGTCCAACGATGAGCGGGACGCCGCCGAGAAGGCCGAGCTGCTGCGCAACCTGGGCGCCCCCGAGACGGGCACCCTGCCGCCGGCCCTGCGCGCCCAGATCCGGGCGTTGGAGGAGGACCAGAAGCGCCGCGCGAAGCGCTCGGTCACGGACATGCTCGACCGTGCCCTGACCGACCTGCTCTCCTTCTACCGTGACGCGCTGGTACTGCAGCTGGCAGCGCGCCCCGGGCCCGCCGTCGTCGTTCATGAGGACAACCACGGGCCTGTTGAACTGGTCCCTGTTGAACTGGTGAATGAGCCGTTGCGCGCGCAACTGGGCGAGTACGCCGCCCGGTCCCGGCCCGAGGCCACGCTGGCGCGCATGGCCGCCGTCAACGACACCCGCCGCCGCATCACCACCACGAACGTCGCCCCGCTGCTGGCCCTCGAGGCCATGGCCGCCGGCCTGCTGTAACCGCGGAAGGACCCCCCTTGATTTTTGCTCGCCACGAACGACGGCGGCCACGCCGGCGCTTGACGGCCGCCACGGCGCTGGCCGGGCTGGCGGCGTTGCTGCTGTCCGCGTGTTCGGCGGCCCCGCCGACGACGACGGGCACGACCATCACGGCCCAGGCCGGCCCGTCCGTCATCGGGGACGTGCCGACGGCGCTGTCGTCGTTCTATGCGCAGGTGGTGACGTGGACGTCGTGCAACGAGACGTTCCTGTGCACGGACGTCCAGGTGCCCGTCGACTATACGAAGCCGGACGGGGACACCATCAAGCTGGCCCTGATCAAGCTGCCGGCGTCGGGGAAGCGGCTGGGTTCACTGCTGACCAACCCGGGCGGCCCTGGCGGGTCCGGCGTCGACTTCGTCCTCGACGGGGCGAAGACCGTCTTCTCCACCAGGCTGCGCGGCTCCTACGACATCGTCGGGTTCGACCCGCGCGGAGTGCAGCGTTCGGCGCCGGTCAAGTGCATCAGCGACGCGCAGACGGACCAGGAACGGCAGCAGTCGCTGGACCTGGGCAACGACGTGGATCTGAAGCGCGCCCAGGCGCAGGCGCAACGCGACACGGCCGAGTGCGTGAAGAACACCGGTCCGGTGCTCGGGTACGTGGACACGGTCAGCTCCGCGCGGGACATGGACATCCTGCGCGCCGTGCTGGGCGACCCAAAACTGGACTACATGGGTTTCTCGTACGGCACGAAGCTCGGCGCCACGTACGCCGGGCTGTTCCCGCGGCGGGTGGGTAAATTCTCGCTGGACGGCGCGCTCGACCCGTCGCTGGGCGTCGACGCCGTGGCGATGGGCCAGGCCAAGGGGTTCGAGCAGGCCATCCGGCACTGGGCCGGCTACTGCCTCGAACAAAAGGACTGCCCGTTCTCGGGGACCGTCGACGACGTGCTGGCCGGGATCCACGCCCTGCAGGCCGCGTACCTGGCAGACCCGCCCCGGGCCCGCGACGGGCGTCTGGTGCCGGAATCGGAGTTCACGAACGCGCTGGCGTACGGCATGTACTCGACGTCGCTGTGGGAGCCGCTGTCCCGGGCCCTGGCCGAGGCCGTCAAGGGCGACCCATCGGCCATGCTGGCTCTGGCCGACTACTCGGCCGACCGCAACGCCGACGGCAAGTACACGTCCAACACGTCGGCGGCGTTCCTGGCCATCAACTGCCTGGACTACCCGATGGACGCGGATGTAGCCCACATGCGGGCCGAGGCCGCGGCGTTGCAGAAGGCCTCCCCCACGTTCGGCCGGCTGCTGGGCTACTCGGCGCTTGGCTGCACGGACTGGCCGTTCCAGGCGACGGGGAAGCCGGCGAAGATCGCCGCACCCGGGGCGGGTCCCATCCTGGTCGTCGGCACGACCGGCGATCCGGCTACCCCGTACGCGTGGGCGCAGTCCCTGGCCGCGCAGCTGGACTCGGGCGTGCTGGTGACCTGGAACGGTGACGGGCACACCGCGTACGGGCGCTCCAACGCGTGTCTGAAGAAGGCCGTGGACGACTATTTCGTGGACGGCACGGTGCCCGCCCGCGGGACCACCTGCTGAGTCTTGGTGATTGAGCCCGTCGAAATCACCGAGAGACGCCGATTTTGTAGATCCCGGCTCCCAGTTCCGCCCGCGCCGCGGCTACCGGACGGTACTCTCACTCAGCCCGGCGACGTCCAGGCGCAGGCTTGCCTGCGGGCCGAACGCGGGGCAATCATTGCCGGACGGCCTGGTCAATGCCGGGTGCACGGTGAGGCTGCGCACCGGGAAGGCTGCGCCCGACCTGTCAAGTGCCGACACAGTGACCTCAAGCGCCTGCTCGGTCAGGCCCGGCACAGAAAGCGTCCCCACCAGCGTCCCGTCCGGAGTCACGGAAGCGCTGCACGGCTCCTCTTGGCCTGACTGGCATCGTGACGGCAGCGGACCGCTGCCCGCGGCCAGGTTTACGGTCTGCCGCGTGCACGTTCCCGCCTGGCAGGCCCGGACCGAGAGAGCGCCCACCCGCGGGGCAAGATCGGCACCGACCACGACGGTTACGCCGCGAAAGTTCGCAATGGCGGGACAAACGGCAACCGGAGCGCATCCGGCCAAGAAGAGCACAAGCACCAGCTTCCCCACGGCCAGCCAGATCGGGGACATGCACCAGTATAGGCGCCGTCATGCCCCATGAACGCGACGGGGATAGTAGGAGTGCGCACGTCCCGTCCGGCCGATTTTGTAGATCCCGGCAGCCTCCATTAGAGTTATTTCTTGCGTCCAGCGGTTGGTTCCGGAAGGTGCCGTCTCGCCCGGTCGCAGGCCTCCATAGCTCAGTCGGTAGAGCGTTTCACTCGTAATGAAAAGGTCATCAGTTCGATTCTGATTGGAGGCTCAAATCAACCCCGGAATTTCGGGGTTTTTTTGTGCCCAGGGACTGGTGGCAGGGTCCCGGAAAAGTCGCGTGTCAGCAGGTCAGCAGGCATGTGAGGGCCCGGTCTGG
>NZ_RWKQ01000080.1 GCF_003946885.1 Specibacter cremeus | reverse complement strand
ATTCTACCGACAAACGTTCTGAATAACCCTCCATGATCTCCACCTGATCGGCGGTGCCATTCCCGTGCAGCCCGAGTCCGAAGAGTGTGACCTGGTCCAGGTTGTAGCGTCCAGGATCGAGAACGAGTAGATCGCCGGGTTTCGCCCGTTGTAAGGCGGCTTGCAACGTTGCCTTGCCAAACCCCGAACCCACCTTGATTTTCGCCATTGACGCAGTTACTCCCATGTCCCAAGATCATTACAGTGGAAAGCGTATCGCAGCTCACCAGCGACTGTTCCGCGGCCCCCGCGTGTCAGGCTGGGACGCACTTCAAATCTTGGCATGAGATTGTTCTGGCCGTTGTAGTTCTCGATTTTCAATGAAGCAATCCCCAACCAGCTGGGCGTCGACTACAACGTGAAGCTGCTGGCCAACATCGCCGCGCACATCGCCCCGGCCCTGGGTTGGGTGCCCGCCGCCTCCAAGTAGGGCGCACTTGCGCACCAATCCAGCCGGATTTCGGTGCGCTTCCGCGCCCCAGATGCGGGCGGAGGCGGAATTTCCACTACTGTGATGTGGGTCATAGGCGTAGCTGATGGGTTGCATAGCCAATTGGCGTCTACTCGACCCGTCCGGGGTCACCGAAGCTGGTGGAACAGGAATCAGCCAAGTGAAGGCGCCCGCCGGCAACGGGGGACGCCGCCGAAGAGCGAAGGAGCTCCCCATGCCGCAGACCACGTTCACCGTCAACGGCCGCGACTACGTGCACCAGGGCACCCCCGTGGTCGTCATCTGCATCGACGGTAGTGAACCGGCCTACCATGAGCTCGCCATCGAGGCCGGCCGCATGCCGTGGCTGAAGGAGGTCGTCGCGACCCGGGGCACGTCGTGGCCGGCGCACTGCGCCATCCCGACCCTGACGAACCCGAACAACATGTCCATCGCCACCGGCCACCCGCCGGCGGTGCACGGCATCTGCGGCAACTACATCCTGGACCCCGCCACCGGCGAGGAGGTCCTGATGAATGATCCGAAGTTCCTGCGTGTGCCGACGCTGTTCTCCGCCGCGTCCGCGGCCGGATTGAGCGTCGCCATCGTCACTGCCAAGGACAAGCTGCGCCGCCTGCTGGCCACCGGCATCACCCAGCCCGGCCTGGACCCGGCCGGCTCCGGCGAGATCGTCGAGCCGGCCAACACGGGTATCTGCTTCTCCGCGGAAAAGGCCGACACCGCCACCCTGGCGGAAAACGGCATCGAGAACGTGCTTGAGCTGGTCGGCATGGAGCTGCCCAGCGTGTACTCGTCCGAACTGAGCGAGTTCGCCCTGGCCGCCGGCGTGAAACTGTTGGAAACGCGGGCCCCGGATGTCATGTACCTGACGCTGACCGACTACATCCAGCACAAGAACGCCCCCGGCACCGAGACCGCCAACGACTTCTACGCCATGGTCGACACGTACGCCGCCGCGCTCGACGCCCTGGGCGCCGTCGTCGTCATCACCGCCGACCACGGCATGAGCCCGAAGCACAAGACCGACGGCAGCCCCCGGGTCATCTACCTGGAAGAGGAAGTCAACAAGGTCCTCGGCGTCACCGGCGACACCCCCGAGGGCGGCAGCCGGGTCATCCTGCCCATCACCGACCCGTACACGGTGCACCACGGGGCCCTGGGCTCGTTCGCCAACGTCTACCTGCCCGCCGGCGCGGACCGCGACGCCATCATCGCGTCGCTGCGCGGACGGCCCGGCATCTCGTTCGTGCACACCTCCGAGGAGGCCGCGGAGCTGTTCTCGATGCCGCTGGACCGCATGGGCGACATCACCGTCCTCTCCGACAAGGACACGGCACTGGGCCGGTACGCGGCCTGGCACGACCTGGCCAACCTGGAGGTGCCGCTGCGCTCCCATGGCGGCCTGGGCGAACTGAACATCCCGTTCTTCGTCAACCGTGTCCTGCCCGCCCCGACCGAAACCGAAAGCCGCGGTCCGAGCGGGCAGCAGGCCGTCCTGCACAACTACGACGCCTACTGGGTGGCCACGAGCCACGTCGCCGCCACCGCCGCGGCCACCGTCTAGCATTCCTCTCCTCCACGGGTTGGGCCTGCCGCCGCAACGGCAGGCCCAACCGCCGGCGGCCGTGCCCTGCCCGGCGCCGGCCCTCCCCAATCACAGGTTTGTATGACGAAAGGACGTTAGCAATGTCCGAACACGGCTCTACCGAAACCTCTGTACTCCCCAATCCCACCCGGCCGCAGCAGAAGAGTTCAACGAAGCGGCAGGAACTGTTCAAGTGGCAGCTGCGCATCTTCGCGCTGTCCTGGCTGGCGTACGCCGCCTACTATTTCCCGCGCTCCGCGTTCTCCGCCGCCAAGGTCGGCATCCTCGACGAAGGCTTCATCTCCCGACAGACCCTCGGCATCATGGACTCCGCCTACCTGGCCGCCTACGCCGTCGGCCAATTCGTGTGGGGCGCCGTCGCCGAAAAATACGGCACCCGCGTCGTCGTCGCCGGCGGCATGGTCATGGCCGGTGTTGCCGCGCTGTTCATGGGCCTGGCCCCGGCCATCTGGCTGTTCATGCCGCTGATGATCGTCCAGGGCCTGGCCCAGTCCACCGGCTGGTCGGCGCTGAGCAAGAACATCGCCTCGTTCTTCACCATCAGGGCGCGCGGCCGGGCCATGGGGTTCTTCTCCACGAGCTACGCGTTCGGCGGCCTCGTCGCCACGCCGGTCACCGGCTGGGTCGCGTACTCCGTCTTCCACAGCTGGCGCTGGGCCTTCATCGCCGGCGCCATCGCCATCGCCGTCGCGTTCGTCCTGTTCATCGTCTTCCAGCGCAACAGCCCCCAGGAGATCGGGCTGCCCGGCATTGACGAGGACCCCGCCGCGCTCGACGCCGAACACGTGCGCGGCACGACCCGCGCGCCCATTCCGGTGGTCAAGGTCAAGGCCGAACGCTTCTCCGCCCGGGACCTGATCGCGGCCGCCAGGCACGACTCCATGGTGCTCAAGCTGGGCATCGTCTACTTCCTGCTCAAGCCGGCCCGCTACGCCATCCTGCTGTGGGGCCCGGTCCTGGTGCTCGACGCCATGCCGCACCTCGACGCGATCACGGCCATCATGGTCCCCGTCGCCTTCGGTGTCACCGGCGTGATCGCCCCCGTCGTCGCCGGCTGGACCTCGGACACGTTGTTCAACGCCCGCCGGGTCCCGCCGAGCGTGATCAGCCTGGGCCTGCTGGTGATCGCCCTGGCCCTGTGGCAGGTCGTCACGGCCACCGGCTCGCTGACCCTGATCGTCATCCTGCTGGCGTTCGTCGGCCTGACCGCCTACGGTGCCGACGCCATGATCTCCGGTGTGGCCGCCGTCGACTTCGGCACCTCCAAGCACGCCGCCGGCGCCACCGGGTTCATCAACGGCTGTGGATCCCTCGGCGCCATCCTGGGCGGACTGCTCCCCGGATTCTTCCCGGGCGTTGCCATCTTCTACACCTTTGCCGCCGCCGCCCTGGTGGCCGCGCTGATCCTGGCCCCGTCCTGGAACAAGCGCCCCACCGCCGCCTGACCCTTACCCAGCAACCGGCAGCAACGGTGCTGCCCGAAACGAGGAAACCATGAACACGGAACTGCACCAGAACTACATCGACGGGCAGTGGCGGCCGTCCTCGGCGGGCACGACGTTCGCCAACGTCAACCCCGCCAACGCAAGCGACGTCGTCGGGCATTTCCCCGACTCCACCGCCCAGGACGCCCTCGACGCCATCGAGGCGGCGGCCAAGGCGGGCCGCGGCTGGGATGCGCTCGGTTCCATCAAGCGCGGGGACATCCTGTTCGCCGCCGCGGACATCATGTCCCGGCGCAAAGAGGAACTGGCCCAGGCCGTCACGCGGGAACAGGGCAAGTGCCTGCGCGAATCCCGTGGCGAGGCGCAGCGGGCCATCGACATCCTGCGCTACATGGCCGGCGAGGGCCGCCGCCTGTCCGGCTCCACCCTCCCGGCCGACGAGCCGCGCACCATGGCGCTGACGTGGCGCAAGCCGATCGGCGTCGTCGCGCTCATCACGCCGTGGAACTTCCCGCTCGCCATCCCGGTGTGGAAAATGGCTCCGGCCCTGCTGTCCGGCTGCACGGCCGTGCTCAAGCCGTCGCCGCTGGCGCCGCTGACGTCGGCCCTGCTCGTGGACATCTTCACCGAGGCCGGCGTCCCGGCCGGGGTGCTGAACCTGGTCCAGGGCGACCGCGCGCCGGGCGAGACACTGTCGGCGCACCCGGACGTGCGCGGCATCTCGTTCACCGGATCGCTGCCGGTCGGCCTGGCCATCCAGCAGGCCGCCGCACCCCGGCTGGCCCGCACCCAGCTGGAGCTCGGCGGCAAGAATGCGCTGATCGTGCTGGCCGACGCCGACCTGGACCTGGCCGCCGACGCCATCCTGCACGGCGCGTTCGGCCAGGCCGGCCAGCGCTGCAGTGCCACCAGCCGCGTCGTCGTCGACCGACGCGTCCGCGAGGACCTGGTCGCCCGCGTCCTGGCGCGCATCGAGGAGCTGCGCATCGGCGACCCGTTTGCGGAGGAGACCAAGCTGGGCCCGGTCGTCAACGGGGACCGGCTGGACGCCTGCCTCGCCGCGATTGGGCGCGCCCAGGCCGACGGCGCCACCGTCCGGACCGGCGGCTCCCGGGCCACGGACGGCGCCCTCGCCGACGGCTACTTCATGGAGCCGACGCTCATCACTGACGTGGCCCCGGACTCGGACCTGGCCATGGAGGAGGTGTTCGGCCCGGTGCTGTCCGTCATCGACGCGGAGAACTTCACGCACGCCATGGAGATCTCCAACTCGGTCAAGTACGGCATGTCCGGCACGATCTTCACGAACAACAGGGCCCACGTCTATGACGCGCTGGAGCAGTTCGAGGCCGGCATGTTGCACGTGAACCGGCCCGGCGTCGGTGCCTGGCCGCACCTGCCCCACATGGGCGCGAAGCTTTCCCAGTACGGGGCGCCCGAGTGTTCACCGGAAACGTGGGAGTTCTACATGGAGTGGCGCTCGGCCTGCATCAGCTTCCCGGCGGCGTAGACACACCTTGTTAGGTTGAATGCCATGCACCTGAGTATCCAGAGCCTGCGAATCTTCCTCACGGTTGTCGAAACCGGCAGCCTGTCTGCCGCCGCGCGCGTGCTGTACATGAGCCAGCCGTCCGTGTCGGCGCACGTGCGCAGCCTGGAGACCTCATTGGCCGCCCACCTGCTGGACCGGGGTCCGGCCGGCGCCACCCTGACGCCGGCCGGGCAGGTGCTGGCCGGCCATGCCCGGAAGATCCTGGACATCCTTGAGGAAGTGGACGACGACGTCGCCGCCGCCCAGGGGCAGGCCGACCGGAAGCTCTCGGTCGCCGGCACCAGCACGCTGGGTTCCTATTTGCTGCCGCGGGTGCTCAGCCGGTTCCTGGCGGAGAACAGCACGATCCGCACGGAACTGCGGGTCGGGAATGCGGAGAAGGTGGCGGACTGGATCATCAACCGCGAGGTCAGCCTGGCCATCTGCGCCGGCAAGGTCGACCACGAGCAGCTCGAATGCACGGAAATCTTCGACGAGGCACTGATCCTGGCCGCCGGCCGGGCGCACCCGCTGGCCGGGCGGGCGCTGACTCCGGCCGATCTGGCCGGCGAACGGTTCCTGCTGCGCGAGATCGGATCCTCCACCCGTGCGGACCAGGACGAAATCCTGGCCGACTGGAACCTCACGGACGCCGCAAGCTGGACCATCTGGAGCGCCGAGGCGGCCCGGGAATCGGTTCGGGCCGGCCTGGGCCTGGCGTTGATTTCCGAGCACGTCGTGGCCCAGGACCTGCGCTCCGGCGAACTCGTCCGGCTCAAGATGACCCCGGCACCCAAGCGCCGGCCGGTCACCCTGGTCCGGATGGCCGACCAGCCGCTGACCCCCGTGGAACTCGCCTTCGTCAAACTCATCAGCAGCATCAAGGCGTGGCCGGTCGCCTAATACCGGCCGGACCCGCTTAGCAGCAACCGTCCAAGAAATGTCCCGAAAGGAAACATCATGAACAGCACTGCAGCTCGAACTGACCTCATCATCGTCGGAGCCGGCATCGTCGGCCTGGCCCACGCCTTCGAGGCCCACCGCAACGGCCACACCGTTCGGATCATCGAACGCGACGCCCGGCCCAACGGCGCCTCCATCCGCAATTTCGGACACTGCTGCATCACGGCCCAGGACGGCGAGCTGCTGGACACAGCCTACCGGTCGCGCGAGGGCTGGATGGCCGCGGCGAAGGCCGTTGGCTTCTGGGCGCCGGAGGCCGGCGCCTACGTTGTGGCCCGCAGCGAGGCGGAGCAGGCGGTCCTTGAGGAGCTGAACGGCAAGCGGGGCACCGAGGCCGTGCGGCTTCTCACGGCTGCGGACATCAGGTCCGTGCTCGGCGGCACGCCGGATCCGGCCATCGTCGGCGGGGCACACCTGCCGGCCGACCTGCGCGTCGACCCGCGCTCCGCCCCGGGCGAGATTGCCGACTGGCTGCAAAACCAGGACGGTGTGACGATCGAGTGGAACGCCGCCGTGAAGGACATCAACGATGGAACCGTGACCACCGGCCGCGGCGATTTCCACGCCGGCAAGGTGCTGGTGTGCGTGGGCCACGACCTTGACTACCTGTTCCCCGCACTCGCCGACCGCTACCAGGTCCAGCGCTGCGCCTTGCAGATGGCGCTGGCGCCGGCCCCGTCCACCTACAAGATTGACGCCGCCGTCCTGACCGGCACGTCCATGGCCCGCTACGACGGGTTCACGGCCATGCCCGGTGCCACCGCCTTGAAGCAGGAAATCTACGGGCACAGCCCCGAATTGGTCGACATGGTGGCCAACGTGATGTTTGCCCGCCGCCCGGACGGCACCATCATCCTCGGCGACACGCATGTTTACGGCCAGACCATCGCCCCGTTCCAAGACGAATGGTGGACCACCCGTGTGGTTGACGAGATCGGCAAGGTGCTCGGCACCGACCTGAAGGTCACCCAGCGCTGGCAGGGTGTGTACGCCACAAGCCCCCTGACCCCGCTGCTGATCGAGGACGTCGACGCCAAAACCCGTGTCATCACGGTCACCTGCGGCATCGGCATGACGATGTCGTTCGGCATCGCCGCGGAGACCATCGCGGCCCTCTGAGCACTCGACTGTGACGGGTCCCGACGGGCTCGACCACCGCTGGTCGAGCTTGTCGGTGGTCGAGCTTGTCGAGACCCGCTGGTCGAGCCTGTCGAGTGATCGATGGATCGGGGTGGGCGGGTGGCGGACCCGGATGTATCGATCAGTGGATCGGGTTCGGTGGCGTGTCGGGGGTCCGCGGGGGTCAGCAGCCCTCGCCGGCGGGGTTGTCGAGGCAGGTGTCGGCGTAGTTGCGGGTGATGGCGCGCCAGACGCGCA
>NZ_RWKQ01000008.1 GCF_003946885.1 Specibacter cremeus | reverse complement strand
GGTACCGGCCCGGCTTGGAACGGGCGAATTCCGTCACAACACGACGCCGCACCTCAAACCACTACTGGCACACGCACCTAGACGACGTCCACGCCGTCGCAGCGCACCTGGACGGGCGCACCGACGCGCTTGGCCGCGCTGGCCGCCCGCTGCGCCCGCAACCGCGCCGTGACGCCGGCGGCCAACGCGTACGGGAAGAACAACAGCGTCCGGTAGGGGGGTGCGTCGACCACCGCGCCGGCGGGCGGTCCGGCCGCCGGTCCGAGGGCGGTCGGCCCCACCACGCGCACGGCATCGGGCAGCGCCAGGGCCGCCGTGAACGCGGCCACGTCGGCCTCGGCGCCCGTCAGCGACGCGATGCGCACCGCGGGTGGCAGGCCCAGCTCCCGGCGCAGGCCAAGCTCACGTTCGGCGTAGCCGGGCGGATCCCAGCGCACCAGCGCCTGCACCTCGGGCGACTCGTCGGCTGTGACCACGACGATGCCGCCGTCGCCGGCGGGGCGCACCAGGGCCGCGGCGTTGCACCACCGCCGCAGCGTCTCCTCCCCCGCGCGCAGCGACTCGCGCCGCAGCAGCGTGTCGCCGTCCAGCAGCAGGGCGGCCGCATAACCGGACGGCGCGACGGGTTCGGCCCCCACGGTGGCCACGACGATGGCCGGCCGGTCCGGGACGTCCGGCTTCACGTGGTCGCCGGCCGAGGAGATCACGGTGGTGGCCGGGAACGCCCGGCCCAGCTCCTCGGCGGTGCGGGCCGCCCCGACGGCGACGGCCCGCAGCCCGTGGAACCCGCAGGTGGGGCAGCCGAACGCGGTCTCCACGGTGCCGCACCAGCGGCAGCCGACCAGCGTGCCGGCGGCGCCGGCGGCCCGGGACTCCATCAGCGGGCCCGCGCATTTCCGGCACCGTGCGATCTCGCGGCAGCGCTGGCACGCCAGCGCCGGCGCGTAGCCGGCGCGCGCCACCTGGACCAGCACCGGCCCGCGGGCCAGCGCGTCCTTCGCCGTCAGCCAGGCCCGGCGCGGCAGCCGGGCCAGCGAGGCGGTCGGGTCGAGGTCCGTTTCGAAGCTGTCCGCCGTGCTGACCACCCGGGCCGTGACGGTGCGGGCCAGGGCGCGCCCGGCCACGATCGGCTGCGCCCAGCCGGAGCCGAGCAGCCGCTGGTCCTCGGTGCTGCGGCTGTGCCCGGCCAGCAGCACGGCCGCGCCCTCCAGTTCGGCACGCAGCAGCAGCACGTCGCGCGTGTGCTGGTAGGGGGCGCGCCGTTCGATGTGCTGTTCGTCGGCGCCGTCCCAGCAGCACACCAGGCCCAGGTCCGCCACCGGTGCGTAGGCCGCCGACCGGGTGCCGATGACCACGCGCGCCTCACCCGACAACACGCGCAGGAAACTCTCATAGCGCAGCGAGGGGCCGTCGTCGGCCGTCAGGCGCACGAACGCACCCGGCGGCAGCACCTCCTCCATGGCCCGGTGCAGCCGGACCAGGTCACGGACGTCGGGCACGACCACAACCGCACCACGGCCCGATAGGTGGCAGTGCGCGACGGCCTGGGCGAGCTGGCGGGTCCAGCCGTCCGGACCATACCCCTGCAGGGCGCCGAGCACGGCCCGGGGCGCCCCGCCGGCGGCCAGGTGGGTGAGGAACGCGTCACCGTTGTCGTACCCGGCGAACAGCGACGGCCCCGGATGCGCGTCCCCGGGCTCGTGCGGGTGCTCGTGCCGGGCAACATGCTCGAGCAGGTATTCCTTGTCCAGCTTGGCGACCCGGGGCGGGACGGCCACGCGCAGCACGTCGGCGACCGTGCCGCCGTACCGGGCGGCGACCTGCCGGGCCAGTTCGAGCACCCGCGGCGCCAGCACGGGCACCGCGGACATGACGCGCGTCAACGGGACGAGGCGCTCGGACTCGGAGGCGGCCGAGCGGGAGATCACGAAGCCGTTGAGCGACTGCCCGGAAAACGACACGTGGACGCGCACGCCGGGGCGCGTGACGTCGTCGAGTTCGCGCGGCACCGAGTAGTCGAAGACCCGGTCCAGGTGCGGCAGCGGCGAGTCGATGACGACCTGCGCCACGGGCAACTCGGCAGCCAGCTCGACGCCGCTGTGCGGGTCGGCCACGCGTTCACGGGACGGGAACCCGCCGAGCAGGGTCAGCTGGACGCCGTGCGGATCCGATCCGCGTTCATCGCCGTTCATCGCATGCCTCCCGTCCGGTTCAAGCTAAGCACAGGGGTATGACACGGCGGGCGGCGGCAGGGCGGCCTGTGGACAACCGGCGCCCTTTCAGGCGTTGAAGTAGGCCTTCAGCGCGTCCACCCGGTCCAGGTTCTCCCAGGTGAAGTCCGCGTTGTCACGGCCGAAGTGGCCGTGCGCGGCCGTCGCCTGGTAGATCGGGCGGCGCAGGTCCAGGTCCTCGATGATGCCAAGCGGGCGCAGGTCGAAGATCTCGGTGATGGCCGCGGCGATCCGGGCCGGGTCGACGGTCTCGGTGCCGAACGTCTCCACGTACAGGCCCACCGGATTGGCCACGCCGATCGCGTACGCGACCTGGATCTCGGCGCGCCGGGCAAGCCCCGCGGCCACGACGTTCTTCGCGACCCACCGCATCGCATACGCGGCCGAGCGGTCCACCTTTGACGGGTCCTTGCCGGAGAACGCACCGCCGCCGTGCCGGGCGAAGCCGCCGTACGTGTCGACGATGATCTTGCGGCCGGTCAGCCCGGCATCGCCGACGGGGCCGCCGATGATGAAGGGACCGGACGGGTTAAGGATGATCCGGGTGTTGGCCGTGTCCAGATCGGTGCCGGCCAGCACCGGCCCCACGACATGCTCCAGCAGGCCGTCCTTCAGGTCGGCGAGCGAGTACTCGCGGGCGTGCTGGGCGGAGACGACGACGGTCTGCACCGATACGGGCGTCTCGCCGTCGTAGCCGATGGTGACCTGCGTCTTGCCGTCCGGGCGCAGCAGCGGCAGGGTGCCGTCCTTGCGCACGTTCGTGAGCCGTTCGGAGAGGCGGTGGGCCAGGAAGATGGGGGTGGGCATGTACTGGTCTGTCTCGTCCGAGGCGAACCCGAACATGAGCCCCTGGTCGCCGGCGCCCTGCGCGTCGCGCGGATCGACCGAGGCGCCCTCGCGCATCTCGAGCGAGTTGAACACGCCGTCGGAGATCTCCTGGGACTGCTGGCCGATCGAGACCGACACGCCGCAGCGGGCCCCGTCGAAGCCGTTGGCGGAGGAGTCGTAGCCGATGCCGAGGATCGTGTTGCGCACGATCTGCGGGATCTCGACGTACCCGTTCGTGGTGACCTCCCCGGCCACGTGCACCAACCCGGTGGTGGTCAGGGTTTCCACGGCCACGCGGGAGTTCGGGTCCTGGGCCAGCATGGCGTCGAGGATGGCGTCGCTGATCTGGTCGCAGATCTTGTCCGGGTGGCCCTCGGTCACGGATTCGGACGTGAAAAGGCGCAGGGGATTGGTGTTGGTCACCCGTCAACAATACCCTGTCCGCGCCGGACGGCCGCGGGCACGTGACGCCCCGGGTCAGGCCGGTTTCGCGGCCAGCCGGGCGGCGACCAGGCGGACGACGGCGGCGGCCACGTCGGTCTTGGAGCCGGCCGCGGGCACGGGGTCCGCCCCGTCGCGGGCCAGGATGGTGACCTGGTTCTCGTCGCGGCCGAAAACCTGCTCGACGCCGGCCGCGTCCGGGCCGACGGCGTTGACGACGAGCAGGTCGCAGCCCTTGCGGGCCAGCTTGGCGCGGGCATAGTCCAGCACGCTGCCGTGCTCGTCCCCGGTTTCGGCGGCGAACCCGACGATCAGCTGGTTGAGCGAGCCCGCGGTGCGCCGGCCGACGACGTCGACGAGGATGTCCGGGTTGCGCACGAGCGTGATGACCGGATCGGCCGCGTCGTCGCGTTTCTTGATCTTGCCGCCGGCGACCGTGTCGGGGCGGAAGTCCGCCACGGCGGCGGCCATGATGACGACGTCGGCACCGGCGGCGGCGGCCAGCGTGGCCTCGCGCATCTCGACCGCCGTGCCGACCTGGACGACGCCGACCCCGTCCGGGACGGGCACGTCGAGGTGGGC
The DNA here is from genome assembly GCF_003946885.1 of Specibacter cremeus. GTDB lineage: Bacteria > Actinomycetota > Actinomycetes > Actinomycetales > Micrococcaceae > Specibacter > Specibacter cremeus. Next base: position 101,977 of record NZ_RWKQ01000008.1, on the reverse strand, counting down.
GGCGATGAGCGTCACGGACGCGCCGGCCATGCGGGCCGCCGCGGCGAGGGCGACGCCCTGCTTGCCGGAGGAACGATTGCCGAGGAACCGCACCGGGTCCAGCGGCTCGCGCGTGCCGCCGGCCGTGATGACGACCCGGCGACCAGACAGGAGACCGTGCAGCGGTTCGGGCGCACCGTCGTCGCCCACCTGGCCTGGGGTCAGCAGCGCCATGGCGGCCGCGAAGATGTCGGCGGGTTCGGGCAGCCGGCCGGGGCCGCTGTCGGGGCCGGTAAGCCGGCCCACGGCCGGGTCGAGGACGGCGACGCCGCGGGCGCGCAGCGTGGCAACGTTCGCCTGGGTGGCGGCATGACGCCACATCTCGGTGTGCATGGCCGGGGCGAACAGCACGGGCCCCCGGGCCATGAGCAGCGTGGTGGTGAGCAGGTCGTCGGCCTGGCCCGTGGCCGCCCGGGCCAGCAGGTCGGCCGTGGCCGGGGCGACGACGATCAGGTCGGCCTCGTGGCCGATCCGCACGTGGTTGACGGTGTCGACGGCGTCGAACACGTCATTGGTGACGGGCCGGCCGCTGAGCGCCTCCCAGGTGGGGGCGCCGACGAACCGGGTGGCGGCCGCGGTCGGGATGACGGTCACCGTGTGACCGGCCTCGGTGAACAGGCGCAGCAGCAGCGCCGCCTTGTAGGCGGCGATGCCGCCACCCACGCCCAGGACTATGTTCCGTCCGCCCATGTTCCGCCCCCGAAGACGCAGTGCCCGGGATGCCTAGGCGTTCTCGACGGCGACCGGGGTGGAGACCAGCAGGCCCTCGTCGATCTCGCGCAGCGCGATGGACAGCGGCTTCTCGTTCAGGCGCGTGTCGACCAGCGGGCCCACGTACTCGAACAGGCCCTCGTGCAGCTGGGCGTAGTAGGCGTTGATCTGGCGGGCGCGCTTGGCCCCGAAGATGACCAGGCCGTACTTCGAATCGGCATGCTCGAGCAGGGAATCGATCGACGGGCTGATGATGCCTTCGGCGTGGTTTGACAATGGGTTCTCCAAATCCTGCGGGGTGGACTGTGCAATCACGAGCCGTGATTGGGGGTCAACCCCATCAATGTGACGAGTTCGGCCGCCGCCCGGCCCACCTCGTCGTTGACGATGGTGTGGTCGAATTCCTTTTCGGCAGCAAGCTCCAGTTTAGCGGTTTCCAGCCGGCGGCGCTGTTCGTCCGCCGACTCGGTCCCCCGGCCCACGAGCCGGCGGACGAGTTCGTCCCAGCTGGGCGGGGCCAGGAACACGAAGTCGGCGTCGGGCAGCGCCTCCTTGACCTGCCGGGCACCCTGCAGGTCGATCTCCAGCAGCACCTTCTTGCCCTCGGCGACGGCTCGCTCGACCGTGCTGCGCAGCGTCCCATAGCGGTTGCGCCCGTGCACGAGGGCCCATTCGAGGAAGTCGCCGTGGGCCAGCAGCTCGTCGAACTCGGCGACCGACTTGAAGAAGTAGTGGACACCGTCGACCTCCCCGGGACGGGGTTGGCGCGTCGTGGCCGACACCGACAGCCACACGTCGGGGTAGTTGTCGCGAATGAACGTCGAGACCGTACCCTTGCCCACGGCCGTGGGCCCGGCCAGCACGGTCACGCCGTTGTGCGGGCGGGTGCGCGGCTCGTGCCGGCCGGCGGGAAGATCCGTGGCGCTCACGCGTCGGATCCCGGCCGGCCGGTCGCGACACCGGCCAGGGCGCGGCGCTGGTGCACGCCCAGGCCGCGCAGGCGGCGGGTGGGGGCAATCCCCAGCTCGCTCATGATCACAGTTGCACGCACCTTTCCAATGCCCGGCAAAGCTTCCAACAAGTCTGACACCTTCATCCGGGCCAGCGCCGGATCGAGCGCCGCGGCGTCAATCACGTCGGTGATGGACGCCTCGCCGTTCTTGAGCCGGACCTTTGCCGCACTGCGGGCGGCCCGGGCCCGAACCGCCTTGCGCAGCGCGTCCGCGCGTTCCTGCTCGGTCAGCGGTGGCAGTCCCACGGTTCAGGCCTCCTTGGCGCGCGATTGTGGTTTCTCGAACCTATCGGCACAGGAGCGCGTAAATCAATCCGGCGAGACCGGTCCGGGGTGGTTGCCGCCCCTCAGCCGGCCGCCAGGCTGGCCAGCGTGTCCAAGGTGGCCCGTCGCAGGGCCGCGATGTCCGGTCCGGCGGCGAGGATGCCGCGGCTGGACGTGGCCAGGACCTGCGGCCACGCGGCGCCGAACGTCGCCCGCAGATCGGCCCCGGTGGCGCCCTGGGCCCCGAGTCCGGGGGCCAGGATGGGCCCGTGCACGGCCGTCAGGTCGATGCCCAGGTCGTCCAGGGCCGTGCCAACGGTTGCCCCGACCACCAGGCCGACCGAGCCGAGGCCGTCGGCTCCCTCGTTCTCGGCGCCGGCCGCCAGGGCGATGCGGCGGGCCACCGAGTTGTCACCGCCCGCGTGCTGCACCGATGCGCCCTCCGGGTTGGAGGTCAGGGCCAGCACGAACACACCGCGTCCGGTGTGGGCGGCCAGGTCCAGGGCCGGGCGCAGCGACCCGAACCCGAGGTACGGGCTGAGCGTGACCGCGTCCGCGGCCAACGCCGAGCCGTCCCGCAGCCAGGCATCGGCGTAGCCGGCCATGGTGGAGCCGATGTCCCCGCGCTTGGCGTCGGCAATGGTCAGCATGCCGCCGGCCGCGGCGGCCGCGAGCAACTCCTCCAGGACGGCCAGCCCGGCCGAGCCGTGACGCTCATACAGCGCGACCTGCGGCTTGAGGGCCGCGGCCAGCGGGCCCACCGCCTCGAGGGCCGCCAGGGAGAACGTGCGCAGCCCGTCGACGGTGTCGGCCAGGCCCCACGCGGCCAGCAGGGCCGGGTGCGGGTCGATGCCGACGCACAACTGGCCGTGCCGTGCCATCGCGGCGGCGAGCCGGGCACCGAAGGGGTCTCGACGACCGGTGGTCGAGCTTGTCGAGACCCCGGTGGTCGAGCTTGTCGAGACCGGGGCACCGTCGTTCATGGGCGCCACCTCAGGCCCCGGCCGTTTCGGGCTGGGGCGCCGGCTGCGCCGCGGTCGGGTTCCATGCGGCCGCGTGCTCCTGCAGGCTGGCCACATCCCACTCGTAGTGGCGCAGCGCCTCCATGGCCTGGACGGCCACGTTGAACTCCGCCACCGTGGTGATGCACGGCTTGCCGTTGGACACCGCCGCGGCACGGATCTCGTACCCGTCGCCGCGGGCCTGCCCGCCGGTGGGGGTGTTGAAGATCATGTCGATGTCGCCGTTGTTGATCAGGTCGACGATGGTGCCCTCGCCGTCGGACGAGCTGCCCTCGCCCACCTTGCGCACGATTGTGGCGTGGATGCCGTTACGGCGCAGCACGTCGGCCGTGCCGCCGGTGGAGACGATCTCATAGCCGAGGTCCACCAGCCGTTTGACCGCCATGATGATGGAGCGCTTGTCGCGGTTGGCCACCGAGACGAAGACCCTCCCCTCCCGCGGCAGCGGCCCGTTCGCGGCCGCCTGGCTCTTCGCGAAGGCCGTGTCGAAGTGCTTGTCGATGCCCATGACCTCGCCGGTGGAGCGCATCTCGGGGCCGAGCAGCGAGTCGACGACCGTGCCGTCCGGGGTGCGGAAGCGGCTGAACGGCATGACGGCTTCCTTCACGGCCACCGGCGCGTTGGCCGGCAGCGACCCGCCGTCGCCCACCTCCGGCAGGATGTGGTGGATGCTGCGCAGGTGCGCGATGGACACGCCCGTGCCGATCAGCGCGGCGGCCTTGGCCAGCTGCACGCCGGTGGCCTTGGACACGAACGGCACGGTACGCGAGGCCCGCGGGTTGGCCTCGAGCACGTACAGCACGTCGGAGGCCAGCGCGAACTGGATGTTGATCAGCCCGCGCACGCCCACGCCCTCGGCGATGGCGCGCGTGGCGGTGCGCACACGTTCCTGCACGTCGGCGCCCAGCGTGACCGGGGGCAGCACGCAGGCGGAGTCGCCGGAGTGAATGCCGGCCTCCTCGATGTGCTCCATGATGCCGCCGAGGTACATGTCCTTGCCGTCGAACAGGGCGTCCACGTCGATCTCGATGGCGTCCTCGAGGAACCGGTCGATCAGGACCGGGTGCGCCTCGGTGATCTCGGTGGCGTTCGCGATGTACCGGGACAGGTTCGCCTCGTCGTAGACGATCTCCATGCCCCGCCCGCCCAGCACGTAGGACGGGCGGACCAGGACCGGGTAGCCGATCTCGTCGGCGATCTTCTTGGCGTCGTTGAAGGACACGGCGGTGCCGTTCTTCGGGGCGAGAAGGCCGGCCTGCTCAAGCACGCGGGCGAACATGCCGCGGTGCTCGGCCAGGTCGATGGCCGCGGGCGACGTACCCAGGATCGGCACGCCGGCGTCCGCCAGGGCCTGGGCCAGCTTCAGCGGCGTCTGCCCGCCCAGCTGCACGAACACGCCCATGACGCCGCCGGTGCGTTCCTCGGCCGCAATGACCTCCAGCACGTCCTCGAGCGTCAACGGCTCGAAGTAGAGGCGGGTGGACACGTCGTAGTCGGTGGAGACGGTCTCCGGGTTGCAGTTGACCATGACGGTCTCGTAGCCGGCCTTGCGCAGCGCCATCGACGCGTGCACGCAGGAGTAGTCGAATTCGATGCCCTGGCCGATGCGGTTGGGGCCCGAGCCCAGGATGATGACCGACGGCTTGGCGTGCAGCGCGATCTCGTCCTCCTCGTCGTAGGACGAGTAATGGTACGGGGTGTACGCGGCGAACTCGGCGGCACAGGTGTCGACGGTCTTGTAGACCGGGCGGATGCCCAGGGCGTGGCGCACGCCGCGCACCACGGCCTCGGGGTTGTGCGTCAGCGCACCGATCTGCTCGTCGGAGAAGCCGTGCCGCTTGGCCAGCTTCAACAGCTCCGGGGTCAGGGCCGTGGACTGCCGGATGGTCGCGGCCACCTCGTTCAGCAGCACGAGCTGGTCCAGGAACCAGGGGTCGATGCCGGTGGCCGCGTACAGCTCCTCCACGCTCGCGCCACCCAGCAGGGCGCGTTGGACCTGGGACAGGCGCTCGGTGGTGGGGCGCTTGGCGGCCTCAATGAGATCCGGCACGTCGAGGGCGTTGACGGAGCTGAAGTCCAGGCTGGCGCCCTTCTGCTCCAGGGACCGCAGCGCCTTCTGCAGGGCCTCGGTGAAGTTGCGGCCCAGCGCCATGGCCTCGCCGACGCTCTTCATGGTGGTGGTCAGCGTCGGGTCGGCGGCCGGGAACTTCTCGAACGCGAAGCGCGGGACCTTGACCACGACGTAGTCCAGCGTCGGCTCGAACGACGCCGGGGTCTTCTGCGTGATGTCGTTGGGGATCTCGTCCAGCGTGTAGCCCAGGGAGAGCTTGGTGGCGATCTTGGCGATGGCGAAGCCGGTGGCCTTGGAGGCCAGGGCCGAGGACCGCGAGACGCGCGGGTTCATCTCGATGACGACGACGCGGCCGGTGTCCGGCTCAATGGCGAACTGGATGTTGCAGCCGCCGGTGTCGACGCCGACCTCGCGGATGACGGCGATGGCGATGTCGCGCAGGTTCTGGTACTCGCGGTCCGTCAGGGTCAGGGCCGGGGCCACTGTGATGGAGTCCCCGGTGTGGACGCCGACGGGATCAAAGTTTTCGATGGAGCAGACCACAACGACGTTGTCGTTCTTGTCGCGCATCATTTCCAGCTCGTACTCCTTCCAGCCGAGGATGGACTCCTCCAGGAGCACCTCCGTGGTGGGGCTGTACTGCAGGCCCTGGCCGACGATCCGGCGCAGGTCCTCCGGGGTGTAGGCCAGGCCGGAGCCCAGCCCGCCCATGGTGAACGACGGGCGGACGACCATCGGGTAGCCCAGGTCCTCGGCGGCGGCGAAGGCCTCGTCCATGGTGTGGATGATGTGGCTGCGGGCGGACTCGGCGCCGCAACGCTCCACGACGCCCTTGAACTTCTCCCGGTCCTCGCCCAGCTCGATGGCGGCGATGTTCGCGCCGATCAGTTCGACGTTGTACTTGGCCAGCACCCCGTTCGCCTCCAGCGCGATGGCCGTGTTCAGGGCCGTTTGCCCGCCCAGGGTGGGCAGCACGGCGTCGGGGCGCTCCTTGGCGATGATCTTCTCAACGACCTCGGGGGTGATGGGCTCGACGTACGTGGCGTCGGCGAACTCGGGATCGGTCATGATCGTGGCCGGGTTCGAGTTGACGAGGATGACGCGCAGGCCCTCCTCCTTGAGCACGCGCAGGGCCTGGGTGCCGGAGTAGTCGAATTCGGCGGCCTGGCCGATCACGATCGGCCCGGAGCCGATGACCAGGACGGATTTCAGGTCGTCTCTTTTGGACATTAGTTCTTTTCCTCAGTCTGGGTCGCGGCGGCGGTGCTGGCCATCAGGTCAATGAAACGGTCGAAGAGGTACGCGGAATCGTGCGGTCCGGCCGCCGCCTCCGGGTGGTACTGGACGGAGAACGCCGGGATGTCGAGGCAGTTCAGGCCCTCGACGACGTCGTCGTTCAGGCTGATGTGGCTGACCTCGACACGGCCGAAGCGTTCCTCCGGGGCCGTGACCGGGCCGGACTTGGGTGCGTCGACCGCGAAGCCGTGGTTCTGGCTGGTGATCTCCACCCTGCCGGTCGCCCGGTCCATGACGGGCTGGTTGATGCCGCGGTGGCCGTAGCGCAGCTTGTACGTGCCGAAGCCCAGCGCACGGCCGAGGATCTGGTTGCCGAAGCAGATGCCGAAGAACGGCGTGCCGGCGTCGAGCACCTGGCGCAGCATGCCGACCTGGGTGTCGGCCGTGGCCGGGTCGCCGGGGCCGTTGGAGAGGAACACGCCGTCGGGGTTGACGGCCCGGACGTCCTCGATCGTGGACGTGGCGGGCAGCACGTGCACGCGCACGCCACGCTCGGCGAAGCGCCGCGGCGTCATGGCCTTGATGCCCAAGTCGATCGCGGCGATGCTGAACTTCGGCTCGCCCTCCCAGCCGTGGTCGGAAGGTTCGACGACGTAGGCCTGGCTCACGCTGACCTCCTCGGCCAGGCGTGCGCCCTCCATCCGGGCACTGGCCGTGACCTGGGCGAGCAGTTCGGCCTCGGGCGCCGCGGCGGCGGCGCCGGAGAAGATGCCGGCGCGCATCGCGCCGCGTTCACGCAGGTGCCGGGTGATGGCCCGGGTGTCCACGCCCTGGATGCCGATGATGCCCTGGTTGATGAGTTCCTCGTCGAGGCTGCGCTCGGAGCGCCAGTTGGACGGGCGGCGTGCGGGGTCCCGGACGATGTAGCCGGCCACCCAGATCCGCCGGGACTCGGCGTCGTCGTCGTTGACGCCCGTGTTGCCGATATGCGGCGCCGTCTGCACCACCAGCTGGCGGGCGTAGGACGGATCGGTGATCGTCTCCTGGTAGCCGGTCATCCCGGTCGCGAAGACGGCCTCGCCGAGGGCGGTTCCCTGGGCGCCGTAGCCGCTGCCGCGGAAGATGCGGCCGTCCTCGAGGACCAGCAGCGCTGCCGTGGAAGCCGTCGTGGCCATGGTTGCCTCACTCATTCGTTGTTGTTCTTTCCCTTGGGGTCGTCCCCGCCGGTACGCTCGGCGGGCAGCAGGTTTTCGAGGGCGGTGACCAGGGGACGCTTGTCCTCGGCCGCCCGGGTGCGGAAGCCGGTGTCGACGGGCCGGCCGCCCAGTCGCCAGCCGATGACGACCAGGCCGTCCTTCTCGACGAACTTGCCGGCCAGGCCGGCCGTCGTGGTGATCTCGGTCAGTGTGTCGCGGCCGATGAACAGGTCCGCGGCGCCGGTGCGGGCCACGAGCACACCCTCCGGGTGGACGGTGAGCTCCGCGTTCGTGCGCACGCCCAGCCCGTGCACGGCGAGGCGGTCCAGCCAGTCGCCGGCCATGGTCGTGACCACGTATTGGCCCGGCACGGTGAGCAGCGGTTCGCCGAGCGCCACCGGCACGTCCGGCAGGGGTGCGACGCCGGCCTGCCGCTTGAGCCGGCCGCGCCAGCCCCAACCGATCAGCCCGAAGATCACGACGACCAGCGCGATCGCGACGATCACCGGGGCGGTCTTGTCGCCCATCAGTCGGCCCAGCCGCGGAACGGGGTGTTCCGCGCCCCGTCCAGCACGGTCGGGTGGCCGCGGAGGAACGTGGCCACGACGCGGCCCGGCAGTTCCATGCCGGCGAACGGCGAGTTCCGGCCCTTCGTGGCCATGGCGTACGGGTCCACGTTCCACCGGTGCGCCGGGTCGACAAGCACCACGTTGGCGGGCTCGCCGGCCGCCAACGGCCGGCCCTGGTCGGCCAGCCGGCCGATTCGTGCGGGCGCGGTGGAGGTGACCCGCGCGAAGGCGTCCCAGCCCATCAGGCCGGTCTCGATCATGGTGGACTGGACCACCGAGAGCGCGGTTTCCAGGCCGGTCATGCCCATCGCGGCGGCCGCCCATTCGCAGTCCTTGGCCTCGCTGGGGTGCGGGGCGTGGTCGGTGCCGACGATGTCGATCGTGCCGTCGGCCAGCGCCTCGCGCAACGCCTGCACGTCGCTGTCGGCGCGCAGCGGCGGGTTGACCTTGTAGACCGGGTCGTAGCTGCGCACCAGCTCCTCGGTGAGCAACAGGTGGTGCGGGGTGACCTCGGCCGTGACACTGATGCCGCGCGCCTTGGCCCACCGGATGATGTCCACGCTGCCGGCCGTGGACACGTGGCAGACGTGCAGGCGGGAGCCGACATGGTGGGCGAGCAGCACGTCGCGGGCGATGATGCTCTCCTCGGCGACGGCCGGCCAGCCGGCCAGTCCGAGGTCGGCGGAGACGCGGCCCTCGTTCATCTGGGCGCCCTCGGTCAGGCGGGGTTCCTGGGCGTGTTGGGCGATGACGCCGTCGAACGCCTTCACGTATTCGAGCGCACGACGCATGAGCACCGGGTCGCTGACGCAGATGCCGTCGTCGGAGAACACGCGCACCCGGGCCCGGGAGTCGGCCATGGCGCCGAGTTCGGCCAGCTGCCCGCCGGCCAGCCCGACCGTGACGGCGCCGACGGGGCGCACATCCACCCAGCCGGACTCGCGGCCCAGCGAGTGGACCTGTTCGACGACGCCGGCCGTGTCGGCGACGGGTGAGCTGTTGGCCATGGCGTGCACGGCCGTGAAGCCGCCCAAGGCGGCGGCGCGGGTGCCGGTCTCCACGGTCTCCGCGTCCTCGCGGCCGGGTTCGCGCAGGTGGGTGTGCAGGTCGACCATGCCGGGCAGTGCGACAAGCCCGTCGGCGTCGATCACTCTCGCGCCGTCGGCGGCCAGCCCGGTGCCGACGGCGGCGATATGGCCGTCGGCGATGAGCAGGTCGGCGGCGTCGGCGCCGAGCAGGCGGGCGTTGCGGACCAGGAAGGTGGTGTCAGTCATCGGGCGTCCTTCGAAAACGGGGTGGCGGCATCATCGTGCAGGTCGCCGGAAAGCAGCAGGTAGAGCGCGGCCATGCGCACGGACACGCCGTTGCGCACCTGGGCCAGGACAGTGGAGCGGGGTGAGTCGGCGGCCGCGGAGGAGATCTCCAGGCCGCGGTTCATCGGCCCCGGGTGCATGATGATCGTGTCCGCGAGCCCGAGTGTGTCCAGCCGCGCCAGGCGGGCGTCGTCGAGGCCCCAGCGGCGGGCATACTCGCGCGTCGACGGGAAGAACGAGTTGTGCATGCGCTCGGCCTGCACGCGCAGCATCATGACCGCGTCGACGCCGGCGTCCAGCGCGGCGTCGAGGTCGTAGTTGACCGTGCAGGGCCAGTGTTCGACGCCGACCGGCAGCAGCGTGGGCGGGGCCACGAGCGTGACGGACGCGCCGAGAGTGCGCAGCAGCCACACGTTGGAGCGGGCCACGCGGGAGTGCAGCACGTCGCCGGCGATGATGACGCGCAGGCCTGCCAGGTCGGTGCCGGTGGATGCGGTGCCCGCCAGCCGGGCCAGGTGCCGGCGCATGGTGAACGCGTCGAGCAGGGCCTGGGTCGGGTGTGCGTGCGTGCCGTCGCCGGCGTTGATGACGGCGGCGTCGATCCAACCGGAGTTGGCGAGCCGGGCCGGAGCCCCGGAGGCGTGGTGGCGGATGACGACGGCGTCGGCGCTCATGGCCTCGAGTGTCTGGGCGGTGTCCTTGAGGGACTCGCCCTTGGAGACCGAGGAGCCCTTGGCGGCGAAGTTGATCACGTCGGCGGAGAGCCGCTTGGCGGCCGCCTCGAAGGAGATGCGGGTGCGGGTGGAGTCCTCGAAGAACAGGTTCACGACGGTGCGCCCGCGCAGGGCGGGCAGCTTCTTGACCTCGCGTTCGCCGACGGCGGCCATCTCCTCGGCGGTGTCGAGGATGGCCAGGGCGTTGGCGTGGCTGAGTGATTCGGTGCCCAGAAGGTGCTTCATGCCCCCGCCTCGATCACGACTTCGTCGGTGCCGTCGGTTTCGGTGAGCCGGACGCGCACTTTCTCGCGCCAGGACGTGGGCAGGTTCTTGCCGACATGGTCGGCACGAATGGGCAGTTCCCGGTGGCCGCGGTCCACGAGCACGGCGAGCCGGACGGCGCGCGGCCGGCCCAGGTCCACGAGGGCGTCGAGGGCGGCCCGTATGGTGCGCCCCGAGTACAACACGTCGTCAACCAGCACCACAACCTTGCCGTCGATGCCCGCGGCGGGCAGCTGGGTGGGCTGCGGGGCGCGGGTCGGCTGGTGGGCCAGGTCGTCCCGGAACATGGTGACGTCGAGCTGTCCGACGATGGCGTCGGCGTCCAGGGCGGGATCGGTGGCGGCGAGTTTGGCGGCCAGGCGCCGGGCCAGCGGATAACCGCGGCGCGGGATGCCGAAGAGCAGGAGGTCCTTGCCACCCTTGTTGGCTTCGAGGATCTCATAGGCGATACGAGTGAGTGCCCGGTCGATGTCGGCGGCGGCCAGGACCACCCGCGACACGGTTCCGGGACCAGCGGGGCTGTCCGTCATCGTTCGTCCCCTTTCCCCGCCTCACAGGACGGAATTAAAAGGTTCATGGTGCTCTCAAAACTACCACAGCACCGCACCCGGTCCTGTTGCTTGGAAGGCGCTGGGCGGGGAGGCTGGGTAGTGTTGGTTCCATGTCAGCGCCCGGCCCCCTGCACCAGTCTTCCGCCGCCGCGCAGCCCTGGCACCAGCACACCGACCCCCGCCCGCGCCGGGCCGGGCGTGTGATCAATATCCTGTTGCTGTGCCTGCTGGCCTTGGTGCTGCTTGGCACGCTCGCCTACTTCGCCGTCTCGCTCGGGGCCAGCGTGTTCGGCATCTGCGGGGCGTTGGCCCTGGTGCCGTTGGCCCTGTGCCTGCTCACCCTGCACTGGATCGACAGGTGGGATCCCGAACCGAACGGCGCGCTGCTGTTCGCGTTTTGCTGGGGTGCCGGCATGAGCGTGGTTACGTCGCTGGTGCTCGGCAGCTGGGTGCAGCCGCTGTTGCTGGGCAGCAGTGCCGGCTCCGACCCGCACCTGGTCAGCGCCGTCATCCAGGCCCCGCTCGTCGAGGAAACATCCAAGGGCCTGGGCGTGCTGTTGCTGTTCTTCCTGCGCCGCAAGACGTTCGACGGGCCGGTCGACGGGGTCGTCTACGCGGGCACCATCGCGGCCGGGTTCGCGTTCACGGAGAACATCCTGTACTTCGGTTCCGCCCTGTCCGGGGCCGACGACGCCTCCGGCGGGCTGCTCGGCATCTTCCTGGTGCGCGGGCTGATGTCGCCGTTCGCGCACGTGATGTTCACCTCGATGCTGGGCGCGATCGTCGGCTTCGCGGCCCGGCGCGGCAGTACCGGGATTGTCGTCGGCGCCTGGGTGGTGGGCCTGGTGCCGGCCATGTTCCTGCACGGATTGTGGAACTCGACCTCGCTCATGGGCAGCAACTTCCTCATCGCCTACGGGGCCCTGCAGGTGCCGATCTTCATCGCCTTCGTGCTCGGCGTCGTGTTCCTGCGCCGCGCGGAGACCAAACTGACGCAACTGCGCCTGGCCGACTATGTGCCGTCGGGCTGGTTCACCGAGGCCGAGGTGCCGATGCTGGTCACCGCGGCGGGCCGCCGTCGTGCCTTGCACTGGGCCAATGGTTTCGGCGCCGGCAAGACGATGCGGGAATTCATCCGGCTGGCGACACGGCTGGCGTTCACGCGCCAACGCATCGTGGCCGGCGCCGCGCACGGGGCCGCCGGAAAGGCGGCCGGCAGCCGTGCCGCCGCCCGGTTCGCCGCCGCCCAGGCCGATGAACTGGCGCTGCTGCAGGGGGCGGCGGCGGTGCGCGCCGCGCTGCTGGCCCTGCACGGCGCCGCGCAACGGGCAAGCTGACGTTGGTCGAGCTTGTCGAGACCCAGGATTAGGATTTCGACAGGCTCAATCCCCGGTGGTCTCGGCAGGCTCGACCACCGGGGAGGTGTCAGGCCAGCAGTGTCGGTTTGACCTGCTGCAGGCGGCCGAGCAGGCCGTTGACGAACTGCGGCGACTCGTCGGTGGAAAGTGTCTTGGCCATCTCGACGGCCTCGCTGACGGCGACGGCGTCGGGGACGTCGTCGTTGTAGAGCAGTTCCCAGCTGCCGATGCGCAGGATGATGCGGTCGACGGCGGGCATGCGCTCCAGCGTCCAGCCCTGCGCATAGGTGGAGAGGAACTCGTCGATCGTCTCCTGCATGGCCGTCACGCCCTCGACCAGGTCGACCGTGTAGGCGTTGATGATCTGGTCGGTCTTCTCGCGCCGGGCCGTGATGGCGGAACTGGCGGACACGGCACGCTGCTCGGCCTCAAACAGGATGTCGAGCGCGCGCCGCCGCGCCTTGCTGCGGGACGAGTTCGCCCGGGAGGGTTGCGCCGTTGCCACTAGTCGTTGACACGTCCCAGGTAGCTGCCGTCACGGGTGTCGACCTTGACGCGGGTGTTGTTCTCGACGAACAGCGGCACCTGGATGGTGTAGCCGGTCTCCAGCGTGGCCGGCTTCGTGCCGGCGGAGGAACGGTCGCCCTGCAGGCCCGGCTCGGTGTAGGTGATCTCGAGCACCACGGAGGCGGGCAGTTCGATGTACAGCGGGGAACCCTCGTGCAGCGCGATGGTCACGATCTGGTTTTCCAGCATGAAGTTCGTGGCGTCGCCCACGGTCTCGCCGGAGACGGTGATCTGGTCGTACGTGCCCGTGTCCATGAACACGAAATCGGCGCCGTCCTGGTACAGGTACTGGTAGTCGCCGCGGTCCACGGTGGCCGTCTCGATCTTCAGCCCGGCGTTGAACGTCTTGTCAACCACCTTGCCGGAGAGGATGTTGCGCATCTTCGTGCGCACGAACGCGCCGCCCTTGCCCGGCTTCACATGCTGGAACTCGATGATGTTCCAGAGCTGGCCCTCGAGCTTGAGAACCGTGCCGTTCTTGATGTCGTTGGTAGTTGCCACGTAGCGTTCCTCTTTAAATGTGTTGTCAAAAATCCATTGGCCAGTCTACCGGGTGCGGCAAGCAGGCGTGAAACGGGCGCTCAGGCCTCGGCCAGGTCGCGGGCACGGCGCAGCGACACGGTGGCCGCATAGATGTTCTGGGGATCGGACCCCGACGCGACCAGGGTCTCGAGCGCCCCGGCGAACGCCTGCGCCGCCGCGGCATACTGCGCGGCGCTGAAGTAGACCCGCCCGAGCTCATGCTGCACCAGGGGTCCAACGGGTGTGTCGGCGGCGGCGGGCAGCAGCGACTTGAGCACGGCCTCGGCCTGGTCCAGCCGCCTGTTGGCGCGCAGGATGTCCGCGTCGAGGACCTGCAGCCGCAGCGATTCCGGGTCCCCCAGCCGCGCCTGCGCGGCGGCCTCGGCCGCCTCCTTGGTCCGCCCCCGGGCGAGCAGCACGAACACGGCATCCGCCGGGTCGCCGGACGCCGCGACGGCCGCGTCGGCGGTGGCGTCGTCAACCACCTCGGGGGCCAGCGTTCGGGGGTTCACGGCGGTGCCGGGGAAACCCGCGGCGGGCCAGTCCAGCAACTCGGCCGTCATGCGGCAATCTCCTGGTAGGCGGCAAAGAGCAGCGACGTGTCCGGCACGTCGAGGATGCCGGGCCGGGCGATGTCGTCCAGCACGACGAAGCGCAACAGGTCGCCGCGGGCCTTCTTGTCCCGGCGCATGCCGTCCAGGAGGGCCGACCACCGGTCCCGGCGGTACGTCAGCGGCAGGCCGAGCGAGCCGAGGATGGTCCGGTGCCGCTCCGTGGCCGCGTCGGAGAGCCGGCCCACGCTGCGCGACAGTTCGGCGGCGAACATCATGCCCACCGACACGGCGGCCCCATGCCGCCAGGAGTAGCGTTCGGCCAGTTCGATGGCGTGCCCGAGCGTGTGCCCGTAGTTGAGGATCTCGCGCAGGCCCGATTCGCGCAGGTCGTTGGAGACGACGTCGGCCTTGACGGCGATGGCGCGCTCGATCAGTTCGCGCAGGACCGGTGACGCCGGGTCCGTGGCGCCGGCGATGTCCGCCTCGACCAGGTCGAGGATGGCCGGGTCGGCGATGAAGCCGCACTTGACGACCTCGGCCAGGCCGGAGACGAGTTCGTTGCGCGGAAGCGTGCCCAGCGAGTCGAGGTCCACCAGGACACCGGCGGGCGGGTGGAACACGCCGACCAGGTTCTTGCCCTCGGCCGTGTTGATGCCGGTCTTGCCGCCCACGGCGGCATCGACCATGCCCAACAGCGATGTCGGCAGGTGCACGACCTTGACCCCGCGCAGCCAGGTGGCCGCGACGAAGCCGGCGAGGTCGGTCACGGCGCCGCCGCCGACGGCCACGATCGCGTCTGAGCGGGTGAAGTCGTTCTGGCCCAGGACCTGCCAGCAGAAGCCGGCGACCTCCATGCGCTTGCCCTCCTCGGCGTCGGGGATCTCCGCGGTCAGCGCGGTGAACCCGGCCCCGGCCAGGTCCTCGCGGACGGCGTCGCCGGTCATGCGCAGCGCCCGCGGGTGGATGACCAGCACCCGGCGGACGCGTTCACCGAGCAGGGCCGGCAACCGGTCCAGCAGGCCGTGGCCGACGACGACGTCGTAGTTGTCCCCCGGCGTCGTGCCGGTGACCTTGATGATGGTGTTCGTCTCGCTCACGGTGTTTGTGTTCACTTTCTCAGTCGGTGGCTGCGCCGGCGTCGGGGCCGAGCAGCCCGATCAGCCGGTTCACAACCTGGTGGATGTCACTGTCGTCGACATCGACAGTGATGTCGGCCAGCCGTTCGTAGACGGGCGCCCTGGCGGCCGCCAGTCGCTGCCACGCCGCCACGGGGTCCTCGGCCAGCAGCGGACGCCCGGTGGTGCGGGTGATGCGCTCCCGCACGGTCTCCAGCCCGGCCCGCAGGTAGACGACGGTGGCCCGGGCCAGCAGTTGCTGGGTGCCCGAGTCGAGCACGGCACCGCCGCCGAGGGACAGCACACAGACCTGGTCGCCACGACGATCCAACACGTCGGCCACGGCACGCGCCTCCAGCCGGCGGAAGTGGTGTTCGCCGTGGCTGGCGAAGATTCCGGGGATCGGGCCGTGCTTGGCCGTGATCTGGTGGTCCGTGTCGATGAACTCCAGGTGCAGGGCCCGGGCCAGCTCGGCGCCGACCACGGACTTCCCGACAGCCATGGGGCCGATCAGCGCCACGGTCCGGGCGGGGCGGAAGGTCCCGCCCGTTGTACCGACCGACTTGCCGGCCATCACCGCCCCAGCGTGTCCAGGGCGGCCGGGATGCCGGCCAGGTAGGACTCCACGTTGCGTGCCAGTTCGGTGATCGAGTCGCCGCCGAACTTCTCCACGAGGGCGTCGGCGAGTACCAGCGCCACCATGGCCTCGGCCACGACGCCCGCTGCCGGGACGGCACACACGTCGGAGCGCTGGTGGTGGGCCTTGGCCGGTTCGCCGGTGGCCACGTCGATGGTCCGCAGCGCCCGGGGCACGGTGGCGATGGGCTTCATGGCCGCGCGCACGCGCAGCACGTCGCCGATGCTCATGCCGCCCTCGATGCCGCCGGCCCGGTTGCCGGCGCGGGTGATGCGCCCGTCGGCGTCCCGCACGATCTCGTCGTGGGCGGCCGAACCGCGGCGCCGGGCCGTGGCGAAGCCGTCGCCGACCTCCACGCCCTTGATGGCCTGGATGCCCATGAGTGCGGCGGCCAGCCGGGAGTCGAGGCGCCGGTCCCAGTGCACGTAGCTGCCCAACCCCGGCGGCAGGCCGTAGGCGAGCACCTCGACGACACCGCCGAGCGTCTCGCCCTCCTTGTGTGCGGCGTCGACCTCGGCCACCATGGCGGCCGAGGTTTCCGCGTCAAAGCAGCGCAGCGGGTCGGCGTCCAGGGCGGCCACGTCGCCGGGCAGCGGCACGTCGGCGCCGGCCGGCACGGCCACGGTGGCCAACTCGACCGTGTGGCTGACAACCTCGACGCCGACCGCGCGCAGGATTTGCGCGGCCACGACGCCCAGGGCCACGCGGGTGGCCGTTTCGCGGGCGCTGGCACGTTCGAGCACCGGACGGGCCTCGTCGAACCCGTACTTTTGCATGCCGGTGAAGTCGGCGTGGCCTGGGCGCGGGCGGGTCAGCGGCGCGTTGCGTGCCTGCCCCTCGAGCACCTCGGGGTCCACCGGGTCGGCGGACATGATGTCCTCCCATTTGGGCCATTCGGAGTTGGCGACCTGGATGGCCACCGGACCGCCCTGCGTCAGCCCGTGGCGGACGCCGCCGAGGATCGTCACCACGTCCTGTTCGAACTTCATCCGCGCGCCGCGGCCGTAGCCGAGCCGGCGCCGGGCCAGCGCATCCTGGATCCGGGCGCTGGTGAGTTCCACCCCGGCCGGGACGCCTTCAATGATTCCGACAAGGGCGGGGCCATGTGATTCCCCGGCGGTCAACCAACGCAACATAGATTCCATCCTGCCATGCTCTGTCCGGCGCCCTAGCGCCGGGCCAACCCGATTGCGTCACACATCACATTGATGACGTCGCGCTCCCGGGCGGCGGCCACCGCCGCCGCTCCCCCACCGGCCCGGGCAAACATCTTGACCTGCTCGACGCCCTGGTACAGGAGCATCTCGATGCCCGGCACGATCACGCCGCCGAGACGCGACCAGGTTGCCGCCAGTGCGCTGGGCCACGGGTCGTAGGCGGCGTCCAGCAGGAACCGGCCGGCCGCCGGGCCCCCGGTCCCGGCCGTTGCGCCGGCCAGCTCACCGGCCAGTGCGTCCGCACCGTGCGGCGGAAGCGTTGACATGACGACGTCGAACCCGGCCAGGGCGCGCGCCGCTTCGTCCCAGCCGCGCACCGCATGGGCGAGTCCGAGCGCTTCGGCGACGTCCCGGGTGGGCCCGGCCTTGGCCGGGTTGCGCAGGAACACGTCGATGGCGGGGGCGCCGAGGCGCGCGGCGGCGGCGACGGCCGACACGGCCGTGCCGCCACCGCCCAGCACGGCGACGCGCGGCGCGCGGCCGACCCCGGCGTGCCGGAGCGCGTTGACAAGCCCCGCAACATCGGTGTTGTCGCCGAGCAGGTGCGTGCCGCCGTCGTCCGTCCCGGTCACCACGACCGTGTTGACCGAATCGAGCAGGCGCGCCGTGGGGGTCAGCTCATCAACCAGGGCCGCGGCGTCGTTCTTCAATGGCATGGTGACGGACAGCCCGTACCAGGTGCGCTCCGCCCGGACCCGGTCCAGCAGCGCCGGGAACGAGGCGTTGGTGGTGTCGATGGCCTCGTAGCTGAAGTCCAGACCGAGCAGCCGGTAGGCCGCGCGGTGCAGCGCCGGCGACTTCGAATGGCCGATCGGATGGCCAAGGACGGCGCCGTGGAGCGTGCCGGTCATCTAGCCGCATTTCCCGGGGTTGGCCGTGCACCACTGCTGGTACAGCTTCACGTTCTTCTGGTGCTCCGCATAGGTCGTGGCGTACAGGGTCTCGCCCGTGTCCAGGTTCACCGTGACCCAGAAGTAGTACGGGTTGGCCTGCGGCTGTGCGGCGGCCTTGATGGCGTCGGCCCCCGGCGAGCCGATCGGGCCGACGGGCAGGCCGGGGTTGGCGAACGTGTTGTACTTGTTGGACTTGTCGGCCTTCTGCGCCGCCGTGATGTTGTAGGTCTTGATGCCCAGCCCGTACGCGACGGTCGCATCCGACTCCAGCCGGCCGCCGGTTTCCGCGTTCGGGTTGTTCAGGCGGTTTTCAATGGCACCGGAGATCTTGGCGTAGTTGGCCTTGTTGCCCTCGAATTCGATGATGCTGGCGATCGTGAGCACGCGGAACTGCTGGTCCGCTGCGGTGACGCCCGCGGCGGCCAGGTTCTTCGTCGTCGCGGCCACCATGTCGGCGAGGACCTGTTTGGCCGTGTAGTCGACGGGGAACCTGTATTCGCCCGGGGACAGGTAGCCCTCGAGGTTCTTCGCCTGCTTGGGCAGGTCGAACTGGGCGGGGTCGTTGGCCAGCTTCTGGAAGTCCGCCAGCGGCAGGTGGGTGCTCTTGGACAGCACGGCCAGGGCCTCATCGATGCGCAGGTTCTGCGCGACGGCCGCATAGCTGACCTTGGCGCCGTCCACGGCGAGCAGGATGGCGACGGCGTCCGCGGCGCGCATCTGCTTCTTCATGCTGAACGTGCCCGGTTGCAGCGCGCCGGCGCCCTTGGCCGCCGTGAGCGCGTCCAGGAACGCGGCCTCGCTGGCCACGATGTCCTCGCCCTTGAGCTCCGCGGCGACGGATCGTGCGGTGGCCCCGTCGGGGACCACGAGCTGCACGGATCCGGTACCGGGGCCCGGGTAGTCGGCGGCACCCATGGAGCCGAGCATCGGCTGGACCATCTGGACAACGAAGAAGACAACGCCGGCGAACAACGCCAGCACAACCAGGAAGGCCAGGGTGCGGCGGCGCTTGCGCACCCGCTTGGAGACCCGGCTGCTGCGTCGCGACGGCAACGACTCATCGGCGAAGTGCCCGTGGGGCTCGTCCGGGTAGGGAGCGGCGGTGTAGGGGTCCGTGGCGTAGGGGTCCGTGGCGGCGTGGTCCACCGGCAGGTGGTCGTCCGCCGCATGGTCGTCCGTGCCATGGCCGGCGTAGCCGGGATCGGCGGCCCGGTGCGCGGCGGGCTCGTGGTCCGGCCAGGGCCGCGCGCGGCCGTCGGCGTGGTGGAACTGGGCCGGCAGCGGTTCGGGGGTGGCCTCGACCGGGCGCGCGGCACGCCGCCCGGTGCGCCGCGTCACGGGTTCGTTCACGACGTCCACGCGCTGCTCATTGGGGTCCCGATGACAGGTTCCTCTTCTCGTTGGCCGGATCGATGCGCCCCACGGCATCGGGATCCGGCAGTTCCACCAATTCGCCGACAGCTTCCTGCCGAGATTTCTCCATGTCGATGGCGTGCTGCAGTATCGCGACCGCCGCCACCTGATCTACCAGCTTACGATGTTCGCGGCTGTCGCGGCCAGCCGCGTGCAGGGCCTGGTGCGCGGTGACCGTGGTCAGGCGTTCGTCGACCAGGCGCACCGGCACGTCCCGGCCGGCGCCGGCCAGCGCCCGCACCAGCAACAGCGCGTAGGCCCGGGCCATCTCGGCCGATGCCTTCTCGGCGCCGCGCAGGGTGCGTGGCAGGCCGACGAAGACCTCCACCGCATTGCGTTCGTCCACCTCGCGCACGATCACCCGGATATCCGAGTTCTTCTTTGCGTCCCGGGACAGTGTCTTGACCGGCGTGGCCAGGATGCTGTCCGGATCGCAGGCGGCCAGTCCGACGCGGACCGTGCCCACGTCCACGCCCAGCCTGACCCCCCGCGGTGCCTGTGACACTAGCCCCGGTTCCGGATCTCGTCGAGGACGGCGGCCAGTGCGGCGGGGATGCGGGTCGCGTCCGTGCCGCCGCCCTGGGCCACGTCGGGCTTGCCGCCGCCGCCGCCGCCGAGCAGCCCGGCGGCCAGCTTCGCCAGCGCCCCGGCCTTGACGCCCGCGGCGCGGGCGGCGTCATTCGTGGCGACCAGGATGACCGGCCGGGCGTTGGCCACGCCTGCCACGGCGACCGTGGCCGCGTCGGCGCCGAAGCGCTGGCGCAGGTCGAGGGCGAGACCGCGCAGGTCGTCGGCGCCGGAGACCTCGCCGGCGTCGTGCGTGATGACCTTGACCCCGTTGGCGTCGACGGCGGTCGCCAGCAGCGCGCCGGCCTGGGCGACGAGTTGCTCCTTGCGGAGCCGCTCGAGTTCGCGCTCGGCGTTCTTCAACTTGGCCAGCGTGGCCGCGATGCGTTCCTGCAGCAGGTTCGAGGGCACCTTGAGCATGTCGGTCAGCTCGGTGACGAGGGCCCGCTCGGCGGCCAGGTGCCGGAACGCGTCCATGCCGACGAACGCCTCGACGCGGCGGTTGCCGGAGCCGACGGACGCCTCGCCGAGCAGCGTGAGGCTGCCGATCTGGGAGGTGCTGCCGACGTGGGTGCCGCCGCACAGTTCACGGGACCAGGCGCCGTCGATCTCCACGACGCGCACCTCGCGCCCGTAGTTCTCGCCGAACAGCGCCGTGGCGCCCAGGGCCTTGGCGGCGTCGAGGTCCATGACGCGCGTGTTGACGTGGAAGTTGTTGCGGATGGCGATGTTCGACACCTCCTCGATCTCCGAGCGGGTGGCCTGGCTCAGGCCCTCGCCCCAGGAGAAGTCGAAGCGCAGGTAGCCGGCCTTGTTGTAGGAGCCGCGCTGCAGCGCCTCCGGGCCGAGGATCTGGTGCAGGGCGGCGTGCACGATGTGGGTGCCGGAGTGGGCCTGCTCGGCGGCGTGCCGGCGTTCGCGGTCGACGGCGGCGCGCACCAGGGCGTCGGCCGGCAGTTCGCCGTCGCGCACGATCGCCTTGTGCACGCTCAGGCCCTTGAGCGGACGCTGCACGTCCAACACCTCCACGACGAACCCGTCCCCGGTGATGAGGCCGGTGTCGGCGGCCTGGCCGCCGGCCTCGGCGTAGAACGGGGTCTCGTCGAGCACGATCTCGACCTCGGCACCGGCGCCGGCCCGGTCCACCCGCCGGCCGCCGGACAGGATCGAGCGGACCCGGCCCTCGCCGTCGAGCTCGGTGTAGCCGGTGAACACGGTCTCGCCCTCGGCGAGCAGTTCGTGGAACACCGTCAGGTCGGCGTGGCCGCTCTTCTTCTGCCGGGCGTCCGCCTGGGCGCGCTGCCGCTGTTCGAGCATGAGCGAGCGGAACCCGGCCTCGTCGACGGCCAGCCCGGCCTCGCCCGCCATTTCCAGTGTCAGGTCGATCGGGAAGCCGTAGGTGTCGTGCAGTGCGAACGCCTCGGCGGCGCTGAGCTGTGTGTTGGCCGCCTTGGATTCGCGCACGGCCTCCTCGAGCCGGGCCGTGCCGCTGGCGATGGTGCGCAGGAACGCCTTCTCCTCGGCGTAGGCGATGCGGGAAATGCGGGCGAAGTCGGTCTCGACGTGCGGGTAGGAGCCCTTCATGGCGTCGCGGGAGACCGGCAGCAGGTCCGGCAGGCACGCCTTCTCCACGCCCATGAGGCGCATGGCGCGCACGGCGCGGCGGATGAGGCGGCGCAGCACGTAGCCGCGGCCCTCGTTGGACGGGCTGACGCCGTCGGAGATGAGCATGAGGGCGGAGCGGATGTGGTCGGCGACCACACGCAGGCGCACGTCGTCGGGGTGGTGCGGGTCGGCCGGGTCCTCCGTGGACGTGTACTCCTTGCCGGCGAGCGCGGCGGCCGCGTCCAGCACGGGGCGGACCTGGTCCGTCTCGTACATGTTCTCCACGCCTTGCAGGATCATGGCCAGGCGTTCCAGACCGAGGCCCGTGTCGATGTTCTTGTTGGGCAGTTCGCCGACGACGTCGAAGTCCGTCTTCGACGTGACGTTGTCGATCTGGTACTGCATGAACACGAGGTTCCAGATCTCGATGTACCGGGTCTCGTCGGCCACGGGGCCGCCCTCGACACCGTACTCGGGGCCGCGGTCGTAGAAGATCTCCGAGCAGGGGCCGGCCGGGCCGGGCTGGCCGGTGGACCAGTAGTTGTCCGTCTTGCCGAACTTCTGGATCCGGTCCGGGGCGACGCCGACCTTCTCCCGCCAGATCACCAGGGCCTCCTCGTCCTCCTCGTACACGGTGACCCACAGCCTGTCCACGGGCAGGCCGAAGCCGCCGTCGGCGACCGGGGTGGTCAGCAGCTCCCACGCATAGGTGATGGCGCCTTCCTTGAAGTAGTCGCCGAAGGAGAAGTTGCCGCACATCTGGAAGAACGTGCCGTGGCGCACGGTCTTGCCGACCTCATCGATGTCGCCGGTGCGGATGCACTTCTGCACGCTCGTGGCGCGGTTGTACGGGGGCACCTCGCGGGCCGTCAGGTAGGGGATGAAGGGGACCATGCCGGCCACGGTGAACAACAGCGACGGATCGGAGGAGACCAGCGACGCCGAAGGCACGGGGGTGTGTCCCTTGCTGGCGAAGAACTCGATCCAGCGGCGTGCGATTTCGTGGGATTTCATGACCGAAAAGGGTCCCTTCAATGGTTGGAACAGGTAAAAAGTCAAGGGGCGCCGGCGCCCGGTGCCGACTGCTAGTGACGGCTGCTAGTGTCTGCGACGCGATTGGCGCGAGCCGACCTCGTGGTCGGTGTCCAGTCCCAGGGCCCGGCGCAGCTCGGTTTCACGCTCGCCCATGCCGGCCACGACGGCGCCGGCGAAGTCGTGCAGCGAATCACTCGCCCGGCCGACGGCGCGGTTGATGCCGGCGGGCCCGAGCGCACCCTTGGCGCCGGCGATCTTGCGGGCGGCCACCACGCCGATGGTGATGCCCACGCCCAGCCAGAAGATCTTCTTCATTCGTCAGTTCCCTCCAAGGGATTCGGGGCGCTGTGGCTAGCGGCCGCGGCGGGGCGCGGGCTTCGCGCCGCGTCCGGCGAACGCCTCGCGCACCCCGTAGGAGAAGGCCGCGACCTTGATCAGCGGCCGGCCCAGGGTGGCGGCGAACAGGGACGACAGGGCGGAGATGTTGGCCGTGGCGTCGGAGATGTTGGTGGAGATGTCGTCGACCTTCGTCAACTGCGCATTCGTGGTAGAGACGGTGGTGGTGACCTCGTCGATCAGCGGGGTGGCACCGTCACTGATCTGCTTGATGGTGCTGCGCATCTCGTCGAACACGTGGCCCAGCTTGACGATCGGCACGGCCAGGAGGGCCACCAGTACGGCGAAGACCCCCGCCGCGATCAATCCTGCGATGTCTGCGCCGCTCACGGATGCCTGCCTTCCTTGTGATTCCACCGGGATTTGCCTCCCTTGGTACCTTACCTACAAAACAGCCCGCGGCGGGTGCCGCGGGCTGTCCTGCAGTGTCGTGCTCGGCGGTGCCGGACGACTCACGCTGTGATAAGAATCAGCGCGAGTAGAATTCGACGACCAGCTGCTCTTCGACCTGCACCGGAACCTCGACGCGCTTGGGCTTGCGCACCAGACGGGCCTGGAGGCTTTCCAGCTTGACGTCCAGGTAGGCCGGAACGTTCGGCAGCACGTCGCGGTGGGCGCCGGCGGCGGCCAATTGCAGGGGAACCATGGTCTGGCTACGCGGGTGCACGTGGATCAGCTGACCCTCCGTGACGCGGTAGGACGGGCGGTCCACGCGGGCGCCGTCGACCATGATGTGGCGGTGCACGACCAGCTGGCGGGCCTGGGCGGTGGTGCGGGCGAAGCCGGCACGCAGGACCAGGGCATCCAGGCGGGATTCCAGCAGCTCGACCAGGGTTTCACCGGTCAGGCCCTTGGTGCGCTTGGCTTCCTCGAAGGCGCGCGTCAGCTGCGCCTCGCGGATGCCGTACTGGGCGCGCAGGCGCTGCTTCTCACGCAGTCGAACCGCGTAGTCGCTGTCCTGTTTCTTGCGGGCGCGGCCGTGTTCGCCGGGTCCGTACGGACGGCGCTCGAGGTACTTGGCCGCCTTGGGGGTCAGAGCAATGCCGAGGGACCGCGAAAGGCGGGCCTGACGGCGGGCACGTGTGTTGTTAGCCACGGTGTCCTTCCAATATGGTGCGACATGACTGGATCCTGGCCTCCATCATGGAGAGCTGGGGCTGTCGCCGCCCTTCGCTGCAACCGCCGGGCATGCGTCGATTTCCCGGATGGGGTCTCGGGCATGGAGCCGGGGCTTGCCAGTGCGCCATCCAGCCTATCATCCGCCGGCGCCGCGGATGATGCCGCGCAGCCGGGCCACGCGCGCCGACAGGTCGCGTTCGACGCCGTTGCCGGTGGGCAGGTAGTAGTCGTGGCCCACCAGGTCGTCCGGGGCGTACTGCTGGGCGGCGATGTGGTGCGGGGCGTCGTGGGCGTAGACGTACCCCTGGCCGTGGCCCAGACCCCGGGCCCCCGGGTAGTGGGCGTCCCGCAGGTGGGCCGGCACGTCGGTGCCCTTGCCGGCCCGGACGTCGGCGATGGCCGCGTTGATCCCGTTGTACGCGGCGTTGGACTTCGGCGCCGTCGCCACGTGCACGACGGCCTCGGCCAGGATGATCCGCGCCTCCGGCATGCCGATGAGCGCCACGGCCTGGGCCGCCGCCACGGCCGTCTGCAGGGCGGTGGGATCTGCCATGCCGACGTCCTCGGCGGCGGAGATCATGAGGCGCCGGCCGATGAAGCGCGGGTCCTCCCCTGCCTCCAGCATGCGCGCCAGGTAGTGCAGGGCCGCGTCCACGTCGGAGCCGCGCAGCGACTTGATGAACGCGCTGATGATGTCGTAGTGCTGGTCGCCGGCCCGGTCGTAGCGGACGGCCGCGGCGTCAATGGCCCGTTCGGCGATGCCAAGATCCACCAGGACGGGGCCGTCGTCGTCCGGCGCGCTGGCCTCGGACAACGCCACCCCCGCGGCGGCTTCCAGGGTGGTCAAGGCCCGGCGGGCGTCGCCGCTGGCCAGCCGCACCAGGTGGTCCAGCGCCTCCGGCGTCAGCTCAATGGCCCCGTCCAGCCCGCGCGGATCCGTCACGGCCCGTTCCACGAGCCCCTGGATGTCGGCGTTGGTCAGCGGCTTGAGGGTGAGCAGGATGGAGCGGGAGAGCAGAGGTGAGACCACGGAGAACGACGGGTTTTCCGTGGTGGCGGCGACCAGCACCACCCACCGGTTCTCCACGCCGGGCAGCAGCGCGTCCTGCTGGGCCTTGTTGAAGCGGTGGATCTCGTCCAGGAACAGCACCGTGGTGCGACCGTGCAGGTCCCGGTCGGTGAGCGCCTGGTCCATGACGCGCCGCACGTCCTTCACCCCGGCGGTGATCGCGGAGAGCTCCACGAACTTCCGCCCCGGGCCGCGCGCAATCACGTGGGCCAGGGTGGTCTTCCCGGTCCCGGGCGGGCCCCAGAGCATGACCGAGCTGGGGCCGGCCGGGCCGCCCGCTCCACCGCCGCCGGCCAGCACCTGCAGCGGCGAGCCCGGGCCCAGCAGGTGCTGCTGCCCCACCACCTCGGCCAGCGTGCGCGGGCGCATGCGAACGGCCAGTGGGCTGCGCGGGCGCGACGCTCCTGCCGGCTCGCCGCCAAAGGTGACGGTGCCGGCGTCGTCCGGTTCGTCGTCGCCAAAGGCGCTGTCAAAGAGGTCACTCACGCTCCCAGCCTATCCGCCTGGGCCCACGCGCCCGCGGGGCCCGATCTTCATCGCGCCCAGCGCGGTGAAGATCGGGAGGGCGTGGGGATTAGGCTGGGCGCGTGAACACTCCGACCCGCACCGCGTTCGTGTCCGCCGCCCGGTTGTCGGGGTGGGTGGAGCGGTTCTCGGCCGCGCACGGGGGTCTCGCGCCGGTGGAGGACACGGACGACGGCGTGGTGTTGCGCGCCCACGACGGTGCGGTGGCGTTGTTGGCGCCCCCGTGGCCGGACGCCGGGCGCCCGGGCCGCGGACCCGACCTGGTCTCCCGCCTTTCCTCGCTTGCCACGCAGGAACGACGCTTCGGTGTGCTGCTGGTGCGCCGGGGCGGATATGCGGTGGGCGTGGCCGTGTCCGGCACGTTGCTGGTGCACAAGTGCGGCACGAAGTACGTGCAGTCCAGGACGGCGGCCGGCGGCCAGTCGCAGCACCGCTTCGCCCGGCGCCGCGCCAACCAGGCCGACGGCCTCGTCGAGCGCACGGCGCTGGAGGCGGCCCGGGTATTCGCCGGGCAGGACTTCGAGTATGTGGCAGTCGGCGGGGACAGGGCGTTGGTCGATGCCGTACTGGCCGAACCGGCACTGCGACCCTTCGCCGGGCGCCCCCGGGTGGCGCCGATCGCGGTCGGCGATCCGAACCTTGCCGTGCTGGTGAAGGCCGCCGCGGACTTCTGCGCCATCCGGGTGAGGGTGAGCGACCCGAGATGAGGCCGGCACCGGGGATTCAGCACGCTCCCGTGACCGGGCACGGCGCCTGGCGGTAGTGGTAGCGCCCCGCTTCGGCAAATCCGGCCCGCTGGTACAGTTCGCGGGCTCCCGTGTTGGCGACGGTGGCCATGAGCCAGAAATTCGCTGCGCCCGCATCGCGGCCGGCGGCCAGGAGTGCGCCGACAACGGCCGTGGCCACGCCCTGCCGGCGGAATTCCGGATGCACTGCCATGGCGTAAATGCCACCCCAGCCATCCAGGATGGAAATCCTGCCGGTTCCAATGGCCGCCCCGCGGCCGTCCACCGCCGTGGCGTATACGGAAGGCGTGCCCAGAATAATGGAACGCGCCATGTGGCGTTCGGCGGCGCCACCCCTGCCGTCAACACGCCACCACAGGTCCAGCCACTGCTCCGACGGCGAATCGGCAAGGACGACTTCACCGGCCACCGGCCGGCTCACGGAACCGGCCGTCTCCCCGGACGCCGTCATGATGACGGTTTCCGACTGGCGGGAATAACGTTCGCCATCGAGGAATTCCTCCAGCGCGGCGTTTTCGAGTCGGTGCGTCAGCTGGAAGATGACCGGCTGGCGGCGCGTGGCATACCAATCCGCGGCGCTACGCAGGGCCGCATTCAGTTCCTCCGGCTGTGATGCGGGCCAGATCGAGTTGGCGCGCTGGGTGACCGAGCCGGCGGAACGCAAAACCCAGCCCTCGAGCGTGTGGGCCTCCGGCGCNTCCTAGGCGCACGCACGGCCCCGTCACGCGAAACGCCCTCATCGCCGGATTTCACTACCCACCTGCCAAAAACTGGTACTACTGTTTCACCCAGGCACCCCGAGAGTGGCCCGCAAGCAGGACCAACATACGCAACGACGGAAACGGTGGTTCTCCATGGCTTGGACACAGGTGGCAAGCGTCAGCGAACTCACGGAAGCGTTGTCTTCCGGTGCAACCAACATCGAGGTGACCGGCAGCCTCAAGGGCATGCCGTCGGTGACCCTGCCACCCGGCGTGTCGCTGCGCGGCGGCCGGCTCGCCTTTGGCGCCAAGGGGTTGCAGCTCACCAGCAACAACACCGTTCAGGACGTCACCGTCACCACGGAACCCCACGAGGTCGCCATTTACAACGACACCACCGTCGCCGATTTCGGCACGCTGACCCTGGCCAATGTCACGACCACCGGCCAGGTCTTTCTCGCGGCCGACCAAAACGTGCGCTCGGGCCGGGTGGAGGCCGACGGCGTACACGTCATCGCCGCGGACACCCGCGGGCGTTTCCACCGGCCCACGGGGTTTGGCGTGGAGGCGCTGCAGGGTGCGTTCACCTTATGGAATCGGCAGCCGGACAGCGCCGTGAAGCTCACGGCCCGGCTGGAAAACATTTCCGCGGGGACGGCACAGGAGCCTGTCCGCGGCAGCGGCGTGTTTGTCGGCGGGCACGGCGATACGGCGGGCAAGGCGGACGGCGGCAGCATCGCCGTCGAACTTCTGAGCACCGGGGACGTTTTCTCCGACGGCGGCATAGCCCCCGGCACGCCGGATCTGATCAGCGGCGGCGTCTTCGTCATCTCCGGCGCCAATGTCGCGGAGGTGCGCAACTTGGGCGCCACCACCACGTATGGCCAAAATGACATGGTCCTGGACAATTGGGGTGCGGTGACCGCATGGAACGCGCACGCCGCCGTCACGTCGCGGGGACCCAGCGGCATTGGCTTTGTGAACTTTGGCGACATCGGCACGCTCACCGTCAATGCGCCAGTCGAGACGTTTGGCCTCGGCGCGCGCGGCTTCAACGTTTACGACGGCTCGCTCCAGGAAGCCGTCTTTGACTCCATCACCACCCACGGCGACGGCTCGGTGGGCGTCCAAGTCAGCCGAGACCTGCCGGTGCTGACCATCCGCGGCGACCTGCGGACGGAGGGCGGCACTGGCGAATCGCTGGTCAAGGGCGTGCTGCTGCCGTTGTCAGCCATTGCGCTCAGCATCAAGCCGGGCGGCCGCATTGGCACCGTCAGCATCGGCGGGGATGTGCGCACCGAGGGCGGCGGCGTCCCGGCCATGGAGCTCGAAGGCTCCCTGGATGCCATCACGGTGGGCGGCAAGGTCACGGCGGCAGGTGCGCTGTCCGACGTCGTCCGGGCAGTTCCGGAGTTGGCCCAGGTCGTGTCCGGGCTCACCGTCGAAGGCCGGTGAGACGGGGAAGGCCGGTCTCCTTTTGTGACGGAGACCGGCCTTCCTGCACTGGATTTACCTGGATTCGTCCTTCTTGGCCTCGGGCTTGAAGTCCACGCCCGCCTCCTTGCGCTGCTGCGCCGTGATCGGGGCCGGGGCCGCGGTCAGCGGGTCGTAGCCGCCGCCGGACTTCGGGAACGCGATGACGTCGCGGATCGAGTCGGCGCCGGCCAGCAGCGACACGACCCGGTCCCAGCCGAGGGCGATGCCGCCGTGCGGCGGGGCGCCGAACTTGAACCCGTCGAGCAGGAAGCCGAACTTCTCCTGTGCCTCCTCCTCGCCGATGCCCATGACGGCGAAGATGCGCTCCTGGACGTCGCGGCGGTGGATACGGATGGAACCGCCACCGATCTCGTTGCCGTTGCAGACGATGTCGTACGCATAGGCCAGGGCACTGTCCGGGTCGGTGTCGAACGTGTCCATGAATTCGGGCTTGGGCGAGGTGAACGCGTGGTGCACGGCCGTCCAGGCGCTGTGCCCCACGGCCACGTCGCCGCTGCCCACGGCCGCGGCGGTGGGCTCGAACAGCGGCGCGTCGACGATCCACACGAACGCCCAGTCGGCCGGGTCGATCAGCCCGGTGCGGTGGCCGATCTCCACGCGCGCGGCGCCGAGCAGCGCCCGGGACGGGGACGTCTCGCCCGCGGCGAAGAAGATGCAGTCGCCGGGCTTGGCGCCCACGGCGCCGGCCAGGCCGGCGCGCTCGGCGTCGGTCAGGTTCTTGGCGACGGGGCCGGCCAGCTCGCCGTCCTCCTTGAACAGCACGTAGGCCAGGCCCTTGGCGCCGCGCT
Source organism: Specibacter cremeus (assembly GCF_003946885.1). Classification (GTDB taxonomy): domain Bacteria; phylum Actinomycetota; class Actinomycetes; order Actinomycetales; family Micrococcaceae; genus Specibacter; species Specibacter cremeus. Next base: position 72,671 of record NZ_RWKQ01000008.1, on the reverse strand, counting down.
GCTTGGCCCATTCCTGCCAGGCGTCCAGCGTGCGACGCGGCTGCGACGCCCCGCCGGGCATGACGACGGCGCCCACATACGGGGCCTTGAACACGCCGAAGTTCGTGTCCTTGAAGAAGTCGGTCAGCTCGGTCAACTCGAGCCCGAAGCGCAGGTCCGGCTTGTCGGAACCGTAGCGGGCCATCGCGTCCCAGTACGTCATGCGCCGGATGGGCAGCGGGATCTGCACGTCGATCAGCTGCCACAGGGCGGAGACGATCTTCTCGCCCAGGGCGATGATGTCCTCCTGGTCGACGAAGCTCGCCTCGATGTCCAGCTGGGTGAACTCCGGTTGGCGGTCGGCGCGGAAGTCCTCGTCGCGGTAGCAGCGGGCGATCTGGTAGTACTTCTCGAACCCGCCCACCTGCAGCAGCTGCTTGAACAGCTGCGGGGACTGCGGCAGCGCGTACCAGGAGCCCGGGGCCAGGCGGGCCGGGACCAGGAAGTCGCGGGCGCCCTCCGGCGTGGAGCGCGTCAACGTGGGGGTCTCGATCTCGATGTAGCCCTCGTCGTGCAGCAGTTCGCGGGCCACCCGGTTCGCCTCCGAGCGCAGCCGGATGTTGCGCTGCATGGCCGGCCGGCGCAGGTCCAGGTAGCGGTGCTTCAGGCGCGCCTCCTCGCCCACCTCGACGTGCTCATCGACCTGGAACGGCAGCGGGGCGGCCTCATTGAGCACGACGACGTCATCGGCCAACACTTCGATCTCACCGGTGGCGAGGTGCGCGTTCTCATTGCCCTCGGGCCTGCGCGCCACGGCGCCGGTCACCTGCAGCACGAACTCGTTGCGCAGGGCGTGGAACACGTCTTCCTCACGGACCACCACCTGGCTGACGCCCGAGGCGTCGCGCAGGTCCAGGAACGCAACTCCGCCATGGTCGCGGCGGCGGGCAACCCACCCCGTCAGGGTTACCGTTTGTCCGATGTGCTCGGCCCGCAGGGAGCCAAGGTCATGTGTGCGCAGCACAGCATTCCTTTCAATGGTGGGTTTGACGCTACTGAAGAGTTTAGTAGGAGCCGCTGGGGAGCGAGACCCGGGGTGATTTCGACAAGCTCAATCACCGAACCGGTGGTCGAGCCTGTCGAGACCCGGGTGATTTCGACAGGCTCGATCACCGAACCGGTGGTCGAGCCTGTCGAGACCAGGGGTGATTTCGACAGGCTCGATCACCGGCCGATCAGCTTATCGTGATGGTCGGCGCCAGGTCGGCGGCCGGGGGCATCCAGGACGCCGGATCGGCCGGCACCTGCTCGCCGCTGCGGATGTCCTTGACCTGGTGGCTGCCGTCCGGTTCGGTGAACCAGACGAACGGGATGCCGCGCCGGTCGGCGTACTTGATCTGCTTGCCGAACTTGTCCGCCTTGGCGGCAACCTCCGTGGCGATGCCGCGGGCGCGCAACTGCGCGGCCACGTCCTGGGCGGCCATCCAGCCGTCCTCGTCGGCCAGCGTGACGAGCACGGCCGTGGGCACGGAACGCGACGCGGTGGCCAGCTCGTGGCTGAGGATGCGCGAGACGAGCCGAGTGACCCCGATGGACAGGCCGACGCCCGGGAACGTGCGGTTGCCCTTGGCCGCCAGCGCGTCGTACCGCCCGCCGGAGCAGATGGACCCGAGCGCCTCGTGGCCCACCAGCACGGTCTCGTACACGGTACCGGTGTAATAGTCCAGGCCGCGGGCGATCGAGAGGTCGGCCACGACGGATCCCGGGGCGCGGGCCACGGCGGCGGAAATGACCTGTTCCAGCTCGTCCAGGCCCTCCTCGAGCAGTTCGTCCGTGACGCCGAGCGCCCGGACCCGCGCCACGAAGGAGACGTCCTCGGTGCGGATGGACGCCAACGCCAGCGCCTTGGCGGCCTGCTCGTCGGTGGCGCCCAGTTCGCTCTTGAGCAGCCCGGCCACGGCGCCGGCGCCGATCTTCTCCAGCTTGTCGATGCTGCGCAGCACCCCGGCCGTGTCCGTGAGCCCGATGCCGCGGTAGAACCCCTCGGCCAGCTTCCGGTTGTTGATGCGCAGCTTGAACGCCGGCAACGGCAACGCGGTCAGTGCCTCGGCGATGACGAGCGCAAGCTCCACGTCATAGCGGAACGGCAGCACGCCGTCGGCCACCACGTCGATGTCCGCCTGGGTGAACTCGCGCGACCGCCCCTCCTGCGGGCGTTCACCGCGCCACACCTTCTGGATCTGGTAGCGCCGGAACGGGAACGACAGGTAGCCGGCGTTCTCCACAACGTAGCGGGCGAAAGGCACGGTTAGGTCGAAGTGCAGCGCCAGTTGGCTGGGGTCGTCCTTGCCGGCATCGTCGTCGTCCTGCAGGCGCGAGAGGCCGTAGACCTCCTTGTCGATCTCGCCCTTGCGCAGCAGCTGCCCGACCGTCTCCACCGCACGGGTCTCGATCGAGGAGAAACCGTGCAGCTCGAAGGTGCGGCGCAACGTGTCCAGCACATGCAGTTCCACCAGCCGCTCCTGAGGTAGCCACTCGGGGAAACCTGACAGGGAGGCGGTGCGTGCCATGGAAGGGACTCTCCTAATTCGCGGTATGCGCGCGGCGGACCGGGCGCAGGGACGGGGGTAACGCATGGGTAAACTGTCTGCGGCAGCCATTTTATGTGTTCCCGGCCCGCCGTTTCGAACCCGCCGGGCCGGCACCACTGCAATGCCGGCCGCCACGGCGCCCGCAGGACGAAGGAGAGACAGCGTTGGCCCAGAGCAAGAAGGACGGCCGCGAGGCGCGTTTGCGCGTGGCCCGGATGGAAGCCAACGCCGCCCTGCACGCCCGCCAGTCGGGCCGGCGCAAGCGCGACAACCTCATCGCCGCCGCCGCCATGGCCGTCGTGATCGTGGTCGCCGTCGTGCTCGCCCTGACGGTGTTCTCACATCCGACGGCGAACACGGCTGCCGCCGGCGCGTCACCGTCCGCGTCATCCACCGCGCCATCGACGCAGCCACCGGCCGCGCAGACCAACAGTGCGGGCGTGCCGGCCGCAAGCACCGCCAAGGGCAGGACGTTCACGGGCACCCTGACGCTCAACGGCCAGCCGATGGGCGTGGAACTATCCGGCACGAAGGCCCCGCAGGCCGCCGCCGTGTTCAAGTCCCTGGCCGACCAGGGCTTCTTCAAGGGCAAGACCTGCCACCGGTTGACCAATGCGGCGAACTTCCAGCTGCTGCAGTGCGGCTCGCTCCACGGCGACGGCAAGGGCGACCCGAACTACCAGTGGGGGCCGGTGGAGAACTCCCCCGCCAACGGCCTGTACCGGGCCGGCACGATCGCCGTCGCCCGCGGCACATCCACCTACAGCAACGGCACCCAGTTCTTCGTCACCTTCGGGGACACGACGCTGCCGCAGGACGCGGGCGGCTACACAATCGTCGGCCACATCACCAGCGGCCTCGACGTCGTGAAGAAGATCGCGGCCGCCGGCATCGCGGGCGGCGCCACGGACGGGGCCCCTGTGACCAAGGTAACGATAGACTCGTTTACGCTGAAGTAATGTGAATCGGCCGTAGTATCTAACGTGCAAGCCATATCCAACGTGCAGGCACCTGAACAGATGCCGGCCGGACATTCTTCACGCCCGGCAGGTACCCCTCGACGCGAAAGATTTCTAGCGGTGACACAGAGTCAGCAATCCGACGAAACCACGGCCGAAACCCCGGTCGTCAAGCCCACCCCGTCCCCCACGGCCTTCGCCGGCCGGCCCAGGCCGGCACCGGCCGCCGCGGTTCCCGCCGTGCCGGCCGTTCCGGCCCCGGTCGTGGACCTGGCCGCGGCCGCGGCGTTCGGCCGCGCGGACGACGACGGGCACGTATTCCTGCGCCTCGACGGCGAGGAGCACCCGGTTGGGCAGTACCCGGGAGCCAGCCGGGATGAGGCGCTGGCGTATTTCGCCCGCAAGTTCGAGGACATCACGGCCCAGATCACCCTCCTTGAACAGCGTGTCGAGGCCAAGGCGGCCGCATCCGACATGAGCAAGACCGTCACGCACCTGCGCGATCAGCTGGCCGAACGGAATTTCGTGGGCGACGTGAACGCCGCCGCGGCCCGGCTGGACGCCCTCGAGACGGCCGTCAAGGAACTGGCCGGGGCGGAACGTGCCGCGCACGAGGCTGCCCGGGCTACCGAACTGGCCGCGCGCGAGGCCATCGTGGCCGAGGCCGAGCAGCTCGCCGGGCAGGAGCCATCCACGATCCAGTGGAAGACCTCCAGTGCCCGCATGAACGAACTGTTCGAGGCGTGGAAGAGCGCGCAGAAGAGCGGGCTGCGTTTGGGCCGTGCCACCGAAGAGGGCCTGTGGAAGCGGTTCCGGTCCGCCCGGACCATCTTCGACCGCCACCGCCGGGCGTTCTTCTCCCAGTTGGACAGCAACAACGCCGCCGCCAAGTCGGCCAAGGAGAAGCTGATCGCCGATGCCGAGGCCCTCTCGTCGTCGACCGACTGGGGCTATGCCGCCGGCGAGTACCGCCGCCTCATGGACCAGTGGAAGGCGTCGCCGCGCGCCAGCCGCAAGGAGGACGACGCCCTGTGGGCCCGCTTCCGCGCCGCCCAGGACGTGTTCTTCAACGCCCGGCAGTCGGCCAACAACGCGCTCGACGAGGAATTCGGCGCCAACCTGGTGGTCAAGGAGGAGCTCGTCGCCGAGGCACAGGCCCTGCTGCCCATCACCGACCTGGCCGCGGCCAAGAAGGCGTTGCAGTCCATCCGCGACCGGTGGGAGGACGCCGGCAAGGTGCCGCGCGGCGACATGCAGCGCATCGAGGCCGGCCTGCGCAAGGTGGAGGACGCGGTCCGTTCGGCCGAAGACGAGACGTGGCGGCGCAGCGACCCCGAGGCCAAGGCCCGCACCAGCAGCGCCCTGGTCCAGCTCGAGGCCACCATTGCGGGCCTGCGGGACGAACTGGCCGACGCCGAGCGCGCCGGTGACGCCCGCAAGATCAAGGATGCCACGGAGGCGCTGGCCGCCCGTGAACTGTGGCTGGAGCAGGTCCGCAAGGCCGCGGAGGACTTCGCGTAGTCCCCACGCCCTCCCGATGGTCCATCGCTAGCGCGATGTCCCATCGGGGCCCTCGGGCGCGTGGGCCCACCCACTTGCCAGCCCACCGTGAAGTCCACGCGGGCGCGTCATCAACGGGCCCCTCGGAGCTGTGGGCCCACCCACGCCCTCCCGACGCAGGGGCCCCGTCACGGCCGTCCTGCACATGTGCTACCGCGCACGTGTTGTCCACAGGCCGGCGGCGGGGCCTTTGCGTTGCCGCGACGGCGGGGCAGGCTGGACGCATGATGCCTTCGCAACCACCGGACTCCGCCGGCCCGCTTCGCCACCCGCGGTTGCGCCAAGCCAGCCAACCCACGGTCGGCCAGCCCGCAGGGCAGCGGGCCGAGGACGAGATGCCCGGCGGCGGCGCGGCCGGCGTATTGGTGGCGGGGACGCTGTTCTCCGAAGGGGAACTGTGCGCCATGCGCCTGGACGGCGTCGCCCGGGGTGTCTGCGCCGGCGTGTACCGGTCCGTGACCATCGCGGAGACGCCCGCGCTCCGCGCGGCGGCGCTCCTGCGCAAGGTGCCCCCGGCCCTTGTGCCGCGCGTCGCAATCGGCCGGCTGGCGGCCGCCTGGGTCTACGGCTGCGCCCCTCCCCCGGAACGGATCGCCCTGGTCGTGGCCAATGCCCGCCGAACCACCGAACTGCCGCCCTTCAGCGGCTGCACGCTGCACGAGGTCGCGCTTGCCGATGCCGACGTCACGGCCGTGGGCGACGCCTCCGTGACCACCGGCCTGCGCACGGCCATGGACATCGCGTTGTACGTTCCGGCGCCCGCGGCCGCGCCCGTGCTGCGCCGGCTGGACGCCGCCGCCTGGCTTGATGCGCCGCTGCACCGGGTCCGCACCGAGATCGCCCGGGTTCCGGGGCTGCCCTGGAAGCTGCGCGCCCTGGCGCTGCTCGAGCAGCTGATGGAGGGCGGCTAGGCGCGGCGCTGCGAGCCGGTGGTCCGGTACACGTCGAACACGCCGTCGATGCGCCGGACGGCGTTGAGCACGTGATGCAGGTACTTGGGGTCGCCCATCTCGAACGCGAAGCGCGACATGGCCACCCGGTCGCGGGACGTGTTGACGCTGGCGGCCAGGATGTTGACGTGGTTCTCCGACAGAATGCGCGTCACGTCCGACAACAAGGACTTGCGGTCCAGCGCCTCGACCTGGATCTCGACCAGGAACACGCCCGACTGGTCCGGCGCCCACTCGACGCTGACCAGGCGGTCGGGCTCGTTGCGCATGTGCTCGAGGTTCTTGCAGTCGGTGCGGTGCACGGACACGCCGGAGCCCTTCGTGATGAACCCCATGATCGCGTCCGGCGGCACGGGTGTGCAGCAGCGGGCCAGCTTCACCAGGACGTCGTCAAGGCCATGGACGATGACCCCGGACTCGGAAATGCGCGAGCGCGCGTTCGAGACGCTGGACGGGACCTGGACCGCGGTCTCGTCGGCCGCCTCCGGCCCGCCGAGCAGATCCACGAGCCGCTCCACGACCGACTGGGCCGACGTGTGGCCGTCTCCGACGGCCGCGTACAGCGCGGACACGTCCAACAGCCGGAAATGCTCGGCCACCGAGAGCAGCGCCTCGTGCGTCATCATCTTCTGCAGCGGCAGGTTCTGCTTGCGCATGGCCCGGGTGAGAAGCTCCTTGCCCTTCTCGATGGCCTCCTCGCGGCGTTCCTTGCTGAACCACTGCCGGATCTTGTTGCGCGCCCGCGGGCTCTTGACGAAGTTCTGCCAGTCCTGGCTGGGGCCGGCGCCCTCGGCCTTGGACGTGAACACCTCCACGGAGTCGCCGTGCTGCAGCTCGCTGTTGAGCGGCACGAGCTTGCCGTTGACCCGGGCGCCGATGGTCCGATGGCCCACCTCGGTGTGCACCGCATACGCGAAGTCCACCGGGGTGGACCCGGCCGGCAACGCCATGACCTCGCCCTTGGGCGTGAAGACGAACACCTCCTTGGCGTTCATCTCGTACCGCAGCGAATCGAGGAACTCGGCCGGGTCGCGCGTCTCCTGCTGCCAGTCGACGAGGGTGCGCAGCCAGTTCATGTCCTCCTGGCCGGACCGGGCGCCCTCCTTGTTGCCCGACTTGTACTTCCAGTGCGCGGCCACGCCGTATTCGGCCCGCTGGTGCATCTCGTGCGTGCGGATCTGGATCTCGACGGGCTTGCCGCCGGGCCCGATCACGGTCGTGTGCAGCGACTGGTACATGTTGAACTTGGGCATGGCGATGTAGTCCTTGAACCGGCCCGGCAGCGGGTTCCAGCGCGCATGCATGGCGCCCAGCGCCGCATAGCAGTCCCGGACCGTGTCCACCAGCACGCGCACGCCCATGAGGTCGTTGATGTCGTCGAAATCCTTCGCCCGGACGATCATCTTCTGGTAGACGGAGTAGTAGTGCTTGGGCCGGCCGGAGATCTCGGCCTTGATCTTCGCCGCGCGCAGGTCCTCGTCGATCTGCTTGCGGATGACGGCCAGGTGCTTCTCGCGTTCGGGCGTGCGGTCCCCGACCATGCGCACGATTTCCTCGTACACCTTCGGGTAGAGCGCCGCAAACGACAGGTCCTCGAGCTCCCACTTGATGGTGTTCATGCCGAGCCGGTGCGCCAGCGGGGCGAAGATGTCCAGCGTCTCGCGGGCCTTCCGGCTGGACGATTCGGCGGACACGAACCGCCAGGTGCGCGCGTTGTGCAGCCGGTCCGCCAGCTTGATCACGAGCACCCGGATGTCCTTGGCCATGGCGATGACCATCTTGCGCACGGTCTCGGATTGCGCCGATTCGCCGTACGTGACCTTGTCAAGCTTGGTCACACCGTCGACGAGCATGGCGATCTCGTCGCCGAAGTCGGCCCGCAACGCCTCAAGCGAGTACGGGGTGTCCTCCACCGTGTCGTGGAGCAGCGCCGCGGCGAGCGTGGGACCGGTCATGCCCAACTCGGCCAGGATCGTGGCCACGGCCACCGGGTGCGTGATGTACGGGTCGCCGCTCTTGCGCTTCTGACCTTCATGGCATTTCTCGGCCACGCTGAACGCGCGCTGGATCAGCTCCAGATCCTCTTTGGGATTGTTGACCCGCACGATGCGCAACAGCGGTTCGAGGATCGGCGAATAATTTCCGGCGCTCCACCCGGTCAACCGGGCCAGCCGGGCCCTGGTGCGTTCCCGGCGCCCCGGAAAGGTGGGCCGGATCTCGGTGCTGCGCCGCGCGCTGACGGCGTCGGGTGAGCCGACCGTCGTCGTGCCCTGCACCGCGTCGCGGGCCGTCCCGTGGGTGGACGCGTCGGCGTCGTGTGAGGGTGCCTGCTTATCCATGACGCAAGCTCCTTTCCTCACACGCTGCCGCGGGTATTCTCAACCTAGTCTATTCCACGGCCCTAGACGGTCGCCGCCGCGGAGGCCTCCGACGCGCGGCGCGCCTTGACTTTCCGGGCCTGCTTGACCAGCTCCGGTTCGTGCTCGCGCAACAGGGCATACACGGGTGCGGCGATGAACAAGGTGGACAGCGTGCTGACGATGATGCCGATGAACAGCGACAGCGACAGGTCGCGCAGGGTGCCGGCACCCAGCAGCAACGAACCGATGAAGAGGATCGAACCGACCGGCAGCACGGCGACCATCATGGTGTTGATGGACCGCACGAGCGTCTGGTTGACGGCCAGATTCACCTCCTCGCCGAACGTCCGCCGGTTCGACGTGGTGATGTTGGTCGTGTTCTCCCGGATCTTGTCGAACACCACCACCGTGTCGTAGAGGGCGTAGCTGAGGATCGTGAGGAAGCCGATGACCGACGACGGGGTGACCTCCACGTCGGTGGCCGAATAGATGCCGGCCGTGACGACCATGACGACGAGCAGGCCGACGATGGCGGCGATGGACATGCGCCAGGTCCGGAAGTACAGGGCCATGAGCACCGTGGCCAGCAGGACGAACACGATGAAGCCGATGATGGCCTGCCGCGACACGTCCTGGCCCCAGGTCGGGCCCACGAACGTCGACGTGACGTCGTTGGAGGTGACCCCGTACCCGGTCTTCAGCGCGTCGCTGATCTTCGCGGTCTGGTCGGCGGTGAGCTTCTCCGTCTGCACCTGGACGGTGCCCGCGGCCAGGTTCGTCACCTGGGCGACGGTGCCGGGGACCACGGAGGTGACGGCGTGCTCGCCGATGCCCTGGCTGGTGTTCTTCGTATTGGAGATGGTGAACTGCGAGCCGCCGCGGAAGTCGATGCCGAGGTTGAACCCGCCGCGCAGGATCGGGAACAGGATCGAGAGCACGATGCAGGCGGCGGCGATGGCGAACCACAGCTTTCGCTTGCCGACGAACTCGTACGAACGCTTGCCCGTGTACAGCTCATTGCCGAACGTGGAGAAGTTGGTCATCGGTCGTTCTCCTTGGAGTTGTCGTTCGGCTTGCCCGCACCCGGTCCGCCGGACATCTCGTGCTGCTTGGCGGCGAGCTTCCGCTCGGCAATGGTCATGCGGCGTTCGGCCTCCCCGGCGGCGGCGGTGTTCTTCGCCTTGAGCTGGCCGTTGGCGACGCTGGGCACGTCGCCGGGCGTGCGCAGCCGGCCGGCGCCACGGTACAGCGGCACGGCGCCCAGGCGCTTCGGGTCGAGGCCGGAGAACTTGTGGCCCTCGCCGAAGAACCTGGTCCGTGCCAGCAGCTGCAGCATCGGGTGCGTGAACATGAACACGACGATGAGGTCGGCCACGGCGGTCAGGCCGAGCGTGAACGCGAACCCCTTGACGTTGCCGACGGCGACGAAGTACAGCACGACGGCGGCGAGCAGGTTCACCGCCTTGGATGCCAGGATGGTGCGCTTGGCCCGGCCCCAGCCGTTCTCGACGGCGGCGATGAGCCCGCGGCCGTCACGCAATTCGTCCCTGACACGCTCGAAATAGACGATGAACGAGTCGGCCGTCTGGCCGATCGAGACGATGATGCCCGCCACGCCGGCCAGCGACAGCCGGTAGTTCTCGGTCCAGCCGAGAATGGCGATGGCCAGGTACGTCAGCGCACCGGCGATGACGAGCGACAGCACGGTCACGAAGCCGAGCGCCCGGTACTGGAACAGCGAGTAGACGACGACCAGCAGCAGGCCGATCAGGCCGGCCAGCAGGCCCATCTGCAGCTGCTGGCTGCCGAGCGTTGCGGAGACCTGCTCCTCGGACTGGATGCTGAAGCTGATCGGCAGCGCCCCGTACTTGAGCTGCTGCGAGAGCTGCTGGGCGCTCTGCTCGGTGAAGTTTCCCGTGATGGACGAGTTGCCGTCGCTGATCACGGCCTGGGACCGGGGGGCGGAGATGACATTGTTGTCCAGCACGATGGCGAACTGGGCCTGCGGGTCGTTCGGGTTGGCCAGGTACTTCTGGTACAGCCGCTGCGTGACCGCCTGGAACGTCTTCGCGCCGGCGGCGTTCAGGCTGAGGTTGACGGACCACTGGTTGGTGGTGACGCCCTGGGCTCCCTGGGCGAGGCCGTAGGTGGCGTCCTTGACGTCCGTGCCGGGAATCTCCACCGGACCCAGGATGTATTTGAGGGTGGAGCCCGGCTCGCAGGAGACCAGCGGCTTGGCCGGGTCCGAGGTGGTGGGCCGGTCGGTGAGTGGGGGGACGCAACTGGTGTTCTCGAACTGCTGGTACAGGGCGGCGTCGATCCAGTTCGGGTCGCTGCCGTTGACGGGCTTGGCCGTCGGCTTGGGCAGCTTGTCCGGGGGCGTCTGGGCGGCCTTCGGCACGGCCGCGCCGGCGGCGACCTGGATGACGGCACGGAAGCTCAGGTCCGCCGACGCCTGGATCAGCTGGCGCTGCTGGTCGGTCGGCTTGCCGGGCATGGATACGACGACGTTGCGCCCGCCCTCGGTGGTGATCTGGGCCTCGGAGACGCCCGAACCGTCGACGCGCTGGCGGATGATCTCCACGGCCTGGTTCAGCTGTTGCTCGTTGACGGAGGCACCGCCGGCCACCTTGGGCGTCAGGATCATCTGCGTACCGCCCTCGAGGTCGAGGGCGAGCTTCGGCGCCCAGCTGGCGGCACCCGCGGCCACGCCGCCGCCGAGCACCACGGCCGCCACAATGATTATGGCCGCCAGCCACAGCAGGGCTCTGCGGGCGTTGGTCGTCGGACCGGTTCTTGCCATCTAGGGATTCCTTCTCACCAGGTCATGGTCGCTGGACGCGCCAAGGCGCTCCCGGCGTCGTGGCCGGAAGCGCTAAACCGTGCCGGCGCCACCCGAGGGAGGCGCCGGCCGGGCACGAGTCAGTTGTCTTTTTCGTTTTCTTTGTTCAGCCGCGCCAGGGTCTCCTCCGGCGTCTCGGTGACGGTTTCGTGCCCCGCGTGGATGCCGCCGGTCAGCGACGACGCATCGTCGGGGACGATGGTCTCGGCGTCCTCGGGCAGCGTGATCTTGGAGATGGTCTGGCGGTGCACGGTGGCCGTGGTGCCCGGGGACAGCTCCAGAACGACCTTGTTCTCCTCGGCGTCGACAGCGAGCACCGTCCCGAAGAGGCCGAAGTTGGTCATGACGTTCACGCCGGGGGCAAGCTGGGCCTGCTTCTCCTGCTGGGCCGCCTTGGCCTTCCGCTGCTTGCGGAACATCATGATGATGACCNACGGCGAAGAGCGCGAAAAGGATCAGGGTCATCGGGTCGAAGCCGCCGGCGGCCTGTTGGGCCGCCGCTTGGATGCTACTAGGGGACACAGTCAAGGTTCCGTTCTGATACGTCTGGAATTGGGCGCCCGGACGGTGACATGGTGCCGGAACTCATACCAGTCTAAGGGCTAATCCTGAACAAACAATGAACAGGACGGTCAGCGAGGTCCGTTTACTGGCTTTCGTCGTCGAACGGCAGCATGGCGGCGGCCACCGCGTTGCCGGGCATCCGAAGCCCCAGATGCTCCCACGCCGCCGGCATGGCGATGCGGCCGCGTGGCGTGCGGCCCAGCAATCCCTCCCGGACGAGGAACGGCTCGGCGACGGTCTCGACCGTCTCGGACTCCTCGCCGACGGCGATGGCCAGCGTCGAGAGCCCCACCGGCCCGCCGTTGAACTTGTTCACGAGGGCCTCCAGCACAGCGCGGTCGAGCCGGTCCAGCCCGCGGACGTCGACCTCGTACATGTCCAGGGCGGCCGACGCCGTGCGTGCATCGATGGTGTCGACGGCGTGCACCAGGGCCCAGTCGCGCACGCGCCGCAGCAGCCGGTTGGCGATGCGCGGCGTGCCGCGGGAGCGTCCGGCGATCTCCGAAAAGCCGGCGCTGGTCAGGCGCAGGTCGAGCATGCCGGCGGAGCGGCGCAGCACGAGTTCGAGCTCGGCCACCGAGTAGAACTCCAGGTGCCCGGTGAAGCCGAACCTGTCGCGCAACGGCCCGGGCAGCAGCCCGGCACGGGTCGTGGCGCCGACGAGCGTGAACGGCGGCAATTCGAGCGGGATGGCCGTGGCCCCGGCACCCTTGCCGACGATGATGTCGACACGGAAGTCCTCCATGGCCATGTACAGCATTTCCTCGGCCGGGCGGGACATGCGGTGGATCTCGTCGAGGAACAGCACCTCGCCCTCGGACAGCGAGGACAGGATGGCGGCCAGGTCGCCCGCGTGCTGGATCGCCGGGCCGGAGCTGATGCGCAGCGGCGCGTTCATCTCGGCGGCGATGATCATGGCCAGCGTCGTCTTGCCTAGGCCCGGAGGACCGGACATGAGCACGTGGTCGGCGCTGCGCCCACGGATGCGGGAGGCGGCCAGCACCAGCGAGAGCTGTTTGCGGACGCGTTCCTGCCCGACGAAGTCATCGAGGTTCTTCGGCCGCAGCGCGGCCTCGAGCGCCCGTTCCTCCGGTTCGCCGGCCGGGGCGACCAGTTCGGAGGAGGCGGCGTGGATGCGGCCGGGCAGCTGGGGATCGGCCACGGTCTACCGCGCCCCCTGGCCGAGCCAGCGCAACGTGGCCCGCAGCACCTCGGCGACGTTGCCGCGCTCCCCCAGCCCGGGGTCGGCGGCCATGGCGGCGTCGATGCTCTTCACGGCGTCCTTCTCGCTCCAGCCCAGGCTCGTCATGGCGGCGACGACCTGCGGTTTCCAGACGGCGTCGACGGCGGCGGTCGCGGCGGCGGGCACGGCGGCCCCGGTCGGCGCCAGCTTGCCGGCCAGCTCGAGCACGATCCGCGCGGCCACCTTCGGCCCGATGCCCGGAACCTTGGTCAGCACCTTGCCGTCACCGGCCGTGACGGCCACCCGGATGGTCTCGGGGTCGTGCACGGCCAAGATGGCCAGCGCAAGCCGGGGCCCGACGCCGCTGACGCCCAGCAGGATGTCGAACACCGTGCGTTCGTCGAGGTCGGCGAACCCGAACAGCGTCAGGGAGTCCTCCCGCACGATCATCGACGTGGTCAGCTGCGCCTCCTCGCCGACCTGCAGCGTACCGAGCGTCTTGGGCGCCGCGTGCACCAGCATGCCCACGCCGTTGACGTCGATGACGGCCGCGGACAGCGTCACCTGGGCCACCGGGCCGCGAACAAAGCTGATCATGGTCTCTCCTACACCGCTCTCCTGCGAACAATCCGAATATATCTACGAATAGCATACCCGTCCGACAATGGGGCGAACCGCCACGCTACCGCCAGGTCTGCCGCGGCTTCTCCTTGTTGCGTTTCGCCTTCGCCTCGGCCTCGCGCCACAGCTGTTGCGCCGCCGTCGTTCCCGCCGCGCCGGCGGCAACGGCCGAGCCGCTGCGCCACGCGTGCGTGATGGCCAGTGCCAGCGCGTCGGCGGCGTCCGCCGGTTTCGGCGGGGCGTCCAGCCGCAGGATGCGGGTGACCATGGCCGCGACGGCCGCCTTGTCGGCCCGGCCGCTGCCGGTCACGGCCGCCTTCACCTCCGACGGGGTGTGCAGCGCCACCGGGATGCCGCGCCGGGCGGCGGCCACGATCACGATGCCGGAGACCTGGGCGACGCCCATGACGGTGCTCAGGTTGGTCTGCGAAAACACGCGTTCGACGGCGAGAACGTCCGGCGCGTAGGCGTCCAGCCACGCGTCGATCGCCTCGGCGACGACGAGCAGACGCGCATCCAGGGCCTGCTCCGGCGTGCTGCCGACGACGCCGACGCCCACCAAGGTGGCCGTCCGGTTGGCGGCCACGTCGACGACGCCCAGCCCGCACCGGGTCAGCCCGGGGTCGACTCCGAGAACGCGCAGGGCCTAGTCCTCCTCGAGGGCGGCCATGACCTCGGCGGACAGGTCCGCGTTCGAGTACACGTTCTGGACGTCGTCCAGGTCCTCGAGCGCGTCGTACAGGCGCATGAACTTGCGGGCGGCGTCGATGTCGAGTTCCACCTGCATGGACGGGACGAACTCGACCTCGTCGGTCTCGTACTCGATGCCCGCCTCCTCCAGCCCGGCCACGACGGCGCGCAGGTCGGCCGGTTCCGAGTGGACCTCGAAGTTGTCACCGGACTCGCGCACCTCGTCCGCACCGGCGTCGAGCACGGCCATGAGGACGTCGTCCTCCGTCAGTTCCTTCTTCGGCAGCGCCACAACGCCCTTGCGGGAGAACAGGTAGCTGACCGAGCCGGGGTCGGCGATCGTGCCGCCATTGCGGGTCACGGCCAGGCGCACCTCGGAGGCGGCACGGTTCTTGTTGTCCGTCAGGCACTCGATCAGCAGCGCCGAACCCTGCGGGCCGCGCGCCTCGTAGATGATCTCCGTGTAGTCGACGACCTCGCCGGTGAGCCCGGCGCCGCGCTTGATGGCGCGGTCGATGTTGTCGTTGGGCACGGACGTCTTCTTGGCCTTGGACACGGCCAGTTCAAGGCCCGGGTTGCCGGACAGGTCGGCACCGCCGATGCGGGCGGCGACCTCGATGTTCTTGATCAGTTTGGCGAACGACTTGGCCCGGCGCGCATCGATGACGGCCTTCTTGTGCTTCGTGGTTGCCCATTTGGAGTGGCCTGACATGGTTACGCTTCCCCTCTAATCATTCGGATAAACAGGTCGTGGATGCGGCGCTCCCCGGTCATTTCCGGATGGAAGGAGGTCGCCAGCAGGTGCTGGGAACGAACGGCCACCGCATGGACTTCTGCGCCAATTCTATCGGCCCGCGGGTCGCCGGGCAGTTCGACGGATGCCAAGACCCGCACGGATTCGCCGACGCGCTCCACCCACGGGGCCCGGATGAACACGGCGTGCACGGGCGTTTCCGGGGTCCCGGCCGGCGCGAGGCCGGTGAACGCGAGCTCGGTCTCGAACGAGTCGACCTGCCGGCCGAAGGCGTTGCGGCGGACGGTGATGTCCAACCCGCCGAGCGTCTGCTGCGGGTTGCCGGCCAGGTCGAGGGCCGGGTCGGCGATGTCGTCGGCCAGCAGGATCATGCCGGCGCAGCTGCCGTACACGGGCAGGCCGGCCGCGATGCGCTCCCTGAGCGGTTCGGCCAGGCCGAAGATGCGGGTCAGCTTGTCGATGGTGGTCGACTCCCCGCCGGGGATGATGAGGCCGTCGACGGCGGCCAGCTCGCCCGGGCGGCGCACGGTCGTCACCCGCGCCCCCGCCTCCTCCATCGAGCGGGCGTGCTCGCGCACGTCGCCCTGCAACGCCAGGATGCCCACGAGCGGGCGGCGGGAGACGGACGGGGTGTTGGGGGTCTGCGAAGTCACAAGCATTCATCATAGTGGGCGCCACTGCGCAAAACGGCGTCGGTGCGTGGGGGTGCCGGACCCACCCCGTAGGATTGTCGGTGGACTGACGAACTACAGATGAGGAACGGCAGTATGTGCGGAATCGCCGGATATTACGGGTACGGGGAAGACGAAGCCCTGTTGCGGGACATGAATGCGTGCATCGTGCACCGTGGGCCCGACGGCGACGGAATCCACGCGGACGGCAACGTGGGGCTGGCGCACCGCAGGCTGTCCATCATCGACCGGGCCGGCGGGCACGAGCCGATGATCAGCGCCGACGGGCAGACGATCCTGGTGTACAACGGCGAGGTCTACAACTACCGGGACCTGCGCACCGAGCTGGAGGCCCTGGGCCGGACGTTTTCCACCGTGTCCGACACGGAAGTGGTGCTGCAGTCGTACGAGGAATGGGGCGACGCGGCGTTCGACCGCTTCAACGGCATGTTCGGTTTCGCGATCCTTGACAAGCGGAACAACCGGCTGGTGCTGGCCCGTGACCACTTCGGCATCAAGCCGCTGTACTACGCCACCGCGGGCACGGCCGAGGCGCCCACGCTCCTGTTCGGCTCCGAGATCAAGCCGCTGCTGGCCGCCGGGAAACTGGAGAAGAAGGTCAACGAGCGGATCCTGTACCGCTACCTGCAGTTCCGCATCCACGACGAGGAGGCGGAGACGTTCTTCGACGGCATCTACAAGCTGATGCCCGGCGAGAAACTGGTCCTGAACACCGTCGACACGGCGGAAGGCCCGGCCGGCACGGTCACCATCAGCCCGTTCACCCGGTTCAAGGAAGAACTGGCGGAGCTGGCCACGGCCGAGACGCCATACTCGCAGGCCGTCATCGACGAGTACCGGGACCGTTTCACCGAGGGCGTGCGGCTGCGACTGCAGTCCGACGTGCCCGTCGGCACGGCCCTGTCCGGCGGCCTGGACTCGTCCGCCGTCGTCGTCACCATCAACAAGCTCATGCAGGAGAAGGCGGACGCGACCGATTCGCTCGGCGGTTCCCAGCAGACGTTCTCGGCCATCTTCCCCAACTCCATCAATGACGAGGAGAAGTACGCCGACGCCGTGCTGGCCACGTGCCGCGGCAACGTCACCAGCCACAAGATCCTGCCCAAGGCGCACGAGTTCGCCGAGGACCTGGAGGACTTCGTGCGCACCCAGGAGGAGCCCATCATCTCTTCCGGCCCGTATGCCCAGTACCGGGTCATGCAGGAGGCGTCCAAGCATGTGACGGTGCTCCTGGACGGCCAGGGCGCCGACGAGATGATGGCCGGCTACATCCCGTACTACTTTGCCTACCTGCGCCAGCTGAAGGCGCGCGGCGAGAACGCCAAGTTGGCCAGGGAGATGGCCTCGAGCGCCGACATCCTGTACCGGCTGGGCCGCTTCCGGCTGAAGTCGATGCTGACCCTGAAGAAGGAGGTCGGCATCGCG
The DNA here is from genome assembly GCF_003946885.1 of Specibacter cremeus. Taxonomy (GTDB): domain Bacteria; phylum Actinomycetota; class Actinomycetes; order Actinomycetales; family Micrococcaceae; genus Specibacter; species Specibacter cremeus. The sequence continues at coordinate 55,501 of NZ_RWKQ01000008.1, read as the reverse complement.
GGGCTGCTCAACAAGGACTTCACGGCGAAGTTCAAGGGCGAGAAGTTCACGAACATCCCGGACAACCTGAAGCTGCGCCTGATCGACGACCTGTTCCACAAGTCGCTGCCGGCCGTGCTGCGGTACGAGGACAAGAACACCATGCGGTTCTCCCTGGAGGGGCGCGTGCCGTTCCTGGACAAGGAGGTCGTGAAGTACCTGTTCAGCCTCGACGACGAGTCCATCATCAAGGGCGGCTGGAACAAGCGGATCCTGCGCGACGCCACCCGCGGCCTGCTGCCGGAGATGGTCAGCAACCGGCGCAACAAGATCGGCTTCACGACGCCGGAGGCCGAGTGGTTCACGCTCATGAAGGAGAAGATCTACGAGATTTTCCTCTCGTCGTCGTTCGAGCACCGCCCGTACTGGGACCAGGATGCGGTCATCTATGCGTTCGAGGAGTACCTCAGCGGCAAGAGTGGCGGCTCCACCATGGTGTTTTGGCGCCTGCTGAACACCGAGCTGTGGCTGCGCGAGTTCTTTGACGAGCCGGAGACCAAGGCCGGCATCGAGGGCAAGAGCGACTACGTCCCGAACGCCGAGAAGAACCTGGACATCACCGTCCCGGCGAACGGCCTCACTTACCGCCGGTACCCGCTGCGCACCGAGGTGTTCTACAAGGAGACCGACTTCGACCCGACGGTCATGACCTATGTGCAGCGCTTCTTCGACGGTCTCCCGGCGGCCGGCGACGGGCATGTCAAAGCCACGGCCGGCACCCCCTGGTACCTGTTCGTGTCGGAGAAGATCGTGGCCATGACGCAGGGCCGATCCATCCCGGTGTGGGACATCAAAGTCAGCCGATCGGCCCGCCTGTTGAGCCGGTTCGTCACCCGCAACCCGGGCGGCATCGGGCTGGCCAGCCCGTGGTCCATGCAGCTGGCCATCGACGAGGTCGGCCTGCCGCGCATCTGCTATGCGGCCGCGCGCAGCGTGATCGGCAAGCTGCAGGGCAAGTCTGGCGTGTTCTACGAGGTGGTGGGCCATAACATCAACGCGATCGACGGCGCCGCCGGCTACCAGGTGGGCACGTCCACGCATTCGGTGAAGTACGCGCCCAAGGACCCCGACGGCGTGGCCGCCCGGTTGAGCGCGCTGGTCCGCCAAACGGTGCCGGCCGAGCATGCGGCCACCTTTGCCGGGACGGCCATCATGGACGCCAACGACCTGGGCGTCGTCGTGCTGGGCCATGACACGGCCCTGGTCAAGGACGTCGTTGAGGGCATCTTCCGCGACAACCCGCAGGGACAGACCACCGAGACCACGCCGATGTCGATGGTGTTCACCCAAAAGTAACCGTACCTGGCCGGTCCCGCGCCCGCTGTGGTCTTGCGCCCCCGATATTTCAGGCGCGCAAGACCACAACGGGCGCGTTCGATTTTTGTTCCCCCGGCATTAATGAGAGTATCTGCGTATGCATGCAGATAAGAAGACTTGCGGCCTGACGGCCGACAGCCAGTACGTGGAGCTCGCCGTGGAGGTGTTCGCCATGCTGGCCGACGCCACCCGCGTGCGGATCATCCTGGCCCTCCGTGACGGCGAAATGGCCGTGGGGGCGTTGGCGGACGTCGTCGGAAAATCGCCGGCCGCCGTGTCGCAGCACTTGGCCAAGATGCGTCTGGCCCGCATGGTCTCGACCCGGCAGGACGGCACGAAGGTGCTGTACCGGCTGGAAAACGAACACGCCCGGCAGCTCGTCGCCGACGCCATCTACCAGGCCGAGCACGCGCTCGGCGGGCTGCCCGCGCACCATCGGGCTGTCCACGATGGGGCAGCCCACGATCGGTCCGAACGGGAATCCGCATGAGCGCCACCCGGCAGGACACCCACGCCCACCCACATGACCATGACCACGACCACGCCGGGCATTCCCACACCCACCACACCGGGTTCAAGGGCAAGTTGTACGAGCTGTTCGCCCCGCACACGCACGACTCCGCGGATTCCATCGACGACGCGCTGGAGGCCAGCACCCGGGGCGTGCGGGCGTTGAAGATCAGCCTGTTCCTGCTGCTGGGCACCACGGTGCTGCAGTTCCTGGTCGTGCTGATCAGCGGCTCGGTGGCCCTGCTGGCGGACACCATCCACAACTTCTCCGACGCCCTCACCGCCGTGCCGTTGTGGATCGCGTTCGTCCTGGGCCGCCGCGCGGCAACCCGCCGCTACACGTTCGGCTACGGCCGGGCCGAGGACCTGGCCGGCCTGTTCATCGTCGCCGTCGTGGCGCTCTCGGCCGTCGTCGCCGCCTGGCAGTCCGTGGACCGGTTCTTCCACCCGCAGCCGCTGCACAACCTGTGGTGGGTCGTGGCGGCCGGGCTGATCGGGTTCGCCGGGAACGAGGCCGTGGCCGTGTACCGGATCCGGGTGGGCCGGCAGATCGGCTCCGCCGCGCTCGTCGCCGACGGCGTGCACGCGCGCATCGACGGCTTCACGTCGCTGGCCGTCGTGCTCGGGGCCGGCGGTGTCATGCTCGGCTTCCCCCTGGCCGACCCGGTCGTCGGGCTGCTGATCTCGGCAGCGATCATCGTGCTGCTGTGGGGCACGGTGCGCAGCATCGGCCGGCGCCTGATGGACGGCATCGAGCCCGACCTCGTCGCCCGGGCCGAGCACGCCCTGGAGCACTCCCCCGGCATCGTGGGCGTCAACAGGCTGCAGCTGCGCTGGGTGGGCCACCGGCTCCAAGGCGCCGCCGTCCTGGTCGTGGCGGACGCGACGCTGGCCGCCGCGGAACAGACCGTGCACGAGGCCGAGCACCGGCTCCGCCACGCACTGCCGAAACTGGACGACCTGACCATGCAGGCCGTCACCCGGTAGGCCGCGGCCCACGACCGACGGTTAAAGTACGACGGCGGCACCCACGGCGCGCTTCAGGCGCGCGGCGGGTGCCGCCGTCGTACGGGCCCGGCCAAGACCTGGGTCTCGACAGGCTCGACCACCGGGTCTCGACAGGCTCGTCAGCCGGTGATTGAGCCCGTCTCAGCCGGTGATTGAGCCCGTCGAAATCACCAGCCGCGCTCGGCGAGGCGGTGCGGCTCCGGGATGTCGGCGACATTGATGCCGACCATGGCCTCGCCCAGGCCGCGGGAGACGTCCGCGACGACCTTCGGGTCGTCGTAGAACGTGGTGGCCTTCACCACCGCGGCCGCGCGCTGGGCCGGGTTGCCGGACTTGAAGATGCCCGAGCCGACGAACACGCCGTCCGCGCCCAGCTGCATCATCATGGCCGCGTCGGCCGGGGTGGCGATGCCGCCGGCGGTGAACAGCACCACGGGCAGCTTGCCGGTGGCCGCGATCTCCTTGACGAGCTCGTACGGCGCCTGCAACTCCTTGGCGGCCACGTACAGCTCGTCCTCGGGCAGCGAGGACAGGCGCGCGATCTCGGCGCGGATCTGGCGCATGTGGCCCGTGGCGTTGGAGACGTCGCCGGTGCCGGCCTCGCCCTTGGACCGGATCATCGCCGCGCCCTCGTTGATGCGGCGCAGCGCCTCGCCCAGGTTCGTGGCACCGCAGACGAACGGGACCGTGAAGTTCCACTTGTCGATGTGGTGGGCGTAGTCGGCGGGGGTCAGCACCTCGGACTCGTCGATGTAGTCCACGCCCAGGGACTGGAGCACCTGCGCCTCGACGAAGTGGCCGATCCGCGCCTTGGCCATGACCGGGATGGACACGGCCGCGACGATCGCGTCGATCATGTCCGGATCGGACATGCGCGACACGCCGCCCTGGGCGCGGATGTCCGCCGGGACACGCTCGAGGGCCATCACGGCCACGGCGCCGGCGTCCTCGGCGATCCTGGCCTGCTCGACGTTGACGACGTCCATAATGACGCCGCCCTTGAGCATTTCGGCCATGCCCCGCTTGACACGGCTGCTGCCGGTTACCGGCGTTACATCAGGTGTAGACACAAAGACCCCTCTTGGGACGATTCGGATTGACACAACGTGCTGATACAAGACGTGCTAATACAAGACCGCGCGGACCTCGCCGGCCGACGGTGTTTCAATACTATCCCCGCCCGCGCTACGTCCCGGGCGACACGTCGTCGCCGAGCGCCTGCCGGCGCACGGTGACGATGCGCTGGAATACCGTGACGAGGCTCGCGGCGGCCAACAGCACCAGCACGACGGCGAGCACGGCTTCCGGTATCCCCAGGCCGACCAGCCCGGTCGCCACCAGGACGACCACGAGCCGGTCGGAACGTTCGGCGATGCCCACGTTCGCGGTCATGCCCAGCCCCTCGGCACGCGCCTTGGCATACGAGACGATCGAGCCGAGCACCAGGCAGACGAGCGCCGTGACGGCGATGAACGTGTTCGCCCCGCCCAGGAAGAACCAGATGACCAGGCCGGCGAAGACGGCACTGTCACCCACCCGGTCCAGCGTGGAGTCCAGGAACGCCCCCCACGTGCCCGACCGGTTCTGCATGCGCGCCATCAGCCCGTCGATGATGTCGGAGAACACGAACACCGTGATGACCACCGTGCCCCAGAACAGCTGGCCCAGCGGGTAGAAGACCAGCGCACCGGCCGCCACGCCGAGGGTGCCGATGATGGTCACGGCGTCCGGGGTCACCCCGACCCGGGTCAACCAGGCGGCCACGGGGGTGAAGATGCTGGCGAACAGCTTCCGCGCGTATTTGTTCAGCATGGCTGTCCTAGACCAGCATCCAGGCGGCGGCGACCTGCTCGCGCACCTCGCCCAGCGTCTGCGTGATGGCCTTCGTGCCGGCGATGATGGGCAGGAAGTTCCCGTCCCCACCCCACCGCGGCACGATGTGCTGGTGCAGGTGCGCGGCGATGCCGGCCCCGCCCGTCACGCCCTGGTTCATGCCCAGGTTGAAGCCGGACGGGTTCGACACCTTCCGGAGCACCCGCATGGCCTGCTGGGTCAGGGCGGCGAATTCCGTCGTCTCCGCCACCGTCAGGTCCGTGTAGTCCGGAATGTGACGGTACGGGCACACGAGCAGGTGGCCGGGGTTGTACGGGTACAGGTTCAGCACGACGTAGACCAGCTCGCCGCGGTACACGATGAGGGATTCCTCGTCGGACCGGGACGGGCCGGCGCAGAACGGGCAGTCGTCCTCGCCCGTGACCTGCACCTGGCCACCCTTGACGTAGGCCATCCGGTGCGGCGTCCACAGCCGCGCGAACGCGTCGGGCACCCCGGCCAGCACGAAGTCGTCCGTCGCCGTGACCTCCGCCCGACCATCGGACCCGGCCGTCGCCGTCGTCCCCTGTTCACTCACGCGTGCACCTTCCTGTACCACTGTCCTTGTTCCGGCCGCCGGACCTAACGGGCGCGGGTTCGCACGGCCTCCACGATCCGGGCCACGGCCGTATCGACGGGCACGCCGTTGTCCTGGCTGCCATCGCGGAACCGGAACGACACCGCCCCGGCCTCGGCGTCCTCGCCGCCGGCGATCAGCACGAACGGGACCTTTTCCTTGCTGGCCGTGCGGATCTTCTTGGGGAACCTGTCGCTGGAGATGTCCACCTCGGCCCGGATGCCCTGCGCCTTGAGCTTGTCGACGACGTCGAACATGTAGTCGTTGAACGCCTCGGCCACCGGGATGCCGACCACCTGGACGGGGGCCAGCCAGGCCGGGAACGCGCCGGCGTAGTGCTCGGTCAGCACGCCCATGAACCGCTCCACCGAGCCGAACAGGGCGCGGTGGATCATGACCGGGCGCCGGCGGGTGCCGTCGGCGCCCTGGTATTCGATCTCGAAGCGCTCCGGGGTGTTGAAGTCCAGCTGGATGGTCGACATCTGCCACGTGCGTCCCAGCGCATCCTTCGCCTGGACGGAGATCTTCGGGCCGTAGAACGCCGCGCCACCCGGATCCGGGAGCAGCTCCAGCCCGGAGGCCTGTCCGACCTCCTCCAGCGTGCGGGTGGACTCCTCCCACACCTCGTCGGAGCCGACGTACTTCTCCGGGTCCTTCGTGGACAGTTCCAGGTAGAAATCGTCCAGGCCATAGTCCTTGAGCAGCCCCAGCACGAAGTTCAGCGTGCTGGTCAGCTCATCCTTCATCTGCTCCCGGGTGCAGTAGATGTGCGCGTCATCCTGGGTCATGCCGCGCACGCGCGTCAGCCCGTGCACCACGCCGGACTTCTCGTAGCGGTACACGGACCCGAACTCGAACAGGCGCAGCGGCAGTTCGCGGTAGGACCGGCCGCGCGAGCGGTAGATCAGCGTGTGCATGGGGCAGTTCATCGGCTTCAGGTAGTAGTCCTGGCCGGGTTTGCGCACGGTGCCGTCCTCATTGAGTTCGGCATCGACGTGCATGGGCGGGAACATGCCGTCGCGGTACCAGTCCAGGTGGCCGGACACCTCGTACAGGTGGCCCTTGGTGATATGCGGGGTATACACGAAGTCGTAGCCGGCCTCGGTGTGGCGCTGGCGCGAGTAGTCCTCCATGGCCTTGCGGATGATGCCGCCCTTGGGGTGGAACACCGGCAGGCCGGAGCCCAGCTCGTCGGGGAAGGAGAACAGGTCCAGTTCCGCGCCCAGCTTGCGGTGGTCGCGGCGTTCGGCCTCGGCGACGCGCTCCTGGTAGGCCTTCAGCGCATCCTTGGTGGGCCAGGCCGTGCCGTAGATGCGCTGCAGCTGCTTGTTCTTTTCGCTGCCGAGCCAGTAGGCGGCCGCCGAGCGGGTCAGCGCGAACGCGTTGGAGATCAGCTTCGTGTTGGGCAGGTGCGGTCCGCGGCACAGGTCGCACCAGATCGTGTCCCCGCTCTTGCGCTCCACGTTGTCGTAGATCGTGATCTCGCCGGCGCCGACCTCGACGTTCACGCCCTCGCCGGCCTCGTCGGCGTTCGCCGACTTGTCCAGCAGGATCAGCTTGTAGGGTTCATGCGCCATGGCCGTGCGTGCCTCGTGCTCGGTCACGACGCGGCGGACGAACCTCTGGTTCTGGTTGACGATCTTCTGCATCATCTTCTCGAGGGTCTTCAGGTCCTCGGGCGTGAACGGCTCGGCGACGTCGAAGTCGAAGTAGAAGCCGTCGGTGATGTAGGGGCCGATGCCCAGCTTGGCGTCGGGACGCAGCGCCTGGACGGCCTGGGCCATGACGTGGGCCGTGGAGTGCCGCAGCACATTCAGCCCGTCCGGGGAGTCGATCGCGACGGACTCGACCACGGTGCCGGACTCGAGCGGCCGGTCCAGATCCCGCAGGACCCCGTCGACACGCATGACCACGACCTGCCGGTCGTCGAAGAACAACTCGGCCCCGGTCGTCCCGGCAGTCACCTCATGTTGCGCTCCGTCGATGGTTAAGGTGATCTGCTCCAGCACGTGGGTTCCTCATTTCGTTGTCCGGCTTCATGACTTGCGGCATACAGTGACCACAGCCAGCCACGCACCAGCTTAACGGACCGGGCGCGGTGCCCCTAAACCACCGCGTTCGGCGCCGTCGGATCGGACACCTGCCCGGCTGCCGCTACGCTTTCGCGATCGCCTCCAGGTAGGCGATGACGGCCAGGACGCGACGATGGTCGGCGTCAGCGGTGGGCAGGTCCAGCTTGGCCAGGATGTTGCCGACATGGGTCTCGACGGTGCGCAGGGTGAGAAACAGGCGCTGCGCAATGCCGCTGTTGGTTCGGCCCTCCGCCATCAGGCCGCGGCGCATGACGGTGCAGTCCTGAGCCTGGCGTGTGGCGCCGCTAGGATCGGGCTCATGGACGATCACGTGAACATCAGCACCCAGGATCCGGCCGCCTACCAGGCACTGCTGGAACTCAACAAGGCCGCCACGGCCTCGGCTGTGGCGGCCGGCATCGACATCCTGCTCGTCGAGCTGGTGAAGATCCGGGCCTCGCAGCTCAACGGCTGCGCGTTCTGCCTGCGCATGCACGTGCGCGATGCGCTTCGGCACGGCGAAACCCCGGACCGGCTGGCGGTGCTCCCGGCGTGGCGCGAGAGCGGGTACTTCAGCGACAAGGAACGGGCGGCGCTGGAACTGGCCGAATGGGCGACCGCGGTCGGCTCCACCCGGGTGGAGGACGAGCAATACGCCCGGCTGGGCGACGCGTTGTCCGCCGCGGAATTCTCCGCGGTGGCGTGGCTGGCCACCGTGATCAACGCGTTCAACCGGGTCGCGGTGCTCAGCCGGTACGAGGTCGCCCCGTAGGGGCTGGCACGCTGGAATCCGGCCCGGCCTCCGGCAGCGAACCGGTGTCCGCCAGGTCCCAGGCCTCCAACGCCTGCAGGCTGATGCCGCGCGGCCCGGTGCGCCGGGTCAGCCCGCGGATCAGCAGCATCCCGGTGCCGAACAGCAGGGGGCCGGAGCGTTCCTGCGCCTCGTGGAAGAACGTGGCGTCCACGCAGCCGGTGCCGTCGTCGACGCTGATGAACACCACGCGCCGGCCGCCGCGCATGGGCGGGGTCTGGGTGGCCACCCGCACCCCGGCCACCAGCACCTCGGTGTTGTTGCGCAGCCCCAGCAACCGGTCCGCCGTCGTGGGCGCCGTGCCGCCGCCCGCGCGTTGCGCCTGCCGGGCCCGCCGGTCCAAGGCGCCGAGCTGGGCCAACCGCTTGAGGACGGGCCGGGACACCTTGGCCCGGGTGCGCAGGCCCGCCAGCGAATCGTAGGGCTGGCCGGCCACGATCCGCTTCAGTTCGGTGCCGGAGAGCCCGTAGATGCCGGCCAGGCTCAACCGAATGCCCAGGCGCCGCGCCTCGGCCACGAGCAGCCGGCGCGGGTACATGTCCGGGTCGTGCTCCCACAGCCCGGCCAGGAATTCGGCCGGGTGGTGCGTCTTCAGCCAGGCCGACTGGTAGGTGGGGACGGCGAACGCAGCCCCGTGCGCCTTGCACGACGACGTCTGGGGCGTACTCCTTCTTCCCCGCATGCTCCCGGAAGTATGTCTCCACGTGCGGCTCGACGTCCGGATTACCCAGGGCCCGGCGGAATTCGTCGGCCCGAGACAGCGTGCAGCCGGTCATGGTCGAGAACGTGCGCAGCACCTGCTCATGGAACACCGTCACCCCGTGCGTCTCGGCGAGCGCCGGGACCAGGTCCGGGTGCGGGTAGGCGGCGGGGGCGAAGCCGTGCCGGTTCTCCAGGAACGGCTTGACCATGTTGGACTTCATCGGCCCCGGGCGGAACAGCGAGATGTCGATGATGAGGTCGGTGAACTCGCGCGGGGCCATCTTGCCGACCAGTTCGCGCTGCCCGGGCGATTCGAGCTGGAAGCAGCCCAGCGTGTGGGTACTGCGGATCAGCTCGAACGCGGGCTCGTCGTCGAACGGGACGGCGCCAGCTTCGACAACGACCTGGAATCGGCCGCTGAGCTTCCGGACGTCTTCGGCTGATGGCACTGGTGCCGGCGCCGACGCTGTGGATCCTGGCTGCGATCCGGCTACCCTTCCTCACCGCCCCGCGCCGGGCCGGCCCGTTCCGCGTCACGCTCTTCGCCGCCGTAGCCAGCACCCCCTACGTCCCCGACAAATACAAGGCGGTCGATCCACTCATGGGAGTGCGCAACCGAGTCTGCCTCGCAACACTGCTGTTCCTGCGGCTCGGCTTCTAGGTTCCGCACCGCGACCCTGCTCGCCGTCTTCTCCGATAATGGACGACGACGGCACCGCCTTGCGCTCGGCCGCGCGGCCATCGCTTTGACCGGGAGAACGGGCACCTCGGTCTCTTGACCAAGACCCAACGCTGAGTCCCCGGATCAAGAAGGCGCGGAGACAATCTGAAGTGAGCCAGCCGCCTACCGTGACTGAATCCCGTGCCGATCCAGTGCAAACCGGTACGCGGGATCATTGTGGCCGATTGGCGCGGCGTCGCGCACCGTCACGGGATCGTTCCCCAACCCGACGTCGGCCTGTCGCAACCAGAACGCAAAACAGGACCCGCGCTCCTGCCCCACCGCGTCGTGTTTGGAGAGGAAGCGGATCCCCAGCGGGTACGAGCCGTCGTCCAGGAGTTGTTCTCTGATCCACATCGCCAGGAGTGTCGTCACCTCACGCCGACCACCGGTGATCTCGGCCAGGGTCAGCGATTCCGTCACGTCCAGCTGGTACAGTTCCCGGTCAAGAACGCCAGTGAGCACCGCGATCGTGTCGCCGTGGGTGACGTCCACCCACGCGCCGGCGCCGAAGTCCAGCGTGTAGAGCAGACGGCCGTCACGCCAGTTCGCCGGGATCCGGCCCGGCGCCATGTTCCCGTTACGCTGCCAGTCATCCTCGACCTCGGCACGCACGGTTTTGATGTCGACACCGAAGAACTTCGCGGTCTTGGACAAGTAAGCGGCATGTCGTGTCGTCATCCGCGCCCAAGACAACGCCTCCAGAAACGCCGTGCGCGCATCCTCCGCCGCGTAGATCGTCCGTCCGGGCGTGTCAAAGCGATACCACCCCGATCTGTCATCGTCGAAGGCCCCGCGCTCCTGAGGCCCGAGCGGGCCGTACGATTCCTTCGCGACCCGGTAGGCAGTCACCGGGCCCTCGACCAGCGCCAGCCCGGTCCTTGAACAGATACGTATCACCCGGCGAAACCGTCGTCAATCATCTCCGCGGCCGCATGCGCCGTCTCCTTGTACCTGTCCTCCCTGATCGCGTCGATCGGGGAATCCTGGTCCAGCCATGGATTGGCACCGATGAACCACATCCGGGCCACGTGCTCCCCCTCCACAGAGGAAACCAGATCCCACTGCGCGTAGGCGAACTGCAAACGTTTTACGGCGGCAACATTGGGTTCCGGACCGTCCTGCTTCGCCCAGCCGTAGCTGATCTTCCGGTCCTTGCTGCCCGCCAACGCCGCGACAAGCGTCGCCCCCAGGGCACTGTTCAAGCGTCTGACGATCTCCCGAATGTCCAGCCGCGCGGTCTTGGCGTGCGCCGAACCGACAATCGATGCAATGCTCATCGTGAACACCCTCCTCTTCAGGCTCACTCCCAGCCTATAGACCACCACCCGCCAAAACCACAAATAATCGACTGATGAGCAACCCTGGACTTGGATCAACTTCGCGTCCCAGTTCTCGAAATCGGAACCCCGTCTGTAGTCCCGCGCCCACGGTGCCGAGATAGGACGCAAATGGCGTCCCCTGAGACGGTCCATCGCGATATGGGCCGAGGGCCGAGGGCCGAGGCGGACGATCATGCTGTTGGAAGGTCTTGCGCCGATGAACGGGCATGGCCGTTCAACCAGAGCCCACCGCGCCGTCGAACAACGGCGCACCCGCAGCCAACGGGCCCCGCCGGGGCCGCGCCCGTCCGTCCCAGTCCCCCGTGGCTGGTAGCGTGAATCGCGTCTAACATGGCCCTATCGCCACCAGCGACACTGTGCCGCCGCAACCTCGATCAATAGAAGGAGCGCTCCATGACTGACATGGTCACCCTCATTGCCAGGACAGGACCGCTGGAGCGGGAGCTCAAGACGGCATCCCGCACGGTTACGGAGACGGATCTCACCCGGCTCGGCGAGCTGTACTTCACCGCCTACGATCCCGGGATCGCCGGGGACAACCTGGACGCGGCCATCGCCGACCTGCGCGAGCACATGGAGGGCAAATATGGCAAGTTCCTGCCGGAAGCCTCGCATGTGGCGCTCGACGACAACGGCAACATCGTGGCCGCCATCCTCGTCGTGGAACGCGCCCTCGACGCCGACGCGCCCGACGCGCCGTTCATCTTCGAGCTGTTCACCGACCGGGAGTTCCGCCGCCGCGGGCTTGCCGAGGACTTGGTGCTGGCCACCATGGACACACTGTTCAACGCCGGCCAACCGGATGTGGCGCTGCGAGTGAAAGAGGACAACTCTGCCGCGCTGGCCCTGTACCTGTCGCTGGATTTCCGCCGCTGGTCCGCCGAGGACGAAGAGGGCTAGCGCAACGCACAACGACAACTCCCCGGCGCCCAAACCCGGCCCGGGGATTTCTGTCGTGCGCCGGCGCGCAATCGTGCCCCACACAGTGACGCCCGGCGCATCCACTTATCGGCCTGCGAGAAAACGATGATCCATCGCCCGCCCTGCCGCAGCCAACTGGACAATCTACGCCGAACAAGCATTATCGACTGGTGAGAACCATGGCTTGCCCTGATGTCAAACGTGACTAGCGTTGCAGGCATCAACTAGGAGGCCATACGGTGATTGAAATTGGAAATGCACGCCTGACGATTGAAGATTTCCTGTCGGTGGTGCGCGGCCGCCAATCCGTGTCCATTTCCGCGGACGCACTCGAGGCCATGAAGGCCAGCGAGCACTGGGTTTCGGCGATCATGAATGACATGCGCGTCGGCGTGGACGTCCCCGCCATCTACAGCATCAACACCGGGTTCGGTTCGTTGGCGGGGCGGCGGGCGTTCGACCAGGTCGAGGACGCCTCGGAGCTCTCCCGCCGGCTCATCCTCTCCAACGCCAGCGGTGTGGGCCGGCACCTCGATGAGGAAGTGGTGCGCGGCTCGATGCTGGTGCGTGCCGCCAGCCTCACCCGGGGGTACTCCGCGGTTCGCCAAATTGTCCCGGAAACCTTGCTGGCCATGCTGGATGCGGGGGTCTTCCCGGCCGTCCCCGAATATGGCTCGCTCGGCGCCAGCGGGGATCTCATCCCGCTCGCCCACCTGGCCATCGTGATGACACGGCCGGCCGGCGAGGATGTGGCACTGGACAGCGGCGAGGCGTACCTGGACGGGCGCCTCGTCGATGGCATCACCGCCATGGAGGCCGCCGGCATCGAACGGATTGTGCTGGGCCCCAAGGAAGGCCTGGCCCTGACCAACGGCACCTCGTTTTCGGCGGCCCAGGCGGCGCTGGCGTTGGCCGACGCCGAAAACCTCCTGGAGACGGCCCAGATCACGGCCGCCATGTCCATCGAGGCCCTGGCCGGGTTCGGCGACGCGTTCATCCCGCAGATCCACGAGGCCCGCGGCCATGCCGGACAGATCGAGGTCGCCGCCCGAATCCGCGAATTGCTGGCCGGCAGCGAATTCATCGACGGCAGTGAGGAGCGGGATCCGGTCCGCCAGCCTCCGCAGGACGCCTATTCGCTGCGCTGCACCCCGCAGGTCCTGGGGCCCGTCAAGGACACGTTGAAGTTCGTCCGGGGCATTGTCGAGACCGAAATCAACGCCGCCACCGACAACCCGCTGATTTTCCCGGACCTGCCCCCATCCCGGTCCCTGAAGGCCGTATCGGGCGGCAATTTCCACGCCGAGTACGTCGGCTTCGCCTCGGATTTCCTCTCCATTGCAGTGACGGAGATCGGCAGCATCGCCGAGCGCCGGCTGTTCAGGCTCGACGACGGAACACTGAACCGCGGATTGCCGGACATGCTCATCGCCAGTGAGAAGGTCGGCATGGACTGCGGCTACATGCTCCCGCAGTACCTGGCGGCCGCCCTGGTGTCCGATTGCAAGACGCTGGCGCATCCGGACAGCGTGGATTCCATCCCCACCTGCGCCAACCAGGAAGACCACGTCTCCATGGCCAACAACGCCGGACGCCATGCCCGGCAAATCGTGTCCAACATCGAGAACGTCATCGGCATCGAACTGCTCATGGCCGCCCAGGCGTTGGAACTGCGGCTCAAGGCGGCCGGCAAGGGCGTCGACGCCCTGTCCGCCAGCAGCCGCGCCGTCCTCGACCTCGTCCGCACGCACCGGTCCGCGGACGGCCGGCTCATCAACCACATCACCGAAGACACCGTCCTCTACCCCCGCGTTCGCGCCGCCGTCGAGCTGGTGCACAGCGGCGCCGTCGTCGACGCCGTCCGCAACATCAACAACTAAGGAGCACCCCCATGTCACCGACCACCGAAACGACTGTACCGGCCGTACCGGCCGCGACGATCACCACCCGGCACCCGGGCGGCAACGCCACCGGCGTCGCCTTTGGCGAGTTGCCCGCGGAAAAACCGGAGATCCTGTACGAGGTCAAGGCCCAGCGCGGGGACACGCTGCGCTGCAAGGGCTGGAAGCAGGAAACCATCCTGCGCATGCTGGAGAACAACATGGAGCTCTCCGAGCACGTCGAAAACCTGGTGGTCTATGGCGGCATCGGCAAGGCCGCCCGGAACTGGGAGTCCTACTACGCGATCGTCGACTCGCTGAAGACCCTGGAGGATGACCAGACCCTGGTGGTGCAGTCCGGCATGCCGGTCGCCGTGTTCGACACGCATGAGCTGGCCCCCCGCGTGGTCATGGCCACCACGAACTTTGTCCGGCCCGACTGGAAGACGTTCTACGAGCTCCAGGACAAGAACCTGACCATCTTCGCCCAGTACACCGCCTCGCCGTGGGAGTACATCGGCACCCAGGGCGTCATCCAGGGAACGTTCGAGACGCTGCGCTCCGTCGCCGACATCCACCTGGACGGCAGCTGGGTCGGCAAGATCCTGCTCTGCGCGGGCATGGGCGGCATGGGCGGCAACCAGCCCCGCGCCATGACCATGCTCGGCGGGGTGGCCATCTGCGCCGACGTCGACGAACGCATCATCAAGCACCGCCTCGAGGTGGGTTACGCCGACGTCCTGGCCGATTCCATCCCGCACGCCATCGAACTGGCGCAGGAGGCCGCCGCCGCCAACAAGCCCCTGGGCATCGCCGTGGTGGCCAACGCGACCGAACTCTTCGAGTACTGCCTGGAGCATGACATTCGTCCGGACGTGGTCACCGAGATGACCCCGGCCCACGACCCGCTGGCCTACGTGCCCATCGGCTACACGGTGCTGGAGGCCGAGGAATTCCGCAAGCGCGACCGGGATGCCTACTTCGAGATCTCCCGCACGGCCATGGTCCGCCAGCTCACCGCGATGAACCGGTTCTTCGACAACGGCGTGCCCACGTTCGAGTACGGCAACCAGATCCGCCGCGAATGCCAGCTCCACGGTTTCGCGGACGCGTTGAAGATCCCCGGCTTTGTCTCCGCCTACCTGCGCCCGCTGTTCCTGGAGGGCCGCGGCCCGTTCCGCTGGACGTGCACCTCCGGGGACCCGTTGGACCTGGCCCGCCTTGACGACCTGGCCCTGGAGCTGTTCCCGGACGATGACATCGTCACCCGCTGGATCACCCTGGCCCGCAAGCACATCCCGATCGAGGGGCTGCCGGCGCGCGTCTGCTACCTCGGGTTCGGCCAACGCAAGAAGTTCGGCCTGGCCGTCAACGAGTTGATCAAGCGCGGCGAGGTCAAGGGAACCGTGGCGTTCTCCCGCGACAACCTGGACTCCGGCTCCATCATCAACCCGACGTTCGAGTCGGAGAACATGCCCGACGGTTCCGACCTGATCTCCGACTGGCCGTACCTGAACGGGCTGCTCAACGCCTCGGGGATGTCCGACCTGATCGCCATCCAGGCGAACTACGCCATGGGCGACTCGGTGCACACCGGCGTCACCATGATCGCCGACGGCACCGACACGGCCGCGTACCGGCTCAAGGCCTGCCTGACCGTGGACAGCGGCATCGGCGTGGTCCGGCACGCCCAGTCCGGCTACGCCCGGGCCAAGGAAGTCGCCAACACCGTGGGACCGGCGGAGGGTGTCACGATCCCGTTGTGGTGGACGCCGACGGCAACCTTCGGCCCGGACCAGGCCTGAGATGACCGCAACGGGCGGAACGCAACTCGTTGACCTGCTGATCACCGACGCCGCGGAACTGCTCACCTGCGCCGGGGACGCGCCCGACCTGATCGGGCGCATCCCCGGCGGCGGGGTCGCCGTCGACGGCGGGACCATCACCGCCGTCGGCGATGTCAGCGGCTACCGCGGCCGCCGGGAAATCGACGCCCGCGGCAAGGTGGTGATGCCGGGGTTCGTGGACAGCCACACCCACGTGGTCTTCGGCGGCGACCGGGCATGTGAGTACGCGGCCGTGGCCGCCGGCCAGGCCCCGCCGGCGGGCGTCTCGGTCGGCATCCTCGGCACCATGGCGGACACCCGGTCCCAAACGGTCGAAGACCTGGTCGAGGCGGCCGCCGACCGCATCAGGGAAATGATCGATTCCGGCACCACCACCCTGGAAAGCAAGACCGGCTACGGCCTGTCCATCGCCGCCGAGGCGCGCCTGCTGGAGGTGAACGCCCGGCTCGAAGAACAGTTGCCGGCCCGGATCGTCTCCACCTACCTGGGCGCGCACGCCATTGACCCGCAACGGGACCCGCAGGACTGGACCGAGGACATCGTGGCGCAGCTCCCGGACGTCGCGGCCCAAGGGGCCGCGTTCAACGACGTCTACTGCGATGCCGGCTATTTCACGCCGGACCAGTCCCGGCGCATCCTCGAGGCGGGCGCCCGGCACGGTCTGCGGCCCAAGATCCATCTGGACGCCTACAGCCACACCGGGGCGGCCGCCCTCGCCGTGGACGTCGGAGCCGTCAGCGCCGACCACCTCAATTTCACCACCGACGGCGAATTGCGGGCCCTGGCGGACGCCGGGGTGACCGGGGTCTACATGCCGTGCCTGGAATTCGCCGTCAGGCACCCGGCACCGCTGGACCCGCGACGCCTGTACGATGCCGGTATGGAGGTAGCCCTCGCCACCGATGTCTGTCCGGGGTGCTGGACCACGAGCATGCACCTGGCGGTGGCCATGGGCTGCCGCACGGGCGGCATGAGCATCGCCCAGGCCCTGCGGGCCGCCACGTACGGCGGCGCGTGCGCACTCGGCCTGGCCGGCACGATCGGCTCGCTCGCGCCCGGCATGGCGGCGGACCTCCAGGTGCTGGACGTCCCCTCGCACGAACACCTTGCGTACCGGATCGGGCGCAATTCAACCGAGACCATCATCATCGACGGGGCCGTCGTCAAAGGAGCCGGTGTTGACTAGTTCATTCTTCTGCGAGTACGCGTGGCTAGGCGGCGATACCGTCACCGCCAATGTCCTGATAACGGTCGACGGCGATAAAGTCACCGCGGTGACGGCCAACGCCGACTGCCCGGATGGGGCCCGCAGGCTCGTGGGCCTGACCATGCCGGGCTTCGCGAACGCCCATTCGCACGTGTTCCACCGCGCCATCCGCGGGAGGGGCCAGCAGGGGGTGGACAGTTTCTGGTCGTGGCGGGACCTGATGTACTCCGTGGCCGGCACACTGAACCCGGACTCGCTGTACGAGCTGGCGCTGGCCACGTACGCCGAGATGTCGCTCGCCGGCGTGACGAGCGTCGGTGAGTTCTTCTACGTCCACCACGACCCCGACGGGCGCCCCTACGCCACCCCCAACATCATGGGCGAGACCGTTGTCCGGGCCGCCGAGGACGCCGGGCTGCGGATCACCCTGCTCGACACCCTGTACCTGCAAGGCGGCGTCGACGGCCGGGAGGTCTCCGGGGTGCAGAAGCGGTTCAGCGACGGGTCCTGGGAACAGTGGGCCGCCCGGGTGGGGCAGCTGCACGACACGGCCACGTTCCGATCCGGCGCGGCCATCCACAGCGTCCGCGCCGTACCACGCCTGGCGCTGGCACCGGTCGCCGACTTTGCGCGGGCCAACGGCATGCCGTTGCACGCCCACGTCTCCGAGCAGCCGGCCGAGAACCAGGAGAGCCTGGACGTGTACGGCGTCACGCCGACCAAGCTGCTGCACGAGGCCGGCGTGCTGGGCGCCGACATGACGGCCGTCCACGCAACCCACCTGAGCGATGCGGACATCGCGGCGTACGGATCCACGGGCACCAACATCTGCATGTGCTGCACTACCGAACGCGACCTGGCCGACGGCGTCGGGCCCGCCGGTGCGCTGCTGGCGGCGGGTGCCGGACTCTGCGTTGGCAGCGACGCGCACATGATGATCGACCTCCTGGAGGAGGGCCGGGCGATCGAGCTCGACCACCGCCTGGTCAGCGGCCGCCGCGGGCACGTGGGCGTCGCGCAGATCGCCGAGTCACTGACCTCAGGCGGCGCCCGGTCGCTGGGCTGGGATGCGGGCAGCATCGCCCCGGGGAAGTTGGCCGACTTCACGGTCATCGACCTCGAGTCGCCGCGCACCGCCGGCGCCACCACCGGGGAGACCCTCCCGCACGTCATCTTCGCCGCCACCGGGGCCGACGTTCGCACCGTGGTGCGCGGCGGCGTCGTCGTTGTCGACGACGGCAAGAACCTGCGGGTGCCCAACACCGGACGCGACCTGGACAAGGCCATCACCAAGATCATCGGCTCCCTTTGACGACGCACCGGGAGCCCGCAAAGGAACGAGGACCAGTGGAACAGCCGATGGCCTTGCTCGGCCAGATTGCCGACGTCGGCCGGGACGGCCGGAGGGGCGGCTACAGCCGGCCGGTGCACTCGACGGCGGAAAACGAGCTGCGCGAATGGTTTGTTGCCGCCGCCGAACAGCGCGGGCTCCTCGTCGAAACGGATCGGAACGGCATCCTGTGGGCCTGGTGGGGGCAGCCGGGACCGGACGCCGTCGTCACCGGCAGCCACCTGGACTCGGTCCCCGGCGGTGGCGCCTTCGACGGCCCGCTCGGCGTGGCCAGCGCGCTCTCGGCCATCGACCTTATGCGCCGGCGCGGGCAGCGGCCCGGCCGCCCGCTGGCCGTGGCCGTGTTCCCGGAAGAGGAGGGGTCGCGCTTCGGCGTGGCGTGCATCGGGTCCCGGCTCATGGCGGGATCCATTGACCCCGACAAGGCCCGCACCCTCACGGACGCGGACGGCAACACGCTCGCCGACGTCTACCGGGCCAACGGCATCGCCCCGGAACATCTGGGCGAGGACGGGGACCGCCTGGCCGGGATCCGCCAGTTCGTGGAGTTGCACATCGAGCAGGGCCGCGGCCAGGTGGATCTGGGCGCCCCGGTGGCCGTCGCCGGCTCCATCCTGGGCCATGGCCGGTGGAAGCTGACGTTCCGCGGCCAAGGCAACCATGCGGGCACCACGCTGATGGCCGACCGCGCCGACCCCATGGTCGCGGCCGCCCAGGCCGTGGTGGCCGTCCGCAGGATCGCGGCCGGCCGGCCCGGCGCGCGCGGTACCGTCGGGCGCCTCTCCCCCATCCCCGGCGGCACGAACGTCATCGCCTCCCAGGTGGACCTCTGGGTGGACGTACGCCACCGGCAGGACGCGGTGACGGCGTCGATCGTCGAGGAGCTGTACGCCGCCGCCGGCCTCATTGCGGCGGCGGAGGGCTGCACCGTCACCCTCACCGAGGAATCCCTCAGCCCCACGGTGCGCTTCAATGAGGGGCTGACCGCCGAGTTGCGCACGGTGCTCGGCGCCGTCCCCGTCCTGGAATCGGGGGCCGGGCACGACGCCGGCGTGCTGGCCGCGCGCATCCCCACCGCCATGCTCTTCGTCCGGAACCCGACCGGCGTCTCCCACGCGCCGCAGGAGCAGATCGAAACCGCGGATGCGGACGCCGGGGCCGTCGCCCTGGCCGATGTGCTGGCGCACCTGACCCGGACCACCGAGTAGCCCGGCGTAACCCGGTTGGCGAACCCTACGTGAGGGTCTTGCCCGGCGACGACGCGACAGTCGCCATCAGGTCATCGACGGCGGCGAGCACGGCGTCCTCTGCGGCACGTTCACCCACGGTCGCACGGACCCCTTCGCCGTCGAAGGCCCGAACGGAGACGCCCCGGGCGATGCAACCGACTTCAAGCTCACGGGCGCCGTGCGGCAACGGGATCCAGACGAAGTTGCCTCCACTGACAGGTGTCGGGAATCCGCGTTCCGCTAGCCCGGCACGGAGGCGGTCGCGGCCCTCCGCCACGAGCCGGAGCACGCGCGCGCTGTAGTCAGCGTCCGCCCCGGCTTCCTGCGCCGCCGCCTCCGCCACCGTGCTGAGGCCGAAGGGAGGCGATGCCACCCTGACGAAGTCGGCAATCTCCTCGGAGGTGACCATGTACCCGGCCCGCAGGCCGGCCAGCCCATAGGCCTTGGAGAAGGTGCGGAACACGGCGAGATTCGGATAGGCGTCCAGCAGCCCGACCCCGTCCAGTGACGTTGTCGCGAATTCCTGATATGCCTCGTCCAACAGGACCAGGACCGTGGGCGGTACGCGCTGGAGGAACAGCTCCACCTGTTCCCTCCCGACCTCCGTGCCCGTGGGATTGTTGGGATTGCACAGGATGATGGCTTTCGTCGAGGGTGTTACCGCCGCCAGCATCGCCGCCAGGTCATGGGTGCCGTCGGCGCCCAACGGGACAGGCACGGCGTCGGAACCGGCAACACCCACCAGGATCGGGTAGGCCTCGTAGCTTCGCCACCCAAAGATCACCTCCGTCCCGTGACCGGTATACGTCGACAAGGTCTGTTGCAAGAGGGCAAGGGAACCGCCGCCTACCACCACCTGGCGTGCGGTGACCTGCAATCGTTCCGCGATGTCGGCGACAAGGGCGTCACCGAGGAGCGACGGGTAGAGGTGCGCGGTCGCGCCCGCCCGGGCGATGGCCTCAACGACGCGGGGCGACGGCGGGAGGACGGACTCATTGGAGGATGCCCGCCATGTCACCCGGCTGGTTCCCGCAGCGCTGGAGTACTGCGGCAATGCCGCGATCACCTTCCGCGGCTCAGGGCGGCTTCCGGAGTTCATAGCACCTTCCCGGGGTTCATCAGGTTCTTTGGGTCCAGGGCTGCCTTGATCGTTTCCATGACTCGGACTCCTTCGCCGTGCTCAAGGCGCAATGCGGAGGTCTTGCCGATTCCGACGCCGTGTTCGCCGGTGCACGTGCCGCCCATGGCGACAGCACGCCGGACCAGGCGCTCGTTCACTGCCTGTGCGACCTCCAGCACCGCCGGGACGGCCGGGTCCAGCACGAACGCCAGGTGGAAATTGCCGTCGCCCACGTGGCCGGCAATGGGGGCGAGCACGTCGGAGGCGGCGATGTCCGCCTGCGTCTCCTCGATGCAGTCGGCCAGCCTGGAAATGGGCACGCAGACGTCCGTTGACCACGTGCTGGCGCCCGGGCGCAACGCCGCCGCTGCCGGGAGGGCGTCGTGACGTGCCTGCCAGAGCGCATCCCGCCGCAGAGGGTCGGCGGCAAACTCGTAGCTCAGCGCACCCCGGCTGGATGCGATCGCCTCAAACCGGCTTACGTTCTCACTGACGGCCGCCGGTCCTCCCTCGAACTCGACCAGCAGCGTCGGGGCCTCCTTAAGGGACAGTCCGGAGTAGCTGTTCATGGCGCCGACCATGACATCGTCAAGCAGTTCGATCCTGGACAGCGGCACGCCGGCGGCGATGGCCGCCGACACCGACGACACGGCCGCGCCCAGCGTCGGGAACGGCACCACCGCCGTCGCCGTCGTCTCCGGGATGCCGTACAGGCGGACGCTGACCTCGGTGATGATGCCCAACGTCCCCTCGGACCCCACAAACAACGCCGTCAAGTCGTAGCCGGCGGAAGACTTCCGGGCCAGTCCGCCGGTGGTGACCACGGTCCCGTCGGCCAACACCACGGTCAGCCCCAGGACGTTGCCGCGCATGGTGCCGTAGGCGACCGCGTTGGTGCCGCTGGCCCGGGTCGAGGCCATGCCGCCGACGCTGGCGTCGACGCCGGGACCGGCCGGGAAACAGAGCCCGTGCGGGGCGGCCGCGGCGTTCAGGGCGCTCTTCATGACGCCGGCCTGGACGGTCGCGTCCAAGTCTTGGACGCCCAGGTGAAGGATTTCGGTCATGGGGGAAAGGTCGATGCACACGTTCCCGGTGGAGCTGTTGGCCCCGCCTTCCAGGCCCGTGCCCGCCCCGATGGGGACCACGGGCACGCCATGGCGGAAACACACGGCCAAAGCGCGCGAGACGTCCTCCGTGGAGGCACACGACACCACGGCGTCGGGCAGCGACCACACATGGTGGGAGCGGTCATGTGCCCGCGCGGTGCGGGCGGGGACACCCGTGTGAACCTTCGCCCCCAAAATCTGCCGCAATTCCTTGACGGCCGGTGCCGTATCCAACGCCATCACAGCACCTTGGCCAGGAAGCTCTGGGTGCGTGCATGCGCCGGCGCCGAAAGGACCTTGGCGGGCGCGCCACTCTCGACGAGGACGCCGTCGGACATGAAGTGCACGGTGTCCGCGACCTCCCGGGCGAAGCCCATCTCATGGGTGACCACCACCATGGTCATGCCCGATTCCGCGAGGTCCTTCATGACGTCCAGGACCTCGCCCACCAGCTCCGGGTCCAGGGCGGAGGTGGGTTCGTCGAAGAGCATCAGCGATGGTTTCATGGCCAGCGAGCGGGCGATCGCCACGCGCTGCTGCTGGCCGCCGCTGAGCTGGCTCGGGTAGTTGTGCATCTTCGTGCCCAAGCCAACCCGCGCCAGCAGGGCACGGCCCTCCTCGATCGCGTCCTGGCGGCGCACGCCCTGGACGATGATGGGGCCCTCGGTCACGTTCTCCAAGGCGGTCCGGTGCGGGAACAGGTTGAACTGCTGGAACACCATGCCGATGGACGCGCGGCGGCGCGCAATCTCCTTTTCCTTCAGCTCGTGCAGCTTGTTGCCCACCCGGCGGTAGCCCACCCGCTCGCCGTCGACCCACATCTCGCCGCCGTCGATCTTTTCCAGGTGGTTGATGCAGCGCAGGAAGGTACTCTTCCCCGACCCGGAGGGTCCGATCAGGCAGGCGACCTCGCCGGCGGCCACGTCGAGGGAGATGTTCCGCAGGACGTCGACGGGGCCGAAGGACTTGCACACCGATGACGCCTTGAGCATGGTCGTGGTCATGGTCGGATCTCCGTAACGGCAGGGGTGGCCGGTTCGGCCTTGTCGGTGCGAATGGCGCTCAGTGGGCTGAAGCCGCGGCCGTAGCGCTTTTCCAGGAAGTATTGGGCGATGGACAGCAGCGCGGTGATGAACAGGTACCAGATGGCCGCGACGATCAGCAACGGAATGGTCTGGTACGTCCGGGCGTAGATCAGGGACGCCGACGTCAGCAGCTCCGAGTAGCCGATGACCAGCACCAGCGACGTCTGCTTGAGCATGCCGATCGTCTCATTGCCGGTGGGCGGGATGATGATGCGCATGGCCTGCGGCAACACCACCCGGCGCATGGTTTGCAGCCGGGTCATGCCGATCGACTTCGCCGCCTCGGTCTGCCCGGGCGTCACCGAGGAGATGCCGGAGCGCACGATCTCGCTCATGTAGGCCGCCTCGTTCAGCCCAAGCCCCAGCATGGCGGCCATGAACGGCGTGATGAGTGCGTTGGTGTCAAGGGAAAACAGCTCGGGGCCGAACGGCACGCCCAGTGCGATCCGCGGGACCAGCGCCGAGAGGAAGAACCAGAACAGCAATTGCACCAGCAGCGGCGTGCCGCGGAAGAACCAGGCATAGAACCACGCGGCCTTGGACACGATCAGGTTGTCCGAGAGCCGGCCCACCGCGATGACGATGCCCAGGAGGATGCCGATGACCATGGCGAGCACGGTGAGGATCATCGTGTTCAGCACGCCCATCAGGATGGGTTTGGCGAAGAGGTACTTCCCCACCACATGCCACTCGAAGCGGGTGTTCGTGGCCATGGAGTACAGCAGGAGGGCGACGATGAGGAGCACCGCCCCAGCGGTGATCCACCGGCCGGTGTGCCGCGACGGCACGACGACGGCCGGCGCGGCCTGTTGGTCAGTCAAGACCCCGCTCATTGCTTCCCGCCATTGATCGGGAATTCGGTGACGGCGCCCTGGTCCTGGCCGTACTTCACCAGGATCTTTCCATAGGTCTTGTCAGCCGCGATTTCCTCCATGCCCTTCTGGACGGCCTTTTGCAGTTCCGTGCTGCCCTTGGGGAACACGATGCCGAACGGCCCGGCCTGGTAGGGCTTGAGCATTTCCAGCTTGCCGCCGGAATCCTTGGCCACGGCCGACCCCGAGGTGGAGTCCAGCAGCACCACGTCCACGCGCCCGGTATTCAGGGCAAGGATTGTCTGGTTCTGGCCGGGAAAAATGGTGGCATCGAGGGCCGGCTTGCCCGCCGCCAGGCACTTCTTGGTCTGGGCGTCGGCGTCCTCGGTCTCCGTGGTCCCTTTCACGATGCCGACCTTCAGGCCGCACAGGTCATCCAGCGTGGCGGCATGTTTGGGGTTCTCGACGGTCCGCAGGATGCCGGCGCCCGCCGTGAAATAGTCAACGAAGTCGACCTGCTTTTGGCGCTCCAGCGTGTCGGACATGGCGGACATGGCCATGTCGTAGCGCTTGGACGCGAGCCCCGGGATGATGGCGTCGAAGGAGATGTTGTTGAACTTGATGGTGACGCCGAGCTTCTTTTCCAGGGCGTCGGCGATCTCACGGTCGATGCCGATGACCGTGGTGCCGTCGGTGTCAAAGGTTTCGAACGGCGGGTACTCGACGTTGCTGGCGATGTTCAACGTGCCGCTGGACTGGATGCTCTGCGGGAGCATGCTGTGCAACGGCGCGGCGCTGTTGGCCGTGGGGCTTTCGCTGGCGGCGGATCCCCCACCGCAACCCGAGAGCGTGAGCGCCAGGGGAAGCAACACCAGGGCTGCGGTGATGCCGGCTTTTTTGCTGCGTACGGTCGGTGACATGAGGTCTCCATTCAGGGGCAACTACGTTCTCGGGCGGATGCTGCTTCGATTTCGGTGCTGCCCATGCCACCAGCACCCCAATGTGGTGAGGGTCACAGCTCCGTGATCCCTCACGAGCCTAGGAAGCACCCCGCGGTCCGGCAACACGGTTTTTTCACCGTGTGAGAATGACGTGCCGTTGGAATGGCCGTCACACTGCGCCATCCGTCCCCCTCCGGGCAGGGACCTCACCCGTTCAAGCTGTGAGAATCGCGTCCGTGTCCCTTAGCCTGTGGGAATGACAAGCAGCTTGCCGGAACCGCGTACCTCGTTCGAGCGCGGCCTTGCCATCTTGATGTGCATTGCGTCCCGGGGCGAGATGACGATCTCCGAAATCGCCGAGGACGTGGATGTTCCGGCCAGCACCGTTTACCGCTATGCCAAGAGTCTTCGCCGCCTGTCCTTGATCGAGGAACACCACGGCTCGTACACCCCAGGCTGGCGGCTGCTTGAAATGTCCGGCCAGCACCTCACGCACACCAAGCTGGCTGAACTTGGCGTCACGGTGCTCGAATCCATTGTCGAGGGCACTGCGGAAACCGCGGTCCTGACCGTTCGCTCAGGACTGAACGCCATTTGCCTACGACAGGTGGTCTCACCCCATCCGCTGCGGTTTTCCTTCCAGATCAACCAGTTGCTGCCCCTGCATGCCGGCGCCGGCCAACGCGTGCTCCTGGCCCACGCCCCGGAACAGGTCATCGCGAAAGTATTGGGTGACAGGTTGGCCCGCTACACGGACAAGACCCTGTCCAGGGCGGACCTGGCCCAGCAGCTCGGGCGGATCCGCCAGGAAGGGCAGGCAATCTCACACGGCGAACTCAACCCGGGCGCCGTTGCGATCGCCCGCCCGGTCTTCGCCGGCGGCGAGATCATTTGCTCGCTCACCGTGGCCGGGCCGGAAACCCGGTGCAGCAGCAACGCCTGGGCCCATCGGGCCTCCCTGGCACTGCGGTCGGCCGCCGCGCAATTGACCGACGCCGTGGAATTGCCCCGCGCCAGGAAATGACGTGCGCCGCATCGATGCGGCTACCCCACCGGCACTGTGAGCTCCGGGGAGTTGTTGCGCACATTGCCCACATCCGCACCCACGGGATCCAGCTGCCAGGTGGCGGCCACGTCATGGGCGCCGGCCAGGACCAGGTCCAGCAACTGGCGCGGATCCCCGCCCTCCGGCTCCAGCCAGGCGGCCAGCGAGTCCTTCTCCAGCGGCACCGGCAGCCTGTCATGCAGCCCGGCCAGCTCGCCGAGCACACCCTCCGCCCCGGCGTCCGGTGACACGGTCGTCAGGATGGTGCAGGAAAGCAGCCACCGGTCGTCGGCGTCGTCCTCCTTGGACGGGTCCTTCCACCACTCGTACAGGCCCGCGAACGTGATCAGTTTCCCGTCCTTGCGGTGCACGAAGTACGGTTGCTTCGATTTCCCGTCCGGGGACTTCTTCCACTCGTAGTAGCCCTCCACGGGCACGGCGCACCGCCGGGCCTTCAACGCCGCACGGAACGTCGGCTTCTCGGCCACCGTCTCACTGCGGGCGTTGAACGCGCGCACGCCGACGGCCGGGTCCTTGGCCCAGGACGGCACCAGCCCCCACTTGGCCACATGGACCTGCCGGTGCACGGCACCCTCGACCAGCCGCTCCAGCACGATCGGCACGTCGCTGGTGGGTGCCACATTCCAGGATGCGCGCAGTTCCAGGTTCGCATCGGCCTCCGCCTCCAGTTCGGCGACCAGGTCACCCACGGCACGGGCCATCACGTAACGTCCACACATGGACTCCATGGTGGCACCCTCCGGCACCGGTTCGCCAGAGGGTGCCGGCGCCCGTGACGGGAATACCGCCCCGGGCCGATAGCGTTACCCGGGTACCCCATTCTTGATTCAAGGAGCATCCCGACGTGGACTACACCCCCGAAGCCGGCACCATCACCATGTTTTCGACCTCCTGGTGCGGCTACTGCCGCCGGCTGAAGACGCAGCTGGACTCGCAGGGCATCGGTTACACGGAGATCAACATCGAGGATGTTCCCGGTACGGCCGAACTCGTCGAGCGGCTCAACGGCGGCAACCAGACCGTCCCCACCGTGATCTTCCCCGACGGTTCCGCGGCCACCAACCCGTCGCTGAACGACGTCAAGGAAAAACTGTCCGTCTAGCGGACCGAATCGGCCGCTCCGGCCGCACGTGATAGACACGAGATAGCTATCAGCCACACGCAAAGGAGCAAGCCACATGGTGCACAAGGTTCGCGGCGCCGTCGTCCGGTCAAAGGGCGCGCCTGTCACGGTTGAGACAATCCTGGTCCCGGATCCCGGTCCCGGCGAGGCTCTGGTGGATGTGCTCACCAGCGGCGTGTGCCACACGGACCTGCACTACAAGCTCGGTGGCATCTCCGACGACTTCCCGTTCCTGCTCGGTCATGAGGCCACCGGTGTGGTCAGCGCCGTCGGCCCCGATGTCACGAACGTGGCCGTGGGCGACCGCGTGGTGCTGAACTGGCGTGCCGTCTGCGGCACCTGCCGGGCCTGCGCGAAGGGGCGGCCGCAGTACTGCTTCAACACGTTCAATGCGACGCAGAAGATGACGCTGGAGGACGGCACGGTGCTGTCGCCCGCGCTGGGAATCGGCGCGTTTGCGGACAAGACTCTCGTCGCCGCCGGGCAGTGCACCAAAATCGACGACGACGTCGACCCCGCCGCCGCCGGCCTGCTCGGCTGTGGCGTCATGGCAGGGTTGGGGGCCGCCATCAACACCGGCGGCGTGTCCCGGGGCGACTCGGTCGCCGTGATCGGCTGTGGCGGCGTGGGGTCGGCGGCCGTGGCCGGCGCCGCCCTGGCCGGCGCGACGACGATCGTCGCCGTCGACCTCGATGACCGCAAGCTGGACCGGGTCAAGCACTTCGGTGCCACCCATGTGGTGAACTCCGCCAGCGAGGACCCGGTCGAGGCGGTGCGGGCCCTCACCAACGGGTTCGGCGCAGATGTGGTGATTGACGCCGTCGGCCGTCCGGAAACCTACAAGCAGGCGTTCTACGCGCGCGACCTGGCCGGCACCGTGGTGCTGGTCGGCGTGCCGACACCGGAGATGACGCTTGAGCTGCCGCTGCTGGACGTGTTCGGCCGCGGCGGGGCGTTGAAGTCGTCCTGGTACGGCGACTGCCTGCCCTCGCGCGACTTCCCCATGCTGATCGACCTGTACAAGCAGGGCCGGCTCGATCTGGACGCGTTCGTCAGTGAGCGCATCGGGATCGACGACATCGAAGCCGCGTTCGAGAAGATGCACCAGGGCACCGTGCTGCGCTCCGTGGTGGAGCTGGCATGAGCGCGCGCATCGACCGGCTCGTCACGTCCGGGACGTTCTCGCTCGACGGCGGCACATGGGACGTCGACAACAACGTGTGGATCGTGGGCGACGACACCGAATGCCTGGTCATCGACGCACCGCACGATGCCGACGCGATCGTCGACGGTGTGGCCGGGAGGTCCGTCGTGGCCGTGCTGCTCACGCACGCCCACGACGACCACATCCGCGCCGCCCGTGCCGTGGCCCAGGCGACCGGCGCCCCGATCCTGCTCAACCCGGCCGACAGGATGCTGTGGGATGCCGTGTACCCGGATGCCGCCCCCGACGGTGAGATCCGCGACGGCGACACGTTCAGCGCCGGCGGTGCCGTCCTGACGGCCCTGCACACGCCGGGCCACTCCCCCGGGTCCACGTGCTTTTACCTGGAATCCGAGGGGACAGTGTTCACGGGCGACACCCTGTTCCAAGGCGGGCCAGGTGCCACGGGACGCTCCTACAGCGACAAGCCGACGATCCTGGCGTCCATCCGCTCCCGGTTGCTGACCCTGCCGCCGGACACCGTGGTGCGCACCGGCCACGGTGACTCGACGACGATTGGAGCCGAGACCGCGGGCATCCCCGGGGGTTGAGCCTGTCGAAACCACCCGGTGGTTGAGCCTGTCGAAACCACCCGGGGGTCGGGCTCGCCAGATACGTATGTGCGGCAGCTCAGGGGTCCGGCGGGTTCCAGTAGAGGTTGCGGATGCGGTGCCGGAGGGGGTCGCGGGCCGGCGGCGGGGTGAACCAGGGGATGCCGTCGACCATGTCCACCTCCCAGTCGGTGCGGTGGAGCAGGTGGTGATGCCAACCACACAGGATCACGCAATTGGCCACGGACGTGGGTCCGCCCTCGGACCAGGGGACGATGTGGTGGGCCTCGGTCCATTGTGGCGGCCGGGGGCAGCCGGGGAATGCGCAACCGTGGTCGCGGGCGACCAGGGCGCGGCGGATCGCCGGGGTGACCAGGCGCTGGCGGCGGCCCTCGTCCAGCACGGCGCCCTTGGAGTTCATGACGATCGGGATGATGTCCGCGTCGCAGGCCAGGTGCCGGATCTGGCTGGCCGGCATTTCCCCGGCAAAGGGCACGTGGGCGGTGCCGAGGCCCGTTTTCAGGGCCTCGAGGGTCACTGTGACGTGGATCTGGGGGCGCAGCCCGCCGTTGTCCGGGAGGGTGTCGGTGGCGGCGGCCAGGCGTACGCAGTCCATCATCTCGTGCAGCAGTTTTTGCGCCCGGGTCCGTTCGTCCCGCAGGATCGGATTGTTTGCCGCCTGCCCGGTTTCGGGCTGGACGGCGTCAAACAGGCCGCACCCGGGATCATCAGCACCGTCGGCGGCGGTGGATTCGTTGCCGGGGCCGTCTGGGTTGCCGGAGTCCTCTGGGTTGACGGGGCCGGCGCCGGCTTTCCCGGAATCGCCGGTGCGACGGGGGCTGGTGGCGTGGCCGATGGACGCCATGAGTTGTTCGTAATCGGTGACGGTGAGGTGTCCGCTGATGGAGATCATGCCGCGACGGGGGCGGCCAAAGTGTAGGCCTTCCTTGTCTCGCAGTTCCCCGTCGCCCGGCTGGTCGCCGTCGGGGTCGAGATGGGCCAGGGCGCGGCGGCCGCATTGGTCGACGACCTCGGGCCGCTCCCGGCCCCCCACGTGCGTGAGCACACTCTCGAGGCGTGTGACGTCTTCCTCGGTCACGGCCTGCTGGTCGCCGTCGGTGCCGGAGGGCTTGAGGGTGCCGACCACGGTCTGGGCAGCATGGGTGTGCCGGACGATCACCGCCGCCACATCCCGCCCCAGGGTTCCGGTCAGGAACGCCTCGGCCAGGATTGGTCGGGGCGCGGGGGTCCGGTCGAACGAGTACGGATCGGTGTGCGCCAGGACCGCCTCGCCCAGGCTCAGCCGTGCCGCGGCGTCGCGGGTGGAGATGCGCAGCGCGTCGGCCAGGAAGAGCGCCGTGGTGGGGGCGCCGGCCGATTCGAACCGGCCGGCCGCGACCCGGTCGGCCAGTTCGGCGGCGGCCTGCACCTGCAGCGCCGCCAGCAGCCGGGCCAGGGATTCGATGTCCCGGGCGAAGCGGACGGCGTCGGCATCCCCCATCCGGCCCAGGTGCAACGCCTCCGGGCTCACATCGTCAACGCCGACGGTGGCGATGAGGGTGGTGGCCTGGCTGATCAGCCGGCGGACGGTTCCTCCGGTGGATCCACGAGTGGTTTGTGCCCCCGCGTGGTCGGGAGCGGCCTGCTCCGTGTCCATGATCCCAGTGTATTCGATTACAACTTCGGTGACAAGAGTCACATTCAACGGATCTTTTTAGAAGGTAATTCCAGCTCTAGTAAGCCGATCAGGCCATCTACGGCGCAGTTAAGCACGTAAATCGGCACGAAATGGTGCTTAAGTGCGCCCTAGTTGGGATTCGAAAGGACGCGTGTGAACCAGCTCGGTGAACGGGCGGTACGCCTCGAGCACGGCGGCCTCGACGGTGTCCACGCCCAGGCCGGGAACCAGGTCGTCCACAGCGCCGGCCGTCGCCGGGTCCCAGTCCAGGCCCAGCGCGCGGTAGCAATCGACCAGCACGGACCGGATCGGCGCGGAATCCGCCACCACAATGACCGTGCTGAACAGCCAGGCCCCGGACACCACGCGCTGCGCCGTGCCCACGAGCTTCAAGGACAGTCCGGCGCCGATGCCGTGGACGCTGTACTCGCCGGGGCAGTATTCACCGGGGATCTCCCCCACCCGGGCGTCCACGCCGAGGGACCGCAGCGCCGTCGTGAACAGGTCGGCAAAGAACCCGAACCGCGCCTTGGCGTCCACGATGGCGTCGGGCTGCCGCTGGATGTGGTCCACCACCAGGCAGCCCCGGTGGTATGCGGCCGCCCGGCCGCCGGCGCGGCGCACGACCGGGGCGAACCCGTGGGCCTCCGCCGCCGCGCACGCCGCCTCGAAGCCGGGCAGGTTGGCGTCCCGTTGGCCGAACGCCACGGTCGGCAGGGGGCGGTACAGGCGCAGCATCGGCGGCGTGGCCCCGGACTTGACCTCGGCCAGGAGTTCCAGGGCACGGTTCAGGTCCGCCTCGGCGCTCGGCGAGGTGCCAAGCGAAGTGTCCTGGCCGTGAACCATCAGCCGTGGCGCCATGAACGGACGCCCGGCACCCGTCACGGGGCGTCCGGGAGTCGGCGCACGGTGAGAATCTGTTCGGACCGGCCAAAGGGACCGCGCTCATCGTGCAACACGGCGGACGTCAGCCCCACCCCGTCGCCGGCAAACGTGACGCGGGTCTGCAGGCCAAGCCACTCCCCCTCGGGCTCCCGGTACAGGTGGATGGACAGGTCCACGTTCGGGAACATGTAGCTGCCGAGCCCCGGCGGCACGCGCGAGGACACGCCGTTGGCGCTGTCCACCAGCCCAAGGAGACGGACCAGCGCGGACGTGGGCTCGCCGTCGACCATCTCAAACGGGCTGTGCACCCATACCGCGCCGCGCCCCGGCCGATGCTCCGGGAGCACCTTGGCCTGGAGCGACTCGATGAACCCGCCGGGCCACTGGCCCAGGCCGTCCCAGTCGTCCGCCTCCGAGAGCGGCGGCATTACCTCGTCCTCGCAGGCCGCGACGGCCGCGGTGTCGGAGGTCTGCAGTCGCCAGGCCGTGGCCCGGACCGCCACGCGGCCCCCGGCCGTGAGTTCCGCCTGCAGCAATTCAATCGTCCGGCCCGGCCGCAACATGCTCACGTCGATGGTGAACTCGCCGTCCGGGATCAGGCCAAGGATGTCAAAGCCGAGCTGCGCCAGGCGCATGCCGTCTCGCGGCGCGAACGCCTCCAGCTCCCGCACCATCAGGCCCGTCACGGGGGCCATGTGCTGTTCGTGCGGGTTCCAGGCGCCCTGGGCGTGGACGGTGGACCAGTAGCGCCCGTCGCCCAACCGCTTGTAGTAGGAACCGGTGCTGGTGGAGGTTTCGTGCATGGTTCGACTTTACCGGCCCGGCATGTCTGCCCCCGACTCCGGCCGGCAGGCTCGGATTCGTGAGCGGCGGTACAGCAGGCACCAGATGGCGCCGAGCACGACGACGGCGATCGCCACGAGCGCGATGATCGCCGCGGGCGAGCCTGCCGCGGCACCGATGGCGGCGTCGAAGGCGGCCAGCCCGATGGTCGCGTAGATGAACGCCCAGGCGACGGAGCCGACGACGGTGGCCGGCACGTAGCGGCGCAGCGGCATGCGGCCGAGCCCGGCGGCGGCGTTCATGGCCGTCTGGAACCCGATGGTGAGAAAGCTGGCGGCGACGGCCGGCGCGCCCCAACGGGCCAGCGCGCGTTCGGCGCCCAGCACGGACGCGGAGTCCAGGTGGCGTTGCAGCCGGGTCTTGCGACCACCGGCGGCCACGCCCCGGCCCAGCCAGTACGTGGCGTTGGAGCGGCACATGACGATGACGAACAGGGCGCCGAACGCCCACGCGAAGGGCAGCGACGCGATCCCCTCCATCATGGGCGCGGTTCCCGGCGGGGAAGGCCGATGGCGTGGCGCACGAACCGATCTCCCGTCGAACGAAATTGGCAAGGAAAGCCTTTGCTAATACAGCACGAGCGTATCGTGTCCAGTCCCGGGCGGCGAATCAGGCCCGCGTGATTCTCGCCTCGCCGGCCACCCCTGGGGAGTACGCTCGTGGCAGGACCGGCGTGGTGACTGGGTCCGGGAGGCGGCTGAAATGACGCATACATCCATTGACACCCAATGCTGCATCGCCGGCGGCGGCCCGGCCGGCACGATGCTGGGCCTGCTGCTCGCGCGGGCCGGGGTCGACGTCGTCGTGCTGGAAAAGCATGCGGACTTCTTCCGCGACTTCCGCGGCGACACCATCCATCCGTCCACCCTGGATCTCATCGACAGCCTGGGGCTGCGCGCCAGGTTCGAGGCGATCCCGCACAGCCGGATCACCACCTTGGACGTCGTCATCAACGGCACGCGGCTGACCCCGGTGAACTTCTCCACGCTGCGCGGTCCCAACCGGCACATCGCCCTCATGCCGCAGTGGGACTTCCTCACCCTGCTGGCCGAGGAAGCCGCCCTGCAACCCGGGTTCCGGCTGTTGATGGACACGGAGGCGGACGGCGTCCTGCGCGATGGGACCCGGATCGCCGGGGTGCATGCGACGGGGCCGGACGGGGACTTGGCCATCCACGCGCCGTTGACCATTGCCGCGGACGGCCGGGCATCCGCCGTTCGGGCCAGCGTCGGCCTGGTCCCGCGCGATTACGGCGTACCGGCGGACGTCCTGTGGTTCCGGCTGCCCGCCCCGCCCCATCCACCGCCGGACACGCTCGGCTACGTGGGCGGCGGCACGCTGGTCATCACCATTCCGCGCCCCGGGTACTTCCAGATGGGGGTCCTGATCCCGAAGGGGGCGTTTGCCGCCATCCGGGACGCCGGGCTGCCGGCCTTCCGCACCCGCGTCTGCCGCAGTGCGCCGTTCCTGGCGCCGGTGGTCCCGGCGCTGGCCGACTGGGAGCAGGTCAAGTTGCTGTCCATCCAGGTGAACCGGCTCCACCAATGGTGGGTCCCGGGCCTGTTGTGCATCGGCGACGCCGCCCATGCCATGTCGCCCGTGTTCGGTGTCGGTGTCAACTATGCGGTCCAGGATGCGGTGGCGGCGGCCCGGCTGCTCGCCCAGCCGCTGCGCATGGGCGCGGACACCGATCCCCTCCTGGCCCGGATACAAAATCGCCGGGAACGTCCGGTCCGGCTCATGCAACCGCTTCAGCTGCGCGTGCACGCCGCGCTCGACAACGGCCTCCAGGGAACGGACCAACCCCTCACGCCCTGGCAGAAACGGGCCGTCGGCATGGCGTTGCCACTGCTCCGGCCGGTGCTCGCCCGCCTCGTGGGACGGGGGTTCCGGCCGGAAAAGCTGTGACGGATACTGCCGGATCCGCCCGCGCCGGCGTTAGCATCGGACGCATGAGCAATGTTGCCATGGACCCGCTCCCGTCCTACACGTCAGGCACGTCCACCATCCCGCTGCTGGGCGAGACGATCGGCGGGAACCTCGCCCGCATCGCGGCCACGTATCCGGACCGGGAGGCGTTGGTGGACTGCGCAACCGGCCGGCGCTGGACCTACACGCAACTGGAGACGGACGTCGATGAGCTGGCCCGCGGGCTGCTCGCCGCCGGCGTCGCCAAGGGCGACCGGGTGGGCATCTGGGCGCCGAACGTGCCCGAATGGGTGCTGATCCAGTACGCAACGGCGAAGATCGGCGCCATCCTGGTCAACGTCAACCCGTCCTACCGCGCCCACGAGCTCAAGTATGCCGTGCAGCAGTCGGGCATGCGCCTGATCGTGGCGCTGCCGGAATTCAAGGGCACCGACTATGCGGGGATGCTGGCTTCCGTGGCGCCCGAGTGCCCGGAGCTTGCCGCCATCGTGTACATCGGGACGGGCTCCTGGGACGCGCTCGTGGCGGGCGGCGCGACCGGGCCGGCCGACGCCGTCGTGCGTGCCATGGCGCAACTGGGCGCCGACGACCCCATCAACATCCAGTACACCTCCGGCACCACCGGCTACCCCAAGGGCGCCACGCTCAGCCACCACAACATCCTCAACAACGGGTTCTTCGTCACCGAGACGATCGCCTTCACGGAAGCGGACCGGCTGTGCGTGCCGGTGCCGTTCTACCACTGCTTCGGCATGGTCATGGGCAATCTGGGCGCGACGTCGCACGGGGCGGCCATCGTGATCCCGGCGCCGTCGTTCGACCCGGCGCTGACGCTGCGCGCCGTGCAGGACGAACGGTGCACGGCGCTCTATGGGGTGCCGACCATGTTCATCGCCGAGCAGAACCTGCCGGACTTCGGCTCCTACGACCTGTCAACGCTGCGCACCGGCATCATGGCCGGCTCGCCGTGCCCGGTGGAGGTGATGAAGCGGTGCATGACGGAGATGCACATGGGGCAGGTGTCGATCGCGTACGGCATGACGGAGACGTCGCCGGTGTCGATGCAAACGCACACGGACGACGACGTGGCGCACCGCACCGAGACCGTCGGGCGGGTGCATCCGCACCTGGAGGTGAAGATCGTCGACCCGGCGACCGGGCTGACGGTGCCGCGCGGAACGCCAGGCGAGTTCTGCACACGCGGCTACTCGGTGATGCTGGGCTACTGGGACGATGCGGAGAAGACCGCCGCGGCCATTGATGCGGCCCGCTGGATGCACACGGGCGATCTGGCGGTCATGTACGACGACGGGTACGTGAACATCGTGGGCCGGATCAAGGACATGGTGATCCGTGGCGGGGAAAACCTGTACCCGCGCGAGATCGAGGAGTTCCTGTACAAGCATCCGGACATCGCCGACGTGCAGGTGATCGGCGTGCCCGATCCGAAGTACGGCGAGGAACTGTGCGCGTGGATCAAGCTGCGCCCGGGAGCCGCACCGCTGGACCAGGCCGCCGTGGCGGCGTTCTGTGAGGGAAACCTGTCCCGGCACAAGATCCCGCGCTACGTGCTGGTGGTGCACGAGTTTCCCATGACCGTCACCGGCAAGGTGCGCAAGATGGACATGCGGGCGACGTCCGTGGAGTTGCTGGGGCTCGGGTAGGCCCCTCGCGTCGATTCTTCGCTAACCGCGGGTGCGGAAGGCGTGCACACGCAGTTGGCGAAGAATGAACGCACGGCTGGCAGCGGAGCCGGCCGGACCTCATCCGGCGGTAGCCTTGGCACATGAGCAGCGAGAACCTCTGGGCGGCCCGCCGACGGGAGAACCCCGGGCATTCGGCGTGGTACATCGCCCGCTTCGAGGCCATGCGCGCCGAGGGCGCCGACCTGCACGGCGAGGCCCGGCTGGCCGACGCGATGGCGCCCCGAGCGGCCCGGATCCTGGACGCCGGCTGCGGACCCGGCCGTGTCGGCGGGGAACTGGCCCGACGCGGACACCGGGTCATCGGCGTGGACCTCGACGAGGAACTGATAGCGGCGGCGAAGCGGGACCACCCCGACGTCGAGTGGCACGTTGCCGACCTCACGGAGCTCGATTTGCCGGGGAAAGAATTCAACCTGATCGTGTGCGCCGGCAATGTCATGACATTCCTTGCCCCGGGGACGGCGGGACGCGTGCTGGCCGGATTCAGGGCGCACCTGGCGCCGGGCGGCCGTGCGGTCGTCGGCTTCGGCGCGGGCCGCGGCTACGGCTTCGACGAGTTCTTCGCCGACGCCGAGGCGGCGGGCCTGGCCATCCAAAGCAGGTTCGCCACGTGGGACCTGCGGCCCTGGTCGCCGTCGTCGGACTTCCTGGTCGCCGTGCTCGGGCGCAGACAATGAGAAGCCCTCGGGTTTGGCATGCGTGAACTCGTCATCCTCGGCACCGCCTCCCAGGTTCCGACGCGCACCCGCAACCAGAACGGATACCTGCTGCGGTGGGACGGCCAAGGCTTGCTCTTCGACCCCGGCGAGGGCACCCAGCGGCAGATGACGTACGCCGGCGTCTCGTCCACCCGGATCACGCGCATCTGCCTCACCCATGTCCACGGCGACCACTGCCTCGGATTGCCCGGGGTCCTGTCGCGCATGGTCCTCGACGGCGTCGAGCACCCGGTCCATGTGCACTATCCCGCCTCCGGCGCTGAGGTGGTGCGGGCGCTCGTGTCGTTGGCGCCGCCCGGCCTCGACCTGCGGCTGCATCCACACGCTGGGGCCGGGGACATCGCGCCGGGCTTCGAGGTCCGGCCGCTGCGCCACCGGGTGGAGACATACGGCTATCGGCTCGTTGAACCGGACGGCCGCACCCTTCTGCCGGACCGGCTCGCCGCCGCTGGCATCACGGGTCCCGACGCTGGCAGGATGCAACGGCAGGGGAGCCTGCGCGGCATAGCGCTGGCGGAGGTGAGCGTGCGCCGGCCCGGGCAGCGATTCGCCTTGGTCATGGACACGGCGCCGTGCCCCGGAGCCGACGAACTGGCCGATGGCGCCGACCTGCTGGTCGCCGAGTGCACCTTCGCCGACGACGACGCCGCCCTCGCCGCACGGTTTCTGCACCTCACTGCCGGGCAGGCAGGACGGCTTGCCGCCGTGGGCGGCGTCCGCACGGTGGTCCTCACGCACTTCTCGTCGCGTTACGCCGACGTCTCTGCGCTGGCCGCCCAGGCCCGGAGCCGCGCCGGCGGAGCCTCGGTGCTGACCGCGAATGACCTGGACCGGATCCCGTTCCCCAAGCGTCGGACCGGCATCTGAGCCCGCGGGGCGTGCCCGTCATGCACGCCGTGCGGCGAAGACAATCTTCCACCCAGGGGCCAGCCCCAACCGGCTGGGGGCCGTCCGCCTAGAAGTCCCAGTCCTCATCCTCGGTGTTCACGGCCTTGCCGATCACGTAGGACGAGCCGGAGCCGGAGAAGAAGTCGTGGTTCTCGTCCGCGTTCGGGCTCAAAGCGGACAGGATGGCCGGGTTCACGTCGGTGACGGAGGACGGGAACATGGCCTCGTAGCCCAGGTTCATCAGCGCCTTGTTGGCGTTGTAGTGCAGGAACTTCTTCACGTCCTCGGCCAGCCCGACGGAGTCGTAGAGGTCGTGCGTGTACTGGACCTCGTTCTCGTATAGCTCGAACAGCAGCTCGAACGTGTAATCCTTCAGCTCCTCGCGGCGCTCCTCCGGGATCGCCTCCAGGCCCTTCTGGTACTTGTAGCCGATGTAGTAGCCGTGCACGGCCTCGTCGCGGATGATCAGGCGGATCAGATCAGCCGTGTTCGTCAGCTTGGCGCGCGAGGACCAGTACATGGGCAGGTAGAAGCCCGAATAGAACAGGAACGACTCGAGCAGGGTCGAGGCGATCTTGCGCTTGAGCGGATCGTCACCGTAGTAGTAGCTCTCGATGATCTGCGCCTTCTTCTGCAGGTTCACGTTCTCCGTGGACCAGCGGAAGGCCTCGTCGATCTCCTTGGTGGAGCACAGCGTGGAGAAGATCGACGAGTAGCTCTTCGCGTGCACGGACTCCATGAACGCGATGTTCGTGTACACGGCCTCCTCGTGCGGGGTGATCGCATCCGGGATCAGCGACACGGCGCCGACGGTGCCCTGCAGCGTGTCCAGCAGCGTCAGGCCGGTGAACACCCGCATGGTCAGCGTCTGCTCGTCCGGCGTCAGCGTGGCCCACGACTGGATGTCGTTGGACAGCGGCACCTTTTCCGGCAGCCAGAAGTTGTTGACCAGCCGGTTCCAGACCTCCACGTCCTTCTCGTCCTGGATCCTGTTCCAGTTGATGGCCTCAACGTGGCTCAGCAACTTCACTCGCTCGGTCATCGCTTTTTCTCCTCAATCAAAACTCAAGACAATCTTAAGGCCGGTGTACGACGGCGGCACGCGTCCGCCGTCGTACCCTTCAGTTTTGCGGTGGTTGAGTGCGGTGGTTGAGCTTGTCGAAACCCAGGTCTCGACAGGCTCGACCGCCGGGCGTCATAGCGCACATGAGACACAATTTTCCACCTCGGTTCCTTCCAGCGCGAGCTGGCGGAGACGGATGTAGTAGATGGTCTTGATGCCCTTGCGCCAGGCGTAGATCTGCGCCTTGTTGATGTCGCGCGTGGTGGCCGTGTCCTTGAAGAACAGCGTCAGCGACAGGCCCTGGTCCACGTGCTGGGTGGCGGCGGCGTACGTGTCGATGATCTTCTCGTAGCCGAGCTCGTACGCGTCCTGGTAGTACTCCAGGTTGTCGTTCGTCAGGTACGGCGCCGGGTAGTACACGCGGCCCAGCTTGCCCTCCTTGCGGATCTCGATCTTCGAGGCCACCGGGTGGATCGAGGACGTCGAGTTGTTGATGTAGCTGATCGAGCCCGTGGGCGGGACGGCCTGCAGGTTCTGGTTGTAGATGCCGTGCGCCATGACGGACGCCTTCAGCTCGCGCCAGTCATCCTGCGTCGGGATGTGGATGCCGTCGAACAGCTCGGCCACCCGCTCCGTCGCCGGCACCCACTCCTGCTCGGTGTACTTGTCGAAGAACTCGCCGGAGGCGTACTTCGAGTCCGCGAACCCGGCGAACGCGCTGCCCGTCTCCATGGCCAGCTTGTTGGAGGCGCGCAGGCAGTGGAACAGCACCGTGTAAAAGTAGATGTTCGTGAAGTCCAGGCCCTCCTCGGAGCCGTAGTGGACGCGCTCACGGGCCAGGTAGCCGTGCAGGTTCATCTGGCCCAAGCCGATCGCGTGCGACTGGCTATTGCCCTGCGCGATCGACGGCACCGAGTTGATGAACGACATGTCCGACACGGCCGTCAGCGCACGGATGGACGTCTCGATGGTGTTGCCGAAGTCCGGCGAGTCCATCGTCTTGGCGATGTTCAGCGAGCCCAGGTTGCAGGAGATGTCCTTGCCGACCACCTCGTAACCCAGGTCCTCGGTGTACACGGACGGGGTGGAGACCTGCAGGATCTCCGAGCACAGGTTGCTCATGGTGATCTTGCCGGCGATCGGGTTGGCCCGGTTCACCGTGTCCTCGAACATGATGTACGGGTAGCCGGACTCGAACTGGATCTCGGCCAGCGTCTGGAAGAACTCGCGGGCGTTGATCTTCGTCTTCTTGATCCGGGCGTCGTCGACCATCTCGTAGTACTTCTCGGTGACCGAGACGTCGGAGAACGGGATGCCGTAGACGCGTTCGACGTCATACGGGGAGAACAGGTACATGTCCTCGTTGCGCTTGGCCAGCTCGAACGTGATGTCCGGGATCACCACGCCCAGCGACAGCGTCTTGATGCGGATCTTCTCGTCCGCGTTCTCGCGCTTCGTGTCCAGGAACCGGTAGATGTCCGGGTGGTGGGCGTGCAGGTACACCGCCCCCGCGCCCTGGCGGGCCCCGAGCTGGTTCGCGTAGGAGAAGCTGTCCTCGAGGAGCTTCATGACCGGGATGACGCCGGAGGACTGGTTCTCGATCTGCTTGATCGGCGCGCCGTGCTCGCGGATGTTCGTCAGCGACAGCGCCACGCCGCCGCCGCGCTTGGACAGCTGCAGGGCGGAGTTGATGCCGCGGGCTATCGACTCCATGTTGTCCTCGATGCGCAGCAGGAAGCAGGAGACCAGCTCGCCGCGCTGGGCCTTGCCGGCGTTCAGGAACGTCGGGGTGGCCGGCTGGAAGCGGCCCTCGATGATCTCGTCGACCAGCTTTGTGGCCAGCGACTCGTCGCCGCGGGCCAGGTGCAGGGCGACCATGCACACGCGGTCCTCGTAACGTTCCAGGAAGCGCTTGCCGTCGAACGTCTTGAGCGTGTAGGACGTGTAGAACTTGAACGCGCCCAGGAACGTCTCGAAGCGGAACTTCTTCTTGTACGCGTGGTTGAACAGGTCCCGGATGAAGTTCATCGTGTACTGGTCGAGCGTCTCACGCTCGTAGTACTGGTTCTTCACCAGGTAGTCGAGCTTCTCCTCCAGGTCGTGGAAGAACACCGTGTTGTTGTTCACGTGCTCCAGGAAGTACTGGCGTGCCGCGGCCCGGTCGGCGCCGAACTGGATCTCCCCGTTCTGCCCGTACAGGTTGAGCATGGCGTTCAACTCGTGGTAGCCAAGGCCCGCCCAGGCTGCGGGAAGGGCCTTGGCGTCCTGCTTTACTTCCGGCGCTGCGGCTGTGATGTCCAAAAGAGTTCCAATCCTTCGCGTACGCGGGCCACGTCGTCCGGCGTGCCCATGAGTTCAAAACGGTAGAGAAGCGGGACGTTGCACTTGGCGGCGATCTTGCGTGCCGCCAGGCAGTACGCCGTCCCGAAATTGGTGTTGCCGGCACCGATGACCCCGCGCAGCAGGCTGCGGTTTCGTTCGTCATTGAGGAAGCGGATCACCTGCGGCGGGATGGACCGTTCGCCCTTTTCGCCACCGTACGTCGGCAGCAGCAGCACGTAGGGCCGGGTGGCGGACAGTGCCGGCTCATGCGCCAGCAACGGGATCCTGGCACAGTCCAGCCCCAGCTTTTCGGTGAACCGCTTCGTGTACCCGGAGACCGAGGAGAAGTAGATCAACGAACTGTCGGTAAGCTGCCGCTGCTGCGCGGCGGGTCCTGGACCCGCCCAGGACGGTGCCGAACTGGACGGTGTTGGACTTAACATCGTGTCCACCTCGATGTCGGTCGAACGGATGTGGCCCCTACGCCACGGAGGAGACGGCGGCGGCCAGCTCGGCGATCTTGTCCGGACGGAACCCGGACCAGTGGTCGGCGTCGGTGATGACGACCGGCGCCTGCTGGTAGCCGAGGCCGCGCACGCGCTCCAGCGCCTCCGGGTCGGCGGTGATGTCCACGCTCTGGTACGTGATCCCCCGCTTGTCCAGGGCCCGGTAGGTGGCATTGCACTGCACGCACGCCGGCTTCGTGTACACCGTGACGGTCATGATCATTTTCCCCTTTGTGAAATACCTGCTATATGGACTACCTGCTGTGAACTGCCTGCTGGCGTCGCCTTCGGCGTGTCGAACACGGCCCGTCTGCGCCGTCGGATATAGTCCCGGATGGCCTTGCGGCGACCCGGTTCCCGTCCGGCTCAATTCTTAACTCAATACTACATGTTGTGCGAGTCGCCGGGAAGTACCCCAAGATGATGTATTACAGCAGTGTCATTCTATGCACCGGTCATCCACAGGCTGGCACTCGAAAGTTCGGCGGGAATCCGGCCTTTTCACCCCCGCTGTCCACAAGCTGTGGACCGCTTAAACCACAGAAGAGCGACGGCGTGTCGTCACCTCCCGGCGTGTCGCGCCTATGCTTGCAGATGGCACCCGCCCGACGGACCAGGAAGGCCACCGTGATCAATCCCATCCACCTGCGCACCCTGCAGGAGGTCGTCCGGCACGGCTCGTTCGCGGCAGCGGCAACCAGGCTCGGCTACACGGCGTCGGCCGTCTCCCAGCAGATGTCCGCGCTGGAACGCGATGCCGGCGTCGTGCTGTTCCAACGGTCCGCCCGCAGCGTGCTGCCCACCGACGCCGCCCTGGTCATGACCCGGCACGCCACGAAGGTGCTCACCGACATCGACGCGCTGCTGGCCGCCACCTCGCGCACCAAGCAGGACGCCGGGGCGGAGCTGCGGCTGGGCATCTTCCCGTCCCTGGCCACGTATGTGCTGCCGCGGCTGCTGCGCGGCCGGGACTGGCCGGACCTGGGCATCCGGCTGCGCGTGTCCGTGGCGGAGCCGGCGCAGACCATCGCCGGGCTGCGCACGGGCGGGGAGCTTGACGTGGCGCTCGTGTACCAGGTGGGCCAGAGCGGCATCGCCTGGCCGCACACGGTCAACCGGCAATGGATGGGCGACGACAACTTCCGCGTGGTGCTGCCCGCGTCGTGGGGCATCCGGGCCGGCGCCGAGGTCTCCGCCGCGCAATTGTCCGACATGCCGTGGATCATGCACCACCCGGGCACCAGTGACGCGACCGTCATCGAGCGCCTGTTCGCCAGCTGCAACCTGCATCCGCGCGTGGCGGTGTACAGCGACGACTTCAACGCCAGCTTGCAACTGGCCTCCGTGGGGCTCGGCGCGGCGCTGGTGCCGGAGCTGGCGTTGCAGGCCCGGCCGGACGGCGTCGTGGTGCTGGATGTGCCGGAGATCCGGCTGGCCCGCAACATCTTCGCGCTGCTGCTCAACGACAAACAGGACGACGCGCACACGGCCCGCGTCGAGGTGTTCGTGGACCGGCTCGCCGCGATCCTGCGCGACCTGGCAAAGGTCCCGGCGCTCTAGCGACGTCGGAGCCGGGACTGTCGATGCCAAGGCGAACGTCCCGGCCATTTCACTCCTCAGGAGCCGTCGCCGGACCGGCCGTGGGCCAGCCCGGTGGGGATGCCGACCAGGACGGGCTCGGGCGCCGCGCAGCATGACGAAGACTCGGTGGCCGGGGTGGTGTCGCAGCTGGTGCCGAGGTCGGCGGAGCAGACGCCGGTCTCGGGCAGGTCCAGCTGGACTTGGTCGGCGGCGACCTGGTTGCCGGCCAGGGCCGCGGCGATGGAGCGGACCTGCTCGTACCCGGTGGCGAGCAGGAAGGTCGGTGCCCGGCCGTAGGACTTCATGCCGGCAACGTAGAAGTCCTTCTCCGGGTGGGCCAGCAGCGTGGCCCCGTGGGCCGGGACGGTGCCGCAGGAGTGGAATTCCGGGTCGATCAGGGGTCCGAGCGCACGCGGTGCCTCGACGCCCGGGTCCAGGTCGAGCCGGAGTTCCTTGAGGATGTCCAGGTCGGGGCGGAATCCGGTGGCCGGGACCACCACGTCCACGCCCAGGTCGAGGGGCCCGGCAGGGGTGACGCCGTGCACGACCAGCCCGTCACCGGCATTGGTGAAGCCTGTGATGGTGAAGGAGGTGTGCAGGTCGATGGTGCCGGTCTCGACGAGTTTGCGCAGCCGGGTGACGAGCATGCCGCGGGCGGGCAGCCCGTCGAGGTCTCCCCCACCGTAGAGGCCGGCGACGGTGGCGCTGCGGACGGCCCAGCCGATCCGGGTGCCCGGTTCCCCGGCAGCCAGCTCGCCCAGGGCGAGGAGGGTGTTGGCGGCCGAGTGCCCGGCGCCGACGACCAGTACGTGGCGGCCGGCGAAGCGGCCCCGGTCGCGTCCGGTGACGTCGGGCAGCGGGGCGGTGATGCGGGGCCCGGCGGCCTGCTCGCCCGGGGCCGGCAGGCCGGCCTGGCCCAGCGGGTTGGGGGTGTGCCAGGTGCCGGAGGCGTCGATGACGGCGCGGGCCGGAAGGTCCGTGACGGACCCGTCGGCGGACTCGACCCGGACGAGGAAGGGTGTCTCGTCCCGGTTCTTGGAGTGGGTTTTGTCCAGGCCCCGGCGGCTGACGGCGACCACGGTGGTCCGGGTGCGAATGACGGGGGCGAGCCGGGCCGTGGCCGCCAGCGGCTCCAGGTAGTCGGCCACGAGCTCGTTGCCGGTGGGCAGGGCGGTCGGCCTGGGCGGTTCCCATCCGGTGGCCTCGAGCAGGCGTTGCGCGGCGGCGTCGATGTCGTAGCGCCACGGGGAGAAGAGTTTGGTGTGGCCCCAGGCGCGGATGGCGGAGCCGACGGCGTCCCCGGCTTCCAGGACCAGGGGCGTGAGACCGTTTTCGAGCAGGTGGGCGGCAGCGGCGAGGCCGATGGGGCCCGCGCCGATCACGATGACGGGAAGGTCACGGGTTTCTGTCATGGTCACTGGCTTTCATCTCTTTGGCTGTGGT
The DNA here is from genome assembly GCF_003946885.1 of Specibacter cremeus. GTDB lineage: Bacteria > Actinomycetota > Actinomycetes > Actinomycetales > Micrococcaceae > Specibacter > Specibacter cremeus. The sequence continues at coordinate 11,523 of NZ_RWKQ01000008.1, read as the reverse complement.
GGGCCGGGCATGTCGGGAATCCGTTCTACCCGGCAGGAAGGAGTTCGGAGATCAGCGCCTGGATCCGGGTCTTGATCTGGTCGCGGATCGGGCGGACGGAGTCGACGCCCTGCCCGGCGGGGTCTTCGAGGTCCCAGTCCTCGTAGCGCTTGCCCCGGAAGATCGGGCAGGTGTCCCCGCAGCCCATGGTGATGACGACGTCGGACTCCTTCACGGCGTCAATAGTGAGGACCTTCGGAATCTCGGCGGACATGTCGATGCCCTCTTCGGCCATCGCGGCCACGGCGGCGGGATTGGCCGAGTCGGCGGGCTCGGAGCCGGCGGAGCGGACCTCGATCGCCCCGTTGGAAAGTGCGGTGAGGTAGGCGGCGGCCATCTGGGACCGGCCGGCGTTGTGGACGCAGACGAACAGGACGGACGGCTTCTTCGGGGTGTCGGTGGCGCTCATGGGTTCAGGCTCCTGTGGGGCGGTTGGTGGCTGAAGAAGCGGGTGCGAGCCCAGAGGGCTGCATAAACCAGTGCGACCAGGGCCGGGACCTCAATCAGGGGCCCCACGACTCCGGCCAGCGCCTGGCCGGAGGTGACCCCGAACGTGCCGATCGCGACGGCGATGGCGAGTTCGAAGTTGTTGCCGGCTGCGGTGAACGCCAGTGTGGTGGTTTTCGCGTAGCCCAGGCCCAGGGCACGGCCGATCACCATGCCGGTACCGAAAACCACGATGAAGTACACCAACAATGGCAGCGCAATGCGCACCACATCCAGCGGCCGGGAGGTGATGGTCCCGCCCTGGAGGGCGAAGAGGACGACGATGGTGAAGAGCAGGCCGTACAGCGCCCACGGCCCGAGCTTCGGCAGGAATTTATCCTCGTACCAGTCCCTGCCCTTGGCCTTTTCGCCGAGGGTGCGGGTGAGGAAGCCGGCCAGCAGCGGGATGCCCAGGAAGACCAGCACGCTGGCGGTGATGGCCCAGAAGGAGAACTCGGCGCTCGTGGTGGGCAGTCCCAGCCAGGCGGGCAGGATCTGCAGGTAGAACCAGCCCAGGGCGCCGAACGCGATGACCTGGAAGACGGAGTTGATGAAGACCAGGACGGCGGCGGCCTCACGGTCCCCGCAGGCCAGGTCGTTCCAGATCATCACCATGGCGATGCAGCGGGCCAGTCCGACGATGATCAGGCCGGTGCGGTACTCGGGCAGCTCGGGGATGAAGACCCAGGCGAGGGCAAACATGAGGGCCGGAGCAAGGAACCAGTTCAGCACCAGCGAGGTGATGAGGAGCCTGCGATCCCCGAGCACGCGCCCGGCCTCGTTGTAGCGGACCTTGGCCAGCACCGGGTACATCATCACCAGCAGGCCGACGGCGATGGGCAGCGAAACGGAACCGATCTTCACCGCATCCAGTGCGGTGTCCAGGCCGGGAACGAAGCGTCCGAGCAGCAGGCCGACGGCCATGGCGGCGATGATCCAGACGGGCAGGAACCGGTCCAGGGTGGAGAGCCTGCCGACGACGGCGCCCTCCCCCGAGTCGGTGGGAGCGGCGGTTTGGATACTCACGGCAGTCCTTACCAAAGATTGATGATTGTCGATGGATAGAGTATGGATCCAAAGATCGACGGTTGTCAATCTATGCGGCAGAATGGATGGCATGAGCAGCACACCGGCCCTGGCCACAACTCGGGCGGCAACCCCGGATGATTCCTGCTGCCCTCCGGCAACCCGACCAACGATCACCGCCGAGGATGCCCACCGCAAGGCCCACATCCTCAAGGCGCTCGCCGACCCCAACCGGCTGCGGTTGCTATCGATCGTCAAGGCGGGCGACGGCGGCGAGGCCTGTGTCTGCGACCTCACCGCGCCCTTGGACCTGGGTCAGCCCACCGTCTCCCACCACCTCAAGATCCTGGTCGACGCCGGCCTCCTGACCAGGGAAAAGCGCGGCACCTGGGCGTACTACTCGCTGGTCCCCGGCGCACTGGAGTCCGCCGCGAGCATCCTCACCGCACTGTGACCGCCGTCGTCCGTGCCATGGCGACCGGCGACTGGCCGGCCGTCGAGCGCATCTACGCGGCCGGCATCGCCGGCGGCAACGCCACCTTCGCCGAGGCTCCGCCGATGATGGCGGACTTCTTTGCATCCAGGATCCCGGGGCTGAGCCTCGTCGCCGCCGATGTCCGGGGTGTGGTGCAGGGTTGGGTGGCGGCAACGACCGGCCAGGGCATCGGCCTCATGGCCTACGGGCCCCATGCCGGCACATGGAGGGACACGGTCCTGGTCGAACAACGGTTGTGACCACCGAGTCAGCGATGGCGGACGCGGCCCGCCGGGACGACGACGCGCTTGATCAGCTGGTTCTTCACAGCGTTGAACGGCGGGTAGATGACCGCCATGGTGTCCGGGGCCAGCGGCTTGTCCAGGACGGCCTTGCGGTGCGAGAACGCCTGGATGGAGTACTTGGCGTGGTAGCCGCCCATTCCGCTCTCCCCCACGCCGCCGAACGGCAGTCCGGGCACCAGCATGTGGGCGACCGGGACCCCAAACGCGAGCGCGCCCGATGACGTCTGGTGCGTGAACATCTGGCGCACGTGATGGTTGTGGCTGAACACATACAGGGACAACGGCTTGTCCCGCTCGTTGATGAATAAGACGGCGGCCGCGGCCGAGTCGACTTGGACCAGCGGCAGCACCGGCCCGAAGATCTCCTCCTGCATGAGGGCGGACTCCGCGGTGGCTCGCACGACGGTCGGGGCGATGTAGCGGTCCGCCGCGTCGCTGCGCCCGCCGGCCACGACGGCGGCGCCCGCGGCCCGGTCCGCGGCAAGCAGCCCGGTGACCCGGTCGAAGGCGCCGGCGTTGATCATGCGCCCGTATTCGGGGCTCCGCTGCGGATCGCTGCCATACAGGTCGCGAATGGCCCGGGGCAGCTCCACCGCCAACCGGTCCAGCACGTCCCGGCTGCCCAGCACATAGTCCGGCGCCACGCACGTCTGCCCCGCATTCATGAACTTGCCCCAGGCGATGCGCTTCGCCGCTATGCGCAAATCCACGCTGTCATCGACGAACACCGGCGATTTCCCGCCCAGTTCCAGCGTCACGGGCGTGAGGTGCCTGGCGGCGGCGGCCATGACAATGCGCCCCACGCGGCCGTTGCCGGTGTAGCAGATGTGGTCGAATTTCTGTTCAAGCAGGGTCGTGGTCTCCGGGATGCCGCCCTCGACGATCGTGACCGCCTCGGGCAGGTAGTCGGGCACCCAGCGGGCCAGCGCGGCGGAGCTGGCCGGCGCCAGTTCACTGGGCTTGGCCACGACGGTGTTGCCGGCCGCGAGCGCGCCGATGGCCGGTGCCAGCAGCAGTTGGATCGGGTAGTTCCACGGCGCGATGACCAGCACGACGCCGAGCGGCTCCAGCAGGACCCTGGCCTGGGCTGGCTGCAGCGCCACCGGCACGGACGTCTCCCGTGCTTCCACCCACCCGCCCAGGTGCTTGAGCGTGTGCGCGATCTCCGCGGTGAGAAAGCCCAGCTCGGTCAGCCACGATTCGGTCGGGTGCTTGCCCAGGTCCTCGGCCAGTGCCGCGGCGAAGTCGTCCCGGTGCTCGACCAGCATCCGTTGCATGGCCCGCAGCTGCGTCTTGCGCCATTCCGTCGGCCGGGTCCGGCCCGATTTGTACACGGCCCGGGCGGCCGCGACGTCCTGCTCGATCATGCGTTCAATGTACTCCGCCCACCCGACCGTTTTGCGCGGCGACGGGCCCCGTAGGTTGCGCAGCAGGGCCTGCTGCGCAACCTACGGGCCATATCCTGCGCGGAAGGGCTGCTAGACGCCCGCGCCGAGCTGGGCGCGGACCGCGCGGGCGGCGTCGACCAGGTTGCGCAGCGACTCCTCGGTCTCGGCGTAGCCGCGCGTCTTCAGGCCGCAGTCCGGGTTGACCCACAGCTGGCGGGCCGGGACGTGCTTGACGGCCGTGTCCAGCAGCTCGGTGACCTCGGCCGCACCGGGCACGCGCGGGCTGTGGATGTCGTACACGCCCGGGCCGACGCCGCGGCCGAAGCCGTGCGCCTCCAGGTCGTTGACGACCTCCATGCGGGAGCGGGCGGCCTCGATCGAGGTCACGTCCGCATCCAGGCCGTCGATCGCGTCGATGATGACGCCGAACTCGGAGTAGCACAGGTGCGTGTGGACCTGGGTGGCGTCGGCGGCGCCGGCCGTGGCCAGCCGGAACGACTTCACGGACCAGTCCAGGTACGCGGGCTGGTCGGCCCTGCGCAACGGCAGCAGTTCGCGCAGCGCCGGCTCGTCGACCTGGATGATCTTGATGCCGGCGGCCTCGAGATCAGCGATCTCGTCGCGCAGGGCCAAGGCCACCTGGTTGGCGGTGTCCCCCAGCGGCTGGTCGTCACGGACGAACGACCAGGCCAGGATCGTCACGGGTCCCGTGAGCATGCCCTTCATGGGCTTGGCGGTCAGCGACTGGGCGTATTCGGCCCAGGCCACCGTGATGGGCGCCTCGCGGGTGACGTCGCCCCACAGGATGGACGGGCGCGTGCACCGGCTGCCGTAGGACTGGACCCAGCCGTGGACGGTGACGTCGAAGCCCTCCAAGTTCTCGGCGAAGTACTGCACCATGTCGTTGCGCTCCGGCTCGCCGTGCACCAGCACGTCGAAGCCGAGCTCCTCCTGCAGCTCGACGACGCGCTTGATCTCGTCGTGCATGAGCGCCGTGTACTGCTCGGCGCTCAGCTCGCCCTTGGTGGCGCGGGCGCGGGCACCACGGATCTCGGCGGTCTGCGGGAAGGACCCGATGGTCGTGGTCGGCAGCGCGGGCAGGGCGAGGGCCCGCTCCTGGGCGGCCTCGCGCACGGTGTACGCGGACCGGGCGAAGTCGGCGCCGGTCAGCGCGGCCAGCCGGGCGCGCACCTCGGGGCGCCGCACGCCGGCGGCGGTGGCGCGGGAGGCGATGACGGCGCTCGCCTCGGCGATGGCGGTCGCGGACGACGCCGGGTCGGCCAGGTGGGCGGCGAGCGTCACCACCTCGACGGCCTTCTGGTCGGCGAACGCCAGCCAGCTGCGCAGCTGTGCGGGCAGCTGGGTCTCCTCGGCCACGTCGTGCGGGACGTGCTGGGTCGACGTGGACGTGGACACGGCCACGGTGAGGCCGGCGGCCTTGAGCGTGTCGAGCGTGGCGGCCGCCGCGGCCAGGTCGTTGCGCCAGATGTTGTGGCCGTCCACGGCGCCTGCGACGACGGTCTTGCCGGCGAGCAACGCCAGCTGGTCCGCGGCGGGGACGGCACCCTTGAACACGTCCAGGTGCAGCGCCTCGATGTTGCTGGCGGCCAGTGTCGGCAGCAGCTCGGTCAGGGCCCCGTAGGGGGTGCTGACGAGGATGGCCGGGCGGGCAGTGGCCGCGGTGAGGACCTCGTAGGCGCGGGCCACGGCGGCCTGGATCCCGGCGACCGGCACGTCCTGGTCGACGACAAGGGCCGGCTCATCGAGCTGGACCCACGAGGCGCCGGCGGCGGCCAGCCTGCCGAGCAGTTCGACGTAGACGGGCAGGATGTCCTCGAGCCGGGACAGCGGGCTGTACCCGGCCGGGGCGTCGTCGGAGGCCTTGCTCAGCAGCAGGAACGTCACCGGGCCCACCAGGTACGGGCGGGTCTCGATGCCGTTGGCCAGCGCGTACTCGAATTCCTCCACGACGCGGGTGGAGGTCAGGGCGAAGGTCGTCTCCGGGCCGATTTCCGGCACCAGGTAGTGGTAGTTGGAGTCGAACCACTTGGTCATCTCCAGCGGCTGCTGGTCGGCGTTGCCGCGGGCCAGCGTAAAGTAGCCGTCCAGGTCGAGCCGCCCGTCCGCATCCAGCAGGTTGCCGAAGCGGGCCGGGACGGCGCCGACGTGCGCGGCGGCGTCAAGGACCTGGTCGTAGTAGGAGAACGTGCCGGGCACGGCCGCGGCCCCGCGCAGGCCCAGTTCGACCAGGCGGCGTGCGGTGCCCAGTTGGATCTCCTTGGCGGCCGCGTCGAGGGCGGCGGCGTCGATCCTGCCGGCCCAGTACGCCTCGACGGCCTTCTTCAGTTCGCGGCGACGTCCGATGCGCGGGTAGCCGAGCAGGGAGGCGGAGGGGAAAACAGTGGTCATGGGAAACGTCCTTACGATGGGTTGAAAGCGAAAACAGTGGTTTCAGGCGGTGGTTTCAGGCCTTTATCAGCTGCGGGGCGGCGACGGGCGCCGAGGCGGCGGCCGAACCAGATGGACCGGGGCGGCGGGTGGGCCGTTCCGGACGTAGCAGCTGGAGTTTGTCGAGCACGTCCAGGGCGGCGGCGTGTTCGTTGAACGTGTACAAATGGATGCCGGGCGCCCCGGCCTCGAGCGCCGCGTTGGCCAGGTCCACGGTGGCGCGCACGCCGATCCGGCGGGACTCGCCGTCGTCGTCCGCCCGGCCGAGCGCCGCCAGCAGTTCCGGCGCCGGGGCCACGCCGGTCAGTGTGCTCAACCGCCGCAGCCGGCGCACGCTGGTCAGCGGCATGACCCCCGGGATGATGGGGATGCTTACCCCCGCGCGGCGGGCCCGGACCACCAGGTCCCGGTACTGGTCGGCGTGGAAGAACACCTGCGTGATGGCGAAGTCGGCGCCCGAGCGCTGCTTGGCCAGCAGCACCTCGACGTCGTGCTCCACCGACGGCGACTCCGGGTGCCTGGCCGGGTAGGCCGCGACGCCGATCGCCACCCGCCCGGCACACAGCAGGGCGGAGCGACGTTGTTCGACGCGCCGGATCAACTCGACCAGGTCCTGGGCGTACGTCAGCGCACCGGGCGGGTGTGCTTCCACCGGGTCGTTCGGCAGGTCCCCGCGCAGCGCCAGGATGCCGCGCACGCCGTGGTCGAGCAGCTCGGTGATGATGCCGGAGAGTTCCTCCGCCGTGTTGCCGACGCAGGTCAGGTGCGCCAGCGGGCGCAGCGTGGTCTCCTCGAGCAGCCGGTGGAGCAGCCCGACGGCCGTGTCCCGGTTGCTGCCGCTGGCCCCGTAGGTGACGGAGACATAGTCGGGGTTGGTTTGCTCCAGTTCGCGGATGGTGGCCCACAGCGACTCGGCGGCGTGCGCGTTGCGCGGCGGGAACAGCTCGTAGGACAGGGCCGTGGGCGCCTGGGTCAGGTGTTTCGGCGGTGACTCGATGAGGCTTGGTGGTGACATTTGCGGTCCTTGCGAAGTGGTCGCCGGAGCCTGCGCACTACTTCTAGACGAAGTGCGGGCGGCGCCGGACGCTGTTCGGGAATGGGCAAGCGCCATCGCGGGTTGGTGCCGATGGCGTCCTGCCGGCAAATGTCAGGCCCACATGGGGGCACCCACATCCCCGAGGCCGGGGATCGCTGACACACGTTGCTGGAGAACGTGAATGCCACACTACGCAGGGTGCCGCCCCGGGCGCAATGCGATGGCGAATTAAGACGGCCGATTACGCAAAAGTTGCGTCACAATGACCGATGCCCAGGCAAGCGGCGGGCGGTGCGCCGAATATTCCGCGCGGCGGCGGGTCGCCGAGGGCGCCCCGGAACCCCTTTTCGGCGGGGTCACCCCTGGTTTACGCTGGGCCCATGAGCCAGCTACCAGAATCATATGTCGCGTACCTCGCCGGCCGGAACGAGGACGACCAGATGGCGTTGCGCCCAATCCTGCTGCAGTCCAGCGCGGACCGGAAACACGGCGTGCGCGTCGTGGACCACGCCCATGGGTTGCAGGCCCGCATCGACGACACCATCCCGTTCGGGACGGTCGTCGAGGACGTCGACTGACGCTACCTGGCCTCGAGCAGCAAGTGGTCGGCGTTGGGTGAGAGCGTGTGTTCCATGATGAGGCAGGCCGCGCCGAACGCCTCCCGGCCCGGGCCCACGACGGCGCCCGAGACGGTCAGCGAGCGGACGCTGGCCGTGACGCTCAGCCGCTCCAGCAGCCCGGGGATCACCCGCAGGTAGGGAACGGAGAGGACCTTCCAGAACGGGCCGCCGAACACGACCCGGTCCACATCCAGCAGGTTCGTCAGCACGGACGCTGCGCCCGCCATGCGCCAGGCGGACCGTTCCAGCACGGCCACGGCCCGGGAGTCGCCGTCGTCCGCCGCGGCCACAAGGGCCGCCAGGCCCTGCTGCAGCGTCGCGCCGGGCCACACCACCTCGACGCCGGCGTCGAGGGCCTCGGACACGATCGTTTCGGGCATGCAGGTGACCTTGACGCAGCCGCGCCGGCCACAATCGCACTCCGGGCCGTCGGGGTCCGTGATGATGTGCCCGATCTCGCCGGCATTGCCGGAGGAACCCCGCGCCACCTCGTTGTTGAGCACCAGGCCGGCGCCGATGCCGGTGCCGATGTACAGGTAGACGAAGCTGCCGGCACGCCCGGCCCCCGAGGTCCACAGTTCGGCGACGGCCGCGGCGGTCACGTCCTTGTCCATCACGACCGGCAGGCCGGTCTCCCGGGCCAGGATGTCGCGCAGCGGCACGCTCCACCAGCCCGGCATGTGCGGCGGCGCCACGACAGTGCCCGACGACACATCGACGGGCCCCGGGGTGGCCGCGCCGACGCCGATGACGCGGGTCGCGTCGACGCCGGAGTCCTTGACGAGGTCGAGGATGCGCCGGCCCATGCGCGCCACCGCAGCCTCGGGGCCGTCGTCGAACTCGCTGGCATGCTTGCGGGCGGCCAGCACGGTGCCGACGGCGTCGACCACGGCATAGGACGTCACGGCCGGGTCGATGTGCAGCCCGACGGCGTACAGGCCGCGCGGGTTGATGCGCAGCATGGTGCGCGGCTTGCCCGGCCCGTTGGTTTCCTTGCCGGCCTCGACGACGAGATCCTGGTCCAGCAGGCGGCGGCAGATGTTGGATACGGTCTGCGCGGCCAGGCCGGTGGCGGCGGCCAGCTCGACCCGGCTCAGCCCCTCGGCGGAGCGGCGGATGGCGTCGACCACCACCGAGGTGTTGAAATCGCCCATCTTGGGCAGGTTGGTGCCGCGGCGGCGCAGTGATGGCGGGTCAGGGGGCACCTTCATCAATCTCCTTGTCACAGTGCTTGTCACATTGCGCGTCAACATTGCCGCGGATCCGTGTTCCGATGCCACCGCCTCTGCCGCCCCCGGGTGGCTTATGCTGGGTGCCTTGGCGCCCCACCTGAAAGGCTACCCTGCCCATGCCGAACATGCCCGCAGCCGAGTTCGCCGTGTCAGGGGCGCTGGTCCGGCGGCTGTTGCACGCCCAGCATCCGGACCTGGCCGGGCTGGCGTTGGTGCCGGCCGGCAACGGGTGGGACAACGCCATGTTCCGGCTCGGCGACGACCTGGCCGTCCGGCTCCCCCGGCGTGCCGTCGCCGCCGAACTCATGCTGCACGAGCTGCGCTGGCTGGCCGGGATCACCGCCGACTGCCCGGTGGGGGTGCCCCGGATCGTGCGCCGCGGGGCGCCGTCGCCGGAGTTCCCGTGGCCGTTTGCCATCGTCGGCTGGCACGACGGCGAACCGGTCACCACGGTGCCGCCGGCGGACCGGGACGCCATGGCCCCGGACCTGGCCGGTTTCGTCACGGCCGTCCATCGCCCGGCCCCGCCGGATGCGCCACGCAATCCGGTGCGCGGCACCCCGCTGGCCGCCCGCGACGCCGCCGTGCGTGCCCGGCTCACGCGGGGTCCGGCACGGACATCGGCTCGGACATCGGCGGCCGGGACGTGGCGGACGGCCTGGCCCGCTTGTGGGAGCGGGCGTTGGCCGCCCCGGTGTTCCGCGGCCCGGCCATGTGGCTGCACGGGGACCTGCACCCCGGGAACATGCTGTGCGCCGGCGGCGCGTTGACCGCCGTCGTCGATTTCGGCGACCTGTGCCGTGGCGATCCGGCCACCGACCTGGCCACGGCGTGGCTGACGTTCGGGCCGTCGGGGCGAGCCGTATTCCGGGCGTCCGTGGATGCCGCCGGCCGTGGCGACGACGCCCTGTGGCTGCGCGCGCAGGGCTGGGCGGTGAACCTCGCCACGGCCATGCTGGCCCACTCCGACGACAACCCGGCCATGTACGCCGTCGGGCGGCACGCCGTGGCCCAGCTGCTCGGGGACCGCTGATCGAACCCGTCGAGATCCGGGTTTCGACAGGCTCAACCACCGGTGGTCGAGCTTGTCGAGACCCAGGTTTCGACGGGCCCGACCACCGGGTCAGCGTTGGGTCTTTACGGATACGGCCACGGTGAACTTGTTGTTGCCGCCCTTCACCCAGGTGGGTCCGACCCGCTCGTCGAGTTGCCGGCGATAGTCGAGGTGGCTGTTGTACACGGTCCACAGTTCGCCGCCGGGCGTCAGCACGCGGGCCGCCGCGTCGAAGAGTTTCAGCGCGATGCCGGCATGCACGGTGGCCCCGACGTGGAACGGCGGGTTGAGGACGACGAGGTCGGCGCTGCCGGCCGGGAATCCGCTCAACGCGTCGTCCTGGACGGCGGTGACACGGTCCGCCAGGCCGTTCGCGGCCGCGGTCGCGCGGGCCGAGGCGACCGCCTGTGCCGACTGGTCCGTGGCCGTCACGTGCAGGCCGGGCCGGGCGGCGGCCAGCGCGGCGGCGACGGCCCCGTTCCCGCAGCCCAGGTCGATGGCGCTGACCGCCTCGGGACGCATCTGGTCGGCGAACTGCAGCAGGAAGCGGGTGCCGATGTCGAGCCGGGTGCCGGCGAACGTGCCGCCGTGCGCGCACAGCCACAGGCCCAGGTCCGCCTGGTATTCGCGGCGGGGGAAGTCCGACGGCGGTGCGGGCCTGAGCGGCCGGCCCGCCTTCAGCGCGCGGGACTTCCGCCATGCCCGGGTGGCACCGACGTCCTCGAAGTAGCGGCCGAGCATCGTGTTCATGGCCGGGGTCATGTGCTTCACGCGCCCACCGGCGATGACCCGGACGCCGGGGTCGGCGTGGGCGGCCAGCAACGCGGCGACCTCGTCGAGCTCGTCCAGGCCGCGCGGCAGCTGCCACAGCACGGTTCCAGCCCCGGACAGCAGGTCGGCGCCCAGCGGCAGCGACCGGTACGTGCCGGCCAGGCCCAGCCGGCCGGCGTTGGCGGCCAGTGCCAGCTCGGCGACGCGGCCGTCCTGGTGCACGCGGATGTCCCGGCCGGGTGCGGCGTGGGCGGCGGCGAGGGTCAGCGCACCGTACCGGTCGCCGACGATCGCCAGCGGCCCGCCGTCGTCCGCGCCGGCCAGCTCGGCGAGCAGCAGCTCGTCGGTGGCGTCGTGGGCGAACAGGTTGGCCGCCTCGACGTCGGGGTGGCGGCGGAGGGCCGTGAAATCAAAGGCGGTGAAATCGGTGTGGCCGTGCCGGGGATCGCCGTCCATGTGTGCCCTTTCGCCGCGGAAGCCGGTCCCAAGTCTACCGGCGCGGCACCCGGGGGCCGCCGGGCCCGGGCCCACGATGTGACGAACAAGACCTGTGCCCCAGATCCAGGGTCCCGGAAAAGTCGCGTGTCAGCAGGTCAGCAGGCATGTGAGGGCCCGGTCTGGATCGCGGGCGTGGTGTCGTAAC
>NZ_RWKQ01000079.1 GCF_003946885.1 Specibacter cremeus | reverse complement strand
AGCCGCCAACCACTCATGACGAAACCCGGCAACTCCACCGGGTCAGCCTGCGTTGCCCACCTCACCGCTGATTTTCGGGTTAGTGAAGACCGCGTCTTTGGACGCGTCGTACCAGTACACGCGAAGCGCCTCCAGTCCACAGAACTCCCTGGCCCGGACCAAGATTCCCTGGATAAGCGCCTCGTAGTCAACGTCAAAAACCGATCGCAAGGATGTTCCCGCCGCCTGCTGGCCTCCGACGGCCAGAAGGAAACCCGCATCGATGAACACAACGCTTTGAGACCCCATACAGCGAGCCTACTGACCACTCATCGATAACTGAACAACTCCCGCTCAGGCGTGGCGTGGTGTGAAGCCGTGCGCACTTTCGCGACTGGACATGCGGCCATACCTGGTGCGGTTCTCGCCGGGCAGAATCATGCAGGCCCTTCTTGTATCTAATCGCCCCTTAGTCTCAGGCGATCCCGCGCAGCGACGGGCAGGCGCCTCACGCATCACCTGGGAAATCGAACCGGTCGGCGCCTCATGCCACCTGACCGTCACGCACGATCAGTTCCGCGAAGGCGCCAACGACCAGCTCAACGAGGGCTGGCCGATAAACCTCTCCGGCCTGTTGACCTGGCTGGAAACGGGCGAGGTCCTGACCACGCCGGGCTGGCTGAGGTAGGCTCAGCCTGACCATTCCTGAACCGGGCCGCCACGCGCCCATCGCCTGACGGCCGCTCAGGGGCAGGCAGACCACCGCCTCCCTACGAGGAGGCTGGACGCAGCGAGACAATCATCCGCTTGATGTCCTTGTATTCCTGCGTCTGCATGTACAGCTCGGGCGTGTCCGCGGCCGGCTTTGTTGCCCCCGTGGCGTCGAACGGGTTGTACGCCCCGCCGAAGGTCGCGCTGCTCGGTGGCCATGTGAAGAAGTGGAAGATCGGGCACGCGGCGGGTCCCGTGGGGACCGGGGCGGACGTGATCCCATAGGCCAACACATTGCGTTTCATGGGATCCGTTGCGGCGGCGTCCAGCCGGGACTCGAAGGTGAACCGGGGCGTCGACCCGGCCTGGGCCAACGCCGGCAGCGGCACGGAGTCCAGTATTGAGTATGGGTACTTCCGGGTGCATTCGGTGGCCGTGGCCATGTTAGTGCGTAGCGTCGCCATCTGCTTGCCGTCGGCGTTGGCGACCGCCACAAACACGCCGCCTCCGGACGGCACCTCACCAGCCGGATCCTTGATGATCCAGGCGGACGGATAGTCGAACGTCAATTTGCCGTCCGTCGTCGTGTATGTAATCCACCCCGCAGTTGGTACCGCGGTCGGGGAGGCAGAGGCGGACATCGTCGTCGGGCCGGCAGTGCGGGAACTCGGACCTGCGTTGGGAGCGGGCTGTCCGCAGGCCCCCAGCCCGAACCCGGCAATCAATACGAAGATTGCCAGCCATGAACGTCGTTTTATCATGAAACTCAACCCCTTGGCTTGCTATATGAAGGGTTTCATGATAGGCGCCACTGCTGCCGGGGTGACGTGATCACTTTAGGGTGCCCCCAAATTGTTACTGCCACACATCGCCGCAGATCAAAAGTTATATACGTTAAGAGTCATACATACGGGATGCGGCGTTGCATGGCCTTTTATCGTGCTGGGAAAGTGCTCATTTTGCTGTTCCCTACTGCCATGGGCCGGTGTTCGGGGGCCTGTGCCTGCCTTCTGGTCATGAGTCCGATCATGGCCCACTTGACCATCGTCTCGGCGTGGGCGGGAAGCCGTTCATAGTCATGGCCGAGGCGGTGGCAGCGGACGAGCCGGGAGAGGGAGCGTTCGACAACCCGGCGCCGGGACAGGGCCTCGACGGGGTGAGGCCCTGGGGGCGTCTTCACGATCGGCACGGTGCCCTGCAGCATCCGTCGGCCCGCACCGGCACGATCGAGGGCATCGTCATCCGGGCCGCCGAGGATCAGCCGGCTCCGTCGTGGTCCTGCAGGCTGGCCGCGGTGACCGGCACGACGACCAGCAGGCCGGTTGTGCCGCCCGCGATGAGGCGGTTGCAACCGGTGGCCTTCTTCCTCGCCTCGCACCCGCGCGGCGGCACGAACCGGGTCGTGGATCCGGTCGCAGGTGACGTCGGCGGCCCACCCCCGGGAGTACCAATACACGGTGTCCCGGGGCGGGACGTCGTGCCGTAGCATCCGCCACGCACACCCGGGTGCGGTTCACGGGCGGGATCGCCTCCAGGACCCGCCGGCGCGGATGGATCGCTGCGCGGCTACCGTCCCGGGGATGGTGTGCAGCCACGGCCGTGGCCGCGGCAGCCATACATTTGCCCGGGTTGCAGGTCGATGCCCGAGAAGAGCTGCGGGACCGTCACGAGGGTGTATCCGGCGCGCTGCAGGTCCGCGATCAACTCGACCTGGTGGTCAACGGTGGTGGCATGGATGTCGTGTTCGAGGACGATGGCGCCGGGGGAGACCTGGCGCATGATGGCGGGGATGTATTTTGCCGGGTCCCGGGTGAGCCAGTCCAGGGAATCGACCGACCAAAAAATGATGGGCATTCCCACGTTCTGCCGGACCATCTGGTCCACACCGCCAAACGGCGGGCGCATCAACGTCGGCTCTTCCCGGGTCGCGGCTTTGACGGCAATGTTGGTCCGCTGGATCTGGTCAACGACGGCACCGGGGCTGAGCCGGCGCAGGTCCGGGTGGCTCCAGGTGTGGTTGCCGACGGTGAATCCGGCGTCGTGCTCGGCCTTCACGAGCTGCGGGCTGTAGTTCGCCGCACCTCCAACGGCAAAGAAAGTGGCCCCGACCCCGGCCTTCTCAAGCATCGTCAAAAGCCGCGGCGTCGTCGCCTGGGCGGGTCCGTCGTCGTAAGTCAGGGCCGCACACGCGACGATGTCGCAGTTGACGTGCCGCAGGGCTTTGGGGTCCGGGGTGGGCGGCTTCCATGGCCGGGCGGCGCCGTCCTGGACGCGCCGGCCCAAGACGGTCAGCCAGGGCCGGACTGTGGCAGCGGGCACCGTCAAGGACCGGTATCCGGTGTCGGAAAGTATTGGCGCGGCGGCGGGAAGGGTGAGGGTGAGGTTCCCGGCGTCATCGAACGCCAGATCCGTCAACGACAAAGGCGCCGTGGCGTTCACGCCGTGCGAGGATTGGGCCAGTATTGACAGTTGACCACGGTGCCCCGGGATCACCAGCTCTGCCGACGGCACGGTTCTCCCCGTCCCGGAGTCATAGACGACCGTTGTCTCAACCGTGCTCCCGGGGCCCTGTCTGGACGGTGTTGTCGTCCGCAACCGGCCAATCAGAAAACTCCCGCCGGCGTGCGCCAGCGATCCATGCACGGCTAGTTTTGCAGTGTCCGGACGGGCTGCTGGGGCAGGGTCCACGCCGGCTGGTACGGCCCGCCGGTGTGCTTGTCCAGGGCCGCCAGCAGCTGGTGGTCGATGGCTGCATTGAAGCTTGTTGCACCGTCCAGATAAGCCCACGTGCCCGACGCCGTCGCGGACTGCAGTTTCATCGGGTAGGCGCCTGCGACGGTGGACATGTCCCGTCCGTCCGGCAGTGGAACCATCCACGACCCGGGCGTGGCCGGGGCGCTGGTCCGCCCGGTGGTGGCGGGCGCGGGAGGGGGGGGTCGCCGGGGCGCAGGCGCTGGCCATGGCGAGGGCCGCGACGGCTAACACCAGGACGCCGGTGCGCCGCAGGGACGCCAGGGCCGAGGGTGAAGGGTGGCTCATGAATCTCCAGACACGGACGGGATGATCACAGTGGACTATCCCATGGTGCGGTGGACGAATGCTGGAAAACCGCGCCTACGCGACCGGAGAAATCCAGCGCACCGTAGACGGTCCTGCAGGGGTGTCGCGATAACGTCCCGATACGACACTGAGGACCTCACCGGCACGGAGTGGAAACGCGGTTGGTGGGTGCAGGGCCGGTTACCCAGTATCGTCCATCGCGTCGGGAGGCATGTATTCCAGCCGGATCTGGGTGGGACCTCAGGAAACTTGATGGAGACCCGGGCCGACATTCCCATTCCCACTCAACCGGACTGAAGGGATGTCAGGGGCCACTGGTTTCTGCCCACCAGCGGCCAAGTCTACCCGCTGCCGGCCAGTAAGAATGCCCGAATAGGTCATGAGATCTGCCCACAAAATTGATTTGATGGGTGGCCATTCCGTCCGGGGTTTAGTTCAGTTGCGCCATTTCCTTCTCGGCCAGGGCTTGGGTGAGCCTGACGGTCCGGCTGGTGGAACGCTCCGAACTTTTTTCGAAGTCTGAGTTTGTGACCCTCAACGGCAAATGTCCTAGTTTTTTCAGCACTAGTGGTCCAGTGGGTTATGACAGTGCCGGTTCCGTAAATGGAACCTAGGGCGGGCACACCGTCAGAGGAATCAGTGAAGCCCCGGGCAGGCCTGTCCCGTTTGTCCGGCCGGGAACTTTTCAACGGCAGCGAATACCACGCTGTTGCGTGATGATGGCCGGACCCAATTGAGGACCTTGGGGCAAAGGCGCGCATCGGCTGCGTTCCATCCAACGACCGGAAAGGATTCCTCGGAGATGTTGTTCAGGCGCGGCGCTTGATGCGGCTGAACCAGGCCTGTGAATTAGGGAGCCACAAAAGGGCGGTCGCCACGAGCCGGATGATGAGACCGGCCAGAGATCCCCCCCAAATGCCGCTCAATCCAATCAATCCAAAGGGCGGCGGAATGACTGATATGACCAGAATCGCCGAAAGAGCGACCCTGGCCCATCCCTTGCCTTGCTTCATCTTCGTGGCCAGCAGGATCTGCGCCGCCGCAACGACCAAGGAGAGGATAACTGGCAGCAACCCCACGAAGATCGTTCCTGGAGGGTTGGTCCCCATGGACAGGTAGCCGTAGCCAACGGGGAGGAGCAACAGGCCGGACAGCACGTTGAGGAGACCGCCGAAGATCCAGATCCAGTAGGAGATCTTGAGTTCGGTGGGGAGGCCGTGCACCTTGAACATGCCGGAGAAGCCGCCGGCAGGTGTGAACTCAATCAAGGCCGGTGGCGGGTACGGCGGGACTTTGCCTTGACTGGGGTCGGGAGGAAGGTTGGAGGCACTCATTGGTCACAATGTAGTCCCGCCAAGCCCTTGGATCTACTGTCACATTTGCGTTTGATCTTGCCGATGATGCCAAAGAAGATCTCGACCATGTTCAGCCACGAATCACCTGCCGNAGAGTCTCTGCGACGAATAGGACTGATTCGAGCTCGCTTCATGACTGTCGCTGACCTAACCTGAGCTAACCGGATACGCACTAGTCATCTAATGGCCTCTTGGCGCCGCGGGCATGGAACAGAGTAAAATTCAACCATGTTGGTACCACAGCTTGGCGGTGCGATCAAACGGCCGTGGACCGCTACGATTGCTGTCTCGGCATGGTTGGGAATCATCACCGCAGGGATACTGCTGTCATTGTATGCCTTGACAGTCTTGGCCCCAGTTTCCCTCTACGGCGAACAGGCATTCTGGACGGTCGCAGGGACAGCCGTGATAGGCATCTATCTGGTGCTCATTGCCACCGGTACCGCCATGGTGCTCCGCGGCTTCCGCGCTGGCCTGATCCTGGTCTCCACACTGGCCGTATTGACCATCCTGGCGAGCGTCCCAAACCTGCCCCAGTTGGCTCATCTGGCCTGGGATCCCTCCGTTCCGGACGGGGTAACCGGCGGCGGTGCTGCGGCGCTGAACTGGCAGGCACTCAACCAATTCATGTTCATTCAAGGGGGCATGCTCTTCGTTCTGTTTCCTGCCATCGGCGCTGTTTTCGCCTGGCTCCCACCAACACGACTGTGGATGTCCCTGCGGCGGCAGGCCATACGGGCCGCCCGGACGGATCACCGGTAGTGCAGGGAGGGCGAAATGATTGCAAAATCCCAGCAGGGTCGGGCCGTCATCCCGGCGAGGACCCCGGTGCGGGTTCGGGTTGTGCTGATCATGGCCGACCTGATTGCGGTCCTGATAATTTGGGGGAACCTGAAACCCCACGCATCCGAGGCACTGGCGCATGTGGTCATTCCATGACTCGGCGTGACCGAGGTCGCTATCCTGCTCCTTGTTTTATGGCCCGCCTGGAGAAGTCATCTCTGGGCCGTCGGGATCCAGGCGGCGGTTCTGCTCTTCGTCGTCGGCCATTCATACTGGATTCTCATCAACGACCCGTGGGTGGGCGGCGCGGGCAACCCTGGCCACGGCAACGCCGAGGTCTGGGGCACAGGCATCGGTGTGGTTTTCATCATCTTGAATATTCCCCTGCTCGTCGTCATTGTGGTTGAGGTCGAGTTCCTTATCGACCGGCTGCGGAAGCCGTTGCCTGGGCCATGAAAACGGCCAGCAGGTGCATCCTTCTTCTTTGCCTATTGTCGGCAAGCTTGACGCACCTCGTTCGAAAGTTTCAGTGATGTCCCGCTGCCGGGAAGCCCGCGCACGTCGAAACAGCCCCGCCGACACACGCCCCACCTTCCCCGCCGCGCGTGCTCAATGAACGACGCCGGGGGCACCGGCCGGCGTCGTCCACTCCGCGACACATGCCGAGACGGCCGTTGAGACCATGGGCCCCGACGCGGCGGTCGAGACCATGGGCCGTGCGCTGGACGTCCGAGGGCCGCTACGAGCGGCATCCTGGGCGACGGCGAGAACCTGGAGGGCGATCCCGCACACCGCCTCCTGCCGGCACTTCACCGGCGGGATCCTTGATGGTCCAAGCTGACGGATGGTCGAACGTCAATTTTCCGTCGGTCGTCGTGTATGCAGCCCACCCCGGAGGTGGCATCGCGGTCGGGGAAGCAGAGCCGGACGTCGTCATCGGGCTGGCGGTGCGGGAACTCGAACCTGCGGTGGGAGCGGTCCGCTCGGAGGGTCAATTTTATCGGCTACAGCCCCCAAGTTGTCCAGACCCGTGGAAACCTCGGATTCTCGCGACTTTCGGACCAGTCTGTCGAAAAACGTGAGTAGAAATTGAACCTATTTCGCAGCTCACCACGTGAATAACGTGAGCATCTTTTCGTTCAAAACGTGAGTAAAACGTGGATTGGTCCCCCGTCGCCCCTCGCCGGCGGAGTAAAACCGCAGGTCAGAGCCATATTGCGTGCCCCGGACAGGAATCGAACCTGCGACCAAGAGAAACTCAGGAGAATCATGCCAACGGCTTTCGATCGACGCCATAAACTGCCAATTTCCGGGGGAGTGCGGGACGACAGTGCCCCGTTGACATGCCATGGATTGGCATGGGTTTTCGTTCAAAAACGTGAGTAAAACGTGACGAGGCCCTGCAGCGTAGCGCCGTGGCTGCAGTTGGATGACCGTTTGCAGGTTCATCGGCATGGCGGATGGCATGCCACTGGTTATCGAGAGCGGTCCGTCGTGCTTCACAAGTTCGCGTTGTTCAGGGCGCGGTTTCGGCCTGGTCGGCAAGTTGCCCGATTTGGCCATGAAAAATGCTTGTTGGTGGTTTTTTGTTGGGGGATTGGAGCGTTGATTTCCACAATCTAACGGCGATTGCCCCCGATTTGTCGTCTCGCCCGGCCTGAATTTGGATCACTTTTGTAAGCCAAACTGCGAATGATCCGTAGGTCCTGTTCTTGTCGGGGTTTCGTTGAAGGGGCGGTCTGGCCAGTTAGCCTGTCAACGAAACCCGGGTCTTAATGTGACCTGGCACTCTACTGCGCCGAAACGGTGCAGTAGAGTGCCTTTGGGTGGACGCGGTCTCTGTCCGTGCAATTCCTCCGTCCGGCCTTGTCGGGTGACGATGGTGCGGAAAGGTTGACCTTGTTTTCGGTTTCCCGGTGTGGCTGACTTTGCGGCTTGCGGCAAGATCAGTCGTGCCGGCCGTGGTCTATCTGGGCGTTTGCCCAAAAATTGTCATGGGGTTCCATGAATTTCCGATCTGGATTGGCGTCCCCCAGGTGCGGGGTGCAGTCACCGGGTAGTAGCGGAGCAGGCCGTTGACATCTCTGGCCACGACGCCGGCGCTGCCGGTGCCGGCGAAGTCGTAGATGGGGTTCATGCTTGTTATAGTGCTCCAGCCGACTCCGACAACGGGTCGTGTCTCTGCGATGAATCCGGCGGCGCCGTTGGAGCGGTAGAGCTTGAGTTCCCCGGCGGTGTCTTTGGCGAGGAGGTCGAGGTTGCCGTCTTTGTCGAAGTCGATCATGGTGAGGCCCAGCCCGGTCCACCCGTTGCCGATGGCCACTGCGGGTGCGAGGGTGGTCCCTGTTGGGTTGCCGAGGTAGACGAGGCTTCCGGTGGCGTTGTATCCGATGATCCCGGGGTTTTTGTCGGCCTTTTTCCATCGCCCGACGACCAGGGTCCAGTCCTTCCAGCTGGTGCCGAGGCTGATCGGGCGCAGGTACCCGCTGGTTGAGCCGAGGTAGACGTCGAGGCGCCCATCGGTGGTCTGCGCCACGATGTCCTGGATTCCGTCGCCGTTCCAGTCGGCGACGAATCCCGCTTTGAGCCCGGTCCAGCCGGAGCCGATGACTTCGCGCATGCCGAGCTGGGTTTTGCCGTTTCCGGGGTAGCGGTAGAGGAGCTTGGCGGCGTCGGAGGCCACGACGTCATTGGTTTTGATCAGGTGGCTTGAGGCGTGGGCTGACTCTGTGGCCGTGGTGGTTGCGATCCAGTCGATGAGGTCATCGATCCTGGTGGCCGTGGCGTTGGAATCGGTGGCCTGCGAGTAGAGGCAGCCGCCCTGTGTGCTGGTGCTGACGATGGCGGCCAGTTCGGGACCTGAAGGTGTGGTGCGGATCCCTGGTGCTCCGCCGTCCCCGGCGCACAGGGCTGCGCCGGGTGTTGCCGGGGTGACGGTGAGTGTTGATGGGGCCAGTGAGCCGACCTGGAAGTCGCTGGTGTGGGGCTTGTCAGGCACCCATTCCGTCGCGGTGCGCCCGAAACCGGTGAAGGTCAGGGTTTCGGAAGCCTGGGGTGCGGTCACTGCAACCTTGGCCGGGGTGATCGTGTCGATGGGCAGGGCCAGCTCAACGAGGACTATGTCGCGTGCGAGTGCGGCGGGTGCGGTCTGAATTTGCAGCACGGCGGTGCCGGGCTTGTCGCGGGTGGCGGCGTCGGCACCGGTGAGGACCTTCGCAGGCCGAGGTGGGGCGCCTGCGGTGAGGCTGGGGTAGTCTGCGGGGTTGGCGGTGAAGCAGCTTGCGGCGGTGACGACCCAGAGCCGGCTGACCAGGGTGCCGGTGCAGGTGCCGATTCCGGTGTCGACTTTCACGACGGATGCGCTGGTGTTTGCGGGTGCTTCCGGGCCGGTGGTGGCATGGGCGGGCAGGGCGCCGGCCAGGCCTCCGGCGAGGGCCAGGGCGAGGGGGGCGGTGATGCCGACCCACCGCCGCCTGAGAGGCGTCCGGCCATGGTTTCGGTCGGGGGCGGATGTGTGGTGTGCAGTTTTGGTCATGTTCATGGTCTGTGTCCTTGTCCTAGGTGCGTGTGTCAGTAGTCGTTTCGGATAGTTTTTAAAACGCCGGGAGATCAACCGGGCTGGCGGTGGTGGGGCTGGG
>NZ_RWKQ01000078.1 GCF_003946885.1 Specibacter cremeus | reverse complement strand
CGACTGGAACTACACCGTAACCGCCGCTCCGAAGGAGAAAACGACACGCCCGGATGAACCGAAATAATTTATGTGCGAGCCCTCAGCCCATTGGGCTTTGGCGGCATGGCGCTCACGCCCGTGTACGGCGCCGTGGACCCTGCCGAGGCCCTGCGGACCCTCCACCACGCCGTGGACGCCGGCGTGACGTTCCTCGACACGGCCAACATCTACGGCGCCGGCGGCAATGAGGAACTGATCTCCCGGCTGCTGCAGGACCGCCGCGGCGAGGTCCAGCTGGCCACGAAGTTCGCGCTCGTCCGCAACCCGGCCGAGGGGGCCACCGAGGTCCGTGGCGACGCACCCTACGTCCGCCAGGCGGTGGACGAGTCGCTGGCCCGGCTCGGCACGGACGTGATCGACCTCTACTACATGCACCGGCGCGATACGCGCGTGCCCATCGAGGAGACGGTCGGCGCCATGGCGGAACTGGTCAAGGCCGGCAAGGTCCGCCACCTGGGCCTGTCCGAGGTGACCGCCGACGAGCTGCGCGCCGCCTGTGCCGTCCACCCGATCGCCGCCGTGCAAAGCGAATGGTCCATCTGGAGCCGCGACGTCGAGGCGCACGTGGTGCCGGCGGCGGCCGAACTGGGCGTGGGCCTGGTGCCGTATTCGCCGCTGGGCCGCGGCTTCCTCACCGGCACGGTGCACGCCGCGGACCTGGGCCCCGGCGATTTCCGGCACAACATCCCGCGCTTCGCCGCCGGGGCGCTGGACGCCAACCAGGCCGTCGTCGACGCCGTCCAACGGGTCGCCGCCGACCTCACGGCCGGCACGGGTTCACAGACGACGGCGGCCCAGGTCGCCCTGGCCTGGCTACTCGCCCAGGGCGGCCGTTTCGGCCTGCCGGTCGTGCCGATCCCGGGCACGCGCAAGCCGGCACGCATCGACGAGAACCTCGGCGCGCTCGACCTCACCCTGACCCCGGCGCACCTGGACCTCCTCGACCGGGCCGCGGCCGCCGTCGTCGGTTCCCGCGCCGCCAACCCCGCCTCAGTGTCGCAGGGCCGCGAATAGGCCCCAAGGGCGGCGCGGTACGCTTTAACCATGCGCGGAAAAACCACCTGGCTGGACATCACCGTCCAGTTCGCCAGCTTTGCCTTGATGTGCCTGATTCTCGCCGTCACGCGCTTTCCGCTGCCACTGAAGATCATCCTGGCCTTCGGGGTGTCGATCGCCATCTCCGCCGGGTACGCGTACGTCAAGCGGGTGTCCCGGAAGAGGGCCGCCGAGCCCAAACGGGTGCGCGTGTATAGCGTCGAGAACGTGGACGACTGACCATGCGGATCATCCGGTACGCGGCACTGGAACCTGGCCGGTGGGCCAACGGCGGCGGGGTCACGCGCCAGGTGGCGGCCGGCCTCGTCGGCCCCCCGGACGGACACCCGTGGGATTGGCGCATCAGCATCGCCGAGGTCGCCGCGGCCGGGCCGTTCTCGCCGCTGCCGGGCATCGACCGGATCCTGACCATCATCGACGGCGACCTGATCGCGCTGACCGTGGACGGGGCGGAGCATGCGCTGGAGAAGTACCGGCCGTTCCGGTTCCCCGGCGACGCCGCCACGAGCGCCACGCTGCCCACCGGCAGCCTGGTCGATTTGAACCTGATGACCCGCCGCGGCGTGTGCAAGGGTTTCGCGGTGGTGCTGGAGCTGTCGAAGCAGCGCCCGCACCCCGTGTTCGCCGGCCAGCATGCGGTGCTGCTGCAGGGCAGTGCCACGGTGACCGCCCCGTCAACTGCAGGGACGGGCGACGACGGCACGGCCCCGGGCGCGGACGGCGCCGACACGGTGGACCGGTTCAACCTGGGCCGCTTTGACACCGTGGTGGGCGCCGACGCCCCGCCGGAGATCACGGGCCGCGGGTTCCTTGCGGTGCTGACCGTCGACCCGGCCTGACCACGGTTTCGATACCAGTGGCACCAAACCATTGCTTCGTGGTATAGGCCGGTGTAGCGTGCCTGTCACATCATCGCGACCGCCATGGGGAGTCAAATATCAGTCCGTCGAACCTCTGCTACTATCTCCCCTGGCAGGCCCTCGCCACTCGGCTTGGCTCGCCATACGGCAATTTGCAGATTGATGTCGGGTGAAACGGGTGACGCGAGGATTCCGCCGTACTCTAATCGTCATCGCACTGGCGCTCAGCACCGCGGCTTGTGGCCAAGGCCCAGCATCCCATGCAGGAATTCCGGACAGTCTCTGGAACTCCGCGATCACCGACCCGTTGAAACCCGCCGGCTTGTTGCCCGGCCAGCCAATTCCGCAGCCGGTGCATCGTATTGGGACGTTTCGCGGTGGCGATATGGTTGGTTCGTGGCGGCTTCTGGAAATCCGGGACGGCCGAAAGCAGCTCGTCATCCAGTATTCGCAGGGTGGGGAATGCCAGACCGACAAGGGTGTTGTTGTGGCCGAAACTCCCGCCGAAGTCGCCATCGCGCCGGTCTACCGTAACCCGGCCTTGCCGTGCAACGATGTCGCATTGCTGCTGACGCCCAGCGGCGTCATCACGTTGGACAAACCTCTCGGAACCCGGAAACTGTTGCACATCCCCGGCGACAATGCGTTCCCCGTGTCATAGGCAACCGTCGCTGAGCCGCCTGCCGCCCTGAGACCGTAGCCTGTGGCACCCGAACTCCTATCAAATATCAAATTCGTGTGGCCCCACCCAATTGGGTGGGGCCACACGAGTTTGCTGGGACTTCACCGGCAAGGAATACCCGGAAGTTACCGCCCGCGACGCTGGTTCGACGCCGGCGCGGAGGCGCGGCGCGCGCCGCCGGACCGGGCCGGACGGCCTGACCCGCCGGAGCCGTAGCTGCCGCCGGACGTGCCGCCCGTGGTGGAGGACCAGACGGTGGCCGTGCCGGAACCGCGCGAAGCGCCGCTCTTGCCGCGGGAGCCGGCCGCCCGGGGTGCGTCGTTGTGGTGCGAGGCGCCCTGCGGGGCGCGCTGGCCCCGGGCCGCGGCGCCGTCGCGGGCGGGCCGGCCGTCGCGTGGCTGACGCACGTCGGAGCCGAAACGCGGGCCCTGCGGCTGGTCCTTGCGACGCTCGGCACGGTTGCCGCCCCTTGAGTCGACGCCGGCGCCGGCGTCCGAACGCGAGCCGGACGCGCGGCCGCCACGGCCGCCACCGGCCGGGGCGGCGCCGTCACGGCGGGCCCGCTTGCGCGCGGCGTTCGCGCCGGTGGACTGGCCACCACCCTGCGGCGCGGACTTCGCGGCCAGCAGCGCTGCCCGGGTGCGCGGGTCGATCTTGTCGGCCACTTCACCCACCAGCGACGCCACGACCGGCGAGTTCGGCGAGACGCGCTCGAATGAGACGTCCACGCCGGCGGCGCGCATCAGCTTCTTCACGTCCTGCTGCTGCTCGGGCAGCGTGATGGTCACGACGGTGCCGTCGCTGCCGGCACGGGCCGTGCGCCCGGAGCGGTGCAGGTACGCCTTGTGCTCGGTCGGCGGGTCGACGTGGATGACCAACTCGATGTCGTCCACGTGCACGCCGCGGGCCGCCACGTCGGTGGCGACGAGCACGCGCACGTCGCCGGAGGAGAACTCGGCCAGGTTCCGGTCGCGGGCGTTCTGCGACAGGTTTCCGTGCAGGTCGACGGCCGGGATGCCGGCGTCGGTGAGCGTCTTGGCCAGCTTGCGGGCGTGGTGCTTGGTGCGCATGAACAAGATGCGGCGCCCGGCGCCGGAGGCCAGTTCCACGATCAGCGACTTCTTCACGGTCGCATCGTTGACCACGAACACGTGGTGTTCCATGGTCGTCACGGCCGCCGTGGGATCGTCCACGGAGTGGGTCAGCGGGTTGGAGAGGTACCGCTGGACGATCTTGTCCACGCCGTTGTCCAGCGTGGCCGAGAACAGCAGGCGCTGGCCCTGGGCGGGCGTGCGGTCGAGCAGCTTCTTCACGACCGGCAGGAACCCGAGGTCGGCCATGTGGTCGGCCTCGTCGAGCACGGTGACCTCGACGCCCTCGAGCGAGACGAGTCCCTGCTTCATCAGGTCCTCGAGCCGGCCGGGGCAGGCGATGACGATGTCGACGCCCGCGTTCAGCGCCTTCTCCTGGCGGGCCTGGGATACGCCGCCGAAGATGACGGTGGTGTTCAGCCCGGCGGCCTTGGCCAGCGGCTCGACCGTGTTGTTGATCTGGGTGGCAAGTTCACGCGTCGGGGCCAGCACCAGGCCCAGCGGGCGGCGCGGCTTGCGGAAGTAGGAGGCCTCGCGCTCGGCCAGCCGGGCCACGAGCGGGATGGCGAACGCGATGGTCTTGCCGGAGCCGGTGCGGCCACGGCCCAGCACGTCGCGCCCGGCGAGGGTGTCCGGCAGGGTCTTGACCTGGATGGGGAACGCGTCCTCGATGCCGGAGGCGGCAAGCGAGGTGACGAGTTCCTTGGGCACACCAAGGGCAGCAAAAGAAGTCATGAAGGTAAGAGAGTCTTTCTTGAAGGCGGTTCAACGTCCCATTGGCCGGTATGGACCACGGGTTCGCCGATTTCAATGCCAGAGCGTGTCAACCACCACCTCGTGGGCCCGACTGCGGGTTGCCGGTGGGACAAGTTGCATGCGTTCATCGACGCAGAATGCGCGAAATGACGCGCATAAAGTATCTCCATCCTAACAGGCGGACGACGGCGGTCCGCGCCTTGGTGGGGCAGGTCACCTTTGGGCCGGCTCCTTTCACTGCCCGGAGCCTAGCCGGCCTGCCCTCCCATGGAGATGGCGCCGGGCACCAGGCCCACCGCCGTGCTGTCCGGATTGAGCATCCACCCCACCCGTTTGGCCGTGGCGAGGATGACGGCGCTCTCCACCAGTTCAATGCCGGGGATGCTCTGCTGCAGGATCAGTTCCATGTCCATCACCTCGGCCACGCTGCGCAGCCACATGAAAACGACAAAGTTGGTCCGTCCCGTGGTGGAGGCGCAGAGGCGGACGTTCGGCACCTTGGCCAGCGCCGCGGCCGCGCTCAGGTGCGATCCCGCCGGGACCCGCGCAAACCACTGGACGGACACGGGGAACCCCGAGCCGCGCTGGGCCATTTCGCAGCGGAAGGACAGCACGCCGGAGCCCAGCACGCGGTTGAGCTGGCGTTGCACGGTGGCCGGCGTCCGGCCCAGGGCCCGGGCCATCTGCGCGGCCGTGGCCCGGCCGTTGGCCGCCAGCAGCGGCAACAGCGCCTTGTGGCTCTGCGGCAGCGGGCCCGGCACCCGGGCCACATGGTTGAGCGCCGCGAGCCGTTGTTGCTGGCGCCGGTCCAGCACATTGAGCCGCCACGCATAGCCGCCGCTGTGCAGCCGGGTGCACAGCGACGTCTGGCTCTTGGTCACGCCATCGATCGCCGCAATCGCCGGGATCACCTCGTCGCTGAGGTTCTGCAGCGATTCCGTGACCACGGTCAGCACCAGGTCCCGGTTGCTGGCCGCCTCCTCCACCGTGACAATCTCCGGCACGGCGGCGAGCGCGGCCACCACCTGCGCCCGGCGTTCCATCCGGCAGTCCACCTCGATGAACGCCAGCGACATTTGCTTCGGGTCCCCGACCAGATGCCCGGTGACCCAGGCGGCACCCTGCCCGTTCAGGCGTTCCCACCGGGCCGCCAGCGACGTGGCGTGCACGCCCAGCACCTCGGCGGCGTCGGTCCAACCCACCCGCGGCGCAATCTGGAGGGCATGGATCAACGCCAAGTCCTCCTCGCTCAGTTCCACGGCCGGACCGCCTTCCACCCATTGCATGACTTCTTACGCATTCAAGCATTATTTGCACGTTTTCAGGGATTTGGAAGGGCAATCGCCGTCGGGTCCGACAATGGACACAAGCCAAATGTGAGACAAACCACAAGGAGCATGAATGTCGATCGACGCAGCCGACCTCACCGCGGCGCTGACCCGCTTCCGCCATGAAATGCACCGGGACCCGGAGATCGGCCTGCACCTGCCGCGCACCCAGGAAAAGGTCCTGACGGCGCTGGACGGCCTCGGCTATGAGATCTCGCTGGGCACCGGCACCACCTCCGTCACGGCCGTGCTGCGCGGTGGCGCCACCGGCCGCGCGGACAAGCCGGTGGTCCTGCTGCGTGCCGACATGGACGCGCTGCCCGTGCAGGAACGCAGCGGCGTCGAGTTCACCTCCCGCGTCGACGGCGCCATGCACGCCTGCGGGCACGACCTCCACACCGCCATGCTCACCGGGGCCGCCACGCTCCTGGCCGACCGGCGCGACCAACTCGAGGGCGACGTCGTCCTCATGTTCCAGCCCGGCGAGGAGGGGTACGACGGCGCGTCCGTCATGATCCGCGAGGGTGTCCTGGACGCCGCCGGCCGCCGGGCCGACGCCGCCTACGGCATGCACGTCTTCTCCGGCCTGGCCCCGCACGGACAGTTCTGCACCAAGCCCGGCGTCATGATGAGCGCCTCCGACGGCCTGGTGGTGACCGTCCTGGGCGCCGGCGGCCACGGCTCCGCCCCGCACATGGCCAAGGACCCGGTCACCGCAGCCGCGGAGATGGTCACCGCGCTGCAGGTCATGGTGACCCGCCAGTTCANACATGTTCGACCCGGTGGTGGTGACGGTGGGCCTGCTGCAGGCCGGCACCAAGCGCAACGTCATCCCGGAAACGGCCCACTTCGAGGCCACCATCCGCACCTTCTCGGAGGCATCCCGGGAGAGGATGCGCACCGCCGTGCCGCGACTGCTGGAGAACATCGCCGCCGCCCACGGCCTCGAGGTGGACGTCGACTACCAAACCGAATACCCGCTCAGCATCACCGACGTGACCGAAACCGAACAGGCGGAGGGCGTCATCGCCGGGATGTTCAACGCCGAACGGCTCACCCGCATGGCCACCCCGATCAGCGGCTCGGAAGACTTTTCCCGTGTCATGGCCGCCGTCCCCGGCACGTTCATCGGTCTCAGCGCCGTGGCCCCGGGGCAAGACCACACCACCACGGCGTTCAACCACTCCCCCTACGCAACGTTCGACGACGGCGTCCTCACCGATGGTGCCGCCCTGTATGCCGAACTGGCCACCAGCAGGCTGGCGTCCCTCGCCGCCGCGCGGCCGGCCCCCGCCTCCCACTAGCTCCCGGAGCCCTCCATGACAACAGCAATCAACCCCCAGACCGCCACCGCGGCCGGCCACCCCAAGTTGTGGCGGACCCTGCTCGGCACCGGCATCGGCAACGCCGTCGAATGGTACGACTGGGCCGTCTACGCCACGTTCACCCCGTTCCTGGCGGGGGCATTGTTCAACCCGAAGGATCCGACGTCGGCCGTGCTGTCCACGCTGGCCATCTTCGCGGTCGGTTTCGTGGCCCGCCCCTTCGGCGGTTTCCTGTTCGGCTGGATCGGGGACCGGATCGGGCGCAAATCCTCCATGACGCTCGCCGTCGGGCTCGCCTCGGTCGGCAGTCTGCTGATCGCCGTCGCCCCCAGCTACGGCACGGTGGGCGTGTTCGCCTCACTGACCCTGCTGGTGGCCCGGCTGCTCCAGGGCCTGGCCCACGGCGGCGAGCTGCCGTCGTCGCAGACGTACCTGTCCGAAATGGCGCCGAAGGAAAAGCGCGGCCTCTGGTCGACGCTGATCTACACCTCCGGCACCGCCGGCATCCTGTTCGGCACCCTGCTCGGCGCCGTCATGACAACGTTCCTGAGCAAGGCGGACATGCAGGCGTGGGGCTGGCGCGTGCCGTTCGCGATCGGCGCCGTCCTGGGCCTGTACGCGCTGTTCATGCGCGCCCGGCTGCACGAGTCCGACATCTTCACCGGCGAGGACGCAAAAGCCAAGCGGGCCGCGATCTGGCCGCAGATTGTCCGCTACCGCAAGCAGGCCCTGCAGGTGATCGGCCTCACCGTCGGGCTGACCGTCATCTACTACATCTGGGGCGTGGTGGCCCCCAGCTACGCGGCCACCTCGCTGCACATGGACCGCGGCGCGGCGCTGTGGGCCGGTGTGATCGGCAACGTCGTCTTCATCGCCGCCCTGCCGTTCTGGGGCAAGCTCTCGGACAGGATCGGCCGCAAGAAGGTGCTGCTGTGCGGCGCCATCGGCACCGCCGTGCTGCACTTCCCGATGACCTGGCTGCTGAAGGACTCCCCATGGGAGCTGGCCGTGAGCATGTCGGTGATGCTGGTTTTCATCGCCGCCAGCGCGTCAATCGTCCCGGCCGTGTACGCCGAGCTGTTCCCGACCAGCATCCGCACCGTGGGCGTGGGCGTGCCGTACTCCATCTGCGTGGCCGTGTTCGGCGGGACCGCCCCCTATCTGCAGACCTGGCTGGGGTCCATCAACCTGGCGACCATGTTCAGCGTGTACGCCGTGGTCCTGCTGCTGGTCAGTGCCGCGGTCATCTTCACCATCCCGGAAACGCGCGGCAAGGACCTCACCGAGGCCGTCGCCGCGTAGGCGGAACCCCCAGGCGGGGCCGGTATTCTGGACGGAATGAGCGAACACCCAGAATCCGGCCCCGCCTCGCGCCCCATCCCGCCGGACGTGCAGGCCGCGCACGGCACCTACCGGGCGCAGCCGGTGTCGTTCGTGCGTCGCGGGACCCGCCTGCAGGGCCGCCGGCAGAAGGCGTGGGA
This sequence comes from Specibacter cremeus, assembly GCF_003946885.1. Lineage (GTDB taxonomy): Bacteria > Actinomycetota > Actinomycetes > Actinomycetales > Micrococcaceae > Specibacter > Specibacter cremeus. Next base: position 1,450 of record NZ_RWKQ01000078.1, on the reverse strand, counting down.
CGACCACTCCGGCACGTATGCGGTCGAGATCCCCCGGCACATCGCCGACACGTCCGTCCATCCGGACTTCGTGTTCGACGCGGCCGCCGAGTTCGGCCGCACCGCCCCGCTGATCGTGGAGATCGGCTCCGGGCTGGGCGAGGCCGTGGTGCACGCCGCCAAGGAAAACCCGGACAAGGACTTCCTGGCCGTCGAGGTCTACACGCCCGGCCTGGCCCAGACCATCCAGAAGATCGTGGCCAACAACCTGGCGAACGTGCGCGTGGTGCAGGCCAACGCCCCCGAGGTGCTCTCCACCATGCTGCCGGCCGGGTCCGCCGCCGAGGTCTGGGTGTTCTTCCCGGACCCGTGGCACAAGACGAAGCACAACAAGCGCCGCATGGTGAAGGACACGTTCGCCCCGCTCGTCGCCCGCGCGCTCGCCCCCGGCGGCGTGTGGCGGCTGGCCACCGACTGGTCCGGCTACGCCGAGCAGATGCGTGCCGTCGGCGCGGCGTCGGCGGACTTCGAGAACCTGCACGACGGCGAGCGCGCCGGTGAGCTCAGCCCGCTCACCAGGGCGCGGCGCACCGGCGTGGACTGCGAGGCCGGCGATGAGCCCGACACCGAGGGCGGCTGGGCCCCGCGCTTCGACGGCCGGGTGCTGACGAGCTTCGAGAACAAGGCGCACAAGGCCGGGCGCACCATCTTCGACCTGGCGTTCCGGCGGGTGTAGCCAGGAGGAATCATGGCCGGTGACAACTTCAAGTCCTGGCGGGGCATGCTCGATGAGAACATCGGGCTGCTGCTGCGCCGCACGGGCCACGGCGTGCCCTGGTGGGTGGCGCGGGCCCGCGCCGAAGCCCCGAAGGCACAGGCACCGGACGGGGAACCGGCCACCCGGGCCTGGCTGGCGGGCCAGGGCGTCACCGGCTACGCGCAGAACCCGGTCATGTGGGAGCTGTTCGGCTACCCGGACTTCCTCCTCACGGATGCCGCCGAACTGCTGGACGGCCAGTACGCCGACCGGCCCCGGCTGCGGCCCATCGCCGATGCCGTCATCGAGCTGGCGCTGGGCGTGGGTGACGTCGACGTCCAGGTCCGCAAGACGTTCGTCTCCCTGCACACGCCGCGGCGCAAGTTCGCCCAGGTCACCCCGGCCACCAAGAGCGCCGTGGACGTGCTGCTGCGCACCGCCGCCCCGGTGGCCGGACGCCTCGAGGAGGTCCGGAACCCCGACACCCTCACCCGCCGCATCCGGTTGACGACGGCGCAAGCCGTGGACGACGTCGTCCGCGACGCACTGGCCCGGGCGTACCGGGAGAACCTCTAGCCGCCGTCCAACTAGGGCGCACTTAAGCACCAAAATCCGCGGATTCCGGTGCCTAAGAACGTGTTGGGAAAGTGTTCGGTTTTCCCGGTGACCGCGGCGGACCGTGGGTCCAGTATTGGAGTATGAAGGATTATCCAT
>NZ_RWKQ01000077.1 GCF_003946885.1 Specibacter cremeus | reverse complement strand
ATTGTGTTGTATCCGGAGGATTTCGAGTTCGACGCGGCCTCGGACGAGTTGGTGCGCACGAACAACCAGGTCAAGACCATGGTCACCACGCTGACCAACTGGCTCGTGGAGCAGGACGACGACGCCGCCGACCCCACCACGGGCGCATCCCGGCGCCTGCACCTGCACTTCCTGCACAACCCCGTGGAAATCCAGGGTGAGGACGGGAAGGTCACCGGGATCCGGTTCGAGCGCACCGAGCTGGACGGCACCGGCAATGCGCGCGGCACGGGCGAGTTCCTCGACTACCCGGTCCAGGCCGTCTATCGCTCGGTGGGCTATTTCGGCTCGGCGCTGGCCGACGTCGAGTTCGACCACCGCCGCGGGGTGGTGGTGAACGACGCNGGCGCCCCGGTGCCGGGCCTGTACGCGACCGGCTGGATCAAGCGCGGCCCGGTCGGGCTGATCGGCCACACGAAGGGCGACGCCCTGGAGACCATCACGAATCTGTTGGCCGACCGCGCAAGCCTGCCCGCCGCCGTCGTGCCGTCCGCCGACGCCGTGACGGACCTGTTGGCGGACCGCGGCGTCGAGTTCACCACGTGGGAGGGCTGGCTCGAGCTGGATGCGCACGAGTTGGCGCTCGGCGCGGCCGCCACCGAGGCCGGCCCGGTGCGGCGCGAGCGCGTCAAGGTGGTCCCGCGCGAGGACATGGTGGCCGTGTCCCGCGGGGCCAACGTCACCGCGTAATCGTCACCGCCTGATACCTACGCCTGCAACCAGCGCAGGCAGTAGTTCAGGTTCTGGTTCACGCTCTCCAGCGCGGCGTCCGGGTCGTGCGCCTCGATGGCCGCCAGCAGGTCCTCATGGCCCTCCGGATGGCAGCCGAAGTAGCCCTTGGCGCCGCGCTGGACCAGTAAATTGCTGCGGAACACGTCCCCGAACGACTCATACAGCTCAAACAAGAGCGGATTCGCGGACGCCGCCGCCACGGCCAGGTGAAAGTCCCAGTCCCGCTCCACCCACGTGGGCAGGTCGCCGTCGTCCCAGGCACGACGGCGGCCCGCCAGGTGGGCGCGCAGCTCGCCCACCTGCGTCTCATCGGCGTGGAGGGCGGCCAACCGGGCGGCCTGCGTGTCGAGGCCGAACCGGACCTCGATCACGTGCTCGGCGCCGTGCCGGCCAATCAGCTTCTGCGTGACCCCGGCGATCTCGCTCGTGGCCCGCACATACGTGCCGTCGCCGCGGCGCACCTCCAGCATGCCCGCATGCGCCAGCGACTTGACCGCCTCGCGCAGCGTGCCCCGGGACACGCCGAGCGACGCCATGAGCGCCGGCTCGGCCGGGATGCGCTCGTTGAGCGGCCACTCGCCGGAGCTGATGGCGTCACGGAGCTTCCCGGTCACCTCCTGGGCGAGCGGTTCGCGATGCGAGGGGGTGAGCGTCATGACGCGATCCTCTGCTCCTCGGCCCGCGGCTCTGCGGCCACATGCTTCCGGACGGCCGTGAGCAGCCAGGCCAGCACCACCTGGATGGCGGCGATGGCCACCAGCAGCACCAGGGGAAGCGTCCAGCCGCCGCTGGCACTGTGCGCCAGGCCCAGGCCGAACGGGCCCAGCGTGCCGAAGAAGTAGCCCACCGACTGCGCGAGGGTGGACATGGCCGTGGCGTCAGCCGTCGTCGTGCCGCTGCGGCTGATGACCACCAAGACCAGCGGGAACACCCCGAAACCCAGGCCCAGCAGCACGGCCGGCAGCGCGGCGGCGGTCACGGGTAGGAGGAGCAGGGCCACGGCGCCGGCCAGGTAGCAGCCGCTGGCCAGCAGGAACGCCGGGCGCAGCAGCCGGGGCCGGGCGGCCATGGCCAGCAGCACCACGTTCGCCGGGACGGTGACCACCTGGGCGAGTCCGAACATCAGCCCGCTGGCGGCCGGGTCCAGGCCGCGGGACGTGAGGATGTACGGGAACCAGCTGATCACCGAGTACGCGGCGATGGCCTGGATGGTGAAGAACGCCGTGATCAGCAGGCCCTGCCGAGTTTTCAGCAGCGGCCAGGGCGAGGCGTGCGTGGCGGGTCCGGCGGCAGGGCGGCGGTGCGCGGCGATGGCGATCGGTGCGAACGCGGCCAGTGTCGCGACGGACAGGATGGCCCAGGCGGCCAGGCCCAGTGACGGGGAGTGCAGCTGCAGCGCCAGCGGGACGCTCATGGCCGCGGAAAGCGTGGCGCCGATCGACATGGTGATGGTGTAGACGCCCGTCATGGTGGCCGTCTTGTGCGCGTAGTGCTCCCGGATGAACGACGGCATGGCAACGTTGCACACGGCCAGCCCGGACATGCTCACCACGGTGCCCAGCACCAGCATGCCGACGGTCGGGACGGCGCGCAGACCCAGCCCGAGAGCCAGTGTGGCCAGGGCGATGGCGATGGCCTTCTCGACGCCGGTGCGGCGCACCAGCCACGACGTGCCCGCGCCGGCGATGGCGAAGCACAGCGTCGGGATGGATGGCAGCAGTGCGGCCGTGAACGCGCCGTAGCCCAGGACCTGTTGCAGGTCGTGGAACAGGGCCGATGCGCTGGAGATCCCGGAACGCAGGTTCAACCCGATCAGCACGACGGCGGCCACCCCGGCCACGACCATGAGGCGGGTGCGCCGGGCTCCGGTGGTCGAGGCTCCGGTGGTCGAGCTTGGGCCCACAGCGGCGAGGGACCCGCTGCGAGCTTGCGAGCAGTGGGAGCCGCTGGGGAGCGAGACCGCAGTGATTTCGACGGGCTCAATCACCGCATCGGTGGTCGCGGCCGGGTCCAGGATCGCNNNGCCGGAATCGTAAGGGGGCATTGCTTAAAGATAAAACGTTAGACGTTTGATGTCTAATCGGTGCCGGTGGTCGAGCCTGTCGAAACCCCCGGTGGTTGAGCTTGCCGAAACCTGATTTCGGCAGGCTCAACCANCCGGTGGTCGAGCCTGTCGAGACCCGGGGTGATTTCGGCAAGCTCAATCACCGAACCGGCTCAGGTTAGCGCAGGTCCAGGAAGCCGAACGGTGGGGTCAACCCGGTGTAGTCTCCAACGACCTTCGCGTCGTAGGGCGCGTACAGGCCCGCCGTCGTGGTGGTCGGGCTGTAGTCGGAGACGTTGAGCAGGCCATCCTGGCGCACGATCATGCCGGCGTGGTTCACCTCGATCACCCGGTTGTTGAATTGATCGCTGATCAGGGTGTTGCCGTTGCGAAGCCGGACGGCGCGGGTCGGCAGCGGATTGGCGTTGCTGCCCGCCTGGGTGTTGGTGGTGTAGCTCCAGACCACGTGTCCGGCCGGGGTCACCTCGATGGCGCGGTTGTTGTTGGAATCGGTGATCAAGGTGTGCCCGTTGGGCAGTCGGCTGGCAAACGCGGCCCCGTTGAGCAGGTTGGTGTCCGGGACGGCGGGGTACTGCCAGAGGATCTGGTGCTGGCGGTTGACCTCAATCACCCGGTTGTTGTTCTCATCGGCGATGAGGATGTGGCCGTTGGCCAGCAGCTCAGCACTGTTGGGGTTGTTGAGCTGGTTGAATCCGGCACCTGCCGTTCCCGTCATCCCGTATTGCCAGACAATGTGCCGGGTCAGGTTGACTTCGATGATCCGTTCGTTGGCCTGGTCGGTGATCAGCACGTGTGCGGTCGGCAGCCAGGTGGACTGGACGGGGGTGTTGAGCTGGTTGGGACCGGAGCCGGTGACTCCGAATGTCCCGTACTGCCACACGATGTGCCCTGTTTGAGTGACCAGCATGACCCGGTTGTCGGGGCAGCCCTGGGGGCATTGCGGGATGGTGTTGGCCGGCGTTCCGGTGCCGGCCATGAGCGTCAGGGGTCCGACCCGCTGGGCGTCGTTGACGCCGATGATCGACCGGGCGGAGAAGTCATTGGGCCCCAGGCCGAACTGCCAGACGATCTTGTGCTGGGCGTTGACCTCGATGACCCTGTTGTTGAATTGGTCGGCGATCAGCAGATCGCCCGGCCGGTTGAACGAGCCGGCGGCAACCGTGCCGGATCCCGCCGGCTGTGCCGGGCCGGCCACGGCGCCCGCCGGGCCCGCCAGCCCAAGGGCCAGGACCAGGCCAGTCAAACTGGCCGCTGCGAGGCACCGGCGGAGGCGGCCCGGGAGTGTTGGTCTTGTGAACATCACATTTTCCTTCCTCGGGTGGCCGGGGCGCCGAAGACCGGACGGGGACGACGGTTACCGGCCACGTAACGTGTAAACGAAGCCGGCGGCGGCCGGGTTCAACCGCGGCCGGACTTGGACGAGCACCGGCGACACCCTGGAGCGGCCTACGGCAGTGCGGGTTGCTGCTGCGTGATGCAGTGGATGCCGCCGCCGCGGGCGAACAGTTCCCGGGCGTCGACCGTGACGACCTTGCGGCCGGGATACGCGGCGGACAGGATTTCGACGGCGGTGGCGTCCATGGGGTCGTTGAAGCTGCACGCGATGACGCCGCCGTTGAGCACCAGATGGTTGATGTAGCTGTAATCGACGAAGCCCTCGTCGTCGGTGAGCGTGGCCGGCGCGGGGACCTCGATGATGTTCCAGGCCCGTCCCGCCGCGTCCGTGGTGGCGGCCAGGTGCTCGATGATGTCGGCGGTGATGGCGAAGTCGGGGTGTTCCGGGTTCGCCTGCCGGTGCACCAGGAGCGTGCCGGGGCTCGGGATGGCCGCCACGATGTCCACGTGGCCGCGGGTGCCGAATCGTTCGGCGTCCCGGGCCAGGCCGCGCGGCAGCCAGATCACCTTGGTGGCGCCGATGGTGCGGGCCAGCTCCGCCTCGACCTCGGCCTTGCCCCAGCCGGGGTTGCGGCCCGGGTCCAGCTGGACGGTCTCGGTGACCAGCACGGTGCCCTCGCCGTCGACCTGGATGCCGCCGCCTTCGTTGACCAGTGGCGAGTCGATGACGTCGACGCCGGCCAGCTCCGCGACGGTGGCGCCGATGCGCGCATCATGGTCCCACGTGGCCCAGTCCTGGCCGCCCCACCCGTTGAAAACCCAGTTCACGGCACCCAGGCGGGGCGCGCCGCCGTCGTTCGTCATGACAAAGGTGGGGCCGATGTCGCGCATCCAGGCGTCGTCCAGCGGCGCCTCGGCGATCTCGACGTCGGGGGAGAGATAGCTGGCGGCGACCTCGCGGTCGCCGGGGGCCACCACCATGGTGACGGGCTGGAACTCGACAGCGGCGTTGGCCACGGCCGCCCAGGTGCCCCGGGCCGCGTGCGCCTCCTCCGGCGTGTCCCCCAGGGCGTAGCCGCCGGGCGGGAACGCCATCCAGATCCGGGATTGTGGCGCCGTCTCGGCCGGCATCAGCCAACCGATCGCGGGGTCCGTGCGGGGATGCGGGGTGCCGGCGTGCGTGGGGATCGGGGTGGCCATGGGGCTCCTTCGGGCGGGGTCCATTGAAACGAATATGGTTCGTTTATTATCCGGATCACATCCCGGTCGGCGCAAGGGGTTGGCGAATGAAATTCGTTATTGTGGTGGAAACAGTTGATGGAGGAACCCAATGGCACGGCCGCTCACCCCCAAGCTTTCCCCCGCCCGCATCGCCAAGGCGGCCCTGGAGCTGGTCGACGCGCACGGCGAGTTCACCGTCCCCGACCTGGCCAAGCGCCTGAAGGTCAGCCCGTCCTCGCTGTACAACCACGTGGACGGCAAGGCCGACATCATCGAGCTCATGCGCGGCCAGGCGGTGGGGGCGATCGCGCTGCCGGACCACAGCGCCGGCCTGGACTGGGCCCCGGTCATCCGGGAGATCGCCGTGCAGTACCGCAATTCCTATGCCCGGCACCCGCGGCTGATCCCGCTGCTGACCGCCTACTCGGTCCGGGATGAGACGACGATCCGCATGTACAACGTGCTGGCCGACCAGTTCGTGGCCGCCGGGTTCGGCCCGGCCAGGGTGCTCGAGGCCATCACGGTGCTGGACAACTTCGTGCTCGGGTCGGCGCTCGACGTGGCCGCCCCCGAGGAGGTGTGGGAGCCGGGGGAGGCGGCGACGGACTCCCTGCGCGCGGCCCTGGCCGCCGGGCTGGGCCGGGAGCGGCGCGCGGACGAGGCCTTCGAGTTCGGCCTGGACCTCATCGTGGCCGGGCTGGAACGGGCCGCGGCCGCCGGTCCGTAGCGGGAGCTAGAGGGCGCCCGGCTTCGCCAACCGGCGCACGGCCAGCGCCAGCCACAGCTGGACCCGGTCGGCCGTGACGGCCGGGTCGTAGCCGGTCAGCTCGGCGATCTGCGTGAGCCGGTACCGCACGGTGTTGCGGTGCAGCGTCAGCGCCTCGGCCACGGAGGCCACCGAGCCGTTGAGCCGCAGGTAGGCCTCCAGCGTGTGCACCAGCTCGGCCCCGTGCGCCTGGTCGAAAGCGACGAGGGGGCCCAGCGCCTCCGCCGCCATGTCCGCCATGGGCACGTCCCCGCTGGCCAACAGCAGCGACGTCAGCGACAAGCGCTCGGGGACGTTCACGTCCAGCCCGCGCGAAGCGGCCTCCCGGGCCTCGAAATAGCTCCAGCGCAGCCCGTTCGCCTGCGAATACGCACCGCCGATGCCGACCGACCCGGTGATGCCGACGTCGGTCATCTGCCGGCTGAGCGCGCGGCCCAGCGCGCCCGGATCGCCCGCCTGTGCCGGGACCACGACGGCCAGTTCGTGCGCCTCGCCATCATTGACGACGGCGGCGACGGCGCCTTCCAGCTCGTGCGGCAGGCTCATGCTGGCCAGGGTGGCGAAGGCGGTCCCGGTCCCCTGGACGAGCAGGACGCTGTTCTTCGCCGCCGGGTTGATCTGCAGGTTCTGCAGGCGGGCGGCCGCATCGGCCCCCTCCAGCGTGCCGTGGACGATGTCCGCCAGCACCTGGCCGGCAATGTGCCGCGCCGTGGTGCGCCGCTGCATCAGGTTGTTCAGCTCGATCCCGATCAGGCCGCGGGCGTAGTCGACGATGCCGTCGTCCGTGAACGGCTTGCGCAGCCACAACGTGCTGGCGTCCCGTTTGCCCGTCGCCAGCGCAACCGCGTGCCAGTCGTCGTCGGGCATGGCATGGGGGGTGCTGGAAAACAGCTCCGTCCCGTACTGGGTGATGGCGACGTCCGTGGCCGTCATGCCGGCCAGCTTGTGCAGCAGTGCCGGCAGCCCGCCGCCGGAGAGCAGCGCCCGGGCCAGCACCTGGTGCTGCCTGAGCAGCCGCTCCAGCTTCGCGTAGTGGTCGGCGGAGCGCGAATCGGCCACGAGCTTGCCGATGACGATGAACGGCGTCACATAGGGGACCTCGACCACCGGGACACCCCACCGGTTCGACTCGGCCACGAGGGCCGGCGGCACGACGTCGTGTTCGAACCCGATGCCGAAGCCGATCCCGGCGGCGCCGGCGCGGCGGATCTGCCGCACGAAGGAGCGCTGCGCGTCGACCGTGACCAGGCGCGCGCCCGTGGTCAACACGAGTTCCCCGCCGCTGAGGAACGGCTGCGGGTTGTCCAGCTCGGTCACGGCCACCCAGTCGATTGACGCGGTCAGCGGGGTGCGGTTCGATCCGAGGCTTTTCAGGTTCAGCGCGGGGTTCACAACCAGATCCGCCAGGGTCAGTGCCATGCGACAATTATACAAACGCACTAAGAATTACGTGGCAACTGGTGCAACCGGACATTATCGGCGGGGGTGGGCTGGGCCTATGCTCGGCAGTGAGGTGCGGCACGAAGCGAACCCCCACACGTCCACCCCGATTCACCCCACATACTGTGAAAGGTAGTTCCATGGCAGAGATTGCGTACCGGCTTGAGCAGAAGCGCCGGATCCTCGGGGCGTTTCCCGGGCCGAAGTCGGCCGCGCTGAACGAGCGCCGGAAGTCGGTCGTGGCCGGCGGTGTCGCCTCCAGCGTGCCCGTTTACGTGGCGGACGCCGACGGCGGCATCATCACCGACGTGGACGGGAACTCGTTCATCGACCTGGGCTCCGGCATCGCCGTGACGACGGTCGGCGCCTCCGATGCGAACGTCGTCGAGGCGGTCCAGGAACAGGTCGCGCACTTCACGCACACCTGTTTCATGGTGACCCCGTACGAGGGATACGTCGAGGTGGCCGAGGAACTGGCCAAGCTCACCCCGGGCGACCACGAGAAGCGCTCCGTGCTGTTCAACTCCGGCGCCGAAGCCGTGGAAAACGCCATCAAGGTGGCCCGCCTGGCCACCGGCCGTGACGCTGTCGTCGCGTTCGACCACGCCTACCATGGCCGCACCAACCTGACCATGGCGCTGACCGCCAAGGCCATGCCGTACAAGACGAACTTCGGCCCGTTCGCGCCGGAGATCTACCGCGTGCCGATGAGCTACCCGTACCGCGAGGAAGCCGAGATCAAGGGTGAGGACGCCGCCCGCCGCGCCATCACCATGATCGAGAAGCAGATCGGCGCCGAGTCCGTGGCCGCGATCCTGATCGAGCCGATCCAGGGCGAGGGCGGTTTCATCGTCCCGGCCGAGGGCTTCCTGCCGACCCTGGTCGCGTGGGCCAAGGAAAAGGGCATCGTGTTCATCGCCGACGAGGTCCAGTCCGGCTTCTGCCGCACCGGCGCCTGGTTCGCCTCCGAGCATGAGGGCATCGTCCCCGACATCATCACCATGGCCAAGGGCATTGGCGGCGGCCTGCCGCTCTCCGCCATCACGGGCCGCGCCGACCTGTTGGACGCCGTGCACCCCGGCGGCCTCGGCGGCACCTACGGCGGCAACCCGGTGGCCTGCGCCGCGTCGCTGGCCGCCATCAAGACGATGAAGGATCACAACCTCGTCGGCCGGGCCCAGCACATCGAAAAGGTCGTCACCGAGCGCGTCACCGCGCTGGCCGGCGAGCTCGGTGCGGCCGGCATCATCGGTGAGTTCCGCGGCCGCGGCGCCATGTTGGCGATCGAGCTGGTCAAGCCGGGCACCGGCAACACCACGAAGGAGCCCAACGCCGAGGCCGCGAAGGCGATTGCCGCCGCGTGCCTGGCGGCCGGCGTCGTGATCCTCACCTGTGGCACCTACGGCAACGTCATCCGCCTGCTGCCGCCGCTGGTCATCGGCGACGACCTGCTGAACGACGGCCTGGACGTCCTGGTCGACGCCATCCGGGCCGCCGCGTAAGCGCTGCCTGGCGGTTCGGTGATTGAGCCTGTCGAAATCACCCCGAGGTCACCCCGGGGTCTCGACAGGCTCGACCACCGGTTCGGTGATTGAGCCTGTCGAAATCGCCCCGGGACGGTCAGAATCGCCATTGCGGGTGGAGGATGGACCCATGAGTGATCCTCCCGCAGGCGCAGGCCCCGAGTCCCGGCATCCCTGGCGGCGCTTCGTGGCCCTGGGCGACTCGTTCACGGAAGGCATGGGTGACCCGGAGCCGCGCAGCATGGGCGGTTTACGCGGCTGGGCGGACCGGGTGGCTGAGGAACTGAGCACCAGCTGTCAGGAATTCGCCTACGGGAACCTGGCCGTCCGTGGCCTGCTGCTGCGTGAGGTGGTCGATCGACAGCTGGGACCAGCCCTCGAGCTGCACCCGGACCTGGTGTCCCTCCAGGCCGGCGGCAACGACCTGATCCACCCCGGGGCGGACCCGGACAAGCTGGCGGCCATCCTGGAACCGACGGTGGAGGCGATGGGCGCCGACGGGGCCACGGTGCTCATTTTCGTCGGCCCGGACTCGGGGCGCTCCACCGTGTTGGGGCTGTTCCGCGCCAAGGTCGCCATCTTCAACGAAAACGTCCGCTCCATCGCCGAGCACCACGGTGCCGTCGTCGCGGACCTGTGGGCCATGCCGGAGCTGCACAATCCGCTGATGTGGAACGAGGACCGGCTGCACCCGTCCAGCCTGGGACACCACGCCGTCGCCGCCATGGTCTTGGACACGCTCAACGTGGACCACTCGCTGAAACTCATGGAACCGAAAGTCCTCCCGGCGCAAAATTGGCGCCAGGCCCGGTCAGGCGACCTGCTGTGGGCCCGGGACTACGCCGTGCCCTGGGTGCTGCGCGGGCTCAGGCACCAGTCGGGCAGCGATGGGTTCTCGGCCAAACGGCCCGCACCGGCCCCTGTTTTCGGCAACCCTGTTTTTGGCAACCCGGTCTTTGGCAACGCGGTCCCGCCCACTGGCGGAACCTAGACGAGTAATTCCAAGGGGTCCCGGCGGAGCGTCGAGTGTTGACGCGGGATGCAAGGGTGCCCAGAATCGGCGTTATCA
>NZ_RWKQ01000076.1 GCF_003946885.1 Specibacter cremeus | reverse complement strand
TCGCAGCCGTCATCGGACTGGAATTCTACCGACAAACGTTCTGAATAACCCTCAATGACTGTGAAGCATGGAACTAAACTTTTCGCTATTGCGATCGTCTCTATTGCAACCATTGCGGTCGCGGGGTGCTCGAACCCAGACATGTCCGCGCCGCAATCAAGCCAATCGTCGACGGCGATTCCCAAAGCGATGGTCGACCAGGCCGCCGTGGCAGCGCTCCCGCCGGCCATCCGGGACAAGGGGACGCTCGTCGTCACGATGAGCCAGAGCTCACCCCCGCTGCATTTCATGGCCGCCGACGGGACGACGACGATTGGCGTCGATCCCGACATCGCCCTCGCCCTCGGGCAGGTCCTTGGACTCAAGACCACCATAGCCAGCGGGCCATTCGACGGCATCATCCCCGGCATTCAGGCGGGGAAGTACGATGCGGCGATTTCCCAGATGTCGCCCTCCACGGTACGGATGAAGGTACTGGACTTTGTCGATTACTACCAATCCGGCAGTGGCATCGGGGTGCTGCCGGGGAACCCGGAGAAGCTCGGCGTCGACAGCCTCTGCGGCAAGCGCGTCGGTGTCCTGAAGGGATCCTTCCAGGATCTGAAGCGGCTGCCGGACCTCTCGGCCAAATGTGTGGCCGCCGGCAAGCCGGCCATCACGGCGATGACCTATGCAGACATGCAGGCGCCCAGCCTGGCACTGACCGCCCACCGGATCGACGCGGTGTATGTCGACGGTCCGACCCTGGGCTACGAGGTGAAGCAGACCGGTCAGATGGAGACCGTTGCGGAAACGAATGTGTCCCCGGTCAGCATCGGCTACAAGAAGGGGGCGGACCTGGCCCCGGCCATCCAACAGGCCCTCAAGTCGCTCGAGAAGAGCGGTGTATACCAGCAAATCCTCGACAAGTGGGGGGTGGGCAGTGGAGCAATCACCGACTTTGCCTTCGACAAGGCGCAATAGGAACGACATGGGAACGACACGTGGACCCAGACCCGAGGCCATCGTTGCCGATGGAATCGACCGGTCGCTGCTGGGCCAACAGCCGCACCGGCGGCATGGGCTCCAGTGGTTCAGTGCGGCCGTGGTCTTGTTCCTGGTCTTCCTGGTCGCCTACTCGCTGGCCACCAACCCTCGATACGAGTGGGGGGTTGTGTTCGGCTGGTTCACCTCGGAGCGGCTCTTCACCGGGCTCCTCCGGACCCTCCAGCTGACCGTCATCGCCATGGCAGTCGGCATCGTCGTCGGCGTCATCCTGGCCTTGGCCCGCCTGTCGCACAACATCGTCGTCGCGGCGGTCGCCGCGTTCTTCGTCTGGATCTTCCGCGGCGTTCCGGTCTTCGTGCAGCTGCTGTTCTGGGGCTTCATCGCTGCGATCTACCCGCGGATCACCATGGGGGTCCCGTTTGGGCCGGAGTTCTTCTCGGTCAGCGCGAATGACCTCATCACGCCCTTTGCCGCGGCCATCCTCGGACTTGGCCTGAATGAAGGGGCCTACATGTCGGAGATCGTGCGCGCGGGATTGCTGAGCGTGAACCGGGGGCAGACCGAGGCGGCGAATGCGCTCGGCATGCGCCGGTTCACCGTGCTCTGGCGCATCGTGCTTCCCCAGGCGATGAAGATCATCATTCCGCCGACCGGAAACCAGACGATCAACATGCTCAAGACGACCTCGTTGGTCAGCGTGCTCGCCTTCCCCGAACTGCTCTACTCGGCCCAGCTGGTGTACAGCGCGAACTTCAAGACCATCCCGCTGCTGATCGCGGCCAGCCTGTGGTACCTGCTGGTCACCAGCGTGCTCAGCACCGGCCAGTACTTCATCGAACGGCATTACAACCGCGGTTCGGTGAAGATCGTCAGGGCCGGCCCCATTGTTGGTCTTGTGAAGATGATCCGCACCCGACGTGCAGCGCAGGAGGTTCAGCGATGAACGAAGTGGTTGTCGAGGCCAGGGACGTGAACAAGCATTACGGGCCACTCCATGTGCTCAAGGGGATCGACCTGACCATCCACCGGGGGGAGGTCACGTGCATCATCGGCCCGTCCGGCTCCGGAAAGTCAACCTTCCTGCGCTGCATTAACCAGCTCGAGACCCTCGACGGCGGATACATCATCGTCAACGGCTCGCCGGTGGGGGTGAAGATCAAGAACGGGCGCGTCCACGCGCAGACCCACAATGAGGTCGCCCGTTCGCGCGAACAGGTCGGCATGGTGTTCCAGGGGTTCAACCTGTTTCCGCACATGACCGTCTTGCAGAACATCTGTGAGGCGCCGGTGCGGGTGAAAAAGGAGGACCGCCGGGTTGTCAGGGAACGGGCGCTGAAGCTCCTGGACCGGGTCGGGCTTGCCGCCAAGGCGGGCGCCTATCCGTCGGCACTGTCCGGCGGCCAGCAGCAACGGGTCGCCATCGCCCGTGCACTGGCCATGGAGCCCCGGCTCATGTTGTTTGACGAGCCCACCTCGGCGCTCGATCCCGAGCTCGTCGGGGAGGTGTTGGATGTGATGCGGGATTTGGCCGGCGCCGGCATGACCATGGTGGTCGTGACCCACGAAATCGGATTTGCCCGCGAGGTCGGCGACCATCTCATCTTCATGGACGACGGACACGTGGTCGAACACGGCAAGCCGCGCGCGGTCCTCGAATCACCCCAGCACGAACGTACAAAGCAATTCTTGGCGAAGGTCCTCTAGGACGCTTCGCATCAATTCGGCAGAGTCAAGCACAAGATTTATTGGAGAAACAGCAAGATGAGAAACAAATGGATTGTCAGCGTCGATGATTTTCGGAGGGCTTCGCGCCAGAAGCTTCCCAAGATGATCTACGACTACCTCGAGGGCGGCGCGCTCGACGAGATCACCACCCGTGCCAACCGGGTGCAATTGGACGCCCTCCTGCTTCGGCAGCGGTCGCTCGTGGACGTGTCCGCCATCGACACCTCGACAAGCGTGCTCGGGCAGCACATCGATGTTCCCCTCATGGTCTCTCCCATGGGCATGCTCACCATCTTCCATCCGGGGTCGGATCTCGCCGTGGCCCGGGCCGCCGCCAGGGCGGGCACGATCTTCATCCACAGCGCCTGGTCCGGCTGTTCGCTCGAGGAGGTGGTGCGCGTCGCGCCGAACCTGTGGGCGCAGATCGCCTTCTGGAAGGACCCGGAGGAGACGCGCAGCTACGTGAACCGTGCGCGCAACGCCGGGGTCGAGACCCTGGTCGTCGCCGGCGACGTCGGCTCCTCGAGCAAGCGTGAACGCGACCTGCGCCACGGATTGTCCATGCCGCCGCGGCCACCGCTGCTCGACTACCTGCAGACGGCCACCCGCCCGGGCTGGGTGTGGCGGTGGCTCACCGGGCGGAAGATGACCTATGGCAGCTATGAAATCGACGGACGCCCGCTGCGGATGAAGGAAATGAACAGCTGGATGGCGAACAACAAGAACGCCTCGGCATCCTGGGAGCAGTTCGCCAGGCTCCGCGCGGAGTGGTCCGGGAAGCTTGTCATCAAGGGGATCATGGACGCGGAGGACGCCGCCCGCGCGGTCGACGAGGGTGCCGACGGCATCTTCGTGTCCAATCACGGAGGGCGGCAATTCGATTCCCAACCGGCGACAATCGACGTCCTGCCCGCGATTGTTGCCGCCGTCGGCGACCGGGCCGAGGTTTATCTGGACGGGGGCATCCGACGCGGCCACGACATTGTCAAGGCCACGGCGCTCGGCGCCCGCGCCGTCCTTGCCGGACGCCCGTTCGCCTACGCCTTGGCGGCCGGCGGGGAGCCAGCCGTGGACAAGACCTTCGCCATCTTTCGCGATGAGCTCAAGGGCGCCATGGGGTTTGTCGGGAAGTCCTCCGTCCAGGCGCTGGACGAGTCGATTTTCGCGCGCGACACCCACGCATTCTTGCCCGAAAGCCTCTCGCTGGTCTGAGCGCGGGCCGCAGGCGCGCCAGGAAGGTCACATAGGATACCCACATGTACGCAATATCTCCACTTACTCGGGAGACTCTATGCTGAAGGCCCGCCAGGTTCTGGCCGACCAGGTTTTCGAGGCGGTTCTCTCCTTGCTGCTGGACGGGGAGATCTCTACGGGATCGGCCTTGAGCATCGACGGGCTTGCCCGTCGGTTCGACGTCTCGGCCACGCCGGTTCGTGAGGCCTTGGCCCGCCTGGAGGCGACCGGGATGGTTCGCCGTGAGGCCCTGCGCGGTTACAAGGTCGCACCGGCCCCGTCCGCGTCCGACGTCGGCGAATTGCTCGCCGCCCGGTACCTGATTGAACCGGAAATGGCGTCCCTCGCCTGCCGGAACGCGTCGGGTGACTTTGTCGAGGAACTTGACCGGCTCAATCACACACTCGACGAATCCCGGCGAGGCGGCGACAAATTCGCCGGTTATCGCGCATATTGGACAACCGACGAGATCTTCCACCGCCGCTTAGCCGAGGGGGCGAACAACCAGTTCCTGCTGCGCGCCTATGAATCGATCGAAGGGCACATCCAGCGATTCCGGCTTCTGGTCCACACCGAGGAGATGAGCGGGGAGCACACGGTCCACGAACATCAGGACATCGTGGAGGCCATCCGGGCCGGGGACGTGTCCCGGGCGCGGGAGGCCATGGCCGCGCACATCGACGGTGTGCGTTCCCGAGCGGCGGAACTCCACGTCTTCGCCGGCAGCGAGTGACCCGGCCGAAGGCCTCGTAACCCAACTGAAACGGGTCTCGACGGGCTCGACCACCGGTGGTCGAGCCCGTCGAGACCCGCGGGTCAGCCGAAGTACTTCGGCAGCGTCCCCTCGTGTGCCTCGCGCAGCTCGTCCAGCGGCGCGCTGAACTGGCCCTGCAACTCCAACGAACCGGACTCGGCATCCACGACGCCGATCCGGGCCACCGGGAAGCGGCGGGCCGTGCACATGTCGTTGAAACGGACCTCCTCCGACCGTGGGACGGCCACGATCGCCCGGCCCTGCGTCTCGGAGAACAGCAGCGTGAACACGTCCACGCCGTCACGGGCGGCCACCTCGTCCAGGGCGATCCGGGCGCCGGTGTTGTAGCGCAGCGAGGACTCCACGAGGGCCGCGGCCAGCCCGCCCTCGGACAGGTCGTGCGCGGCGTCGACCATGCCGTCGCGGGAGGCATTGATGAGAATCTGGCCCAGCTCGCGCTCCCGGGCCAGGTCGACCCTCGGCGGCAGCCCGCCCAGGTGGCCGCGCAGGTTCGCGAACTCGGAGCCGTCGAGCTCGTCCGCCGTGGTGCCGAGCAGGTAGATGGCCTGCCCGTCCTCACGCCAGCCCGACGGCGTGCGGCGCGCGACGTCGTCGAACTTGCCCAGCACACCCACAACCGGCGTCGGGTGGATCGGCGTGCTGCCGGTCTGGTTGTACAGCGACACGTTGCCGCCGGTGACCGGCACGCCCAGTTCCATGCACGCGTCGGAGAGCCCGCGCACGGCCTCGGCGAACTGCCACATGACCTCCGGGTCCTCCGGCGAGCCGAAGTTCAGGCAGTCGGTGACGGCCATCGGCACGGCCCCGGCGGTGGCCACGTTGCGGTACGACTCGGCCAGCGCCAGCTGGGCGCCCGTGTACGGGTCCAGGTAGGCGTAGCGGCCGTTGGCGTCGGTGGACAGGGCCACGCCCATGCCGGTCTGCTCGTCGACCCGGATCACGCCGGCGTCATCCGGGGCGGCCAGCGCGGTGTTGCCGCCGACGAACCGGTCGTACTGGTTTGTCACCCAGGACTTGTCGCACATGTTCGGCGAGGAGACCAGTTCGACGACGGCGGCCTTCAGTTCCAGCCCCGTGGCCGGCAACGCGGTGCCGGAGGCCCGGAAGGTGTTCGACTGCACGCCGTCCAGCCACTCCGGACGGTGGAACGGCCGGTGGTAGGTGGGTCCCTCGTGGGCGACCGTGCGCGGATCGACGTCCACGATCGTCGCGCCGTCCCAGTTGATGATCAGCCGGCCGGTGTCGGTGACCTCGCCCAGCCACGAGTATTCCACGGCCCACTTGTCCATGACGGCCTCGAACGCCGCGGCGTTCGCCGGGGACACGACGGCCATCATGCGTTCCTGCGACTCGGACATGAGGATCTCGCCCGGGGTCAGCGTGGGGTCGCGCAGCAGCACGGAGGTCAGCTCGACCTCCATGCCGCCGTCGCCGTTGGACGCCAGCTCGGAGGTGGCGCAGGAGATGCCGGCCGCGCCCAGGTCCTGGATGCCCTCGACGAGGGAGCCCTTGAACAGTTCCAGGCAGCACTCGATGAGCACCTTCTCGGCGAACGGGTCGCCCACCTGAACGGCCGGGCGCTTCGAGGGTTTGGTGTCGTCGAAGGACTCGGAGGCCAGCACGGACGCGCCGCCGATGCCGTCACCGCCGGTGCGGGCGCCGAACAGCACGACGCGATTGCCCACGCCGGAGGCGTTGGCCAGCCGGATGTCCTCGTGCCGCATGACGCCCACGGCCAGCGCGTTCACCAGCGGGTTGGCCTGGTAGACGTCGTCGAACACGACCTCGCCGCCGATGTTCGGCAGGCCGAGCGAATTGCCGTAGCCGCCGATGCCGGAGACGATGCCGTGCACCAGGCGGGCCGTGTCCGGGTGGTCGATGGCGCCGAAGCGCAGCGGATCCATGACGGCCACGGGGCGCGCGCCCATGGAAATGATGTCGCGCACGATCCCGCCGATGCCGGTCGCCGCGCCCTGGTAGGGCTCCACGAAGGAGGGGTGGTTGTGCGATTCGACCTTGAACGTCACGGCCCAGCCGTCGCCCAGGTTGGTGACGCCGGCGTTCTCGCCGATGCCCACCAGCATGTCCATCTTCATCTCGGCCGTGACCTTGTCGCCGAACTGCTTGAGGTGCACCTTCGAGGACTTGTAGGAGCAGTGCTCGCTCCACATGACCGAGTACATGGCCAGTTCCGCGGCGGTGGGGCGGCGGCCCAGCAGCTTGACGACGTCGTCGAACTCGTTGCGCTTCAGGCCCAGCTCCGCCCAGGGCAGTTCGGTGTCCGGCGTCGCCGCGGCGTGCTCGACCGTGTCGATGTTGAACTTCTGGCTCACTTCTTGCCTCCAACAAGGTGGGCCAGGACGCTCGTGAAGAAGCCCAGCCCGTCGGTTCCGGTGTGGTCGGGGCCGAACCCGGGTTCCACGGCGTGTTCGGGGTGCGGCATGAGGCCCACCACGTTGCCGGCGGCGTTCGTGATGCCGGCGATGTCGCGGCGCGAGCCGTTCGGGTTCCAGCCGACGTAGCGGAACGCGACCCGGCCCTCGCCCTCGAGCTCGTCGAGCGTCTTCTCGTCGGCGACGTACTGGCCGTCCTGGTTCTTGAGCACGATGGTGATCTGCTCGCCGGCCGCGTACTGGTTGGTCCACGCGGTCGTGTTGTTCTCCACGCGCAGCACCTGCTCACGGCAGATGAACTTCAGGTGGTCGTTCTTCACCATGGAGCCGGGCAACAGGTGCGACTCGGTGAGGATCTGGAAGCCGTTGCAGATGCCCAGCACGGGCAGCCGGGCATCCGAGTTGGCGGCCTTGATGATCTGGCCCATCATGGGGGCGAAGCGGGCGATCGCGCCGGCGCGCAGGTAGTCGCCGTAGGAGAAGCCGCCGGGAATGACGACGGCGTCGACGTCGCCAAGGCTGGTGTCGCCATGCCAAAGGTCGACGGCGGTCGCCCCGGCCAGGCGGACGGCGCGGGCCGCGTCGCGGTCGTCAAGGGTCCCGGGGAAGGTGACGACGCCGATGCGGGCGCCGGTCAGGGGTGTGCCGGTCGCGGTGCTCGAAACCGCGCCGATCAGGGGAGTCTCGGTCATGGCCGGTCCGCCACGACCTCGACGTTGACAACGTCCTCGATGACCGGGTTGGACAGCAGCGTCTCGGCCGCCTCGCGGGCCTGTGCGAGCACCGCGTCGGTCACCTCGCCGTCGACCGTCAGTTCAAAGCGCTTGCCCTGGCGGACGCCGGAGAAGGCGGTGAATCCCAACCGCGGCAGGGAACCGACGATGGCCTTTCCCTGGGGGTCGAGGATCTCTGGCTTGGGCATGACGTCAACAACGATCCGGGGCATCGAGGGAACTCCTGGTGTTCAAAGAGGTGGCCGCGAAGAGTGCCGTCTCACGCGTGTCCCAAGGGGTGGGGTGACATCGGCGCTCCGCGAGCTTGCAGCTTCATTCTACCGAGTGTTACGGCCCGCTTTCCGGCCGCCCTTTCCATGTGAGCCGACTCACCCTACAGTAGGTAGGACATTCCATCTCTAATGCGGAGCCGATGCATGTGCACCGCAAGAGGTAGGACGTGGGTTAACTGGCGGCCAATGGTGGCCGCCGCGAAAGGAAAACGGATGAAACGCAGTGACTCCTGGTGGCGCAGATCCCTGGCCGCCGGCGCGGCGGGGACCCTGGCCGCCGCGTTGGTGACGACCGTCGTCGCCCCGGCCAACGCCGCACCGGCCAATGCCGACCCGGCGGCGGCCAGCTATGACCAGCAGGTCCTGGCCGCCAACGGCGACAACGCCATCGACCCGGTGCTCGGCAAGTACTACCGCATCGTTGCGCTCGCCGACCTGGGCAACGGCGTCGTGCTGGCCGCCTATGACGGGCGCCCGGACGGTGGCGACTCGCCGTCGCCCAACTCGATCGTGCAGCGCCGCTCCACCGACGGCGGCAAGACGTGGGGCGCGCCCACCTTCATCGCCCGGGGCCAGGTGGCCACCGCGGACGTGCAACGGTTCGGGTTCAGCGACCCCAGCTACGTGGTCGACAAGGAGACCGGCACGGTCTTCAACTTCCACGTCTACTCCAAGGACCAGGGCTTCGCCGGCAGCGCGTTCGGCAACGACGACGCCAACCGCCAGGTCATCAGCACCGAGGTCTCCGTCTCCACCGACGGCGGCCTGACCTGGTCCACCGACCCGGCCAATCAGCCCACCCTCCCCACCCCGTCCAACTACCCGGCCGGCTCGCCGTATGCGGGCTTCGCCGGCCCGCTCATCACGGCCGTGGCCAAGCCGAACGGGGGCACCGTCAACGCGGTGGCCAACGTCGGCGGCGTCGCCGGCATGTTCGCCTCCTCCGGCGAGGGCATCCAGCTGAAGTACGGCCCGCACAAGGGCCGGCTGCTCCAGCAGTACGCCGGCAAGGTGGTCCAGGCCGACGGCAGCACCGCCATCCAGGCCTACAGCGTGTACTCCGATGACCACGGCAAGACGTGGCAGCGTGGCGCGTTCGTGGGCACCGGCATGGACGAGAACAAGGTCGTGGAGCTCTCCGACGGGCGCGTCATGCTCAACTCCCGGGACAGCAACCATGGCGGCGGGCGCAAGATCGCCATCTCCACCGACGGCGGCGCCACCTACGGCCCCGTGACGTACGACGCGGCACTGGCCGACCCCACGAACAACGCCGGCATCACCCGGATGTTCCCGGACGCGGCCGAGGGATCCCGGCAGGCCAGGGTGCTGCTGTTCTCCAACGCCAACAACACGTCCAGCCGGACCAACGGAACCGTCCGGTACTCCTGCGACGACGGCGCCACATGGAGCGCCGGCAAGCAGTTCAAGGCGGGCACCATGAGCTACTCCACCGTCACGGCGCTCTCCGACGGCAGCTTCGGGCTGCTGTACGAGGGCGACGCCAACACCATCACGTTCGCCCGGTTCAACGCCGCCTGGGTCGACGCGTTCTGCGACGCCGGCATCACGGCCGCCGCGGTCACCGGTGACAACGGCGCCACGGTGAACGCGAGCATCACGGTGTCCAACGCCTCGGACAACGCCATCGACGGCGCGACGGCGACGTTCGCCCCGCTGGCCGGCTGGACGTTCGGTTCGGTGCAGGTTCCCGCCATCCCGGCGGGCGGGCAGGTCGTGGTCTCCGTGCCCGTGACAATCCCGTCCTACGCCAAGGTCGGCAGCACGAGCATCACGGCGCGCGTCACGGTGGAGGGCCACGTGCTCACGGCCTCCGTGCCCGTGACGATCACCGGCGGTTCGCCCGAGACGATCGTGGGCGCCGCGATTTCCGGCGCCCGCAACGACGCCGGCCGGGACCTGGCCGCGAACCCGTACCGGGCCGGTGACGCCGTGCCGTACGCGTTCGCGGTGGCCAGCACGGGCAACATCACCGAATCCGTCGTCCCGCAGTCCGGCAACTTCACGCCGTTCCTGCCGCCGGGCGCCGGCAACTGCCGGTTCCTGACGCTGGCCGTGTGGGGCAGCTACAACTGCACCACGCCCAAGCACGTCGTCACCGCCGACGAGGCCGCGCAGGGCTTCTTCGTCCCGCAATCGACCTGGCAGGTCACCGGCACGGGCGCGGCCACGCGGAACTACACGGTGACCGGCGACGAGGTGGACCTCCTGGTGCGCAACCCCGCCCTGTCCGGCACGGCCGTGCGGACCTGGAACGACGTGAACGGCAACGGCTACGCCGACGCCGGGGACACCGTCACGGACACCTGGACGGTGACGAACACCGGCAATGTGACGCTGACCGGCGTCGCCGCCCCGGGCCTGGCGTTCGCGCCGACCGACCTGGCGCCGGGGGCATCGGCCACGGCCACGTCCACCCGGGCCGTGACCGGCAGTGAGTTGTCCGCCGGGATGGCCGCCGCGGACACGGCGAACGTCGCCGCGGCCAACGGCGTCCGGACGGCGGCCGTCACCGTGACGGCCGCGCCGCTGGCGCTGCCGATCCCGCCGACGAGCCGGCCGGACGTGACCCGGGCCCACCTGACGGGCAACCCGCCCGTGGACCTGGGCCTGTCGACCGGCAAGTACAGCCCCGGGGACACCGTGGTGCTGCACAACCTGCCGGCCAGCCAGTGGGTGTACGTGTTCCTGTTCCAGCATGGCTACCGGCTGGGCTGGTTCCACGCCGACGCCACCGGGACCGCCACGTTCACGCTTCCGGCCGATGCCAAGAACGGCAAGGACACGCTGGTGGTCCTGGACGCGAACGCGGCGCTGTACTCGTTCGGCGCGTTTCACGTGACACCGGCGGACGGCAGCTAGTGCTGTGACCGACAAGGATCACAGGTTTTGATTCCGGTGTCAGTCTGGTGGCACAGCTGATCGTGTGCATGTGCGCCGGCCGTCGCGTGGCGGAAGAGCGCGGTGGCGGCGGCGTCTCGCGAACCGGTGGGCAGTAGATGCTCGATTTGTCTGGATTATCGACATCTACTGCCCACCGGTTGCGGGCGGGACGGTCCAGGCGGCCTCGACCTGCCGACTCGGCCGCCCACGGGCGTGATTCCGCGCAGGCGCCAGCACTCAACCTCGTGAACGCGCCCTTCTGGTGCGCGACTCCTCGCGGGCGATCGTGACGAGTTCGGCCGCAGGCCCCTTGAGAGGATGCGGACCCACCCACACCGCGCGCAGTCGCCTCTCCAGGGGCATGTCCGCCACCGGCACCTGGACGAGCTCCCCGGCACCCACCCACGAGCCCACGGCGAGCTCGCTGAGCACCGCCGGGCCTGCGCCGGAGATGACGCTCCCCCGCACCGCGGCCGTGCTGTTGAGTTCCAGCACCGGCGCGGGGACGGTGAAGCCGGAGAGCGCGTCGTCGAGCGTCGTGCGCGTGCCGGAGCCGTACTCACGCACCACGAGCGGGGTGCTCGCAAGCTCCTTGG
This sequence comes from Specibacter cremeus, assembly GCF_003946885.1. Classification (GTDB taxonomy): domain Bacteria; phylum Actinomycetota; class Actinomycetes; order Actinomycetales; family Micrococcaceae; genus Specibacter; species Specibacter cremeus. The sequence continues at coordinate 655 of NZ_RWKQ01000076.1, read as the reverse complement.
CGGTGATCGCGCTGCGTCGGGCCCAGGGATGCGTGGGGTTGACGACGACCGCGAGACGATCCGTCGCGACGACCGCGCTTCGCACTCGCCGGGGCACCGACGGGGACTCGATGAACCCCACATCGCACTCGCCGGCCTTCAGCAGGGCGAGCACCTCCACGGAGTTCCGCACCTGGAATGAGACCTGAAGGCTGGGCAGCCGCTTGCGCAGCCGCGCGAGCCACACGGGGGCCAGATATTCGGCGATCGTCATACTCGCCTCCACCCTGAGCTGCGAGGTGCGCTCCTGCTGAAGCGCATCGACGGTCGCGCTGAACGAGCGCGCGGCATCCAGGGCCCCTCGCGCACCCTCCACGAGGGCGGCCCCCTCCGCCGTGAGCGTGGAGCCGCGCGGGCTCCGGTCGATAAGCCGGATGCCGTGCGCACGCTCGAACTGCAGGATCGCGCGGCTCGCGTTGGGCTGGGCCATGCCCACCGTTTGCGCGCCCGCGCTCACGCTTCCGTGCTCGGCGATGACCACGAGGAGCTCGAGCACCGCGAGGTCCGGCCAACGTTCACTCATGCCGTTATCCTAAGGACCCGCGTTGTTTTAACTTAGGATTTTGGTTGATGTCCTGCCCGGCCCGTGCTATGGCGTGGGTCGGACGGCCGGGCC
>NZ_RWKQ01000075.1 GCF_003946885.1 Specibacter cremeus | reverse complement strand
TCCAGACCGGGCCCTCACATGCCTGCTGACCTGCTGACACGCGACTTTTCCGGGACCCTGACCATGGACCCCGCAGGCTACCTGACCAGCTACCTGTAAACAAGGCCTGCGGGATTTTTACTACCTCAGTGACGGCTTTTTTCCTTGGCCAGAACAACCGTGACGAGCGCGATGGTGGCAGCAACGAGCGGGAAGGTCAAGACAAGGGTGGGCGTGTGCATTGGGTCGCTGGATAGCCCTGCGAGCAGTCCAAGTGAAGCAAAAATCAGAAGCAACAGGGGAGCCGGCATCCTGCGCCTTCGGTGTTTGACCAGAATGATGACGCCCATGGTTATGCTTCCGACAGCCGCGATGAACAATCCCATGTTCACGAATCGCACGCCTACATACACACAGAAAATGAAGAACTCCCACAACCCGAGCGCAATTGAGAGCACGCCGGACGCCACACGAGGACCCGATGACGCGGGTCGAGGGATCGTGGGCTGGAACACCCACTGGACAACAGGTGCTTGATATTGCAGCGGCAGGTTCGGAACCTGACCAGGAGTCGTTGGATACTGACCGACGAAAGCAGGGCCGTTGGCCGTATCTTCAGGACGAGTTCCCTGCCCTGACGGTGCTTGTGATGGATATTGCATGTAGGGCTGAGACGATTGACTATGAGGATACGCGCCAACAGGTGCTGGCTGGTATGTCACCGCAGCTTCCGTCTTCCGCTTTGCAACTAGCTTGACGATAAGCAGAACGGTCCCGGCAATTAGTCCCACGATGACCAGGAAAACGATCAGCATTAAGACAAACGGATCTTCTAATAGTTTGCCCAATATAGCCCCCGAAATTATCTGGCCACGCCAGCATTATACTCACAAGTACGGTATCGGTTCTTCCATGAACCATAGCCATCTGATCATAGATGCACATTGCCGCTGGCGCCAAGTTGTGCCGGCGGAGCGGACATGCCAGGTAAAGTTGTCGCCCAGATCAGCCGGTCGGATCACTCGAAGTACCTAAACGCGGACTTATCTATCGGGTGCGGATAATGATTGTCGTCCAGCCCTCGGGAATCAGCTACTGGACCCAGCCGGCGTACGAGACGAGGCGGCGCGGGCAACCAAGGTTGCCCGTCCCGCCTTGCGCTCCGGCCGCGACTATTCCGATTCCTCCGGGACCGGATCTGACTTCCGGACCGCGTAGTGGTGGCCCTCCGAATCGGTCTCCACGACAAAATCGGCCAATTCTTCCTCGCTGGCAGCCTCAAATTCGTCATGGCGGTGGATCACCGGCGCGTCGGCGTCGCTCCTGGCAGCCTGCACGAACACCCTGGCCAGATGGTCCGTGGTCCGCAGGAATCTCTCCACGAACGGTTCCTTCGTCGTCATCGTCAACACCTCCCTTCCAGCCTTGGGTGGCATGTGGTGCAAGTCACCAGTCTACCTTGTGGGACTCATTGTGGACCCGCCCGCCGGTGACGTCCAGCTCAGCGCAGCGACTTGTCCTGCGGGTCCTTGGCCACGAGGTACGTGCTGCCGTTGGCGCGCGTCACGGTCTCCCACTGGGCCGTCTCCGCGACGCGCTGGTCCAAGAGGGCCCTGTTGGCCTGCGTCATCTCGTGGTCGAGCGGGCTGCTGACGGCTGGACCGAACACGACGCGCAGGCGCCCCGTGAAACGCATGAACTTTTGCACGACCGAGTGATCGCTCATCGGATTCTCCTTGTGCTTGACCGGCGGGGCGGTCGATCCGCGCCCATATACATCCCCACGCAGATACATAGTACCCTAATGATTAGTGCACTAACTATTTGCAGCGCGTCGGCGGAAGGACGGACATGAATACGCACGAGGACGACCTCTTGCTTGAACGCCAGCTGTGCTTCGGACTCAGCGTCGCGTCCCGGACAGTCATCGCGGCCTACAAGCCGGTGCTGGCCGAACTGCACCTGACGCACCCGCAGTACCTGGTCATGCTGGCCCTGTGGGAGCAGAGCCCGCGAACCGTCAAGGACATCAGCGGCGCCCTGTTGCTGGATCCGGCCACGCTCTCGCCGCTGCTGAAGCGGCTCGAGTCGGCGGGGTACGTCACTCGGCGCCGATCCGAAAGCGACGAGCGGGCGCTGTCCGTCGACCTCACGCCGGCCGGACAGGCCCTCCGCAACGAGGCACTGGCGGTGCCGGGCATCATGATGAGGAAACTGGGCCTGACGCGAACGGCCGCCCGGGACCTGCACGCGTCCATGATGGCCCTCATCGACGCCGCGGCCCGCGCCGAGTACGCCGAGTCGCGGGAAACCGTGGCGGCGGCTCACCCGTAGTGAGCCGCGCAGCCGTGAGCCGTGCACCGATAATGGATGCATGACCACGCCCACCTCCCCCGGCACGACGCGCTGGCTGTCACAGGACCAGTGGCAGGCCGGCGCCGAAGCGCACCGCGAGCGCGTGGCCACGTACGCCGACCCCTACCTTGAACGCCGCTCGGCCGCTCGGAAGCACCCCGTCGAGGACTTCCTGTTCACGTACTACACGCAGAAACCCGGGGCGCTGTCCCGCTGGCACCCCGGCGCGGGTGTGATCCTGCACGGCCCAGCCGCCGCCGAACGATTGGCCTGGAAGTTCCACCGCCCCGCCGCCGACGCCGAGCGGGCCGCGGCCGGGGCACCGGCGGAAGGCACCGCCGTCGTCCTTGACCTGCCGGCGTTCCTGGGCCGGCGCAAGGCGGCCGTCGACTTCGCCCGCGCCATCCTGGCCGGTACGGACGCCCGGCCGGCCCAGTTCGGCTGCTTCGGGCTGCACGAATGGGCCATGGTCTACAAGCAGCAGGCCAACCAGGTCCGGCACGAATACCTGGACCTGCGGCTCGGCCCGGACGGCACCGACCGGGTGGTGGAGGAGAACCGGATCCGCTGCACGCATTTCGACGCCTTCAGGTTCTACACGCCGCAGGCCGTTGGCCGTAACGAACTGGCGCCCACGCGTGAGAACCAGCGCGAGTTGGAACAGCCCGGCTGCCTGCACGCCAACATGGACCTGTACAAGTGGGCGTACAAGCTCTCCCCGGCCCTGCCGAGCGAGCTGGTGATGGACTGTTTCGAGTTGTCGTGGCAGATTCGGGTCATGGACATGCAGGCGTCACCCTACGACCTGGCCACGTGGGGCTACCCGCCCATCCCGATCGAGACGGCCGCCGGCAAGGCGGACTATGTGGCGCACCAGCGCGAGTTCAGCGCACGGTCGGCGGTCCTGCGTGCGCGGCTGAGGGCGGCCATCGACGGCTTCATGACAGGGGAAACGGAATGAGGGGCAAATACGCAGCGACGGCAGCGGCCATGCTGGCCGCCGCACTGCTGGCCGGCTGTGGAGGTACGACGGCGGGGCCCGGGTCCTCGGAAACGTCGCCGTCCGCCGGCGGCACGTCGGGCGCCACATCGGTGGCCGTGACGGCACTGACCGTGACCATGCGGGAATCCAACCAGGCCACGGCGACGAAGGACTTCGTGCTGCTATGCGACGGGGCGACGCCGCAGGCCGGTTCCACGGTGCCCGACCCGGCCGCCGCGTGCGCCGCCGTCGCCGCCGTCGGCGTGTTGGGCTTCGGGCCGACGGATCCGAAGAAGGCGTGCACCATGCAGGCCGGGCCGCCCACCGTGGCCGTCGTCGAGGGGACCGTCGCCGGCCGGCCGGTGAACAGCACGCTCACCCAGCGCAACGGCTGCGCCATCGCCCAGTGGCAGGCGCTCGCACCGCTGTTCGCCGGCATGCCCGCCGCAAACTAGGCCCAACCACTAGGCCCAGCCCGGAACAACGGCCGACGGCACGGACGGATCCGGCCCTCGTTTCGATTCGACACACCGGGAGAATCGGCACTTCGGCTCGCTTTCTGGCTCAAACGAGGGCCAGTCCCGTCGGATTTCGCTGAACGGGGGTGGAGCCCGCTTGCGTTAGCCGAGGCCTCGGCGGCGAATCGCGCCGTGCTACCCGAAGAACAGCACGCCGCCGAGGGCCGTAAGCCCGACTGTCAGTGTGGAGCACACGGCGAGTGCGAAAGGCTTGATCCCCACCTGTTTGAATGCCGAGAATCGTACGCCGGTGCCCAGCGCGAACATCGCAGCCCCGAGCAGCGCCGTCTGCGCCACCTTCGCGACGTCGAGGACGGGCGCGGGGATGGCGCCCGTCGAGCGGATCGCGACCATGACGATGAAGCCCGCGACGAAGAGCGGGATGATCGGCGGACGCTTGATGTTCGCGCTCACCGCCGTGTCGCCCATGCGGCGCAGCTGGCTCCTGCGCTGCATGCTGATGACAGCCATGACGGGCGCGAGCATGAGCACCCGCGCGAGCTTGACGATGACCGCGAGCCCGAGCGCGGCGCCTCCGATCGCGCCGCCCGCCGCCACGACCTGCGCGACCTCGTGGATGGAGCCACCCGCCCAGAGCCCGCTCTGGTGGTTGCTGAGCCCGAGGAGCGTGGCCATTACTGGGATGATCGGGATCAGGAGCGTTCCGAAGATGACGACGAGAGCGATGGCCGTGACGACCTCCTCCTCGTCTTCGGTGTCGATCACGCCATCGACGGCGGCCACGGCGGCCGCGCCGCAGATGGAGAATCCGCAGGCGATGAGCAGACGCTGGGTGAAGCCGATGCCCATCCATTTGCCGATGAGGAGGGTGGAGAGGATGCCGATCGTGACGATCGCGATCACGACCAGCACCATTCCGGCGCCGAGCCCGAAGATGTCGCCGAGCACGAGCTGCAGGCCGAGCAGCACAACGCCGAGGCGCAGCAGCTTCTTGGCCGCGAAGGTCAGGCCAGGCTCGAAGATCGCGGGGGGCGGGGCCACGTTCCGCAGGAGCACACCGAGCACGATCGCGATGAGCAGCACACTCACGGTCGGGACGAAGCGGCCGATCAGGATCGCGGCCGCGACCGCCGCCGCGGTGACGGCGAGGCCGGGAAGCACCGGGATCGCCGACCTCCTCCAGCGGGTGATGCGCCCGGGGTGCTCGATGGTCCTGAGGTCGGTGTGTGTCATGATGCTCATGTTTCCAGGCCCATTCGGTGGCCAGTAGGCGGTGATTCCGGATGTGGTTATATCTGATTCATATGTCGGGACTCATCCCACGACGTACCGGCGCTCTCCATGAAGAGCACCGGTACGAGCAGAGCGGCGAGGGTGCCGCCGGACGAGGCACGCGAGGTTCCGCGCCACCAAGACCACCATGCCGGGCTGTATGAGGATGCCCGATGTCATGGGTTCGATTCCGGGCGGCTCGGTTCAGCCGGCGACGGGGACGCGTGCACGTGCCGCGTGAAGGACCTCGGGCACGACGAACGAGCGGAGGTCCACCGGGGTGTCGATGATCCGGTGGCGGAGCAGGAAGTCGTGCTGTGCCTCGAGTGCGGCAAGGGACGCATCCTCCAGGTCGACGCCCAGGTGTTCGTGCATCGTCGCCGAGAAGGCACGCTCGACGTGATCCTCATGAATGCCGCATTCCAGCGCCGCGATGCGTTTCGCCTCCCTTTCGTGGTCACGCGCCCACTCCCCCGCTCGCAACACGACGGCGAGCCACCGCTCCACGAGATCGGGGCGAGCATCCAGCAGCGCCCCGCTGACCGTGAGCGCGGTCGGCATCGTATTGTTGACCCGGTCGGCGGGGTTCTCGAGGTCGAAGAGGTCGGTCACCACGTCGAGCCCGAGGACGTCCTGAATGGTCACGGCCGTCTGGCCCTCCGTGGCGATGACGTCGATCCTGCCCGCCACCAGTGCGATGACCTCTTCTCGATGACGCCGCGCGAGTCTCCGTGCGGTGTCCGACAAGGAGACCGAACGCGTGAGCGCTTCACCGCTTTCGTCTTCGTCGACCACAACCTCGACGAGTCGGACGTCGTCGAGCGAGAGGCCCACGGCCGCGAGCGCGCCCTCGTAGGTGCGCAGAACATGCGCATGCCAGAAGTCGAATGCTGCTCGCGGGCGCCGGGGCACGGACAGGCGGCGGCCCCGTAAGTCCTCTGCCGAGGCGATCCCAGATCCGGGCAGGGTGAGGATCGCATTGCGTACGCCGGCCCAGGTCATGCCGAGGAGGCGGACATCGCTCCCGCGGGAGCGAGCGAGAAGGGGAGGCAGATTGCCGCCATGCCGGAACGAGTTCGGCTGGGTGTGCAGGTAATGAGAGTCGCGTACCTCGCGCCGGTCGGACTGCCAGAGGGATTTGACCTCGATTCCCTCGGCCGCGAATTCGTCGGAGAAGAGCCCCCGCTGCCAGGCGATCGAGGTCGGCGTGGGGATGGGGCAGTGGGTGTACCAGAGGGTATCGGGGCTCTCCGCCCCCTGTTGGTTCGCTGACATGGGTTTCCTCTCTGCCTCAGACGGCGGCGAACGCCGTGGTGCGGCAGCAGCAGGACGCCTTGATGGGGACGTCGGCGCGTGCCGAAGCGAACTCGAATTGCTTGGCGATGATTCCGGCCTCGCCATGCCGGCCACTGGCCATGAGGCATTCGCGGAGCCCGTGGAGGCTCCACAGATTGTTGCGGCGCTGGAACATCCGCCCAACCTTGTCGTTGAGGCCCAGGTCGGTGCGGTAGACGTCTTCCGCCTCCTCGTAGTGCCCCTGCTCCAGCAGGAGCGCGCCGAGGGCGTGCCGCGGCGGCTGCATCTGCCCCCACGGCTCCTCGGAGCGCAGCGCATCGTTGATCGCGACCGCGTTGCGCAGGTGGTCGAACGCGACCTCGTAGTTGCCCTTGCGGTACTCGATTTCACCCTCAAGCATCGCCGCCGCGACCGTGAGCAGGTCAACGCACAGCGTCTCGAAGACCTCGCGCGTGGGCGGAACGGCCGGAACGGTCTCGTAGAAGGCGTGCTTCTCGCGCTCGGCGTCCTCGATGCGCCCGGTCGCCGCGTATGCGACCCCCTTGGCGTAGTGCGTCATCGCCGTCGTGACGCAGTACAGTTTCTGGTCCGCCGGCAGCGGGGTGTCGATGATCTCCTGCCACCGTCCGAAGCGGATCAACACGTGCAAGCGCATGCTCACCGACCCTTCGAGCCAGTCGGCCATCGGCGGAACCTCGACGCGCAGGAGGGACTCCGGGATGGTCTCGGCCATCTCATTGGCCGCCTCCAGCGCGAGCACGGACTGGCCGAGCATCATGGAGCCGAAGATCTTGAAGTGGAGGTTGTGCAGCCGGTAGAGGGTGTAGAAGTTCATGTTCCCCTCCCGCTCCAGCCACTTGCGGTCCGCGAGGACCGCCTGCGAGTTGGACGCGAGCACGCTCACGTAGTCTCCGCATACGCCGTCGATATGGGATGGCATGTGGTTGAGGTGACCAGCGTCGGGCACGAGGCCGCGCAGGCGATCGGCCGCCGGAAGCGCACGCTCCGGGTACGGGCTGCACTCCATCGCATGGATGTAGAGGTGCAGCGCGCCAGGATGGTATTGTCCGCCCGGCTGCTCGAGCGCCCGCTCGAGAATGTATTGGATCTCCAGGCCGCCCAGCACCCCTGGAAGGCCGTCCTTCTTCCAGAACTCGCGTGCGTTGACGTTCATCGCGGAGTCCGCGTACAGCGCTGCGATCTCTACGTCGTCCGGGAAGCGCTCGTACACTGCCCCCATCGCTCGCGCGTAGTCCGCGTTCCACTGTGCAAAGTCTCCTGCCGTGCGACCCTGATAGCGCGCTGTCGAGGCCTGAATGACAAGACGTTCAGGCTCGGTGACGGTCTCCGCGAGCGCCAGCGCGCGGTGTAGGTATTCCTCCGCCGTGGCCAACGACTGGCTGAGATCGGTGGGGTCGAACTTGCCCCACGGCTTGTTGTAGTTAGGCCCTACCGCGTACGCCACCCCCCAGTAAGCCATGGCGCATTCCGGGTCGGCCTCGATCGCGCGCGTGAAACACGCGATCGCCTCCTCATGGTTGAAGCCGTACATCCAGATCAACCCACGGTCGAACCACTGTTGCGCGGTTGGAGACGTCGTGGAGATCGGCCAGCTGTGCGTGCCCAAGTCGTAGTACTCGATGGTCATGATGCCGTCTCCCCGACGCGCGCCTCGACGGTGATCTCCGGCTCGCGATGCAGCGTGTTGTGAATCTTGCAGTGTTTGCCCACGCGTGTGAGGTAGTCGACGTGCTCGGTGTCGAGGTTCCCGATCAGTTCGATCACGAGGTCGATGTCCGTGATCCTCGTGGGCTTCGTTCCCACCTCGGAGTCGACCTTCACGTCAACGCGGTCGAAGCCTGAAACGTTGTTGCGCACGGCGAAGTCGCGGATGGTGCCCGCCGTACACGCCCCGATGGCCGCGAGCAGGAGGTCGCCTGGCCGGATCGCCTGGTCGGATGCGCCGGCGAGGATCTCCACGCCACCGACGGAGACGACGAAGTCGTCGTTTCCCAAGTCCTTGATCTGAACGGTCATGTTGTGCCTTTCATGTGAGCCCGCGGGCTAGTGGATGTGTTGGATGTGTTGGATGTGTGCTGGTCCGGGTCAGTTGAGTGCGCCGGCCTTGACCGAGGTGAGGATGTGCGTGCGCAACTCGGAGAACTCGGCGCGTGAACGCGTCTCGATCTGGTTGCGCGTCGAACCGAGCGGAACGTCGACGATCTCGCGTGTGCGGCACGGCGCCGAGCCGAGCACGACGATGCGATCCGAGAGATAGACGGACTCGTCGATGTCGTGGGTCACGAACACGACGGTGATGTTCAGTTCGCGCCGGAGTGTGAGCAGCAGGTCCTCGAGGTCGAACCGGGTCTGCGCGTCGAGTGAGGCGAAGGGCTCGTCCATGAGCAGGATCTCGGGACGGTAGGCGAGGGCGCGGGCGATGGCGACGCGCTGCTGCATTCCGCCGGAGAGCTGCCACGGATACTTGTGCAGCACGTCGCTCAGGCCCACCTGGGCGAGTGACTCCTGCAGGCGATGCTTCATCTCCGAACGGCGCAGTCCGGTTTCGCGCAGCGGAAGCAGCACGTTCTTCTCGACGGTGAGCCACGGCATGAGCGAGCGCGTGTAGTCCTGGAAGACGAGCGCCATCTCCTTGGGGGGCTCACAGATACGCACTCCGTCGATGAGTGCCTCGCCGGACGTGACGGGCAGCAGGCCCGAGAGGCACTTGAGGAGCGTGGTCTTGCCGACGCCCGAGGGCCCGACGATACACACGAACTCGCCGGCGGCGACCTCGAAGTTCAACTCACGGATGACCTCCTTGCCGGCCGGGCCGGTGCCGTAGCTTTTGCTGAGGTCCCTGACGGCAAGTCGTGGTATCGCCGCGGTCTGCCCCTGGGCCGCCGCAGGCCGGCCATGCAGTGTCGCAAGGTTTTCGTTGGTCATGTCGTTCTCCTTTATTGGGCACGCGCGGCGGCGCGCGCACCGAAATACCAGGACAGGATTGTCCGCCTGCTCGCCGTGAAGACGATGCTGAAGGCGAGCCCGATGAGCGAGAGCAGAAGGATTCCTGCCCACATGTCGGCAAAGGCGAGGTCCGTCTGCGCCCGGGCGACCTGGGCGCCGATGCCGAAGGAGGTCCCGATGAGCTCCGAGGCGATCATGACGACGAGCGAGATCGCGAGCGCGATCTCGATTCCCGAGAAGATGCGTGGCGTGGCGGCGGGGAGGTAGATCGAGAAGAGCCGGCGGATCGAGGAGACTCGATAGCTTCGCGCGACTTCGCCGAGCGTTCCGTCGATGCTGCGGACGCCATCCACGGTGGCGATGAGCACCGGAAAGATCGCGGCGAGCACGATGCTCGCGACCCGCATGCTCGGGCCGAAGCCCACGAGCGTGATGAGGAGCGGGATGAATGCCACCGCAGGAATCGACCGGAAGAAGGTGATGAGCGGGTCGAGCATCTGGTCGAGCCAGTGCAGCCGCGCGACCACGAGTCCGAGCGTGATCCCCAGAACGACGGAGAGCACGAAGCCTCCAATGAAATTGCTCAGGCTTGGCACCACGTCGCTGGCGAAATGGTCGAAGATCCACATCTCGCGGAAGTGCTCGAGTATCGTACTCAGCGACGGGTAGAAGGGCGATGTCGAGGTGCTCGACGCGAACCACCACCACACGAGAAGCACGATCGGCACGCCCACCTGGACGAGTTGCAGGACGAGTCCGCGACCGCTCGACGAGGAGCGGACTTGCCGAACCTTCCTGGGTGCGTTCGCGGTGCGGGCCGTACGCCGTTTCGCGGCGGCGACCCCGATGTCCTCGACGTGGATGCCCGCGCGGGAGGCCCAGAAGCGGTCAGCCGCCCCGGCCCAGGCTGCGGAGAGCCGACGGCCCAGGGCGCCCGTCTTCACCGAGGAACGGTAGGATTCATGCCAACGGAGCACGCGTCGCTCGAGCGCGAGGAGCAGATAGTAGATGGCCACTCCGAGCAGCCCCAGCGCAATGACGTAGGCGAAGACCGTCTGGGGAAGCCCTGCCTGGCGGTAGACCTCAAGCTGGCGACCGAGGCCAGGCGCGCCTCCCACGATCTCGCCGACGACGGCGATGACGATGGCGAGGGAGGCGCCGATCCGCAGCCCCGTCGCGATGAACGGCAGAGCACTCGGCAGCACGACGGAACGGAGTTTCGCGACGTGACGCAGGCGGTACGAGCCCGCGGTCTCGAGCAGGAGCGGGTCCACGTCGCCCACACCTGCCGCCGTGGTCACGGCAAGTAGCGGGATGAGGGCCCACATGATGAGTGCGAGAACCATGCTCTGGCTCGCTCCGAGTTGCAGGACCATGAGCGGAAGGATGACGATCGCGGGAATGGGCTTGGCCACCTCGATCGCCACCTTGGACGCACGGAAGACGTAGGCGTTGAGCCCCGCGAAGAGACCCAATGCGATGCCGATCGCCGACGCCACCGCGAAGCCGAGCATCGCCGTGCCCAGCGTGTCCCAAGTGGCCGTCCAGAACTCGGCGGTGGCCAACATTCCCAAGAAGGTGAGAGCCGTGTCGCTTGCGAGCGGCAGAACGGGCACCGGCCCCGCGGCCGCCCACTGCCAGGCGGCAAGCAGGAGCGCCACGCCCAGCACCGGCAGCACGGCTCGGCGTGCGCGTTTCCAGACGCCGCGGCGCTCTCGCGCCCTCCTGGAGGGCGCGAGGGCCTGGCGGCCGTCTCGTTGTTCGACGAATAGTGACGCCATTTTCGTGTCCATGCTCCGTTACTTGACGATGACGTCGCTGAGATCGGGCATCTTCTTGAGGTAGTCAGCCTTCAGCATGATGTCGGCGACCCGCGTGAGGTCTTCCTGGGCGAGGCCCTTGGGCCAGTAGGGGACCTCGCTGACGGCCTGGATGGTCTCCAGCGGGACCTTGCTGTACTCCGACTGTGCCTTGTCCCACGCGTCCTTGTGCGTCATCGCGTACTGCTGGACCTTCATGATCGCGGTGGAAAAACGCTTCATGGCCTCCTTCTTGGAGTCGTAAAGCGCGCCGCTCGTCGTCCACATCGTGTACGGGGCGCCGGCCTTGTAGAGGTGGAGGATCGTGTGGACCGGGGCGGTCGCGCCCTTTTCCTTCGCCCCGGTGGCGAAGGGCTCCACGAGCGCGGCCGCGTAGACCTTGCCATCCATGAGTTGCTGCAGCGCGGTCGGGAAATCGAGCGGCGTCCACTTGACCTTGCTCGGGTCTCCGCCTTCGTCGACGATCGTCGCGGCGAGGCGCATTTCGGAGGAGTCGCCGCGCGCGGCGACCGAGACGACCTTGCCCTCGAGGTCGGTGGCCTTGCCGACGGTGGTTCCCGGGGCGACGTAGAACTCGCTCGTCGTGACCTTGTCGTAGGGCATGTTCTCCGCATCCGGCGGGATGCTTGAGTCGGGGGCGAGCGCCTTGAGCTTGAGACCCTTGGCGGTGGCGTTGACGAGCACGTTGACCGGCGTGAAGGTCACGTCGGCCGATCCGCCCGTCACGGCGGCGAGTGACGCAGCGGGGCTTTGGGCCGTCTGCACGGAGACGTCAAGGCAGGCGTCCTTGAAGTATCCGAGTGTGTTGCCGAAGACGATCTCGGCGCCGGCCTGCCCCGGTGCCACGAGGGCCTTGATCGGGGTGACGCCGTCGGAGCAGGATGAGTCGCCGCCGGCCTTGCTGTCCGTGCCGCTGCTCGCGCATCCGGCGAGGAGAAGTGATACTGCTCCGGCAAATGCCAATAGTGAGCGATTATGCATGCTCGTTTCCTTTCTTCTGTACGCATCTTTGCGCGAAGGATAATGCTGGAGAATTCTTCGGGTGAGTGGAGCGATAGAGCCGTGGCCCGTTCGTGCACAAGTGGACACTTCGATAGTGCCTACTCTGCAGCCCGGCATAGGCCGGGCACTAGACGACGTTTGATCTAGCGTCATATCGGGTTGATATTGCAGGGGGAGGCGCGCGCCGTTTTCGTACGGCCCACGTCCCGGGAAACCAGCCCTTAGGGTTTGCGAAATTATGACTTAGGATTTTGGTTCGTGTCCCCTTAAACTCGTGCCATGGCCGACCTCTCCCAGCATGCC
>NZ_RWKQ01000074.1 GCF_003946885.1 Specibacter cremeus | reverse complement strand
GGCTCCGCCTTCTTGCCCCCACCGACACGCCGAAACCCCGACGTCTTGACACCAGCCCGCCCAGCCTAACTACACGGCATTGCCGCTAGCCTTCGAATTACGCTGGTCCCGCCGTCGTCCTCGAATGCCGGCGGGATCAGTTTGATGCGACTCGACCGGGAGGCACCCATGGCATTGCACCGCCACCACGAACGACGTGACGACCGGCTGCTGGCCCCCGCCTTCGACGCCGGCGCCGGCTCGATCCCGCGCCACCGCATCCCGGGTGGGGTGCAGGACGCCGACGCGGCCGCCAGGTTCGTCCGCGACGAGCTGATGATGGACGGCAACGCCCGGCAGAACCTGGCCACGTTCGTCACGACCTGGATGGAGCCGCAGGCGGCGGCACTGATCCAGGACTCGCTGGACAAGAACATCATCGACAAGGACGAGTACCCGCAGTCGGCCGAGATCGAGCGCCGGTGCGTGAACATCCTGGCCAACCTGTGGCATGCGCCGGAACCGGCCGGCGGCGCGAACGCGATCGGCTGCTCCACGACCGGATCGTCGGAGGCGGCCATGCTGGCCGGCATGGCGCTGAAGTGGCGGTGGCGCCAACGCCGGGAGGCGGCCGGGCAGGACGCCGCGAAGCCGAACCTGGTCATGGGTGCGAACGTGCAGGTGTGCTGGGAGAAGTTCTGCCGGTATTGGGAGGTGGAGCCGCGGATGGTGCGGCTCGACGGCGCCACGCACCTGACGGCCGACGCGGCCGCGGCCGCGTGCGACGAGAACACGATCGGCGTCGTGACCGTGCTCGGGTCGACGTTCGACGGCTCATACGAGCCGGTCGCCGGGATCGCCGCGGCCCTGGACGCCTTGGCGGCGCGCACCGGCATCGACGTGCCGGTGCACGTGGACGCCGCGTCCGGCGGGTTCATCGCCCCGTTCCTGGACCCGGACCTGCCGTGGGACTTCCGGCTCGAGCGGGTGCGTTCCATCAACGCCTCGGGCCACAAGTACGGACTGGTCTACCCGGGCATCGGCTGGGTGCTGTGGCGCGGTGAGACCGACCTGCCGCGCGAGCTCGTGTTCAGCGTCGACTACCTGGGCGGGGCCATGCCCACGTTCGCGCTGAACTTCTCCCGCCCGGCCGCCCAGGTCATCGCCCAGTATTACACGCTGGTGCGGTACGGCTACGACGGCTACCGCAGCATCCAGCAACGCTCGCGGGACATTGCCGGGACCATCGCGGCCGGCGTGGCGGAGCTGGGCATGTTCCGGCTGCTCAGCCGCGGCGAGGAACTGCCCGTGCTCGCCTTTGCGCTGGAGGACGGGGGCGCGTTCACCGTCTACGACGTCTCGCACGAGCTGCGCAGTCACGGCTGGATCGTGCCCGCCTACCCGATGCCCGAGGGCATGGAGGACGTGCACGTGCTGCGCGTCGTGGTGCGCAACGGCTTCACCTACGACCTGGCCGCCATGTTCTTGGCCGATCTGGCCGCGTCGGTCGGGCGGCTGGCCGGGGGATCTGAGCCGGGCTCGTCCTTCCACCACTGAAACCTCTTGACACGCCCATCCGGACGGTTCTACGCTGGTGTAATCAACTATAAGGTTGATAAAGAAATCAGTTGATCAATGCGAAGGTTGACAATGCAGGAGTTGGACGACCGGGAGGCGGCCCTCGACAGGGCCTTCCTGGCCCTGGCGGATCCGGTCAGGCGCGCCCTGGTTGCCCGGCTGTCGCGCGGGCCGGCCACGGTCAATGAGTTGGCCGAGCCCTTCAGCATGACGAAGCAGGCCGTGTCCAAGCACATCCAGGTGCTCGAGCACGCCGGCCTGATCACCCGCAGCCGCGACGGCCAACGCCGCCCGTGCCACCTGGCCCCGGCCGCGCTTGAGGAACTCACCGCATGGATCGACACCTACCGGCTCGTGGCCGAGCGGCAATTCCGCCGCCTCGACACCGTGCTGGGGACCCTGAAAGAGGAACAGAAATGAACACTCGAAACGCGGTCGTCATCACCGCGGAGCCCGGAACCCCGTTCGCCACCATCACCCGCGAGGTCGACGCACCGCCGGCCGACGTCTACCGGGCCTACACGGAGCCGGACCTGTTGGTCCAGTGGCTCGGGCCGCGCGGGCTGGTCATGGAACTCGGCGACTACGACGTGCGCCCCGGCGGCAAGTGGTCGTACACGCACCGTGACCCGTCCGGCATGGCCTTCGGATTCCGGGGCGTATTCCACTCGGTCACGCCCGGGGAGCAGTTGGTGCAGACGTTTGAGTTCGACGGCGCCGCCGGGCATGTGTGCCTGGAGCGCGTTGACCTCGCCGACCTGGGTGGCCGCACCCGCATCACCGTCTTCGACGTGTTCCAGTCGGTCGAGGACCGCGACGCCATGCTGGCCTCCGGCATGGAGGACGGCCTGACGGACAGCTACGAACGCATGGAGGAACTGCTCGGCGTCGCCGCCCAGTGACCGACGACGGCGGCGCGCGGGTGGGTTGCCCCACTCACCCGCGTGCCGCCGTCGCACTTTAATGCGCACATCCGGAGCCAGGTGAGGCAGCGGTGGCTACCATGGAGGAATCTTCCCTGCACAGGTAAGGACGGACCAGTCATGAACACGAAACTGCCCACGGTTGCCGTGACGGGCGTGACGGGCGTGGTCGGCGGCCTTGTCGCCCGCGGACTGGCCGGCGCCGGGATCGGCCAACGCCTGCTGGCCCGGACCCCGGAGAAGGCGCCCGTGCTCCCCGGCGCCATGGCGCTGCCCTGCGACTACGCGGACCAGGGACTGTGTGCCAGGTCGCTGCGCGGCGTGCAGACGCTGTTCATGGTCTCGGCACGGGAGACGGCGGACCGGCTGGACGAGCACGGGTCATTCGTCGACGCGGCCGTGGCGGCCGGTGTGCGGCACATCGTGTACACGTCGTTCATGGGGGCCGCGCCCGACGCGACGTTCACGCTGGCGCGCGACCACTACGCCACGGAGGCGTTCATCAAGGCCTCCGGCATGGCATACACGATCCTGCGCGACTGCTTCTACACGGATTTCGTGGGCAGCCTGGTGGGGGAGGACGGGGTGATCCGGGGCCCGGCCGGCGACGGGCGGGTGGCGATGGTGACGCGCGCCGACGTGGCCCGTGTGGCCGTGCGCGTCCTGCGCGAACCCAACCGGCACATCAATGAGACTTTCACGCTGACGGGGCCGCAGTCGCTGACGCTGACGGAGGTGGCCGGGATCGTGTCCGCCGCCTCGGGGCGGGAGGTGAAGTTCCACAACGAGAGCGTGCCGGAGGCATATGAGTCCCGGACGCGGTGGCCCGCCCCGCAGTGGCAATACGATGCCTGGGTGAGCACGTACACGGCCATCGCGGCCGGCGAGTTGGCGGCTTTGAGCGGCGACGTGCAACGGATCACGGGCCACCGGCCGGAGAGCCTGGCCCAGTTCTTGGCCGCGACCGTTGCGGAGGCCCGGGCCTGAAAAGCCCGGTTCTCGGATCCGGGCTACCCTTAAGGATTGCTGATGGCGCGGGCGGAGCGTTCGGCGGCGTCGAACGCGTCCTCCAGTCCGGCCACGGCCAGCGCGTACGTGACCACCGCATCGGGCAGGCGCTCGCCGTCGCCGACCGCCCGGCGCAACTCGGCGGCCCGGGCCATGGCCTTGACCAGCAGGGCCGTCGCGGGAACGGCCACGTCTGTCATGGCCGGAAAGTCGATCTGCCGGCCGGGATCCGTCTCATAGACCAGCCAGCGGGCCAGCAGTTCATCGTGGCGTTGGACAAGCTCACTGCGTTGTTGCGTGACCGCCGTGGCGGCCCTTCGGAGTTCCCTGCCGCCGACCAGCCTGCCGGTGGCAATGTTGGCCAGGACCGCGTTGGCCGCCGCAACGCAGGCCAGCACGGCCGCGACCCAGGGATGGGCCAGGGCGGTGATGATGATGGCGGGGACAACCAGGCACAGGCCGGCGAACGCGTACCAGAAGACCCCATCCGGGTCGTGCTCGTGCGGCAGGCGGAACCGGATGGCCGCAACGGTGAGCGTTGTGACCACGATGACGACGGCAAATGCGACCACGACGGCTCCTTCACCGGAACGTATCCCGCTACCTCCATTGCAGGCCATGGAGCTGGGAAATTCAAGTGTGTGGCGCCGATTGCGGTGCCGGTGCCGGCGCCGGTTGAAGGCTAGACCTGGTTGAAGCGGACGGTGTTGCCGGACGGGTCGCGGAACGCGCAGTCACGCGGACCCCACGGCTGGTCGATCGGCTCCTGGAGCACCTCGGCGCCGGCCGCACGGATGGTTTCGAAGGTGGCGTCCACGTCGTCGGTGGCGAAGACCATGATGGGCAGGACGCCCTTGGTGAGGAGTTGCTGGAGCGCGTCGCCGTCGTCCTTGGAACGGCCTGCGTGCGGCTCGGACAGGACGTACTCCAGCTCTGGATGGGCGTCGCTGCCGAGCGTGACCCAGCGCTGCCCGTCCGAGCCGACGTCGTTGCGCACGGCCAGGCCGAGCACGTCGCGGTAGAACGCGAGGGACTCGTCGACGTCGTTGACGGTGATCTGTGCGTACTTCAGTGAAATGTTCATGGTCCACACGCTACTGCGCTGGACGCGGGGACGCTTCTTCATTCCTGCTCGGCTTGCGCGCCGGCCGGGTGTGCTGCCGGGCGATGCACGACGGCATGGCCTTCACGGCGTGGTGTTCCCGGGCCCGGTAGGCGCTGGGCGTCATGCCGATGATCTCGGTGAAGCGGGAACTGAACGACCCCAGCGAGGTACAGCCGACCTCCATGCACGCGTCGGTCACGCCGACGCCGGCACGCAACAACGCCATGGCCCGCTCGATCCGCCGGGTCATGAGGTAGTTGTAGGGCGTCTCACCATAGACGGCCTTGAACCGGCGGGAGAAATGTGCGGGGGACATGAGCGCGCCCCGGGCCATGGTCGGCACGTCGAGCGGCCGGGCATACTCGCGGTCGATCAGGTCGCGGGCCCGGCGCAGGTGGGCCAGGTTGGCCAGTTCCTGCGGTGTCATGCCGCCATTGTAGTTGTCTTTGCGGGGTGCGGCAGTGGACGACGGCGGGGCGCGGGCGGGTGCGCGGGCGCGTGTTTGGTGCCTGCCGCCGAATTGGATAGAGTGGACTGCGGATTCGTCGCCCTCCATCGAGTGGGCGTCGAGAGCCACCAGCCTCGGTAGCTCAGCGGATAGAGCAGGAGCCTTCTAATCTCTTGGCCGCCGGTTCGAGTCCGGCCCGGGGCACCAAATATGGCCCTGACCTGCGGTTTTACTGTTTCAGCGGGGTCCATCGAGGGGCTAAATCACGTTTTACTCACGTTTTTGGACGAAAAGTTGGCCACGTTTTTAGCTTGCTGGGGGCCAATTCAGCCTCCGGTTGTCGTCACGTTTTTCAACTGGCGGGCGTGAAATCCGCGGAAACCCACGGTTTTCCCAGGCCTGCGCGGTTTGACACTGTGGCTGCCAAAAATTGGCCCTCCGATCGTCCTGCACACGACCTCTGGCAACGCTGGATGGCACAGAAGTTGCCCCAAGGCGGCAGCCCAGGGAGCCCAACAACTTTGGCCCACCAGATTCCGCAAATCGGCAGACTTGCCTGGAGTCAGCACCCGAAAGAACAAAGTCGTGTCATTTGCATTCCAGACATGGCCACTTCAGTGTCCCGGACGTGCAACCGTTCCACGAGGTGATTCGGCAGCAGCCCACGACCAGTGCTTCCCACAGCGGGGAAGCACCAATCCTGTGGCTAATCTCCGACAGCGTCCAACAAACCCTTGCCCGACGGCCCAAATTGTTGCGGAAGCCACCAGAACGCCCATCGGTCATCCATCGTCGCGCTCTGTGGACCATCCGCACCAGTCGCGGTGTGGCCTAACATGTCCGAGGCCCGTCAAGCAACCACGAAACAACTCACTGGTTGTCTTCTGACGCCGGGTGGACCAGACAGCTCAACG
Organism: Specibacter cremeus; assembly: GCF_003946885.1. Lineage (GTDB taxonomy): Bacteria > Actinomycetota > Actinomycetes > Actinomycetales > Micrococcaceae > Specibacter > Specibacter cremeus. The sequence goes on along the minus strand of NZ_RWKQ01000074.1, from coordinate 7,200 downwards.
ACAGACAGAGGCGTGACGCCAGCGGCCGCCGTCTCTACTTGGTGGCGAGGTGTTCGAGTTCGTCGGGCAGCATCATGGCGAGTTCGCCGTCGGCAATGCCCGTGATGGGCTGGACCGGTCCGCCGTTCCACCAGTAGACGTGGGGGCTCAGCGGGTGCGGCATGTCGTCATACTGGGCGCGGGTGACCCGGGCCATGAACAGCAGGTCCGCCACGCCGGTGTCGTCGTTGATGACGTGCAGGTTCAGGGCCGACGCGGAGGGGACCGTCATGAAGATCCCCAGGGGCCCGGCCGTCAGTTTCAGGGCGTCGAGGAGTTCGGCCGGGAAGGCCAGCCAGGTCGACTGGAAGATGGATTCGGACATAATGCCCAGGAAGGAGCCGCCGTCGCCGTCGGTGGCCTGCTGGGGTGCCCCAGTTCCTTCGGCGAACAGGTTGGACCGGGCCGCCTCCCAGGCCAGGTCCTCGCCAGCCCGCTGGACGTGGTCGTCCCTCAGGTAGTTGATAGTCTCCTCCCCGTCGTAGGCCATCACCAGGGGCAGCGCACCCACCCACTGGGCGTAGTTGTAGTGGCGTTCGGCATCTTCCTTGCTGACGGTGGCCGGGTCAATGATCTTCGCCCGGGTCCGGGCCAGCATCTCCCCAGCGTCCATCGCATCCAGGATGGACCGGCCGGCCTTGGCCGTCATCCGGGTGAAGTAGTCCTCGATCATCGGCTGCCATTCCCTCTCCGGCGCCTTCGGCAATGTCCGGGCCACCGTCTCCAGGCCGAACATCCGCCCGTCAGAGAGCATGACGTGGTCGCCGGCCACCTCGACGGAGTGGCCCATGCCGGTCAGGACGTCAGCGCAGATGCTGCGCATCGCCTCGCCCTGCAGCCGGCCCAGCTGCGGGAACGTTGCGTCGGGGTCCTTGGGTTTCCTGCGGAAAAATGCCATGAGGTGGTGTCCTTGCTGTCGGTGGTCAATGACTTGCTCTTGGTGGTGAATGAAATGGGTGGGCGCGGCCCGGCCCGTCAGCGGGTGTAGGGGGCGGCGAGTTCCTGGGGGATCCAGGGCCGGGACGGGTCCGGGAGCAGTGCCGTGAGCTCGTCACGGTCCGCGTATCCTGAGGGCGCTTCGGCCGTTACTGGAGGCGTGGCGGGATGATTTTGGCGTATTGATTGATAATCCCGTATTTGTCGGTGCCGTAGGTGTAGTCGGCAGGCAGCCAAGGGCGGGAAGGATCCGGTAGCAAGGCCGAGATTTCGTCCCGGTTTAGTGGTTTCTCAGCCCATGCATGGAACACGGAGTCGCCGTAGCTCTCACGTTGGCCGCTCAGATACGGTGACATCAAATCCGCGTAGTCCGGGCCAAACCAGGTCCACCACTGGGCATGGGAATGAAGGCCGGCCCATTTGCCTGGATTGCTGGGGTGCTGGGATCGTTCGGAGTCGGCTGTTCCGTAATAGGTGCCTGATTTCCAGATGAATCCGCGGCGCACCTCGGCGCTTGCATGAAAGCTCCGGGACGCTTGGGCGAATTCAACGAAGAAGGACTTCAACGACTGGCGCACGGCGGGGTCGGCCAGCCCGGCCTTGTCGAATTCGAAAGACATATAGGAAACTCGATTATTACTGTCCAACGGATTGTAGGAAACCGCCCCCAAGGGGTAGCCTCCCTTCACCAGGATGCCGTCTGCATCAGCCTTGGCACACGCGTTCAGGAAATTCATGTCGTTGAAGTTGGCTGGAAGCATCTCAGGAAAGAATTCCCGAGCCGTCCGTACATAGACTTCCGGAAGGTCCTCGGGCCTGTCCTCATTCAGCATATAGAAACGAACCGTCGCCATGTCCGTCTTCCGTTCCTCCGCCGGTACGGACACCCGATGAGGCTTCGGCTTGGGCCAGACTTCCTCGGTTTGTTCATCGAACATGGCGCCTCCGGTGGCCTTGGCGAGTTTCCGGCCAAACCGGGCGGCGTAGGAAATGGACGCCTTTTCGCTGCCCTCGACCAGCACCTGGTACACAGCTTTGGCGCCAACAACCGACGCCGTGACCTCCTCCGGCACGTCCTCGGGCTCGACCCCGAACGGCCCGTCAATCGTGCAGCAGTAAGCCCGCCGGACTCCCCGGACCACCATCAAAGATTTGGCATCGCTGGAAGGCTGCCCTTCAACGTTAAGCCCGGCAGTGCTCCGCACCAGCCGGACCAATCCATCAAAGGTGAGCGGAGTGGCAGTGTAAATTGAAAAATCGTATGACATCTGGATTCCTCGTGAGAAGCTTGAAAATTCCGCATTCATGAATGCGCGTGTGGTCAATATTGAATGTGTCAGGCAATCCACGATCGTAAATTAGCGGCCCCGAACCGTCATAGTGTTTTCGGAGCAGGCTGTTGCCCGGCTCGTTTGTTAGATAGGCCTGGGGGCGAAAGCGGGTGGTGTGTAGCCCGATTTTTGGGGAGGCAGTTTTTCCAATAGGACTTTTCCTTTATCTATTAATTCCTGCATTGAATTCGATATCTTGGTTCCATCACCATGACGCACATAAATGATCAGCTTCCCTCCTTTTCCTTCGTTTTCAAGGAATTTCACGAAGTCTAACAGCTGCCTGGAGGTTTTGAGGTTTTTTACATTCTTGACTTCTACGAGGTTTAACCCATCAACTCCATCTGGAATCCTTTTTCGAATGACATGTCCGGCACCGTCGGTAATGTCAATGTAGGTTTTTCCTGCGGTTGACAACCCGATCACGTCTTCTGCCCACCTGCCTAACAAACCGATCGACCAACCTGTCTTCACGAACGCGGGGTTGGCGTCGGGCAGTGGCTTGCCGCACCACATCCCTGCTGCCGCTGAACGGATGGAAAATACTCCCGAAGTCACCAGCACAGAGGATTGCGCATATCCAACTGTAGCGACGCCCGCAGCCTTTGTTCCTTGCGAGGTGTTGTAGCCGGAGAGCTTCGCTGCCGCCTTTGCGACACAAGCACCACCGGTTGCGGAGTATTTCTCGACGATGGTGCGGGCCCATTTGTTCTTGTTGACGAACTCGATGGCCTTGGGAACCAATTTGCCGATCATGCCCAGGACCTTGCCGGCTTTGAAGATCTTCCCGATCGGCAAGACACCAACGAGTGCCATGGCGCACGCGCCGATGTCGCCCTTGGTGAAGCAGTTGAGAACGTCGGTGACGCCAAAGAAGTCCAGGAGCAGTTGGCCGCCTTCCTTGACGATGAAATCGAGGATGGATCCCTGGCCAAGCACTGAGCGTGCTTCCTTGAGTTCGGTGGCGGCCGCGTCGCCGCCAGATAGTTGGGCTGCTGCCAGCTCTTCTGCCGACAGGTTGCCGGACATGTCCGTTGCCCGTTTCGTCAGGTTAGCTGCCTTTTCCTCTTCACGCTGCAGTGTCGCTGCGGCGTCGGTTGCGGCTGTTGCGGCTTGTGCTGCCTCGGCGGCGTCGAGTCCGGCCTGTGTTGCTGACGCGGCCGCCTGGGCGGCCGCGGTGTTGGCTGCCGCAGCGGCTGATGCTGCGATCGATGCCGACTGTGTCGCATTCGCGGCGTGTTGTTGGGCCGTGTTGGCGTCGTTGCGTGCCTGGGCTGATGCCTGCTGTGCGGTGACTGCCGACTGGGCCGCCTTGTTCGCCGATGCGGTTGCGGCGTCGGCGTGGTTCTTCGCCTCCGTGGCCGACGCCGCGGCACTGTTCGCATAGGCCGCGGCTTGTAGGGCGTATTGCTGGGCCTCGGCTGCTGCCTTCCGTGCCGTGGCCGCGGCCTGGGCGGCGGTTGCGGCGTTGGCTTGGGCGGTGGCGGCGTTTTTGGCCGCGACGGCGATCATGGAGGTGACGGCGGCGACGTGGGCGGCGGTCTCGTTGTCGCGTTCCTCCGCGTCGTATCTTCCGGATTGCAGGAAGCGGCGCACCCCGTCGCGCGGGCCGTTGAGGGCGATTTCCGCCGCGACCTTAACCTCTGGCGTCCCCGTGGCCAGAAGCTGGTACGCGGTGACGCGTTCATCCAGGCGCTGGGCCGTGTCGTAGCCTTCGTCCAGGAAGTTCCGGACGGCGGCCGGGTCGGCACTGTTGAGCGCGGCTTCGGCAGCTTTCTTCACCTCGGACCCGCCCTCGGCCAAAATCTTGTAGGCGGCCTGGCGTTGGACCGGGTTCTCTATGGCATGGCGTCCCGTTTTGAGGAACTCTGTCACGTCTTCGGGGCTGGTCGTCATGGCTTCTTCAGCCGCATAGCTGATGTCGGCATTGTCGCTGGCCACGTAGTTGAGGGCCTGATCCCATTCGTCTTGTTCGATGGCGATGGCGCGGCCGGCAGTGAAGAATTCCTTGATTTGCTCGTTCGTGCCGGTGATGGCTGTCTCGGCTCCGGCCTGGACCCAGGGGCCGCCGACTTGCATGAGCCCGACCAAGGCGGTCCTGGCTTCGGGGATGAACTGGTCCAGGTCCGCCCCGGGTGCGGTCAGTTTCGTCACGAGCGCGTCGGTTTGGGCTGCGGCGGCCGTGGCCGTGTCCTTGGTCTTTTTCGCCTCGGTGAGCCGTGTCGTTTCAAGGTCCGCGGCGGCCTGGGCGCGTTTGATCCCGAATTCCTTCTCGGCGTCGAGGCGGGCGGCGTCGACCTTGCGGGCGGTGGCCTCCACCGTTTTGGCCTGAGCAACCGCGGCGGTGGCGGCATCAGCGGCTGATTTCGCGGCCGTGGCGGCTTGCTGTGACTTGGCCGCCGCGGTCGCGGCGACACCGGCATTCGCGGCAGCGTCGTCGGCGGCCGCGGCGGCATTGTTCGCGTGCGTGATGGCGTCGCTGGCTGCCTTCCGGGCGGTTTCCGCGACGGCCTTGGTTTCCGCGGCGAGGGCAACAACACGCGCGGTGGCCTGCTCGGCCCGTCCCGCGGCGGCCGTGGCCCGTCCCGCGGCGGCCCGGGCCTGCGCTGCCTGTTCGGCGGAGACGCCGGCCTCGTTGCTGGCCGCGATCGCCGATGCGGCCGCGGACTGCGAGTTGACCCCGGCGCTGGCGGCTGAGTTCGCGGCAATGAGTGATTGTTCCACGGCCGTGATGGCCGCGGCAACCGCGTCAACGGCTTTTTTGGCGTTCGTGGCGGCGTCACGTGCCTGGACAGCCGCGGTCCTGGCGGCGGCGGCCTGGGACGCGTCGGTGGCCGCGGCTGCGGCAGCGTTTTGGGCGGCGGCGGCGGCGTTGTTGGCCCGCGCCGTCGCAGCGGCGGCGTTCGCTGCCGCGTTGGCGGCGGCCAGCATGGCCTCGTGGGCTTCCTGGGCCGCGTTGACGGCGATGTCCGCGGCCAGGGCGGCCTGGTCGGCCAGGGATGCCGCCCGGCTTGCTGCCGCGCCGGCCTTCGCGGCCGAGGCCTTCGCCGCCGCGGCTTCCTGGGCGGCCCGCTCGGTTGCCTGCTTCGCCATCCGGGCGGCATCAACGGCCTGGGCCGAGGACTTCTGGGCCAGGGCCATTTGTGTCTTGGAGAGGTCGCTGGCGGATTTCGCCTGCCCGGCGAGCTGGCTGATCGTCGCCGTTTCCACATCATGGGCTGCGGCAACGTACTGCCCGTACCGCAGGAAGTCTTCCACGGCGTTGGGGGAACTGGAAGTCAGTGCCGCCTCGGCAGCCTTTTGCACACTCGGGGAGCCCGAGGCCTGGAGCTGGTAGGCGGCCATGCGGTTGTCGGTGGTGCTGGCCGCTTCCTGCCCGGTCAGGATGAAGTCCTGCACGGCCTGCTCAGTACCGGCATCCAGGGCTTTCTGGGCAGCCTTTTTGACCTGAGGCGTCCCATTCGCCAGGAACTGATAGGTTTCCAGGCGGTCATCGGTGACCCATGCCTGTTTCCACCCCGAGGCAACGAACTCGCGCAGGGAGGCGTCCGTGTCCGCGTCCAGGGCCTCCTGGGCCTTGGCCCTGACCGTCTTCCCGCCGAACAGGGTCAATTTCAGGGTCATGAGCCTGAAATCCTGGTTCAGGCTGACATGCTGGCCCTCGGTGATAAACGCCTGAATTTGCTCAGGGCCGCCCTGCAAGGCAGCCTTCGCAGCCTCGCGTGTCGTCTCACCGCCGGTCTTGAAGAGCCGGACAACACCCGCGGCATCTGCCGCCGGGCTCAGCGGCGCACCCGCCGGGCTCACCGGCGGTTCCGTGGCGGTGGCCGGTTCCGCCCCGGAGAGCAGGCCCGCCGCCAGGGCCATGACGAGCAGGAAAACGAGCCAGGTCGCCGCCGGGCAGGCGCGCAAGGCGCGCCGAAGAGTGATAACCATGATTCCCCAAAAGTGCGCAGTGATGAGCTGAGCAGTCCAGGCGGGCAAACCCCACCCGGACCCTCACCCGGTGCCTTGCTGGCCGCAACCGTGCGCCCGGGCCACCGGCTAGAGAAACCGATGGCCCGGGCGCAGGAAAGTTGTGGCCAGCCCCCAACACCGGGTGCCCGATGTTCCTGCACAGTTTGGCATGCCCGGGCACGTTCGGGGAAATGACACGCCAGAAAAAATTGCCTGCAAGAAAACTGCTATTCTCGCTGTGCCGACCACGGCCGCGCGCCCCTTTTCCGGGGCCAGGGCACGACGGACCGGCCAGGCCAGGCACAACAATCACACCGCGCCGAGCATCGGCACAATGAGGGGGAAACCATGAAGATCAAGCGTGCGGCAACGATAGCCGTTGCCATGACAGCGGCCGTGTGCGCCACGGCCATCGCCGCAGGGACAGGGGCCGCAGCACACCCAAACCCGGTCCAGCGACCGGCAACCCTGGCCCAAACCATCCCCGGCGGGGAGTCCTTCGCCGTCGAGGACTACATCCACCCCGAAGCCGACCGGCTCGGGGCCGAAGCAGGCATCAAGCTCAAGGACGGCAACGGCAAGATGATCTACACCGACTGCGCCGCCGGCGGGTCGTTGATCCGTGTCGAATCCACCGATGCCAAGAACAACGTGGTCTGCTTTCAGGCAACCAGCTCACCAGCCTGGCTGAACATGGAAATCACCGGTTCCTTCGGAGTCAAGGCCGGACAAAAACCCGTCGACGTCACCTCCACCCGCAACGGGACGCAGGAAAAAATGACCGTCCCGGGCAACACCGTCCGCGCCGTCGGGATCGCCGACGGCGAATCCGTCGTCGTCCAGCTCAAAGTGAACTAGGTGCGTGTGCCAGTAGTGGTTTGAGGTGCGGCGTCGTGTTGTGACGGAATTCGCCCGTTCCAAGCCGGGCCGGTACCGG
>NZ_RWKQ01000073.1:14247-14421 GCF_003946885.1 Specibacter cremeus | reverse complement strand
GCCCACGCATCACGCGTCACGGCCGGCCCGGTGTGGCAAAGCATGCCCCGCGTCCACTATATGGTTCCCAACCAACAACCCCCCCCCGGGGCACCCAACCACAACCGAACACAGCACAACCGAATACAGCCCAGCAACACCCACACCAGGATTCCCCCACCACCCACCGGTGGC
>NZ_RWKQ01000073.1:11001-14144 GCF_003946885.1 Specibacter cremeus | reverse complement strand
CACAACCCAACCAGGGCGCACTCAAGCACCCGTTTCCCCCGGTTTCGGTGCTCAACCGCGCCCCAGCCGGACCCCCGGACGGCATCGACGACGGGCATCTCGGGTACCTATGGGTCATCGACTCCCCGCCCATGACGGCCGGGGAGATCGCCGTCACCGAGGAAGCCTGCCGAGTGATTGCATAACTTTTGCCGCAGCGCGATTCCAGAAACGATGACAGGGCCGATGACAGGGCCGACGAAAGCAGGCGATTGGCCCGGGCCGCGCTGGTGGATGGTGACCCCGGCGCCATCGCCCGGGCACGCTCGGACGGGTTCCTGCCACTCACCGGGGGCTCTCCGTGCTGTCCCTGCGCATCTCGGGGGAAGCCAGGGTGGCGCCGTCGAAGGTGGTCGCCGAGATTGCCGGCATGGCGGCTGACCTGGCGCAGCCGACGTATGCGGGACGCAATATCGCAACGCCGGTGCCTGGGGGAATCCGGGTCCTGGCCGCCGGCACGGCCAAGCACCATTTGGCCCCGATCGTTGCCGCGCTCGGCGTGTCCTGCCGGCGGCGGCACCTGAAACTGATGGCCTGGGGCCGCGCCGACGTCACCGACGACGATGCGATCAGCGCCACCATTCGCCACGCGGCCTTCGCGGCGGCGTTGTCGACCCGGGTGGAACCTCTCCGGTGGGAGGACCTGGGTGTTTGGTCGTTGTTGTTCGACCGGTCGTGGAGCGTTGACCTGGTGCGGCAGATCAGCCCCCCAGGACCTGCGCTGGCGACCCACAGCAACGGCACGTTGTGGCGGACCGAGCTGAGCCTCCTCAATCACGGCCGTGATGCCACGGCCACCTGCGCGGAACTCATGATTCACCGCGCCACGTTGTACTACCGGCTCGACAAGATCAAGGGGATCATCGACGCGCCGCCCGGACTGCCCGGCTGGGCGGAAACGTCCCTGCACGTCGGCCTGGGACTGCGGCATGCCATCGACCTTGGCCTGGGCGCGATAGTGGACCAGGAAGCCCGAGCGCGGAGGTCAGCTTCGTCCGCCCGGAGGGCCGACCACAAGGAGCGTGCCCACGATGATGGCCACCGCCGCCATGAATCCGGGCACGAGCACGGCCGGGCGGCGCAACAGCCACCGCAGCAGCCTGCTGTCCAGAGTGTGATCACGGGGGTCGTCCGTCGCCGTCGAGCGCCACTCGCCGTCGAGCATGTCATTCCGTTCCAAATGGCGGTCGAACGGGATGGTGGCATACGGGATGAACGTGGTGGCGGCGGCGAGGACGAGTGTCCGTTTCGCCCAGAACTGGTTCACTCCCACCAGGACCGACGTCATCAGGTAGGTGATGAAGACGACGCCGTGGATGGAACCGGCGATTGTGACCGGCAGGGACCCGGCGTCGAACACGTACTTCAACAGCATGGCAGCGATCAAGAGGGTCCAGGTGACGGCCTCGGCGAGGGCGACGGCACGGTAAAACACGCGGGGTGTCATGGGGCAACTCCGATGAGTAGTCGTATCGATGGGTGCAGGTGTCAGGTCGCCGGCGGTACCGGGAGGCCCCGGTCGATGAGGTTATTGATCGTCGCGGCCAGTCGCGCGGCTGCGGACGGATCAGCACCGTGTCTGGTGGCGGCATCGAGCATGCCCTGGATGAGGAGGGCGTGGGCGTCCGGCTCGGGCACCGCCATGTGCGTCAGGCTATCCCGCAATGGTCGCATCAGGTCCTCATGAAGGGTGCGGAATCGCCGTGACTGTTCCGCGGTGAAGCGGTACCCCCCGACCAGTCCCGCGATCTCGTGCCTGCCCTCGGCCACCATTCGCATGGTCTGGTTGACGTAGGCGTGCAGTTTTGCCGCACCTGGTTCGACGTCGGCCAGGCTCGCGGTCATGATGGCACCCCAGTCCTCGAAGGCCACGGCCGCGATCTCGGTGATGAGATCGGACGCCGAGGAGAAGTACTCGTAGACACTGCTGCGGGCCAACCCGGCACGGGTGCCGACGGCGGCGAGGCGTACGCCCTCCGGGCCATGTTCGACCAGCTCGGCGCGTCCGGCGGCCATCAGGGCCCGGCGCTGGTTTTCCCGGTGTTCGGCCACGCTGCCTGCCGCTATCCGAGGCATGGAAGAGGACCCGGACGGCACATTGCTTTTTCCGACAACATGTCGACAACAATACGGTTACCGACATCCCGTCGGCAAATTGGGGGTTGCCCGGGCTCGCGGGAAGGGTTTCCGCCAGCTCCCCGTCGCCCCGACGGAACCGGTGCCGGCATCGTCACTAGACTGGATCCATGTCCGATATCTTCTCCCACGCACCGACACGCATACCGGCTGGCGATGCCGCGCCGGCGGCCCGCGTGACGAAGGTGCTGGTCCCGGTGGGGCCCGAGTACGCGTTCGACGGGTTCACGGACGGCATCCACCTGTGGTGGCCCATGACGACGAGCGGCGCATTCGGCGACGGGTCGCATGCCGGCTTCGACGACAGACAGCTTGTGGAGGAAGCGCCCGACGGGCGAGCGCAACTGTGGGCGGAGGTGCGGTCGTGGACGCCGCCGTCGTCATTGGTCCTCGACTGGCAGCTGGGTGACAGCCCATTGACCCCAACCACCGTCGCGGTGACGTTCGATCCGATCGAGGGCGGTACGCTCGTTACCCTGATCCACGACGGCTGGGCGCCAGGTGACCTGGGTCGCGAGCAATACGCCAAGCACTGTGATTGGCCCCTCATCTTGGCCGGATACGCCCGTTTCATGGGTGGGGAAGTTCGGTTCGACTAGAATAGAGGGCGGGCCTCGTAGCCCCACGATTTTTAGAAGAAGACGATCAATAGTGACGAGCCGCAGTTACTGTGCCAGTTTGTGCGCTCACAGGTTTAGGAGTCGGCATGGCTGAGCAATTCGGTGAAAACCGCGACGGACAATCGCACGGACAAGACGGCGGGCACGGTGACCGCAAGCCTTTCGGCAATCGTGACAAGCGCGACGGCGGCTACCGCGGCCAGGGCGGTCGCGACGGCGAACGTCGACCCTACAACGACCGTGGTGACCGCCCTTCGNCGGGATGACCGGGGCCCCCGCACGGGTGGTTACCAGGGCGCCCGTGACGGTGAGCGGCGCCCGTTCAACGACCGTGGTGACCGCCCGTCC
>NZ_RWKQ01000073.1:10736-10919 GCF_003946885.1 Specibacter cremeus | reverse complement strand
CGGGATGACCGGGGCCCCCGCACGGGTGGTTACCAGGGCGCCCGTGACGGTGAGCGGCGCCCGTTCAACGACCGTGGTGACCGTCCCTCCTACGGGAACCGGGATGACCGCGGCCCGCGTCAGGGAGGCTATCAGGGTCGCGACGAACGCCGTCCGTACAACGACCGCGGCGAACGACCCTCC
>NZ_RWKQ01000073.1:0-10666 GCF_003946885.1 Specibacter cremeus | reverse complement strand
CAGGGTAACCGGGATGACCGGGGCCCCCGCACGGGTGGTTACCAGGGCGCCCGTGACGGTGAGCGGCGCCCGTTCAACGACCGCGGCGANGACGACCGCGGCCCCCGCACGGGTGGTTATCAGGGCGCCCGTGACGGCGAACGCCGTCCGTTCAACGACCGCGGCGACCGTCCCTCCTATGGCAATCGCGATGACCGGGGCCCCCGCACGGGTGGTTACCAGGGCAACCGCGATGACCGTGGACCCCGGCAAGGTGGCTATCAGGGCGCCCGTGACGGCGAACGCCGTCCGTTCAACGACCGTGGTGACCGTCCCTCCTATNCAACGACCGCGGCGACCGTCCTTCCTATGGCAATCGCGATGACCGGGGTCCCCGCACGGGTGGTTACCAGAGTCGCGGCGACCGTCCTTCCTATGGCAACCGCGATGACCGGGGCCAGGGCGGCTACCGCGGACAGGGCAACCGGGACGACCGTGACAACCGCGGCCCCAGGCACGATCGCGGCCCGCGCGAGGAGCGCCCGGCGCCCACGCGCAACCCGGCCGACCTGCGCAGCGCCAACCGCGCCGACCGGGAGCGGTCGCCCGAGGTCGACGAGGACGTCACGGGCGAGGAACTGGACAAGGTGACCCGCGCCCAGGTCCGCACCCTGGAAACCCGCAACGCCGAATGGGTGGCCAAGCACCTGGTCATGGCCGGCCGCTATGTCGACATCGACGCGGAGCTGGCCTTCCAGCACGCACTGGCTGCCAGCCGCCGCGGCGGGCGCCTTGCCGCGGTCCGCGAGGCCGTCGGCATCACGGCCTACGCCGCCGAACACTACGGTGAGGCGCTGCGTGAGCTGCGCACCTACCGGCGCATCAGCGGCGCCAACGACCACCTGCCTCTCATGGCGGACTGCGAACGTGGTCTCGGCCGCCCCGACCGGGCCCTGGAGCTCATCCGCACCGAGGACACCGATTCACTGGACACCGCCGGCAAGGTCGAGCTGGCCATCGTCGAGTCGGGCGCCCGCGGTGATTTGGGTGAGTTCGACGCCGCCATCGCCGTCCTCGAGATCCCGCAGCTCGACATCAACCGCGCCTTCTCGTTCAGCCCGCGCCTGTTCCGCGCCTACGCCATGGCCCTGAGCGCCGCCGGCCGCAAGGACGAGGCGAAGAAGTGGGAGGACCAGGCGGTCGTGGCCGAGAACGCGCTCGGCATCGGCGAGGACTCCGAGCCGTTCATCATCGACCTGGCCGACGGTGACGACGAACCGCTGGAGCTCCCACGCCGCCAGGATGCGGAGACGGACGACGACGCGTCCCCGGCCGCCGCGCGCACCGTCACCGAGGCGGACGTCACGAACGCTGACGAGTCGAGCACGGCCGACACGAACATCGACGACGCCGAGTCCGACTACTTCGAATCCGACGACCCGGAGTCCGACGAATACAGTGCGGACGACGATGAAGCGGACGGCGAAGAGGACGTGGATGACTGAAACGCCGGCCGGCACGGCATTGGTCACCCGCTTTGACGCGGTCCTGTCCGACCTGGACGGGGTGGTCTATGCCGGGCCGCACGCCATCCCCGGCGCCGTGGCGGCCCTGCGGCGGCTGGGCGGCCTCGGCCTTGGGCTGGCCTACGTGACGAACAACGCGTCCCGGACGCCGGAGCAGGTGGCCGCCCACCTGCGCGAGCTCGGCGCCCCGGCGGACGACGACCAGGTGGTCAGCTCCGCCCAGGCCGGCGCGGCCCTCGTGGCCGAACGGTTCCCGGAAGGGACCCGCGTGCTGGTCATCGGCAGCGACGCGCTGCGCCGGGAGGTCACGGCCGTCGGGATGGAGATCGTCGGCCACGCGGACGACAAGCCGGGCGTCGTCATCCAGGGGTTCGACCCGAATCTGGGCTGGCACGACCTGGCCGAGGCCGCGTACGCGATCAACGGCGGGGCGGCCTGGGTGGCCACGAACACGGACCTGACCATTCCCCGTGACCGTGGCATCGCCCCGGGCAACGGCTCCCTTGTCGGGGCGGTGCGGCAGGCCGTCGACGTGGACCCGCTCGTCGCCGGCAAGCCGGAGGCGCCGCTGTTCCGCACGGCGGCCGCGCGGCTCGGCGCCACCCGGCCGCTCGTCGTCGGCGACAGGCTGGACACCGACATCCTGGGCGGCAACAACGCCGGCATGGCCACGGCGCTTGTGCTCACGGGTGTCGACACCGCCCTGGCCGCACTGTCGGCCCGCACGGCCGAACGCCCGGACTTCCTGCTGGCCACGCTCGACGACCTCTACACCGGCTACCCGGTGGTCCGCCGGGACGGCGACGCGTTCACGTGCGGCGGCGCCATGGCCGTCGTCGTCGATGGCGGGCTGCGCGTGGGCGGCGCCGCGGACGACCTGGACGCGTGGCGCGCCGCCTGTGCGGCCTGGTGGAGCTCGACGCCGGAACTCGCGGCGGCGGCGGCGCCCACCATTGCCTGGGGCACGGTGGGAGAGAGGCAGCGGTGACCGGACACCACGTCACGGGGGACCCGGCGGTCGACCGGATCCTGGCCGACGCCGAATCCACCGGCCACCTGCCCACCTCCCGGCACGCCGAACTGTACGGGACGGCGCTCGAGGCGCTGGCACGGGAGCTTGACGCCGACCCTCTGCAGGCCATGGCCCAGGGCATGGAACAGGGCATGGAACAGGGCATGGAACAGGACACGGCTCAGGACATGATGCTGCACGAGCCCGAAGACACCGGGGCCTGAGGTGGCCCGCCTCGACCAGGAACTCGTCACCCGCGAGCTGGCCCGCTCCCGGACGCATGCGGCGAAACTGATCGCGGCCGGGCGTGTGCGCCTTGACGGCGTCCCCGCCACGAAGGCCGCCGCCCAGATCGCCGCCGGCGCGGATCTGAGCGTCGAGGCGGACGGGGGACCGGAGTACGTGTCGCGGGCCGGGCACAAGCTTGCCGGCGCGCTGGCCCGTTTCCCGCAGGTCGTCGTCGCGGGGCGGCGGTGCCTCGACGCCGGTGCGTCCACCGGCGGCTTCACCGACGTGCTGCTGCGCCAGGGGGCCGCGCACGTCGCCGCGGTCGACGTCGGTCACGACCAGCTCGTCCCCGAACTGCGTGGCGACGACCGCGTGGACGTGTACGAGGGCCTGAACATCCGGTATATGAGCGCCGAGGACATCGGCGGCCCCGTGGACCTGACCGTCTGCGACCTGTCGTTCATCTCGCTCACCCTGGTCATCGGACCGCTCGCCCGGGCGACACGCCCGGGCGGGGACCTGCTGCTCATGGTGAAACCCCAGTTCGAGGTGGGCCGGGAGCGCCTGGCGCGCACCGGCGTCGTCGCCTCCGACCATGAGCGCAAGCGGGCCGTCGAACAGGTGGTGCGCGCCGCCGTCGACCATGGCCTGGCGCTGCACGGACTGGGCGTCAGCGACTTGCCGGGGCAGGACGGAAACGTCGAGTACTTCCTGTGGGCCACACGGATTCCGTCGGCGGCGGCGCATATGATCGAGGAGCGGGACGTGGAACACGTGCTCGCGGACGTATGGCCGCAGGGCCGGCCGTAACACCGGGACCGTCCACCGACAGACCGATAAGTCACAGGGAGAAAGCCCCACCGATGGAAAGAAGGGTCCAATGCCAAGGCGCGTGCTGATCCTCGCCCACACGGGGCGCGAGGAATCGATGGTCGCCGCGCTGGAGGCGTGCGTGCAGCTGCATGCCGCGGGCATCAATCCCGTCATGTACGCCGAGGAACTTGCGGACATGACCGGGTACCTGGGTGTGGCGGACGCGGCCGTCGACATCCTGGACCGCGACGCCACGCTCGCCGACATCGAACTCGTCATGGTGCTCGGCGGCGACGGGACCATCCTGCGAGCCGCCGAACTGGTCCGCGACCACGACCTGCCGCTGTTGGGCGTGAACCTGGGCCATGTGGGGTTCCTGGCCGAAAGCGAACGCGCCGACCTGGCCCAGACCGTCGACTGGGTGGTGCGCCGGCAGTATTCGGTGGAGGAGCGGACCACGCTCGACGTGACCGTCTGGGTGCAGGGCCGGACGGTGGCGCACACGTGGGCGCTGAACGAGGTGGCGCTGGAGAAGGGCAACCGGGAGCGCATGATCGAGGTCGTCACCGAGGTGGACGGGCGGCCGTTGAGCTCCTTCGGCTGCGACGGCGTCGTCATGGCCACGCCCACCGGCTCCACCGCCTACGCATTCTCCGCCGGCGGCCCGGTCGTCTGGCCCGGCGTGGAGGCGCTGCTCATGGTGCCCATCAGCGCCCACGCCCTGTTCGCCCGCCCGCTGGTCGTGGCGCCCACCTCCACCATGGCCGTGGAGGTGCTCACCCGCAACGGCGCCCACGGCGTCATCTGGTGCGACGGCCGGCGCACCATCGACCTGCTGCCCGGCTCCCGCATCGAGGTGAAACGCTCCGCCCGGCCGGTGAAGTTGGCTCGCACGCAGCAGAGCCCGTTCTCGGAACGCCTGGTGCGCAAGTTCGAGCTGCCCGTGCAGGGTTGGCGCGGGCCGTCCAACGAGCCGGCCGTGCCGCCCACCACGGAGCTGCCCATCGTCCCGGCGCCCAAGCCGGCGGCACCGGTGCCGGCGCCCGACGCCGCCCGGCGCGAACACTTGGGCAGCCTGCTGCACGGGGAGGACTTTGCCGGCATCAATTTCACCCAGGAGGGTCCGCGCACGCCATGATCGAGGAAATCCGCATCCGCGACCTGGGCGTCATCACCGAGTCGACCCTGCCGCTGGGACCCGGGCTGAGCGTCGTCAGCGGCGAAACCGGCGCGGGCAAGACCATGGTGGTGACCGCCGTCGGGCTGCTGCTGGGCAACCGGGCCGATGCCGGGGCCGTGCGCAGCGGCGCCAAGTCCGCCTCCGCCGAAGCCACCCTGGCGTTGCCGGCGGGGCACGCGGCGCTGGCGCGGGCCCTGGAGGCCGGTGCCGAGATCGACGAGTACGACGGCGGCGCGCAGCTCATCCTGGCGCGTACCGTGGGTGCCGACGGGCGCAGCCGCGCCCACGTGGGTGGGCGCAGCGCGCCGATCGGCGTGCTCGGCGAATTGGGGGAGTCGCTCGTGGTGGTGCACGGGCAGTCCGACCAGATCCGGCTCAAGAGCGCCGCGGCGCAGCGGGAGGCGCTCGACAAGTTCGCCGCCGAGGCGGAACGCGGCTTCGGCACGCGGCAGGCGGCCTACACGGACCTGTACCGGCGCTGGCAGCAGGCCCGGGCCGAGCTCGACGCGTTGCGCACCTCGAGCCGGGAGCGGCTTCGCGAGGCCGAATCGTTGACGCAGGCCCTGGCGGAGATCGACGACGCCGACCCGCAGCCGGGTGAGGACGAGGCGCTCAAGGCCGAGTCGCTGAAGCTGGCCAACGTCGAGGGCCTGCGACTGGCCGCCCAGACGGCGCATGAGGCGCTCATCGCCGAGGACTACAGCGAATCCCCGGACGCCACGACGCTCGTCGACGAGGCCCGCCGGCAGCTCGACTCCGTGGCCGATTCCGACGCCGAACTGGCCGACACGGCCAAGCGGGTCGCCGAGGTGGGCTACCTGCTGGCCGACATCGCCCGCGACCTGGCCGGCTACATCGCCTCCCTCGACTCGGAGGGGCCGGACCGGCTGGCCGAGATCGAGGACCGGCGCGGTGTCCTGGCCGTCCTTGTGCGCAAGTACGCCCCGAGCATCGACGAGGTGTTGGCCTGGGCGGACGCGTCCCGGCACCGGCTCGACGAGCTCTCCGACGACTCGGGCCGGATCGAGTCGCTGGCCGCCGAGGTCGACGCCGCGGAGACGTCGCTGGACGCGCTGGGCGCCGAGCTCACCCGCGACCGGCGGGCCGCGGCCGCGAAATTGTCCAAACGGGTCAGCGACGAGCTGGCGGCACTGGCCATGCCGGATGCGAAACTCGTCATCGAGATCGCCCCCGCCGGGCGCGGACCGCACGGCGCCGACGACATCACCTTCCTGCTCCGCCCGCACGCCGGCGCCGCCCCCAGGCCGCTGGGCAAGGGCGCGTCCGGTGGCGAGCTCTCCCGCGTCATGCTGGCCATCGAGGTGGTGCTCGCCGCCGTCGACCCCGTCCCCACGTTCGTGTTCGACGAGGTCGACTCCGGGGTGGGCGGCAAGGCGGCCGTGGAGATCGGGCGCCGCCTGGCCATGCTGGCCAAGCACGTACAGGTGCTCGTCGTCACGCACCTGCCGCAGGTCGCCGCGTTCGCCGACCAGCACATCGTGGTGACGAAGCACCCCGTGTCCAAGGGTGCCGGCTTCACGTCCAGCGACGTGCGCCTGCTCGAGCCGGAGGAGCGGGTGGTGGAGCTGGCCCGCATGCTGGCCGGGCAGGAGGATTCGGCCACGGCACAGGCGCACGCCCGCGAACTGCTGGCCGACGCACGGACCCCGTCCACCTGATCCGGCGCAATGACCAAATACCCGTCCAAGATGATAGGCTCGAATCCCGTGGTGCAACGATCAAATTCCCGGTTCAGTGGTCCGTCAGCGACGACCAAACACATCTTCGTCACCGGCGGCGTGGCCTCCTCGCTCGGCAAGGGATTGACGGCCTCGAGCCTCGGTCACCTGCTGCGGGCCCGCGGCCTGTCGGTCACAATGCAGAAGCTCGACCCCTACCTCAACGTGGACCCGGGCACAATGAACCCGTTCCAGCACGGCGAGGTGTTCGTCACCGACGACGGCGCCGAAACGGACCTGGACATCGGCCACTACGAACGGTTCCTCGACGAGAACCTCGAGGGCTCCGCCAACGTCACCACCGGCCAGGTCTACTCGACCGTCATTGCCAGGGAACGCCGCGGCGAGTACCTGGGCGACACCGTGCAGGTCATCCCGCACATCACCGACGAGATCAAGCGGCGCATGCGCCTGCCCGCCGAGGGCAAGAACGCCCCGGACGTCATCATCACCGAGATCGGCGGCACGGTCGGCGACATCGAATCCCAGCCGTTCCTCGAATCGGCCCGGCAGGTGCGCCAGGACATCGGCCGCAGCAACGTGTTCTTCGCCCATGTCTCCCTCGTCCCATACATCGGACCCTCGCATGAGCTGAAGACGAAGCCCACGCAGCATTCCGTGGCCGCCCTGCGTTCCCTCGGCATTGCCCCGGACGCCATCATCCTGCGCTCCGACCGGGACCTGCCGGATGCCATGCTGGAGAAGATCGGCCGCGCCTGCGACGTCGACATCGACGCGGTCATCGGCTGCCCGGACGCGCCCAGCATTTACGACATCCCCAAGACCCTGCACGCCCAGGGCCTGGACTCGTACATCGTGCGCGCCCTCGACCTGGCGTTCAAGGACGTCGACTGGACCACGTGGGACACGCTGCTGGAGGCCGTGCACAACCCGGCCCACCACGTGGAGATCGCGCTCGTCGGCAAGTACATCGACCTGCCGGACGCCTACCTGTCCGTGACCGAGGCACTGCGCGCGGGCGGCTTCGCGAACCAGACCAGCGTCAAGATCCGCTGGGTGCCCTCCGACGAATGCGCCACCCCCGCGGGTGCCGCGCGGGCGCTCGACGGCGTCGACGGCATCTGCGTGCCCGGCGGCTTCGGCATCCGCGGCCTGGAGGGCAAACTGGGTGCGCTGACGTTCGCCCGCGAGAACCAGCTGCCCACGCTGGGCCTGTGCCTGGGCCTGCAGTGCATGGTGATCGAGTACTCGCGCAACGTCGCCGGCCTGCCGGGCGCGTCGTCGTCGGAATTCGACCCGAAGTCCGGCACACCCGTCATCGCCACGATGCAGGAGCAGCTGGACATCGTCGATGGCAAGGGCGATTTGGGCGGCACCATGCGCCTGGGCCTGTACCCGGCCACGCTCGCCGAGGGGTCGGTCATCGCCGAAACCTACGGCCGCACCGACGTCGCCGAGCGGCACAGGCACCGCTACGAGGTCAACAACAAGTACCGCGACCAGATCGCCGCGGCCGGGCTCGTGTTCTCCGGCACGTCGCCGGACGGCAAGCTCGTGGAGTTCGTCGAACTTCCCCGCGAGGTCCACCCGTACTACGTGTCCACCCAGGCGCACCCGGAGCTCAGCTCCCGGCCGACCAAGCCGCACCCGCTGTTCACCGGCCTCGTGGCCGCCGCCCTGGACCGCCAGAACGGCACCCGGTTGCTGGAGGTCTAGACGACCATGGGCGCCCCCGAGACACCCTTGCTGGCCGACGTGCCCCGTCCGTTGCCGCTGCACGCCTCGGCGACCGTGTACAGGGGGCGCATCTGGGACGTGGTCAGTGACACGTTCTCGCTCGCCCCGGGCGGCGAGCCGCTGACCCGGGACTACATCGCGCACCCGGGCGCGGTCGCCGTCGTCGCGCTCAACGACCGGGACCAGGTGCTGCTGCTGGACCAGTACCGCCACCCCGTGCAGATGCAGCTGTGGGAGGTGCCTGCCGGCCTGCTGGACGTGGAGGGGGAGGATTTCGTCGCCGGGGCAGCGCGTGAACTGGCCGAGGAGGCGGACCTGGTCGCCGCCGACTGGAACGTCCTGTGCGACTTCTTCACCTCACCCGGCTCCTCCAGCGAGGCCATCCGCATCTACCTGGCCCGCGGGCTCTCCGCGGTCCCCGAGGCGCAGCGGCACGTGCGCACCGATGAGGAGGCGGAGATGTCGCACCGGTGGGTGGACCTCGACGACGCCGTCGCCGCGGTCCTGGCCGGCCGGCTGCACAACCCGTCCGCCGTCGTCGGCCTGCTGGCGCTCTCCGCGGCCCGCGCCGGCGGCTACTCGGCGCTGCGCGACGCGCACGCGCCCTGGCCGGCGCACCCGAGCCAGCGGCAGCAGTGACCGCCGCCGGAGCACTGGACGGTGCCGTCGCCGACTACCTGCACCACGTCGGCGTGGAGCGCGGGCTCGCGGCCAACACGTTGCAGGCGTACCGGCGCGACCTGGCCCGCTACCGGCGCTTCCTGGCCGGCGCGGGCGTCAACACGCCGGCGGAGGTCACCCGCCACCATGTCACCGCGTTCGCCCAGGCGCTCTCCGACGGGGCCGACGGCGGCACGGCGCTCGGGGTGCGCTCCGCGGCGCGCACCATCGTCGCGGTGCGTGGGCTGCACCGGTTCTGGGCGTTGGAGGGGACGACGACGGCGGACCCGGCCGCCGATGTCCACCCGCCGATGCCGGGCCGCCGCCTGCCCAAGGCCATCAGCGTCACGGACGTCACCAGGATCCTGGACGCCGCCGGCTCCGACACCCCGACCGGGCTGCGCGACCGGGCGATGCTGGAATTCCTGTACTCGACCGGGGCACGCATCAGCGAGGCCGTGGGACTGGACGTGGACGACATCGTGCTGCCCGGCACCCCGGGCGACGGTCCTGCCGTGGTGCGCCTGTTCGGCAAGGGGTCGAAGGAACGTCTGGTGCCCGTGGGCTCCTACGCCGTGCGGGCGCTGGAGGCGTACCTGGTGCGCGGGCGCGGCACCCTGGCGTCGAAGGGCCGGGGCAACCCGGCCCTGTTCCTGAACGTCCGCGGCGGACGGATCAGCCGGCAGAGTGCCTGGGCCATCCTGAAGGCCGCCGCGCAGAAGGCGCAGATCGGGCGGGACGTGTCCCCGCACACGCTGCGCCACTCATTCGCCACGCACCTGCTCGAGGGTGGGGCCGATGTGCGCGTGGTGCAGGAACTGCTGGGCCACGCCTCGGTGACGACCACGCAGGTGTACACGCTGGTCACGGCGGACACGCTGCGCGAGGTGTACGCGGCCGCGCACCCGCGCGCCCTCGGTGGTTGAGCCTGTCGAAACCGAGCCTGTCGAAACCGAGCCTGTCGAAACCGAGCCTGTCGGGCTCCTACAGGCCCTGCGGGAACTGGAAGGACGACGGGACCGGCGACGGTGCGGTGCCGTAGGTCAGGACAACCTCGTCGTGCGCCTTCAGGACGACGTTCGTGGCGGCACCGGGCTGCCGGGTTCCATTGACATACACGCTCCAGCCATGGGTCGACGACTGTGCCGTGCCGGGTGTCGCATCGGATCCGCCCAGCACTCCCCACTCCGTGAGGACCTGGCCCAGGGTGTAGGTGTCGCCGGGCGCGGGTGCCTCGATGTGAACGATGCCGGACGTGTCATGGGTGTGCAGGGCGGAGATCCCGTCGGGCTGCCCGTCGGCACCGAAGCTGAAGCCGATGTCCGCCGGAACCGTGACGTGCAAGCCGTTCACGAAGACATCAAGGTGCGCATGGTAGTGCTCGGCCGTGCCCTCGGCGGTCAGCACGCCCAGCCCCGCCGCCTTGATCCGGTCGGCCCCGCCGGTCGTGTCCAGGCCCCAACCGGCGGAAGCGGCCCCCGGCGCGGGCGTCGTTGCGGCCGGGGCGGGAGCGGCCGGGGTGGCCGGGGCGGGGGAGCAGGCGGCGGCCCCCAGGGCCAAGCCGGGCAGGATGAGGGCGAGGGCGTATCGCTTGTTCATGGAACGGCAGCAACTTTCGGGTGGTGACGGAGACGGTGGTGTCGCAGGGAACGACGCGTTCCCGCGTTTCAGCGTAGCCAGCCTCGCTGGTTGCCACCTGTGGGCCATGTGGCGACTGGCGGCGTGGGTTTGGCGGCGTGGGTCTAGGCTCAATGCCGTGTAGTTAGGCTGGGCGGGCTGGTGTCAAGACGTCGGGGTTTCGGCGTGTCGGTGGGGGCAAGAAGGCGGAGCC
>NZ_RWKQ01000072.1 GCF_003946885.1 Specibacter cremeus | reverse complement strand
GCCCGCCCGGCTCCAAAAACAGACACCAGGCAGTCATCCACCCCGTCGGCAAGCAACGGCAGGAGGTTAAATAGCAAGCTAAGCTTCGGCTCCCATGACCGTCGTCCTGGGCCGGGCCAGGGCCGAGGCGAGCAAGCCGATGTCGCGAATGGGGAACCCGTAGCGATCGATCGCTTGAAGGGCATCCTCAAGATCAAGATAGACAGTCATGCATCGGCAAGTCGCGTCAAGAGTTCCTGATCGTGTTTCGCGATGTAGTCAAGGCCGGCCGCAATGTCACCGCGACGCCGACGACGCTGCAGAACCAACTCGGCACCTTGGAGCAGCAATGCCGACTTGGAGGTGTGCTCCTCGGCAGCCAACTTGTCCAATGCGCGGTCCAGCTCTTCGGGCAAACGCAGATTCATGGCCATGTTTGATGGTACCAGTCCAGTACCACCCGGGTCGACGGGGCCGTGTGAAGGTTGCTCGGGTCCCCAGAACCCGGGCCTGTCTTCTTGGCCCATTCCGTGGTCGTTGATCCCATGAATCGACCGCACCTCGGACCTGCCGGCCACCACGTGTTCATCCCGCCGACCGCATTGGGAAAGTTACCCCCGTCTGCCCCTGGGAAGATCCGAATCGGGGTCCGATCCCTTGCCGCCTCCGGCCGGTGGCACGCCGCCGTCCACGCGCACGCAAAACCTCGGTCTCGCCCGCCAGGGGCCGGTCCTCGCCGCCGGCAGCGAGGTGATCGCCGTCGGCAGCGGCGTGGCCGACCGCGCCCACGTGCTGGACCTGTTGGCCGCCGTCGACAGCGCGTCCGCGACGCCCTGAGACGTCCACGGCCTCCGGCACGTTACCTCTCAGCCGCTACAGTGTGTGACCCTTGCAGGACATGTCGTCATCGAGGCTGACGGTGAAGACGGCGGGCCCACTGCGGGTTACCCGCACCCGGTCCTGCGGGGCGTTGGCGGCGGTGGAAACGTGGGCTATGGCCGCTTCCAACGTGGACTCCATCGCGGAAGGGTCCCAAATCTTGAGCGTCACGGAGTGCGATTCAAAGGTCATGCGCCATTGCTTTCTTTGATGATCGAGGAACGAACCGCGGGCCCGCCTCCGGGTCGAGCCGGAGAGCCCGCGTCGTGGACGCCTCCTCACTGAGGCGACCACGTCAACTGTATCCGAGCGCCTGCCGCGTTTCCCCCCTGTGTGAGCAACGGCATAGCGCGATCCGGCACCAGCGGCCCGGCTCAGTATGAAATGTCCTCGAGGACAGCGTGGTTCGTTTCGGGCAGGGCGTTGAGGACGATGACGGCGACGAGCAGGAACGGGACGACGACGAGGCCGAGCGGCGCACCGAACCGGTCCGCCGCCGTCGTCGTCCTGACGCCGTTGCCATGGGCCCGCGTGGGGGAACATCTCGGGGTGAAAGCGTAAACGGATGACCACATCCCGAAGAGGGAGAACTGCGGCGGCGAGCCGTGGATCATCAAGTGGGACGCTCAATGAGCACCTGCATGCGAACACGCCTCGGCTTCGCCTTGGGGATGGCCACCTAGTCAGGTCCGGGACCGCGTCGAATCTGGCGGCGGCCATGGCGACCTCCGCTGCCGAACTGCTGGCCGGTGAGGACAAGGCCAGGCTCAAGGAATGCGGCCGGCAGAGTTGCACCCGCGTGTTCATTGATCGGTCGCGCGGGGGAAACAGGATCTGGCGCGGGATGGAGGCGTGCGGCAACCGCGTCAAGGCGGCCAACTACCGGTCCCGCCGACGGGCTCAAGAGCGATCGTCCTCCTCGGCGGCCGCCTGAGGCCCCGTCACCGGGTGGTCCGTGGTCCGACGGCGGCGCGGGCCACGGGGGCGTCCCAGGGCATGATGGTCATGGTTCCTTGGGACTCCGGTCTGCGCCGGAGATGATGCCTGTGCCGACTTGCCGGAGGGCGGCGGCGATGACCGCATCGAGGCGGCGGAAATGGGCACCCCTCCAATAGACGTGCCCGCACCCGGTGCAGCGGGAGAAGTCGACGACGTGGGCACGGGTATGGCCGGGAAGCTCGCCCGCGATGTCCTGCGTGCTGACCGGCGCGAGGGCCGCGCCGCACAGGGGGCAGAGGGTTGACGGCGCCAGGGGCGGCGCGAACCGGTCAAGCACGTCATTCAGCTGCTCGTCGACGGTGTCGCCTCGAACGAGCGCGCCCTCCGGCAGCGCGGTGCGGTGGAGCAGGCCCCGGTCCTTGGTGAGCAGGACCCGTTCCTCGCGGATGGCCCGTTCCACGAGGTGGGCGTCCTCGGCCCCGGTCTCGTAGGCGGTGTCGATTCCCAGGATGCGGAGGCGCCGAGCGAGAGACCCCAAATGGACGTCCAACAGGAACCGTGGCGGCCGGCGCCGCGTCGGCTGGGGCCGTTCGCGGGACGCGACCGTGAGGACGGGCTCGCCCTCACCACCGTCCCGGCCGGTGGGGCGTGCGGCGAGGCCGACGGCCCGGCCGTCGAGGGTCAGCCGTCCTACCTCAGTCGGCGGGATGCCAAGCGTCCTGATGAGGTGGCCGACGGTGTCCGTTACCGGCAGGTCCGCCTCGAACCGCGGGACCCTACGGCGCCGGGACATAAGGAACCACAGGGCTGGATCGACCTCCACAGCGATGTACGGCACTCTTCCATGATGCGGCACGCGGTCGGCGACAGGACGCCGTGAAGGCGCGTGCCCGACGCGCCTCTTCATTCAGTCACCGTACGGTGGCATAATGTCGGAATGGCGGCAATCGTGAGCACATCCGATCTCGGCAAGGCGATCCGTGGCGCGCGCATCCAGTGCGGCCTGACCCAGTCAGAACTCGCACGCAAGGCCAGCGTTTCCCGGAAGCTGATCGGAGGGCTTGAGGGTGGCAAGGAGACAGCCGAACTGGGGTCTGCACTGCGCGTCGCAGCAGCGATCGGCCTGGCCTGGCCATCGCCCGCACCGTCACCGCAAAACGTCCTCGACGAGACGGCCGAGACCGTTCAGGGCGAGCTTGCACGCGCCGACATCGACTTCGCCTTGCGACTCGCCCTCGACGCGTTCCAGCAGCTCCGGACCATGAAGCCGAACGCCCTGAAGAAGCCGCGCACCACCGGCGACGCGCGATGGGATGCCCTCTTGGCTGCCGGCGCCAGGATCGCCCTGCGAGGCAGCAAGGCCAAACCTCGGTGGGGCACACCCCTTCCAGAGCCATGGTTCCCCGCCGCGGACATGCGGAGGCTCAGCGAGGCCTATCGCGAATTAACCATCCGGCGAACCCCGAAGGAGCTCGCCGACTTCAACATCTTCCTCAATGACAAGACGTTGGCGGCGGCGTGAGCCCACGGGAGTTCGGCTACGACGAAATCACCGCCCTGCTCGCCGAGCTGGGACGGCGACTCGAGGTTCGAGGTGTCCGCGCGGACGTCAGGCTTGTGGGCGGAGCCGCGGTCGCCATCACCGGGAGCAGGCGCCGACGCACACAGGACATTGACGCCTCCTACGCTCCCGCAGCCGACGTGGACGCGGTTGCCGCCGCCATGGCCTTGGAGCTCGACCTTCCCGCCAACTGGCTCAACTCGTCCGCGAAAGCATGGATCCCTCGAGGCGCGAAGTGGATCGAACTCGACCTTGATGCCCCGATCGACGTGGCCACCGCATCTCCCGAAACACTCCTGGCCATGAAACTCAGTGCCGCGCGGGAGCGCGACGAACCGGACATCCGCTACCTCGCCGGAATACTCGGCCTCACCCGACCGGAAGAGGCGGCAAGGATCGCCGAGGAGCTTTACGGTGACGACGATGTGGCCTACACGCGCTCGGACCGAGAGGACGCCGTCATCATCGCTGCCGATGCGATGGATGATCGGCGCGGCGAGGAGCCAGACCAGCACTGACGGGGACCGGCTGGGGCTCCGCCACGTAATCAGAACGTCCAACCGATCCGCGGCCGCTCATTGGCCCGTGCGGCCGTCGATGCACTCCCGCAGCAGGTCGACGTGACCGACGTGGCGGGCGTATTCCTCGATCAGGTGGACGACAATGTCGCGCGCCTCGGTCTCGTCCCCGTCGACGTCGACGATCGCGTCCAGGTTGAGATCGGCGTAGCAGGCCCGGGCATGGTCGACCTCGCCGCGCCGCGTGGCCCACGCCTCGGCGACGGCCCCGTCGTCGGCCACGGCGCCGTTGAAGTCCAGGTCCGGGTCCTCCTCGGTGCGGTAGAGCCGCGGCAGCCCTACCTGCCGCTGGAGGATCCGGCGCGTCCAGGAGTGCTCCACCCGGGCCAAGTGGCGGACCAGGCCCAGCAGCGACATTGTCGACGGCGGCACGGAGCGGGTGGCCAGCTGGGCGGCCGTGAGCCCTTCACACTTGAGCTCGAAGATCATCCGGTAGCGCTCCAGGTACTCCCCCAGCACGGCCTTCTCTCCCCGGCCCGACTCGAGCGCCTCGCGCGGATCGCTGCCGGGCTCCGCCCACATGCCGTTGAAGTTCTTGGGGACCAATCTATGCGCTCCCCACGTCCTCGAGAGTGAATACACGACGGCGGCGTCACCTCACGCTCGACGGCGCTTCATCGCCTCCCCGACGCGTCAGCGGCCGTTCCCCCTTCCGCCGCGCTACGGGTTGCGGTGGGGTCGATGACGGCACCCAGGCAACCGGTGCCGGCCGGGCGCTCGGGATGGGTGCCGCCGGCCCGTCAATGCCATGTCGAGCGCCGCGAGTGGCGCCGTCGCTCAATCGTCGCCGTCGCGGTCGTTGTCCCCGCTCTGGTTGATGGCGTCATTGACTCGATGGGGGAAGAACCCGCACGAACGCGCCTGGTGGCCTGTCAGGTAGACGATGTTCGGCACCTGGGCGGCGCCGCGCCCGAAGGCGATGGCGTTGGCATCGGCGGTCGCCAAGTTCGCCACGCCGTTGAGCACGATGGGCTGGTCGTCATCGGTGTGCCCGTCCACGGCGTCCCTGAAGTCGGAAATGTTCACTGTGGGCGCGGCCAGGCCCATCTCCAACCCGGTGGTGCGGATGATGCCGGCATGGTAGGCCTCCACGGCCAGGATGCCGGCGGCCGCGCCCAAGTAGGTCTTGTTGCTCACCAGCGGCGCGGCGCCCTTGTACGCGGTCATCTGGCGGGTGAAGAACGCCAGTCGCTCCTCCGGGCTGGCCGGGTTGTCCGCTGTGAGCATCAGGCACAGGGCCTCCTTCACACCCCACGCGGCGGCCAGCTCCCGGGTGGGGTCATCGGCGGCGACCACGTCCTCCAGCCGCTTCTTGCCGGCCTCGGAGAATGCGTCGTAGCCGCGTAGCAGCAGCTGCCGGTGCGCCCAGGCCTTGTCCGTCGTGTTGTTCCCGGGCGAGGAGTTGGCGGACCCGGGTGAGCATGTCGTTGGCCAGCTGGTCCCGGCAAGGGCGTCGACGTTCCGCGCAGCCTCAACGAACCGTGACTCAGCCGCGCACGGTGGCGGCCCTGGCGCGCAGGGCGTCGAGCATGAGCGAGAGGGCCGTCGCGAAGTTGGCGGGATCGTCCAGCGACGGCAGTGCGTGGGCGACGGCCGTGATATTGGGATACTCCCGTTCGGACAGCTGGCGGTAGTTCACGTCCCACGCCTTGAGGTCGGCCGCACGGGTCTCCGCAGCAAGAGCCGCCAGGGCGGCGTCCTGGGCTGCGTAGGCCAGAATGAAGTCGCTGAACACGCGGTAATAGCGGGCCGCGTCGACGTCGTCGAAGCCGGCGCGCCGCAGGCACCCGATCACCCGGTCGACCTTGCGGTACTCGTGCTCCCGCCGGGCAGTGCGCACGCCGGAGAACTGGGCGATCTGCGGATGCCGCAGGAACGCCGCATGCGTACGCCGGGCCAGGTCGCGGAGATCCTCCACCCAGTCGTCACTGGGCTCCGGAACCCCGTCGAGAGACTCGGCATGGAGGGCATCGAGCAGGGCCAACATCAGGTCGTCGCGGTCGCGGAAGTGCCGGTAGATCGCGGTGGGATGCGCGCCGAGCTCCTCGCCGATCGCCTGGATGGTCAGGGCCTGGGCCCCGTGGCGTTCGGAGACGCGGAACGCCGCGTCAATGATCATGTCCGGGTGCAGGCGGGGCTTGCGCCCCGGCCTGCTCTTCGGGCGCGGCGTGTAAGGGTCTGCGGACAGTCGCGGCGAACTCGTGCTCATGGCGGTTCCGTTCCGGCGCCCGGGTCGGGATCGTGTCCCGCCCCGGGCGCCACTTATTGGGTGCCGCCCAGGTAAGCGGCCCAGGGATAGTAGACGTAAGAGAACGACGCCGGCGCCCCCGTAATGCGCTTGTTCATCCAGACGGTGTTGTCCACCAGCAGTCCGGGCACCATGGGCAGCAGCCCGTCGTGCAGTTTGGCCTCGATCTGGGCGGTCAACTTGGCCCGCTCCACTGGATCGGCCGTGCCGCGCGCCTTGGCGAACAGATCATCCACACCACTGTAGCCGTACTGGTTGAACAGCCCGCCGGACACGGCCGTGGTGGCGAGCCAGTCCAGCGGGTCCGGAATGTTCGGCCAGAACTGGGTGTACAGGATGTCCACCCCGGCGCGGGTCTTCGGGTCATAAAGATAGTTGCTATAGCCGGTGCTCGGCACCACCTTGAGCTCGAAGTTGAGGCCGATCCGGTTGGCCGCGTCCTTGATCGCCAGGCCCAGCTGCTGCGTTTCCGGCACGTCGGTGACCACCATGACGATCTTCTGGCTGCGGATGTTCGCCGGCACCTTGGCCACGTACTTCTTGGCCTCCTCATCTTGGGCAGAGGCTGGCGCGGGCAAGGAGTCCTCCAGCGCAGCCAGGTCCTTGTCAGCGAACCCGAACACCGTCTTCGGCGTCTGGAGCTTGATGGGCGTGGCCGTTCCGCTGAACGTCTGCTTGCCGAGGCCGTTCCAGTCGACGGCCAGCTGCAGGGCCTTGCGCATGTCCGGGTTGCTCATGGGACCGGCCGGGTTCGCATAGACCATTGTCAGGTTGATGGGCGCCGGGCCCATATACATATTCCCGACCGGCGAATTCTTCAATTGCACCAGGCTGGGCGTGGGCACATTGAAGGTGCCGTCGATCTGCCCCGCCAGCAGCCCGGAGGTGATGGAGGAATCGTCCGTGAGGAAAGTGAACACCAGGGTTCCCACCTTGGGCTGCAGGTCCTTGTTCCAGTAGTGGTCGTTGCGCGTCAGCGTGATCGACTGGCCCTGGATCCACTTGCCGAACTTGAACGGGCCCGTGCACATGACGCCGACGGACGGCGCCCCCACTGTGGCGGCATGCTCGGTGTAGAACTTCTTCTGCACCACAACGCCGGCGTAACTGGCCAGCTCCTGATTGAACAGGTAGTCGGGCCGGCTCAGCGTCACCGTCACCTGGTGGGCCCCCGTGACTGCCACCTTGGCCACGTTCGTGTACAGGTAGTTGTAGAAGGTGGTCTTGTCGGTGAGGTTGTGGTTCAGGCTCCAGGCGACGTCGTCGGCCGTCATCGGGGTGCCGTCCCAGAAGGTGACGTCGGAGCGCAGGTTGTACACCCAGTGCAGCGGGTCGGGGTTGGTGTACGACGACGCCAGGTTGGGTTTGATCTGGAACTCCGGTGTCTGCGTGAGCAGGTTCTCGCACATGTTGGAGTTGATCATGTTCGGGGTGTAGTCGGCCGACTTGAACGGGTCCACTGTCTGCGGCTCGCCCTCGAAGACGTTCCAGGTGACCTTGTCGACATTGGACTTCGCGGCCGGGGTCATGATGGTCAGGGCCGTGGACCCGGCGAAGCCCTTGCCGGGACCTCCGGTGTTGCAGCCGGTGAGGACGGCCAGGGCCAGGACTCCGGCCATGGCCACCAGAGCCCGTGACCGGGTTCGGGATCGGTTCATCGTGCTTGCTCCTGGGGTTCGGTGGCTGCGTGCGCGCCGGGCGTCCAGTCCGCGCGGGGGACGCTGTCGCGCAGCAGGCGGGTGTATGGGTGGGTGGGGTTGTCCAGGACCTGGGCGGTGGGACCGGCCTCGACGACCTTCCCGTGCCGCATGACGATGGTGTGGTCGGTGATCTGCCGGATGACGGCGAGGTCGTGGCTGATGAACAGGTAGCTCACGCCCTTGCGTTCCCGAATGTCGGCCAACAGGTTGAGGATCTGTGCCTGGATGGACACGTCGAGGGCGGAGACCGCCTCATCCAGGATCACGATCTTTGGATCGGCGGCCAGGGCCCGGGCGATCGCGACGCGTTGCCGCTGCCCGCCCGAGAGCGCCTTGGGCAGGGCACGCAGCTGGCGTTCGTCCAGCCCCACCAGTTGGCCGAGTTCGCGGACCCGGGCGCCCACCTCTGCCCGGCCGAGCCGGAAGTGGACGCGGAGCACCTCGGCCAGGCAGTCCCCTATCCGTTGCCGGCGGTCCAGCGACGTGTATGGGTCCTGGAAGACGATCTGGATCTGCCTTCCGCGGGCACGCAGCGCCTTGACGGACCGGGCCGGATGCGTGTGATCCTCGCCGTCCAGCGTGATGCGGCCCGCAGTGGGGCGTTCCAGTCCGATCAGCATCCGCGCCGTGGTCGTCTTGCCGGAGCCGGATTCGCCGACGATGCCCAGGGAGCCGCCGGCGTGCAGCTCGAAGCCGACGCCGTCGACGACCAGCGACTCGAACTGGCCCCGGCCGAAACTCTTCGTCAGGCCCTCGACCTGGAGCAGCGGAGCGCTCATTGGGTGACCTCCTCGGTGGTGGCGCCGGCCAGCAGGGTCCCGCGCAGTTCGTCCGTGCGCAGGCAACGGCTCGCGCCGATGCCGTCGATGGTCAGCAGGGGCGGGAAGGCTTGGCGGCAGCGGTCCTGGGCGAACCGGCAGCGTGGGGCGAAGGCGCAGCCGTCCGGGGCCTCGTAGGCGCTGGTGGGGTTGCCGGGGATGGCCGGCAGCCGCCCCGTGGTGTGGTCGATGTCCGGCCGGGCCTGCACCAGGGCGGCCGTGTAGGGGTGCAACGGGTCGTCATGCAGCCGTTTCGACTGCTGCCGTTCGACGATGCCGCCGGCGTAGAGCACGATCGTCTCGTCGCAGGACGCCGCCGCCAACTCCAGGTCGTGGGTGATGAACAGCATCGCCATGCCGTACTCGCGCTGCAGCCGGCCCAGGATGCCCATCACCTCCGCCTGCGTGGTCACGTCCAGCGCCGTCGTCGGCTCATCGGCGAGGATCAG
Organism: Specibacter cremeus; assembly: GCF_003946885.1. GTDB lineage: Bacteria > Actinomycetota > Actinomycetes > Actinomycetales > Micrococcaceae > Specibacter > Specibacter cremeus. The sequence continues at coordinate 5,367 of NZ_RWKQ01000072.1, read as the reverse complement.
TCGCGGCCGCACGGCCACGCTCGCCGCGATCATGACGCGCTGGAGCAGGCCGCCGGAGAGTTCGTGCGGGTACTGGCGCATGCGCCGTTCGCCGTCGTGGATGCCGACCTCGGCCAGCAGGTCGATGGCGCGGCGGGAGGCCTCCCGGGCCGGCACCTTGCCGTTGATGCGCATCGCCTCGGTGAGGAAGTCCCCGATCCGGCGCACGGGGTTGGTGTGCGAGCGCGGGTCCTGGAAGATCATCGATACATCGCCGGAGCGGTAGCGGCGCAGCGCCTCGGAGCGCAGGTCGAACACGTCGGTGCCGTCGAAGCGGATGTGCCCGTCGACCTTCGCCCCTTGGGGCAGCAACCGCGCGATGGTGCGCACGGTCATGGACTTGCCCGAACCGGACTCGCCCACCAGCCCCAGCGCCTTGCCCGCCTCGAGCGTGAAGGAGACATCGTGGAGGACGCGTCGCAGCGACCCGTCCACGGGGAGATGGACGTTCAGTCCCTCGACTTCAAGCAGCGCGCTCATGCGCGGGCCTCCGATCGTTCCGTGAGCCGGTCGCCGAGCAGGTTGGCCGCGCCGACGGTGATGACGATGAGCACACTGGCGTAGATGGACTCCGCGGGTTGTTGTTGCAGGATGCCTGCCATGCCCTGGCCGACCATGGCACCCCAGTCCGCCGTGGGCGGTTGCACGCCCAGGCCGATGAAGGACAGCGCGGCAAGGTCGATGAGCGCGAAGCCAAAGGCCAGCGTCGCGTTGGCGACGATCAGGCTGGCCACGTTGGGCAGGATGTGCCGGAGGCTGATCATGCTGCCGCGCACGCCCTGCACCCGCAGCGCGGCCACATACGGCAGGGACCGCTCCCGCAGCGCGGCGCTGCGCACCACCCGGGCGATGTAGGGGATGTAGGAGATGGATAGCGCCACGATGGCCGCCGGCAGTCCCGCTCCGAACAACGCCGTGGCCAGGATGGCCAGCAGCAGGCCCGGGAAGGCGAAGATGGCGTCGATGACCCGGACCACGACGGCGTCGAACCAGCCGCCGAACCACACCGCGGCCAGGGCCAGCACCGTCCCGACGACCGTGGAGGCCGCCACTACCAGGAACGGGCCGATCAGGGCCGTGCGGCCGCCGAAGATGAGGCGGGCCAGGATGTCGCGGCCGCTGGCGTCCTGCCCGAACGGGTGGGCCGCGCTGGGGGCGTAGTAGGCGCTGGACAGGTCCACCGCGTTGGGGTCGGTGTGAATCAGGTACGGGCCGACGAAGCTGATCAGCACCACGATGGCGAGGACGGCGACGGCGGCCCAGCCGGACGGGGCAAGGCCTCCGGTCCGCCGGCGCAGCCAGGTCCCGGGCCGGTTGAGCCCTGCGGTGGCGGTGGTGGCGGTCATTGTTTCCTCCCGCTGGCGGGAACCCGGGGGTCGAGGACGGAGTACGCGAGGTCGATCAGGGTGTTGAGGACGATGAAGGCGGCGACGTAGACCAGGCAGATCCCCTGGACCACGGGGAAGTCCTTCTGCTGCACGGAGGTGACCAGCAGGCTGCCCAGGCCGTTGAGTTGGAAGACCTGCTCGACGACGACGCTGCCGGCGATCAGGCCGGCGATGGTGAGGCCGGCCACGGTGAGCACCGGCATGGCCGCATTGCGCAGCACGTGCCGGCGGATGACGAACCGGTAGGGCAGGCCGCGGCTGATCGCTGTCTGCACGTGGTCGGCCTTCATCTCCTGGCGGATCGCGGCCTGCGCCAACCGCCCCACGAAGGCGACGGAGGCGAGGGAAAGCGCGATGGCCGGAAGGATGAGGTGGTACACAGTGTCCAGCCCGCCGTTGCCGGTGCCGAAGACGGGGAACCAGCCCAGGACGACGGCGAAGACGAGCGTGAGCACGACGGCGGCGACGAACGCGGGGACGGCCATCACCGCGGTGGCGGCGGCCATGATCGAACTGGACGCGACGCCGGGCCTCAGGCCGGCGAACACACCGACGGCCAAGCCGAACGCAATGACGAGGATGGCGGAGAGGACCACCAGCACCAAGGTAATGGGACCGTGCGAACCCAGGAGCGACCCCACGCTCTCGTGGAAGAGGATCGAGGTGCCGAAGTCGCCGTGGAGCACGCCGCCGAGCCAGCGCAGATACTGCAGCGGCACCGGTTCGTCCAAGTGGTACTGCTGTTCCAGCTGTGCAATGGCCTCGGGGCTCATCGAGCGCCCGTGTGTGAGGAAGGTCAGCGGGGAACCCGGCGCCAGGTAGAGCGCGCCGAAGATGACGATGCTGGCCACGAACAGTGTCCCGAGCAGGCCGGCAAGCCGCGCGGCCACGAGCTTCAGGACGTTTACGGCCAGGCGCTTGTTGTTGTGCCGGGGACTGCCGGCTCCGAGCGCCGCCGGCGGGGCGGCATGGACGCTCATGGCCGTTCCGCCATCTGCGCCGCGAGCACATCCCGGCCGCCGACGACGGTGCGGAGGATGCGCGCCTCGAGCAGTTCCTCCGCCGGGAGGGAGAAGACGTCGCGGTCGACGACGACGAAGTCGGCCAGCAGCCCGGCGGCGAGCCGGCCGTACTGGTCCTCGGCCCGGCACGACCAGGCGGCACTGCGCGTGGCGTGTTCGATCGCCTCCGTCAGCGGCAGGGCGTAGCGGGCGATGTTCGGCGGCAGGGAGGGGTCCAGGGCCGAGCGCCTGGTCGCCGCGATGAACATGTTGGGCAGCGGCGCATAGGGCGCCGTCGGCGAGTCGGTGCCGAAGGCCAGCGTGGCTCCGGCGTCGGTCATCTCCGGCCACGGGAAGCCGCGTTCCACCCGGTCGTCGCCGAGTTGGGCCCGCCAGTTCTCCTGGATGGAGGGGTCGGAGTGCACCGGCTGCATGCTGGCGGTGATGCCGAGCGCGGCCAGGCGGGCGATGTCCGCCTGTTCCACCACCTCCAGGTGTTCGATGCGGTGCCGGCGGGGCCGGGGCCCATTTGTCTCGACGGCCCGCTCGACGGCGGCGATGGCGATGCGCACGGCTTCGTCGCCGATGGCGTGCATGGCCACCTGGAGCCCGGCGGCGTCGGCGGCGGTGACCACGGGTGCCAGGGTCTCCAGGTCCCAGATCGCCTCCGGCAGGGAACCGTCCGCGTAAGGGTGTCCCAGTGCGGCGGTGCAGCCGTCCACGGTGCCGTCGACCATGACCTTGATCCCGGTGATGCGCAACCAGGCGGAATTGTGCTTGGCCGCCAGTTCGGCGGCGCGGGCCACCCGGGCCAGGTTGGCGGCCGGGTCAAGTGAGTGCTGGATGCGCCAGTGCCCCACGATACGGGCGGTGAGCGTCCCGTTCGCCTCGGCCCGGGCCATGGCGTCCAGATCACCTTGGTCAAGGCCCATGTCGGTCGAGGCGGTGATGCCGGCGCGGCGGTAGCCGGCCAGCGCCGCCGCCAGATGGGCGTCCCGTTCGGCGTCGGTGACCTGGGCGTCGAGGGCCGGCCAGACCAGTTGCTGCATGGCGGTTTCGTCGATGTATCCGGTGGGCTCGCCGGTGGCGGGATCCTTGGCGATGGTTCCGCCGCTGGGGACGGGCGTGGTCGCATCGATCCCCAGCTCGGCCAGGGCGGCGCTGTTCAGCCACACGGAGTGGCAGTCGAAGGCCTGCGCGTAGACGGGCCGGTCGGGGACGACGGCGTCGAGGTGCGCCCGCGTGGGCCCTCCCTCCGGAAGCGCGGAATGCAGCCAGCCCTGGGCGCGCACCCGCGGCGCGTCCGGGTGCGTGCCCGCCCAGGCGCCGATGCGCGCCTGGATGTCCCCGAGGCTCGCCGCGCCCCATAGGTCGGCTTGGCCGGCGGCCTCGCCGGTGGAGACGATGTGGGCGTGGGCGTCCACGAAACCGGGCAGCACGAGGGCACCGCCCAAGTCGATCTCCCGGGCGCCGGGTCCGGCGATGCGCCGAGCCGTGGCCTCGTCGCCGACGTAGCCGATGCGCTCGCCGACGACGACGAGCGCATCGGCCCAACTTCTCTTCGCCGCGGTGAAGAACCGGGCGTTCACGTATAGATCTGGGGTCACTGGTGGCTTCCTCGCCTTGTTGCTGGCCGTGAGTGGCGGAGTGTGATCCGCGTTACAACGACAAGCATCCACAATGGCAAGGCTAATTGTCAATAGCGCTGACAATTAGCTGGCGCACCTCATTTACATGGCGAACCGATGGTTCTACCGAGCCGAATGCTCAGTCGCCGGGCCCTCCCCCTTGGGACATCCAGTAGTCGTTGATGGCCTGCACGGCCTGCTCCTTGGACATCCGGGCAACCACCGCTTCGTCCAGGCCAACGGTGTGGGTGAGCTGCCACACCAGTGCCAGCGGGAGTGCCGTGGCAGGCACCGGCGCCGCGCCGCGGGCCGGCAGCACCCCGTCCTCGACGCACGCCCAGAACTCGTCGTCGCCGACCAGGAGCTGGTCGGCGAGGATGTGGTTCCAGATCGACGGCGAATATGTGGTCCGGTCCACCGGCCGTGAAATCCGGGTCCGCAGGATCCGCCCATCGGGCAGGGCCAGCCGATACGTGGCGTGGTGCCTCACCGGCTTCCCGTGGGCATTGACCACCAATTCCCAGTGCTCGGTCAGGCAGAACTTCTCGTGGTCATCCCGACCACCCAGCCGGCGGGCGTTCACGCCGCGGAGCCGGTGAGCCAGGCGGTCAGCTGCTCATCGGTGGACAGGTCGATGAGTTGGACCAGCGCCCAGTTCTCCCTGTGGTTGGGAGCGGCATGCAGGTGGTCTTCCCAGTCTTCGGCATAGTCGCGCAACGCGTCGACGAAGTCCGCCAGGGCCTCCCCCAGCTCCGTGGCCTCTGCCGCAAGAGGCTGCCCCGGCAGGAACACGGCCCAGACGCCGTCCTCGTGCACGACCTGAACGTTCACCACGACTGTCACTTCCAGATACCGGCGCAGGCTCTCGCCATTGACGACGGCGGCCGGGGCCCGGTCGGGTCGGCGGATCGTGGACAGCCCTCCCCGTTCGCTGGAGTCCAGGATCGCCTTCAATGAATCCCGCGCCTGCGTGAACCCATAGGTGCGCCCGGCGGCGGTCTCGTGTGTGGGGGTGCTCATGCCTTCCATAATCCGCACGTACGTCATGTACGTCAAGTACGTCAAGTACGTCAAGTACGTTATTGCGGCGCCCCCTGGGGAGGATGTGCATCCAGCTCCCCCGTACCATCGGTGCCCCATTCCGGCATTTGGGGCGGAATCAAGAGGGTGCGGCTCTCTTGGGGTGACGGTCACGCGGCTTGTGGTCTTGCGCGGTGGGCGTAGTGGGTGTTGAGCGTCTCGTTGGCTGACGATGCATTGGTCATGGTGGGTGACGATGACGCTGCCGTGGTCCTGGGTCCGTCGGCGGCG
>NZ_RWKQ01000071.1:10224-15102 GCF_003946885.1 Specibacter cremeus | reverse complement strand
GGCTCCGCCTTCTTGCCCCCACCGACACGCCGAAACCCCGACGTCTTGACACCAGCCCGCCCAGCCTAACTACACGGCATTGACGCTAGCGCCGTCCCGACCCGCACTCCACCAAACCTCGAAAGGCTGTGTGTTCGCCCGGTGCTGCGACACCCTGTGGAGGACCGCCCCCGACCAACGCCGGCCGCCGTCGTCGTTACGGGAGGGACGCGGTGCCCGTCTCGGCCGGCCCGGCCACGGGCGCGTCGGCCACGATGATGGCCAGCACGCCCAGGCCGGCGTGCGCGGCGAGCACGGCCGGCAACGACGTCAGCACGACATCGCGGATCCCCGGGCACCCGTCCCGCAGATTGCGCCCAATGTCCGTGGCCTGCCCGGCGTCGCCGAAATGGTGGATTGCAACGTGCACGGGCTTGCCGTCGCGGGCGGCGATATCCGCGCGGGCCAGCTCCTGAAGCCGGGCGATGGCCTTCCCGCTCGTGCGGACCTTTTCCAGCGGCACGACCTGGCCGTCACGAATCCCCAGCAACGGCTTGATGGCCAGCACCGTGCCGAGCCAGGACGAGGCGGCCCCGACCCGCCCACCCCGGCGCAACTGGTCGAGACTGGGCACATAAAAGTACACGGAGGCGGTGGCGGAGGCGTCCGCCGCCGCCTGCGCCACGGCGTCCATGCCGCCGCCGATGGCCGCGGCCGCGGCGGCGGCCTGCACGGCGAAGCCCTCGGCCATGCCGACCGTCTCGGTGTCAATCACGATGACCGGCACGGCGCTGTCCACACTGGCCAGCCGGGCCGCATCGACCGTGCCGGACAACTTGCCAGACAGATGGATGGAGACGATTGCCTCGAATCCGGCGGCGGCAGCGGCCGCGAAGGCCTGGGAAAACTGGCCGGGCGCCGGCCGGGAGGTGCTGACGGGTTCCCCGGCGGCCAGGGCCATGGAGATGGCCGCCGGCAGGCCGGCGTCACCCTCGGAGTAGGTGCGCGCCCCGATGGTGACGGGCATCGGCACTACGGTGACGACACCGCCGTCGTGCTCTTCCACCCACCGCGCGGGCAGCGCGGCGGCCGAGTCGGTGACGACGGCGACGCGCGGCCCGGCGGGGCGGGGTCGTTCCCGCCACCCCCGCCACCAAGGCTGTTGTGCACGCATGGCCGCGATCGGTCTGGCTAGGCCGGGACGATATTGACCAGTTTGGGCGCCCTGACGATGACCTTGCGGATGCCGCGGCCGTCGAGCGTGCGTTTCACGTTCTCCGAGGCCAGGGCCAGCGCCTCCAGGTCGGCGTCGGAGATGTCCGGGGCCACCTCGAGCCGGTCGCGGACCTTGCCCTGGATCTGCACGACGGCGGTGACCGACGCCTCGACCAGCAGCGACGCGTCGACGGCCGGGAAGCCCGCATTCACCACGGACGCCGGGTGGCCCAGCTGGTTCCACATGTCTTCGGCCGTGTAGGGGGCGAACAGGCTCAGCACGACGGCGACGGCCTCGACGGCCTCGCGGACGGCGGGGTCGGCGGCGCCGGCACCGGTGTCGATGACCTTGCGGGTGGCGTTGACGAGCTCCATCAGGCGGGCGACGACGACGTTGAACTTGTGCCCGTCGATGAGCGCCTTCGTGTCGTGGACCATGCGGTGTGTGGCCGAGCGCAGCGCCGCGTCCCCGGTGGACGGATCCGTGCCGGGGGCGGACGCGACGTCCTGGCCCAGGCGCCAGGCGCGCGCCAGGAACTTGGCGGAGCCGGACGGGGACACGTCGGCCCAGTCGATGTCGTCCTCCGGCGGGCCGGCGAAGATCATGGTCAGGCGGACGGCGTCGACACCGTACTTGTCCAGCTGTTCGCCCAGGTCCACGCCGTTGCCCAGCGACTTGCTCATGGCCTTGCCGCCGTTGAGCACCTGGCCCTGGTTCAGCAGCCGACTGAACGGCTCGGTGGCCTCGACCAGGCCCATGTCGTGGATGACCTTGGTGAAGAACCGGGCGTAGAGCAGGTGCAAGATGGCGTGCTCGACGCCGCCGACGTACTGGCCCACCGGCATCCAGTCGTTGATCGTCGCCGGGTCGAACGGGCCCTCGGTGTAGTCAGGGGAGGCGAAGCGCATGAAGTACCAGGACGAGTCCACGAACGTGTCCATGGTGTCGGTGTCTCGCCGGGCCGCGCCACCGCAGGCGGGGCAGGGGACGTTGACCCAGTCGGTGGCCGCAGCCAGGGGTGAGGTGCCCTTCGGGGACAGCGCCTCGCCGCGCAGGTTGTCCGGCAGGCGCACGGGCAGCTGGTCGTCGGGCACGGGAACCTCGCCGCACGACTCGCAGTGGACGATCGGGATCGGGGTTCCCCAGAAACGCTGGCGGGACAGCAGCCAGTCGCGCAGGCGGAAGTTCACGAACTTCTCCCCCGTGCCCAGCTCCTCCAGGATCTTGATGGCCGCCGGGATGCCCTCGGCCTTGGACAGGCCATCCAGGTTGCCGGAGTTGATCAGCGTGCCCTCCCCCGCTGTGGCCACGCCGGACACGGCCGGATCCTCCGCACCGGTGTCCAGGACCGCCCGCACGGGCAGGTCGAAGGCGCGGGCGAAGTCGAGGTCGCGCTGGTCGTGGGCGGGCACGGCCATGATGGCACCCGTGCCGTAGTCGGCCAGCACGTAATCGGCCGCCCAGACCGGCAGCAACTCGTTCGTGAGCGGGTTGACGGCGTAGCGGCCGGTGAACACGCCGGTCTTCTCACGCTCGGTGGACTGCCGGTCGATGTCGCTGAGCTTCTTGACCTGCTCACGGTAGTCGGACAACGCCTCGGCGTGCTCGGGCGTCACCAGTTCCAATGCCAGCGGCGCGTCGGCGGCGACGACGAAGAACGTCGCCCCGTACAGCGTGTCGGGCCGGGTGGTGAACACCGTCAGCTGCTGCTCGGCCTTCTCGCCGGCGGCCTCGATGACGAAGTTGACGTGGGCGCCCTCGGAGCGGCCGATCCAGTTGCGCTGCATGGCCAGCACCCGCTCGGGCCAGTGGCCCTTGAGCTGGTCCATGTCCTCGAGCAGGCGGTCTGCGTAGTCGGTGATCTTGAAGTACCACTGGTTGAGGGACTTCTTCGTCACGATGGTCCCGCAGCGCTCGCAGGCGCCGTTGACGACCTGTTCGTTGGCGAGCACGGTCTGGTCCTTGGGGCACCAGTTGACGGGAGAGTTCTTCCGGTAGGCCAGGCCGCGGTCGTGGAAGCGCTTGAACAGCCACTGCGTCCAGCGGTAGTACTCCGGGTCGGAGGTGTGCAGCCGGCGCGACCAGTCCACGGAGATGGCGTAACGCTTAAACGACTCGGCCTGAGTGTCGATGTTCGTGTAGGTCCACTCGCTCGGGTGGGCATTGTGCTTGATGGCGGCGTTCTCGGCCGGCAGGCCGAATGAGTCCCAGCCGATCGGGTGCAGCACGTCGTAGCCGAGCTGGCGCCAGTATCGCGCCACGACATCGCCCATGGCGAACGCCTCGGCGTGGCCCATGTGCAGGTCGCCGGACGGGTACGGGAACATGTCAAGGACGTAGCGGCGTTCCCGGGAACCGTCGTCAAGCGGCGTGAAAACCTTCAGTTCGTCCCAGATGGCCGGCCACTTGGCCTCCATCGCGGCGAAACTGTAGACGCCCTCTTCACTGGTCTCTGCCTGCACGCTCACGTACCCTGCCTCTTCACTGTTCCATGGCTTCCTGCACTGCCGACTTCCTTACATGCAAAAGCCCCTCGCCTGACGCAAGGGGCCCACCGCACAGCCGTGCCCTCCCGGGGCCGATCGAGCTGCGCGGCTAACCAAGCAAAAGAAAGCGTTGCATACCTTTACTTTAGCGCACGGGCGAAATCCCCCCGGCTGGCGACACCGTGGCCGAAACGTGGACGACGGCGTGGGCGGGCGTGGGTGCTCCTCCCTCGCGGTGCCGCTGGGCTGGGCGAAGGCTACTTGTCCTGGCGCGTGGGGTGATGCGCGGCGGCTGCGGGAGCGCGGTGTCCCGTGTTTGTGCGTACGCCTCGTCAATCCCCCAGGCAATACGGGCGATGCCCACCACAGGCCCGTGCTATCTGGCAACTTGAGGATGCAGTTCAAGCGTCCGGTCCCCGCCATTGGTGAGGACTCAACTTTGATGTTCGACGGCGTCGACCGGCTTGGGTGGCATTGGTCGCGGTCGGCAACGGATTCGGCGCTCGTTTCGGCCCGACGCGCCGGGAGAATGGCCCGATTAGGCCGCATGCTCGTTCAACCGGGCGCTACTTCCGTCGATTTTGCTTCATCACGGTCAAGATTCGATGCTCGTTGACCCGGGTCGGGAACCCTCACGTTGATTCTCCGCCGGAGGCCGAGTCCGGGTGGTTGAGCTGGGCCCCTGTGATCGAGCTTGTCGGGACGCCAGTGGTCGAGCCTGTCGAGACCGCGGCCGCCGGCGGGTTTGTCGGTGGGGTGTTCTAGCGTGGGGGTATGGGTATTCCGGGTGGCTCCGGGGGACGGGGTCGAGGATTGGACGCCGGCGCATCGGTGGGTGTGGCGGCGGCCGTGGCCGCCCTTGCCCTGCCGCAGGTTGAACGCTTTGATCCGGTGGTCGAGCATCGGGNNGAGCGTTTTGACGCCGCGGTGCGCTTCGAGACGGCCCTGGTGGAGTCGGATCGGTGGCGGGCGCAGGTCGCCGGGATGTCGGCGGTCTCGGAGGTCGCCGCCTGCGTGTCGATCCCGGACCGCACCGCCGGGACCCTGCTGGCCCAGGCCTGCGCCCTGGTCCGGGACCACCCCGCCACCGGGGCCGCGCTGCGGGCCGGGGCGTTCTCCTGGCGGCACGCGGTGGTGATCCTGGACGAGCTGGCCACGTTGGAGCAGCTCGGCACGGTCCCGGCGGCGGAGCTGGAG
>NZ_RWKQ01000071.1:0-10174 GCF_003946885.1 Specibacter cremeus | reverse complement strand
GGGATGTCCTGGCTGGGGTTGTACGTGCCGGCCGAGCGGGCCCAGGGCATCTGGAACCGGGCCACCGCCCTGGCCCGGGCCGCGCAGGGCCCGGGCGAGCCCCGCACCCTGGCCCAGCTGCGCGTCGACGCCGCCGCGACCCTGCTCCTGCACGGCCACACGGCCAACCCGNGGCCGGTGGCGGAGTCGGCGCGCGTGCCGACGGCGGCGCGGGCGCCGAGGGGTCGGGTGAGGGGGCCGGTGAGGGGCGACCGGAGAGCATCCTGGCCGGGCAGGGGCCCGACGGCCCGTCGCCGCGGGCGCAGGTACTCGTCACCGTCCCGGTCCTGGCGTTGCTCGGATTGACGGGCGAACCGGCCGAGCTCGAAGGCTACGGGCCCCTCAGTGTGGACGTCGCCCGGCGGCTGCTGGCCGGGGCGTCGAGTTTCCTGCGCGTGCTCACCGACCCGGTCACCGGGGCGGCGCTGGCCCCGACCCCGGACCGGTACCGGGTCAGCGAGCGGATGCGCCTGCGGCTGCGGTTGCGCCAGNCCACGGTCGTCGCCGACACCGACCTGGACCATCTCCTGGCCTGGGAGGCCGGCGGCGCCTCCGTCGACGCCAACCTCGAGTGGTTGTGTCCACGCCACCACACCCTCAAGCACTATGCGGACGGCAGGGACAAACACGGGCGCCACCCGGACGAGCACGGCCCGGCCACGCCGTTCCGTGACGCGGACGGGACCCCGCTCNCGGCGCGGCTGGACACCGGCGATGACCGCGACCGGCCGGCCCGGCTGGACCGCGCCCTCGGGCCATTACCACCCGCCCGAACCACCCGACACCCCGGCCCCCGAGTACCCGCGACAGCTGCGCCGGCTGCTGAAAAAGCTGTTGAAGGCAAGGCGGATGCGACATGGCGGCGGTTTGCCGGCCATACCCGNGGTTGCGCAAAACAGCAACGGTGGAAGAGAGAAACGGGCACTGCCCGCCCGCCGGTCCGGCCCCGTCATCACCGTCCCGCTGGACACCACCGCACTGGGAAACAGCGCGTTGGTGAACGCCGGCCAGAACAAGACCGCCCCGGGCAACACCGCAGGGCGCATCGGCGGCGCCGGCCACCGGACGCACACCCGACCCGGCCGGACAACCAACCGCACCGGCGCCAATGCGAGAACCAGCAACACCCGCCACACCCGCACACCCCCACGCCTCAGCCCCCTCGAACACCTCCTCACCACCCGGCTCAACCCCCGAGACTGACGGGCCAGTCACGCGCCCGGACCGCCGAGCGCGGTCCACTGGACTTCCCCCATGAGGACTCGCCATGGCCTGCGTGGAGCCGCAGCCTCATTGACCGTCACCGGCGCCACCGTGGCCGTTTCCGGATGCACCACCGGGAACGAGCCGGGACCAACGCCGGACACGGGTGCGATCTCATCGTCGGCGAGCGCCTCCGATGCCGTCTCCAACACGGCAACGCAGCTGACCAATGCAAACGCCCACGTGCAGCGCGTCGGCATCCTCGGCGGGCAAGCCGCCCAGGACCCCAAGCACGGCCCCAAGCACGGAGCCTCGGCAAGAATCGAACTGACGGCGGTCGGCATGGGACCCGCGGACATCCACGTTCCAGCCCTGACCCATGGCCGGACCAATCGTGGCATCATCGTCGCCTGCACGGGCAGTGGCGGGTGGAAGGCCACGCGGCAGCACGACGGGATGGGATGGGGCGCCTCCTCCTGCTCCATTGACGGGGCCGGAAATGTCTCCGGCCCGCTCCTGAACCCGGGGAAGCCCACAATCATCCACCTGGACGTCGCCCCGGACAGCCATTACTGGGCCACCCTCTATTCAGTGGCCGCGAATACTCGGTGGCCGCGAATTGGTGGCTGAAACGGACAGCCCCGGAACGCCGGCCGAAGCCAAACGTCCCGGGGCCGCCGATTCAATCAGGAGAATCAGGCGCCAGACGCTACCGCACGTCGTCGTCGACCCAGTCCATGGACTTGGTGACGGCCTTCTTCCACAGCCGCAGCTGGCGGTCGCGCTCGGCCCCGTCCAGGGCCGGCTCCCAACGCTTGTCCTCGCTCCAGTGCGCGGACAGTTCGCCCAGGTCCTTCCAGAACCCGACCGCGAGTCCGGCCGCGTAGGCGGCGCCGAGCGCCGTGGTCTCGGTGACCTTCGGGCGGATCACCGGCACGCCCAGGATGTCGGCCTGGAACTGCATCAGCGCGTCGTTGGCGACCATGCCGCCGTCGACCTTCAATTCGGTCAGGTCGACGCCCGAGTCCGCGTTCACGGCGTCCAGCACCTCGCGCGTCTGGAAGGCGGTGGCCTCCAGTGCCGCGCGGGCAATGTGGTTCTTGTTCACAAACCGGGTCAACCCCACGATCGCGCCGCGGGCGTCGGAACGCCAGTACGGGGCGAACAGGCCGGAGAACGCCGGCACGATGTACACGCCGCCGTTGTCCTCGACCTGCGCGGCCAGCTCCTCGACCTCCGGGGCGCTGGCGATCAAGTTCAGGTTGTCGCGCAGCCACTGGATCAGCGACCCGGTGACGGCGATGGACCCCTCCAGCGCGTAGTGCGGGGCGGCGTCGCCGAGCTTGTAGCCCAGCGTCGTCAGCAACCCGTTCTTCGAGTGGACGATCTCCTCCCCCGTGTTGAAGATCAGGAAGCAGCCCGTGCCGTACGTGTTCTTGGCCTCGCCCGTCTCGAACGCAGCCTGCCCAAACGTGGCCGCCTGCTGGTCACCGAGGATGCCGGCCACCGGCACCTCACGCAGCAACTGGTGCTCGTCGACCGTGCCATACACCTCGGAGGACGATTTGATCGCCGGCATCATCGACAACGGCACCCCGAAGACATCCAGGATCTCCTGGTCCCAGGACAGCGTGGTCAGGTCCATGAACATGGTTCGCGACGCGTTCGTGACATCGGTGATGTGCACGCCGCCGTTGGGGCCGCCGGTCAGGTTCCACGTCACCCAGCTGTCCGTGTTGCCGAACAGCAGGTCGCCGGCCTCCGCGCGCGCCCGGGCCCCCTCCACGTTGTCCAGGATCCACTTGATCTTGGTGCCCGAGAAGTACGTGGCCAGCGGCAGGCCCACCTTGTCCTTGAAGCGCTCGACCCCTCCGTCCGCGGCCAGCGCATCCACGATGTCCTGGGTGCGCGTGTCCTGCCAAACGATCGCGTTGTACACCGGCTGGCCGGTGTTCTTGTCCCAGACGACGGTGGTCTCGCGCTGGTTGGTGATGCCGACGCCGGCGATGTCGTGGCGGGTCAGGTTGGCCGCGGCCAGGGCCTTGCCGATGACCTCGCGGGTGTTGTCCCAAATCTCCACGGGGTTGTGCTCGACCCACCCGGCCTTCGGGAAGATCTGCTCGTGCTCGAGCTGGCCGGAGGAGACGATGTTCCCGTCATGGTCGAAGATGATCGCGCGGCTGGACGTCGTACCCTGGTCGATGGCAATTACATACTGGTTCATCTTTGTTCCTTTGTTTGTACTGCTAACGGACGAATCCCCCGGATGGACCTATTTGACGATCAGCGGCAGCCAGTTGGAGAGCAGCCCGCCCAGCGCTCCACCGACCAGGGGGCCGACGATCGGAACCCAGGAGTAGCTCCAGTCGCTGGAGCCCTTGCCCTTGATCGGCAGCAGTGCGTGGGCGATGCGCGGGCCAAGGTCACGGGCCGGGTTGATGGCATAGCCGGTGGGGCCGCCGAGGGAGGCGCCGATGGCGACAACCAGCAATGCCACGGGCAGCGGACCCAACCCGGTCACGCCGCCACCGAAGTGCAGGATCACAAACACCAGCACGAACGTGCCGATGATTTCCGTGACCACGTTCCAGCCGTAGCTGCGCATGGCCGGACCGGTGGAGAAGACGCCGAGCTTGGTGGCGGCATCGGACTCATGGTCGAAGTGCTGCTTGTAGGCCAGCCAGCACACCACGGCGCCGATGAACGCCCCCAGCATTTCGCCGCCGAAGTAGGTGATCGTCGATCCGAACGTGACCGGCACGTTGGGTGCGTAGTTGGCGGCCCCGCTGGACAGGATGCCCACCGTGACCGCGGGGTTCAGGTGCGCGCCCGACTTGGCGGCGACGAAGACGCCGGACATGACGGCCAGCCCCCACCCCCAGTTGACCATGAGGAAGCCGCCGGCGTTGCCCTTGGTTCCCCTTAATGCAACGTTGGCGACGACGCCGCAACCCAGCATGGTCAGCATCATCGTTCCCGCCACCTCGGACAGGAACACGACTCCAAGGTTCATCTTTGACTCCTTGCTTGTATTCGGTTGTCAAGCGGCTCGAGTGAGGACCGCCCGTTCCTGATCTGCCGGCCGAGGCCTAGCCGATCAAGCTTTCGACCCTGACCCCGTGGAACCGGGCCAGGACGTCTTGTGCGTGTGCGATCTCCGCCGTTTGCAAGGAGGCATCCCACCCCATCGGCCCGGCCAGGGCGCCGGCCAGTTCCACGAGCAGCTCGGCGCTGACGAGCCCGCGGAACGCCAGCGACGTGCGCCGGATCAGCACGTCGACCAGATGGCCGATCTGTTCGTGCTCCACCATGAACGCGATCTCGCGGGCGCTCAATTCATGCGTGGAGTCGAAAACCCTGTCCGGTGCCGCGGCCAGGTAGTCCAGCACCGCCTGCGCGCGCATGCCGTACCGGGTCAGCAACACCCCGGCCCGCGTGGCATCGATGCCCGCGCCGGTGTGGGCGGCGATCCACGCCTCGACCCCGCCAGGGGTGGTGGGGAAGCCCGCGCCGCCGCCGATGGCCAGCTGCGCCGTCGACTCCTTGCGGGATTCCGACAGGATCGCCAGAACCTCGTCGGCCAGGTGCTCGGACAGTGCACGGAACGTCGTCCACTTGCCCCCGACCAGGCTGAGCGTGGGCACCGTGCGCCCGGCGATGACGTGGTCGGCGCGTTCGATCCGGTAGTCGCGGGACACGAATCCGGGAGCCGTCTCATCGTGGCGCGGCAGCGGGCGCACCCCGGAAAAGCTGTACACGATCGCCTCGCGGGAGACCGTGACGGCGGGGAACACGTGGCCGATCAGCTCGAGGAAGTAGTCGATTTCCGCGGGGGTGCACACCGCGTCCACGCCCATGTCGGCGTCCACGTCGGTGGTGCCGACCAGCACGCGGTCCCCCATCGGGTAGATGAGCACGATGCGTCCGTCGGTGTGTTCGAAGAAGATCTCCCGGCCCTGGCAGGCGGCCAGCAACTCCGGGTGGTCCAACACGATGTGCGAGCCCTTCGTCCCGCCCATGAAACGGGTGCCGGCGCCCAGGGCCCGGTTGGTCTCGTCGACCCACGCGCCGGTCGTGTTCACCATGACGTCGGCCGTCATCGTGAACGTCTCCCCGGTGAGCTGGTCGGTGAGCTGCACGCCGTCGGCCGTCACGGCCGTGACCGACACATAGTTGGTGGCGCGGGCGCGGTTCTCGCCGCCGGCGCCCAGCCCCGCCTTCTCGCCGTCCTGCAGCACGTCGAGGGTCAGCCGCTCCGGATTGTGCACCGAGGCGTCAAAGTAGGTGGCCGCGTACTTGATGCCGGGGTTCAGCGCCGGCAGCTCGGCCAGCGCCTTCGTCCGGCCCATGAACTGGTGCCGGGGCACGGTGCCGCCATCACGGGAGAACGCGTCGTACAGGCTCAGCCCGGCCTTGATCAGGAACGCCCCGCGCTCCTTCGGCTTGCCCTGCCTGTGGGTCAGGAAGCGCAGCGGCGCGGCCAGGATGCCGGAGAAGAGACTGTTGATCGGGATGGTGGTCTTCAGCGGCTTGACGTAGTGCGGGGCGATCTTCAGCAGCCGGTTGCGTTCGACGACGGACTCCCGCACCAGCCGGAACTCGCCGTTCTCGAGGTAGCGGATGCCGCCGTGGATCATGTGCGAGGACGCGCCGGAGGCCCCCTGGCAGTAGTCCCCGCGCTCGACGAGGGCCACGTCAACGCCCTGCAGGGCCAGGTCGCGGAACGTGCCGACGCCGTTGATGCCGCCGCCGATGATGAGCACCCTAGCGTGCGGCCGGTCGCGCAGGGCGTCCACCTGGGGGCGCATTGACGGGAGGTTTCGGGCCGTTGCGGATTCGTCGCCGCTGCCGGGGTTTCTCAAGTCGACCTCATTCGAGTCTTGTTTCGTGCCCCGGTTCGTGTTCTGGTTTCATGCGCCGGGACACCTGCTCCCATTATTGTTGGAAGACCGGGAAAATATAGTCAACATGGTTGCACAAACGTGCAAGATGGAGTGGGAGCTAATGCCCAACAAGCGCACACGGCAGTCGGACGCGCTCCGGGCTGCACAAATGTACTATCTGCAGGACCTGACCATGGACGCCATCGCCCGCGACCTGCGCACGTCCCGGTCCACCGTCTCGCGCCTGCTGGCGGCGGCCCGCGAGTCCGGGCTCGTGCAGATCCAGATCAAGTCGCCGGCCGACCGTACGCCGGAACTGGAACGGGCCATCAAGGACCGCTTCGGCGTGGACGTCAACGTGGTGCCGGTGGCCGACACCACCAACGACGCCGAGGTGCTGGACCGGGTCAGCACGCAGGCCGCCCGCATCATCGGCCCGCTGGTGGACTCGAACGCCGTCGTCGGCGTCGCCTGGGGCTCGACCGTCAGCGCCGTCAGCAGGCACCTGGCCCGCAAGACCACCCACGGCACCGTCATCGTCCAACTCAACGGCGCCGGCAACACCCAGACCACGGGCATCTCGTACGCGTCGGAGATCATCCGCCGCTTCGGCACCGCGTACGGCGCCGTCGTGGAGCAGTTCCCGGTCCCGGCGTTCTTCGACCGGGCCGAGACAAAGGAACTGATGTGGCGCGAACGCAGCGTCCGGCGCATCCTGGACCTGCAGTCACGCATGACGCTGGCCATCTTCGGCGTCGGCTCCATGGACTCCGACATCCCCAGCCACGTCTATGCGGGCGGCTATCTGGACGAGACGGACCTGGATGAGCTGGAGGCCAGCGGCGCGGCCGGCGACGTGGCCACCGTCTTCTTCCGCGCCGACGGCACCGATGCGGGCATCGTGCTCAACGACCGGTCCAGCGGCCCGGCCCTGGACACGCTGCGCAAGGTGCGCCGGCGCATCTGCGTTGTCTCGGGCGCCCGGAAGATCAAGGGCCTGCGCGGCGCGCTCGCGGCCGGGCTGGCCACGGACCTGATCCTGGACGAGAAGACGGCACGGGCGCTTGTCGCGTCCGGGGACGAGGGCCACGCGCCGATCACCGGGTAGAACTGGGTAGAGTCGTAGGCATGCATCAGGCACCGAAGGTTTCGCTCAACAACGGCGTGCGCATCGACCAGCTCGGCTTTGGGGTGTACAAGGTCGCGGCCGAGGACAGCACGGCCCTGGTCGGCACGGCCCTGGACGCCGGGTACCGGCTCGTGGACACGGCCGCGCTCTACGACAACGAGGAGGGCGTGGGCCGGGCCGTCCGCGACGCGGTGGCGGGCGGCCTGGACCGCGAGGACGTGTTCGTCACCTCGAAGGTGTGGAACGACCGCCACGGCTTTGACAGCACGCTGGCCGCGTTCGACGAATCCATGGACCGGCTCGGCCTGGACTACCTGGACCTGTATCTCATCCACTGGCCGTGCCCCGAACGCGACCTGTACATCCCGACGTACCGCGCGCTGGAGCGCCTGTACCATGAGGGCCGGGTGCGGGCCATCGGCGTCTCCAACTTCGAACCGGCCCACCTGGAGCGGTTGCTGGACGCCACCGAGGTGGTGCCCGCCGTCAACCAGGTCGAACTGCACCCGTGGCTGCAGCAGGACCGGTTGCGCGCCCGGCACGCCGAGCTGGGCATCCACACGCAGGCGTGGAGCCCGCTGGCCCGCGGCAAGCTGCTGGCCGACCCGGTGCTGGCGTCCATCGCGGCCCGCCACGACCGCTCGGTCGCCCAGGTGGTGCTGCGCTGGCACGTGCAGCTGGGCAACCTGGTCATCCCCAAGGCCAGCAGCGCGGCCCGCATCCGCGAGAACCTGGCCGTCTTCGACTTCGCGCTGGACGACGCCGAGCTGGCCGCGATCGCGGCGTTGGACCGCGGCGAACGCACCGGCTCGAACCCCAACGCGGTGAACTAGGGTGCGGCAAGGCACGACGCCGGGAACGTCACCCATCGCCGTGGTCCTGGGCGACCGGGTGGGCCGGTACACGGTGGAGGTGGACGGGACCACGGTGCGCTACTGGGACTACGCCCCGGTGCGGTGGACGGCGCGAACGCGCACCATCGTCATGGTGCACGGGTTCCGCGGCGACCACCACGGCCTGGAGCGCGTCGTGCAGGAACTGCCGCAGATGCGCATCGTCATGCCCGACCTGCCCGGCTTCGGCGAGTCCGCCGCGTTCACCGACCGGCAACACGACATCGCCGGCTACGGGCGCTTCCTGGCCGCGTTCCTCGACGCCCTGGCGCTGGGCCGGGACACCATCCTGCTGGGGCACTCGTTCGGCTCGATCGTGGCCGCTCATTTCGCCGCCGCGCACCCGGGCCGGGTGGCTGCGTTGCTCCTGGTCAACCCGATCGCGGCGCCAGCACTCGAGGGGCCCAAGGGCATCATGACGAAGCTGGCCGCGCTCTACTACCGGACGGCCGCCAAACTGCCCGCGTCCCTGGGCAATGCGCTCCTGCGCAGCCGGCCGATCGTGCACGTGATGAGCGTGGCCATGGCCAAGACGAAGGACAGGTCGCTGCTCGAGTTCATCCACGGCCAGCACCACGCCCACTTCAGCAGCTTCGCGAACCGCGACATGCTGCTTGAGGCGTTCCGCGCCTCCATCAGCGGCACCGTGCGCCAGGTCGCCGCGCAGCTGTCGCTGCCGACCCTGCTCATCGCCGGCGCCCGGGACGAGATCGCGACGCTGCCGGACCAGCACAAGCTGCTGGCGCGCCTGCCCGACGCCGAACTCGTCGTGATCGACGACGTCGGCCACCTCATCCACTATGAGACGCCGCAGCCGGCCGCCGCCGCCATCCTGGACTTCCTCGAAAGGCATCCGGCCCCGTGAGCGACGTGCCCCACATCGTCATCGATGCCCGGTTCACCCGCATAGGGCACCACGACGGCATCAGCCGGTACGGCGCAAGCCTCATCGCCGCCGTCGTGCCCTATGCGAGCGTCACGATGCTCATCAGCGACGAACGCCAACTCGAACTGCTGCCGGACGTGCCGTCGGTGTTGATCGGCTCGCCGCTGTCGCCGAGGGAACTGTTCGTGGCCCGGGACGTGAACAAGCTGGCCCCGGACCTGGTGTTCTGCCCCATGCAGACGATGGGCAGTTGGGGGCGGAAGTACCCGTTGGTGCTGACCCTGCACGATCTGATCTACTACGAGCACCCGGCCCCGCCCGGCTTCCTGCCGGCGCCCGTGCGCGTGCTGTGGCGGCTGTACCACAAGGCGTACTGGCCGCAACGGCTGCTGCTGAACCGTGCCGACGCCGTGGCCACCATCAGCCGCACGACCCGGGACCTGATGGCCGCGCACCGGCTCACCAAACGCCCGGTCCGCATCGTCGGCAACGCCCCGCAGGGCGGCCGGCTGCCACGGGATGCGTCGGTGCCGCCGGAGAAGTCGCTCGTGTACATGGGCTCGTTCATGCCGTACAAGAACGTCGAGACGCTCATCGCCGGCATGGCCGGGCTGCCCGGGTTCACGCTGCACCTGCTCAGCCGTATTGCCGACGCCCGGCGCGCCGAACTGGAGGCCCTGGTGCCCGCCGGCGCCGCGGTGGTGTTCCACAACGGCGTCAGCGACGCCGAGTACGACGAGCTGCTGCTGCGCGCCACGGCGCTCGTGACGCTGTCCCGGGCCGAGGGCTACGGGCTGCCGCTCGTGGAGGCCATGGCGCTGGGCACGCCGGTCGTCGTGGCGGACACGCCCATCTTCCGCGAGGTGGGCGGCGACGCGGCACTGTATGTGCCCGCCGACTCCCCCGCCGCCTTCGCCCGGGCCGTGACCGAGCTGGCCGACGACGCCGCCTGGCGGGCCCGCTCCGCGGCGTCCGTGGCACGGGCGGCGACGTTCAGCTGGGATGATTCGGCCCGGGAACTGGCGGCCATCGCCCGGGAGCTGCGCGGGAGCCGAAAACCCTAGGTGCGTGTGTCAGTAGTCGTTTCGGATAGTTTTTAAAACGCCGGGAGATCAACCGGGCTGGCGGTGGTGGGGCTGGG
>NZ_RWKQ01000070.1 GCF_003946885.1 Specibacter cremeus | reverse complement strand
TGAGGGGCAATGCGGGGGCGTGATTCGACATGACCCAAGCTTAACCCTCAAAACATGAACTATTTTGGAGACACGCCACTAGCCTCGTTCAGCCCGTCAGCGAAGGTGGATGAGCATGCCGTCAACCTCCTGCTCTTGACGTTGCACGACATGGTGCGGCTGGGCCGCGGACTGCAACCGGGTCGCTGGGACTCACACATATACTTGATCGATACGACCTAGCACGAGGAGGTGGGCGGTGCTTCCTGCGCTCGATACGCAGACTGGCCTCCTGCCTCTCGGCAGGTACGGAGCCACGCTTGACGCCATCAAGGAGAGCTACGTTGATGCTCCGCGGTTTCAGGCATCGGCAACTCGAATCGAGATCTGGCAGCATTTCGAGTCGGCCACAGCAGGCATCCGCTCCGTGGTGCCCGTAGTCTGCGTCTGGATCGGTGGCAGCTTCCTCACCGACAAGATGGATCCTGACGACATCGACCTCGTGTACTGGTGCCAGGACGTTCTGGTTGATCAGGTCGTCGCTGATCCTCAGGCCGGGCTGCTTCTCCAGATGTTCGCCCAGAACCAAGTGCGGGCACAGACTGGGCTGCGCGTGGACACCCGATACTGCAAATGGCACCTCTACCCGGAGGCAGACCGTGCTCAGTCAGTCGAGCATCAGTCGTACATCTTGAACCGCGGGTACTGGGACGACTTCTGGATGCGCAAGCGCTCTGGAGGCAAGAGCGACCCTCCGCAGATCGCCGACGCCCTACCAAGGCGAGGCTATTTCGAAGTCCCACTGGACGGTTTCCATGGCGTTTGACTGGGAGAAGTTCAAAGAGGGGCTCGTCGGAAAACCCGACTGGCAGGATGCCGACGACCTCGCGCGGATGAGCATAGAGAGCTTCCGCGCCGAGCGCGGCATGTTCCGCCGCGACATGTCATCCGGGTCTCTGCGGCTAACCGGCGCTGGGATCACTGGGCACTCCGCGGCTCTTGACGGCATCGCCGACGTCATGCGCAATTTCCAGCGCCTAGTCCTGGCGACGGGGCTTTCGTCGACTGGGCATACGACGCTGCGGGGCCAGCCTCCTGCAGACGTCGTGGCGAAGACCCGGCTGAGTCTGAACGGGTCACCGCTCCCGGGGAGTCTGGTACTTCAGATCGTTCCCGCGATGTCTCCCGCGGACGAGATCGCTCCGGACGGACAGGGAGAGTTTTTCAACGACCATGAGACGCAGCTCGTTGACACTGCGATGAAGGACGCCCTGACACTACTCGAAGACGGACGTCAGATCGGCCCTGACGCGGACGCCAGTGAGTTTCTCTCCAGGATCCAGACATACGGGCCTCGTGTAGCTACGACGCTCCGAGACTTCTCACTCAGCATGGTGAAGTTCGAGTTCGAGCCGGACCTGACGTGGACTCAGCCTCGACAGCCGCGGCTGCGCACTCGCCTCAACATTGCGGAACTCGCGCACATCAGCGAGCTCATCGCATCTCGCAAGCTTGAACGCGAGCCGACGACAGTTCGCGGTGTTCTGCGCACGGTGAGCGAGATCTCCGCATGGCAGCTGGAGATCGACGGCGGTGAGATCGTAAGAATCGACGCGAAGCAGATTGCTGCGGAAGACACCGCCACGCTGCGCACCGGGATGGTCATTGCCGTAGACGTCTCTGTCACCGAAGAAAGCGGACCAGTAGGTGAAGGGACGTCGAAGTACTCGGCAATCTCATTCGAGATCTTGGGGTCCTAGCTCGTGGCTACACATCACAAGAGGCCAGCTCATCTCGAGCGGCAGGAGGCGTTGGACGCTTGGCCGGTCATCAGTGCTGTGGATGTTGCCGCTTCCAGGCCTGCCACTCGTCGTAGCTCACATCGGGGCGTTCACCTTGGGGCAGCCAGATGCGGCGGAATGGATCTGATTCCTCGAGGTGCGTCTCTGACCACGCGAGGTACTCGCGGAGGATTTCGGCGTACTCATGCTCGGGGCCACGGCGCTCGGTGACAGCGAAGGCTCGCGACGACGTCTGCCATCTCGCGGTGTCGCACGAAGTCACTGTGGAGCTGTTCGAGCGATTCTGCCCTGCCCAACTGCCGTAACGTGCTGCCCGCTTTCGGAGCTCTTCGGCACGGCGTTGCTCCTCGAGTCTCTGGATCTCCCGCTGGCGGCGGCGTTCGACAGCCTCTCGAGCGTCGACCGACATCTGCTCGATCTTCTCGACAGCGCGAAGGAGCTTGTCCTCGATGCGGGTGGCGAGGGTGTCGTCGAGCGTGAGCGCGTCGTACGAGCCTGTCCTGACCTCCAAACGCATTCGTTCCGTCGGAACGTGGTCGTATTTCGGATAGCTCCGCCACTTGTAGCGAGCTTCGTCCGCGAACTCCTTTTCGGTGGGTACGTGGTCGACACGCTTCTGCTGCATCCGTAGGCGAATCGCAGCTGGGGTATCTCCGGCGTCGATCGAGAAGAGGTCTGGCCCCGAGGAGACGCGTGACCGACGTCCGTTCCACGGATCCTTTTCGAACGTCGAGGGGTTGGCAATCACCTCCCACCCGCGGCGGATCGCTTCCTGGGCAAGCGCGTGCAAGATAAGCAGTGCGCGCTGTCGCTGCTCCATCGGTACGTCGAGGCGAGCCTTGTGGTCGACGATCTCGCGCACTGCCTTGTGCGGACGTCGGATCTGATTCGGTAGCGGGATGGTCTCGTCCTTGAGGATGCGCTCAGGCTTTGGCGGGCTTTCGGGTTCGCTTGTCTGGTCAGACGCAGTACCTCTCTCGATCGCCCGCGGCTTTCGCTTTGGCGATGACTGGCTTTTAGGGTTCGGCTCCTCAGTATCGGGATGGCGTCCATGCTCCAGATAGAACTTCCCTGCCTCGGTGATCGCGATGCTCCAGTGACCGCGTCGCTTGTCGAGGTCGACAAGGCTGCGGCTCTGGAGCCCTACGGCGCTCGTCTTGAAGGTGTCGTTAGGCGGATTGTCGAGGTCAGCGCCATCAGCGACCCACTGAAGTACGAGGAGTTGTGCATTGTTGAGAGCGAGATCCATACGTCCAGTCTGACCGCGATTACTGAGTATCTGGTTGCTTCTGATCAGCTGCGTCCGTGGGACTCGCGCGTTGGCACCCCTCGGGACCTCAGATGGTTCAGCACGGTGCTTGCGTGTATCCCGAAGCGTTCACCCACCCTGGCGAGGGAGAGACCAGATTCGTAGAGGCCGATCATCTCCTGGATCTGGTCGTTGGTTGCCGGGGTGCGGCGGAGCGTGATCCCGTTTCGTTTGCGAACATCACTGACTGTGGTGCGGTGGCAGTGGTACTGGGCGGCAAGCTCGTAGACGGTCTTGCTTTCTCGGTAGCCGTTGACGATGTCCTGAGCGATGGCAGCCGTGATCTGGCGCAGTACCCTACTTGGCTTGTAGATCCGCTTGGGCCGGCTGTCAGACTCCGACCGATCAACCAGCCAGCGATGCACGTCGCACAGAGGGTTTGACTGCGATGAGAACAGTCCCACCACAGGTCGTTGGTCGAACCCGTTGAATGACGGGTTCGAGCAACGGCCTTTTTGTTTGTTCGGATTTGTGCAGTGCTTCGGCCTGCGCGGCCGGGTTGAATAGGGCGTTGAGCCGTGGGAGGCGGCGGTAATTGTGTTCAAGTTGATCAACGCACGGATGTCCGATTCCCGATCCACCGACGGGCCGCGCCACCCCCGCACGCGGACCCAGGTGCCGATGGATTCCCGTGACAGCCCGTGTGCCCTCCGGAGCTCCGCCACCTGCCGGGATACCCACTCCCACACGGACATCCGCCCAACACTCACCGGAGTAGTTCTGCGGCCCGTTCGGGCATCCTGAGGCTCCTGCCGTGGACCTGGGTCATCTGGCGCATCAAGTCGAACCCCTGGTCGGCCGTCAAGTCTCCGTCGGCGATGACGGATTTGATGATGTCGATCGTCTCCCGGGTTGTGATGCCCTTGAAGCGGGCGTAGTCCAGCGCATCGCCGTCGTCGGTCACCCACTCCGAGCCCGCCCACTGCGCGTCGTTGAGGAGCAGGTAGCACGTCTGGGATTCGCCGAGGTGCTTCAACGGTTCGTCGGGTCCGCCGCCGAAGACCACGCGGCGCAGCCGTTCCACGCCGGCAATATCCGTGGGGTTGGCGATCTGGATCGGTTCGCCCAGCCATTGTTCCTGGGCCACGGGTGTTACGCGTCGCAGTGTTTGGCGGTGGGGGCGTCTTTGCCTCTGGCGATGAAGGGTTTTCCCGCGGGGTCTTGATTTAGTGCCGTCGGCGGCGTCAGGCTGACGATGACCGGATACAACGAACGGCCCGGCGTGAGAATTTCGAAGCTCCACGCCGGGCCGCTCTGACGCGTAAAGGCCGCGCCGATGCTCACGGTAAATCATGATGGTGCCTCTGTCGAATCCGATCTGGCCGGCGGGCGCCTGGCGTGCCCGGGGTGCAGGGGCAGGCTGCGCCCGTGGGGCTGGGCGCGGGAACGGCTGGTCCGCCACGGCACCGGGGCAGGCCTGTCCCTGGTGCGCCACCGTCCGCGCCGGGGCCGCTGCACCGGATGCGCGGCCACCCACGTGCTGCTGGGCGTGGAACTGGCGGCACGGCGGGCCGATACGGCCGCGGTGATCGCCGCCGCCGTCGAAGCCAAAACCGCCACGGGTGCCGGGCACCGGAGGATCGCGGCCCGGCTGGGCCGGCCCGCCTCCACGGTGCGCGGATGGCTGCGCGCATTCGCCGCTTCCGCCGGCCCGATCGCCGAGGTGTTCACCGCCCTGGCCCACCGTGACGGCGCGGACGCGGCCGGACTCTGGCCAGCCCCGGCACCGACACCGGCCGGGCGGGCGCTGGCCGCGGTGGCGGCGTACGCGGGCGTGCTCGCGTACCGCTTCTCCGTCGCCACCCTGGCGTGGCAGACGGCCGGGCTCACCGCGTCCGGCCCGTGGTTCTTCAGCGCGTCCGGGTGGGTCGGGCGGGAGCAACACGAACTGGCCCTTACCCCGGCGCCCGGGGACGGCAAGGGTGGGGAAAGCGCCGGCTGACCCTGCCGGGGCTTTTCGTTTCCCGACCCGCAAAGGATAGTGACCCATGACGGAATCCGAGCCGCAGCGCGGACCCCTGGCCCGCAAGGACCGGGCGGAAAGGACCGCGTTGTTCCGCTACCAGCTCATCCGCGACGCCGCGGACAAGTCCCTGAGCACCCGCCAGCGCGGGCCCATGGTCCGCGCCCTGGCCGCCGCCGGGCATACCGGCCCGGACGGGGAGACGGTGCAGTACTCGCGCGAAACCCTGGACCGGTGGATCCGGGCCTGGCACCGTGACGGGTTCGAGGGCCTCAAACCCAGAACACGGGCCCAGTCCCCGGTGACCCCGGCCCAGGTCCTGGCGCTGGCCGCGACGTTGAAGCTTGAGCGCCCGCACCGCACCGCGGCCCAGGTGCGGCGGATCATGGCCGAGACCCTCGGCGACGCCCCGTCCGAGTCGACGCTGCTGCGCCGCTTCCGCACCCTGGACATCCCCACCGGCACGGCCGCACAGGCCACCGGCCGGTTCGAAGCGGCCCGGCCGAACGAGATCTGGGTCGGCGACGGACTCCACGGGCCCCGGATCGGCGGCCGGAAAACCTACCTGTTCGCGTTCCTGGACGACCATTCCCGCCTGGTCACCGCGGCCCGCTGGGCATTCGCCGAGGACGCCGTCAGGCTCTCGGCCGCGCTGCGCCCGGCCCTGCAGACCCACGGAATCCCCGACGCCATCTATGTCGACAACGGCTCCGCCTTCGTTGACGCATCGCTGGCCCGGATCTGCGCGAGGCTGGGCATGAAACTGATCCATTCCAGGCCCTACCGGCCCCAGGGCAGGGGCAAGATCGAACGGTTCTTCAACACCGTGACATCCCAGTTCCTCTCCGAGATCACCGTCATCGACGCCCCCGTCCAGACGACCGTTCCGGGCACCGGGGAGGATCCCGCCGGGACCGCGGTCGGCTCGTTGGAGGAGCTGAACGCCCTGTTCACGTCCTGGGTGCAGATGGTCTACCACCGCACCGTGCACTCCACCACCGCGATGACGCCCCTGGCCCGCTGGGACGCCGGCTGGGCGAACCGGCGCCCGGACCGCCGGGATCCGGACGTGGTCGCCGAGGCGTTCCGCTGGTCCGCGACCCGCAAGGTCACCAAAACCGCGACCGTGTCCCTGCAGGGCAACACCTACCAGGTGGACCCGGCACTTGCCGGCACCCGCGTGGAACTCGTCTACGATCCGTTCGATCTGGCCGGGCCGGTGGCCGTCACCGCCGCCGGCGGCGTCCCGGCCGGGGAAGCGGTCCTCCTTGACATCCGCCGGCACGTGCACCCCAAGGCCGTCAACGCCGCCAAGGACGCCGACGCCGGAGCCAGGAACGCGGCCTCCGGGATCGATTACCTGCGCCTGGTCCAGACCCGGCACACGGACACCATGACCGGTGCCCCGATCAGCTTCGAACAGCTGGCCGCCGGCACCGGCACGGCTGCGGCCCGGACCCCGGGCGGTGCCCTGTGAGCATCGAAAATCTGCAGTCACACTACGGCTTCACGGCCATGCCCTTCGGGCGCAACATTCCGGCCCAGGCCCTGCACCCGCACCCCGGGCACCGCGAGGCGGTCGCCAGGATCCAGTGGTGCGTGGCCCAGCGCCAGATGGGGGTCATCACCGGGGAAGTCGGCGCCGGCAAGACCGTGGCCGTGCGCGCCGCACTGGCCCAGCTGGAAGCCTCCCGCCACCAGGTCATCTACATCGCCGACCCCACGATCGGGATGCGCGGGATCCAGTCCCAGATCGTGACGGCGCTGGGCGGGACCCCCGCGTTCTACTCCGGGGTCCTGGCCCACCAGAGCGCGTCCCTGCTCGCCGGGGAACTGGACGAACGCGCCCGCCTGCCCGTGGTCGTCCTCGACGAGGCCCACCTGCTCGGCAACACCGAGCTGGAGTCGCTGCGCATGCTCACGAACACCGAGATGGACACCGGCTCGCACTTCGCACTGCTGCTCGTCGGCCAGCCCACCCTGCGCCGCCGGCTCAAACTCGCCGTCCTGGCCGCCCTGGACCAGCGGATCTCCACCCGGTTCACGATCACCGGCATGGACCCGGCCGCCACCGCGGACTACATCCGCCACCACCTCAAACTCGCCGGCAGATCCGACACCCTGTTCTCCGACGACGCCACCGCCGCGATCCACCAGGCCGCCCGCGGCTACCCGCGGGCCGTGAACAACCTCGCCGTCTCCGCCCTGATCGCGACCTACGCCGCGAACAAGGCCATCGTGGACCTCTCCGCGGCCCAGTCCGCGATCACCGAGAACAGCGAGTAGGGAAAACCGCCGTCACCGATGACCACCACCGCGTCAGCCCGACAACGAATGCCCCGCCGGAAACCTCCGGCGGGGCATTTTCATGCCCGGCCCATCGTCACCGAAACCGACGCCGCCATCGTCAAACAACGCGACGGGTAACACACGGGGCGCAGGTCCGGCCAATGGCTGGCGGATCGTTGGGCCTCGTACGCCATGGCCTCGGTCCAGCGCCCGCGATCCCGGAGCCAGGCACGGAGTAGGTCGAGGCGGTGGACCGAGGCGAAGTTGATCAGGACTGTGTTGTCGGGGAAGATCAGCGCCGCCACGGGCTACATGGCTTCCGCGGTTGCTTCGAGTCCCGCGCGCAATTCGGCGGGATCGACACCCAGGAGCGTGGCATAGGGGCGCAGGGTCGTCTCGCCGTCGCTGTAGGCGGCGAACAGGTCGCGGGCCAGTGCGGCGGGGGGGCGGAGCACACTGCTCTTGGCGGATGACCGCGCGACGTCGGCCGCTCGGTGGGTTCGGTGGGCGGCCTGGGCGTAGGTCATGGCCTTGAAACTGTCCGCGGCGATCGAATCGATGAGGCACAGGGTGCCCAGGCGGATGGCCAGTGCCGACGGCGACACCTGGCAGTCCAGGACGAGGTTGCAGAAGTGTGATTCGTCGAATCCGGGCGTGACGCGTGCTGTGAGCAGGGCGGCCGGCATCAGGAAAGCGGCGGCGAACGCGTTGGCCCGCACCTCGGTGGGGTCCTTGCGCAGGGAGGTGCTGTAGATGTCCTGGTCGAGGTGGACGCCCTGGTCGTCCTCGGCGAGGACATGCCCCAGCTCGTGCGCCAGCGTGAAACGCTGGCGTGCCGCCAATGCCGTCGGTGACACGAGGATGGCTCGCGCGTCGGGGGTGACGACGGACAGACCGTCGAAGCCCTCGCCCAGGTCTGCGATGCCGACATCGATTCCGAAGTGTCGCTCAATCAGGTCCACGAGGTCCCCATCATGAAGTTCTTCACCGGTGACGTGCAAGGCCGCGCCGGCCAGCGCCTCGCCGTCAGTGCGGGGGGAGTGGCCCAAGCTGACGCCCAGCGGTGGCCCTGGCTCCTGTGGGTAGCCCAAGTCGCCGGCCACGGATCGCAAGTCGACGATGCGGCGTGCCTCGGCCATGGCGGCTTCACCGCCGCTGCCGGTCGTGCGTCGGGCCGCGGTGGCAAATGCCGGCTCGACCCCGCTGAGCAGCCAGTCCACGGTGACGTGGCCGACCTCGGCGATCCGCGCGAAGTCGAGTGAGCTGAACCGCCTGGCCCCTCCGAGCGATTTCGACATTTTGGGCGCATCCAACCCCACGGCCTCGGCGAAGTCGCTTTGGCTCAGTCCGGTCGAGGCGATGACCTCACGGACACGGTCGACGGATGTGTTCATACGTCTCATGCTAGACACCGTTTGCGATCTTCGCAATTGCATGCAAGAGTGTTTTCCGATGGACTCGCCTGATGTGTGGGCAGGTCACTGTGGGGCTGGCGACCGTAGGGAGCAGCTGGCGTCCCGGGGTCTCGACGGGCTCGACCACCGGCAGGCTCAATCACCGGGGTCTCGACGGGCTCGACCACCGACGGGCTCGACCACCGGCAGGCTCAATCACCGGGGGTCTCGACAGGCTCGACCACCGCTACGCGTAGGGCAGCACCAGCTCGGCGTACCGTTCCTTCATGGTGGCCAGCACCTCGTCGCCGGGGGAGTCCCAGATGTCTTGGTTGAAGATCTCCACCTCGATGTCGCCCGTGTAGCCGGCGTCGCGCACCCAGGCGCCGATCGTGGCAAAGTCGATGACGCCGTCGCCCATCATGCCGCGTGAAAGCAGTGCGTCAGCGGCGATGGGGAGGTTGAAGTCGCACACCTGGTAGGAGGCGATGCGGTTTTCGCGGCCGGCCCGCTCGATCTGGGCCCGCAGCTGCGGGTCCCACCAGACGTGGAACGTGTCCACGGCCACGCCCACGGCGGACGTGTCGTACGGCGCGGCCAGGTCCAGGGCCTGGCCCAGGGTCGAGATCAGCGCCCGGTCGGCCGCGTACATGGGGTGCAGCGGTTCGAGCACCAGCCGCACGCCGTGGTCGACGGCGAACGGCACCAGTTCCGCGAGCCTGTCGGCCACGCGCGCCCGGGCCGCGATGACGTCCTTCTCGCCCGGCGCCAGGCCGCCGACCACCAGGAACAGCTCCGTGGTGTCCAGGGCGACGGCTTCCAGGATGGCGGCCCGGTTGTCGGCCATCGCGGCCGCCTGGCCGGGGGCGTCCGCCGCCGTCAGGAACCCGCCGCGGCACAGCGAGGACACCCGCAGCCCGGCGTCCTTGATCATCCGCGCGGCGTTCTCCAGCCCGGCCTCGGCCACCCGGTCGCGCCACGGCCCGATGGCCGGGATGCCGGCGCGCACGCAGCCGGCCACGGCCTCGGCCAGCGTCCATTTCTTCGTGGTCGCGCTGTTCAGCGACAGCCTCCCGAAGTCGCTCATGCGCCCACCCCGGCCACGCGCAGGAAGTCACCCATCCGGTGCGCGGCCAACGGCGGATCCAGCAGCAGGCCGGCCCGGTCCGCCAGCTCGAACGTGTGGGCCAGGTGGACCACCGAGCGGCCGGACTGCAGCCCGCCGACCATCTGGAAGCCCGGCTGCTTGCCGTTGAGCCATGACAGGAACGCGATGCCGGTCTTGTAGTAAAATGTCGGGGCCGCGAAGATGTGCCTGCCCAACTCCCGCGTGGAGTCCAGGACGGCCCGGGCACCGGGCGCGCCCCCGGCGTCGTACTTCTGCAGCGCCACCGACGCGGCCGGGTAGATCGCCGCGAAGATGCCCAGCAGCGCATCCGAGTGGTGTGTGCCGTCGCCGTCGATCAATTCGGGATAGTTGAAGTCATCCCCGGTGTACAGGCGCACGCCGGCCGGCAGGGCCGCCCGGAGCGCGACCTCGTGGGCGGCGTCCAACAGCGAGACCTTCACGCCATCGACCTTGTCCGCGTGCTCGCGGATCAGACCCAGGAAGGTCTCGGTGGCCCGGGCGACGTCGTCGGATCCCCAGTACCCGGCCAACGCGGGGTCGAACATGGTGCCCAGCCAGTGCAGGATGACGGGCTGGTCCGCTTCCTGCAGCAGCGCGGAGTACACGCTCAGGTAGTCCTCCGGGCCGCGCGCCACGGCGGCCAGCGCCCGGGAGGCCATGATGATGACCTTGGGCCCGGCCTCGCGGACGACGGCGATCTGCTCACGGTAGGCGTCGATCACGGCCCGGAGGCCGGCCGCCCCGGCCGGCAGCGCGGCCGGGTCGAGCTGGTCCGTGCCGGCGCCGCAGGCAACCAGGTCACGGATGGACTTGCCGGCCGTGGCGGCGCCGCCGGCGGCGGCCACGGCTGCCGCCTCGGCACCCGTTCGCTTGATCAGCTCGGCGGTGGCGGCCCAGTCCAGGCCCATGCCGCGCTGGGCGGTGTCCATGGCGTCGGCGACGCCCAACCCGTACGACCACAGTTCATGCCGGTACGCCAGGGTGGCGTCCCAGTCGAGCCGGGCCGGGGCGCCCGGAGTGTTGTCGGCCCCGGTTTCGGGGATCACGTGGGCGGCCGCGTAGGCCCGGCGGGCCGTCAGCGGTGCCACGGGACGTGCCCACGTGGTGGCCGGGCCCAGCTGGTAGGCGCGGGTGCCGCCGTCGTTCGTGGGAAGCAGAAGCGAGGGGGTCACAGCACGATCTCCGGGATGTTGAGGGTGTGGCGTTCGGCGGAGGACTGCAGGCCCAGCTCGGCCAGCTGCACGCCGCGGGCGGCGGAGAGCAGGCCGAAGCGGTGTTCACGGCCGGCGACGACGTCGCGCAGGAACTCCTCCCACTGCAGCTTGAAGCCGTTGTCGAGGTCGGCGTTGGCCGGCACCTCGGCCCACTGGTCGCGGAACGGTTCCGTCACGGGCAGGTCCGGGTTCCAGACGGGCTTGGGCGTGTTGGCCCGCTGCTGGGACACGCATTTGCGCAGCCCGGCGACGGCGGAGCCGTGCGTGCCGTCGACCTGGAACTCGACCAGCTCGTCGCGGTACACGCGCACGGCCCAGGACGAGTTGATCTGGCCGATCACCGGGTCGCCGGCCGGGGTCTCCAGTTCGAAGATGCCGTACGCGGCGTCGTCGGCCGTGGCCGTGTACTCGTGGCCCGCCTCGTCCCAGCGGGTCGGGATATGCGTGGCGGTCTTGGCGGTGACGCTCAACACCTTGCCGATGATGCCCTCGAGCACGTAGTTCCAGTGGCAGAACATGTCGGTCGTCATGCCGCCGCCGTCCTCCGTGCGGTAGTTCCAGGACGGGCGCTGGGCGGGCTGGTGGTCGCCCTCGAACACCCAATACCCGAACTCGCCGCGGATGGACAGGATGCGGCCGAAGAAGCCCTCGTCGACGAGCCGGCGCAGCTTGACCAGGCCGGGCAGGTAGAGCTTGTCATGCACCACGCCGGCCGTGACGCCGGACTCGCGGCCGATGCGGGCCAGCTCGATGGCCTCCGCCAGCGTTTCGGCCGTGGGCTTCTCCGTGAAGACGTGCTTGCCGGCCGCCATGGCCTTTTTCAACGTGGCGGCGCGCAGGCTGGTCATGGAGGCGTCGAAGACGACGTCCACGGTGGGGTCGTTGATGACCGCGCCCAGGTCGGTGGACCACTCGGTGACCTTGTGTTTCTCGGCCAGCTCGCGGATCTTCGCCTCGTTACGGCCCACCAGGATCGGCTCCACCTGGACGCGGGTGCCGTCCTCCAGTGTGACCCCGCCGGCGTCCCGGATGGGCAGGATGGAGCGCAGCAGGTGCTGGCGGTAGCCCATGCGGCCGGTGATGCCGTTCATGGCGATGCGGATCGTCTTCGTTTCGACGCCCATGTGTCCTCCAAGGATCTCGGTCTGGTTCAAGCCACTGGGAAAGCGCATTCCCGTTGTTATCAGTGTGCACGGTTCCGCACACCTTAGCAAGCGCTTTCCGAAAGAACTGCCATACTGGGCGTGGAACATCCACGCGCAGAGAGGACAACCCGTGGCGGCAAGCACCCTGGCCGAAGTGGCGAAGTTGGCGGGTGTTTCCCCCGCCACCGCCTCGCGGGTCCTCAACGGGTCCGCAAGGACGCCCGGCGCGGGCATCGCCGAACGCGTCCGGGCGGCGGCCGCATCGCTGGGCTATGTGGCCAACGCCCAGGCCCAGGCCCTGGCCACCTCCAGCACCGGACTCATCGGGCTGATCGTCCACGACATCGCCGACCCCTACTTCTCCGCCATCGCCCGGGGCGTCCAGGACGCGGCGCGGGAGCGGCGTCGCATGGTGCTGCTGGCCACCACGGACGGCACGCCCGCCGATGAGAAGGCGGCCGTGGCCGCTTTTGCGGCCCGCCGTGCCGAGTCGATCGTGATCGCCGGGTCGCGATCCACGCACGGCGAGGACGCGGCCGCCAACATCGAGCTGGCCGCGGAGCTGGACCGCTACTGCCGCAACGGGGGCCGCGTGGGCGTCGTCGGCCAACCCGTCGTCGGGGTGACGGAGACGGCCGGCTACCACACCGTCGTCGTGCCGAACGAGCGTCTGGCACGGGAACTGGCCGGCGCCGTCGGCCGCGACCACGAGGGGCCGTTCATCATCGTCGCCGGGCCGCAAGGGCTGGTCACCTCGGATGATCGGGTCCGCGGCATCCAGCGCGGGCTCGCCGATGCCGGCCGGCCCGCGGCGACAATCGTGCGGGCGCCGTTCGGACGCAACGGCGGTTTCGAGGCCGGCGTGGAGATTGCCCGCGGCATCCGCGAGAATCCGGGGCCGCGGCCCGTCATCTTCGCGGCCAATGACGTCATGGCCATCGGCGTCGCGGCCGCACTGCGCGACAACGGCCTGCGCGTCCCGCGCGACGCCGCCCTCGCCGGCTTCGACGACATCGAATGGCTGCGCGACTTCCGCCCGGCACTCACCACGGCCACCCTGCCGCTGGAGGAGATCGGCCGGCTCGCCACGCTGGGAACGTTGAACGACGACGCCGGCCCGGCCACCATTGCCGGCTCCGTCACCATGCGCCGCAGCACCGGCGCCGGGTAGGCCGGTACTCGGCTGGATCCGGCACTAGGCTGGATGCTGCCCCAACCCAGCTACCCCGTGCACAGTGAAGGACCCCCGTGATTCCCGATTTGCCCGCCCCGGCGGCAGCCCGCAGCTACGAGGCCGTCCTGCGCACCGTGGAGGCCGACCTTCGCAGCGGCAAGCTCACGGTGGGTGGCCGGCTGCCGGGGGAGCGGATGCTCGCGCAATCGCACGGCATCTCGCGGGCGTCCGTGCGCGACGCGATCCGGGTCCTGGAGGCGATGGGCGTGGTGCGCACCTCGGTGGGGTCCGGTCCGAACTCGGGGGCCATCGTCGTGGCCAACGCCGCCGCCGGCATGGGCACGACGCTGCGCCTCCACATGGCCACGCGCATGTTCCCGGTCGACGACATCATCGCCACGCGCATCCTCATGGAGACGTGGGCGACCCAGGAGGCGGCGGAGCGCGAACACCCGGCCGAGGCGCTGGCCCGCGCCGAGGCGTTGCTGGCCCGCATGGACGATCCCGGCATGGACCGGGAGACGTTCCACGCCCTCGACGCCCAGTTCCACGTGCTGCTCAGTTCGCTGTCCGGCAACGCCGTGATCACGGCCATGATGGAGTCGTTGCGCCTGGCCGTCCAGGATTACGTGAGCGAGTCCATCGACGACGAGGCCACGTGGGCGGCGATCGTGCCCGGTCTGCGTGTGCAGCACCACGGCATCATGGACGCGGTGTTCAAGCACGACGGCGGCGCGGCGGCCGAGCGGTTGCGGCACCATATCCGGTGGTTCGATGAGCAAACACGCCGGGCGCGAACACTCAGGGCTCAGGCGCGCCGGGCTGAACACGGTGGGGCGGCGCACGGCGCGGTGCCACAGTGAGTACGGCACAGTGAGCACGGCGGCGTGGCCGGCCCCGGCCGGCGACGACCGGTGCCCGTGCCAGGGTGGCGAGACGTTCGGGGCCTGCTGCGGCCGGTACGTGCGTGCCGGCGGGCGCAGGCCGCCCGCGCGGGCCCGCCCGGCCACGGCCGAGGCGCTCATGCGGTCCCGTTTCACCGCGTTCGCCGTCGGTGACACCGGGTACCTGTTGTCCACGTGGCACCCGGACACGCGTCCGGCCGTCCTCGACCTCGACCCGGACCAGCACTGGTACCGGCTGGACATCGTGCGGACCGAGCGCGGCGGCCCGCTGGATGACCAGGGGGTCGTCGCGTTCGTGGCGCATTACCGGTCCGGCCGGGAACGGGGCAGGCTCGCCGAAACCAGCCGGTTCGTCCGCGTGGACCGGCAGTGGCTGTATGTCGAGGCGCTCTCGCAGGATTGACGGGCCGCGCCCCCGTCCCGCTATTCCTCCGCGGCCGTGCCCGCGTCCGGCGCGGCATGGGACCCGCCGCCGGTACGGCCCGGTTCGGGTCCCTCGGCGAGCAACTTGCGGGCGTGCAGGATGTCGCCGATGAACAGGTCGTACAGGACCACGCCGATGACGCCGCCGATGAGCGGGCCGACGATGGGCACCCAGAAGTACCAGCTGAAGCTGCCCGGAACCGTGCCCGGCATGGCCGTCTGGCCCCACCCCGCCACCCAGGCGAACAGCCGCGGGCCCAGGTCACGGGCCGGGTTGATGGCGTAGCCGGCGTTGGCGCCGAAAGACATGCCCACCGCGGCGACCGCGATGCCGATCATGAACGGGCCCAGGTTCGCCTTCACGGCGGTATTCCGTAAATCGATGATGGCCACGATAAACATCACCAGGAACGCCGTCCCCACGATTTGATCCACCAGCGGGCCGATGTGATTTCCGTGGAAATAGGCCGCCGGGAACGTGGCGAATATGGAGAACGTCGTGTTGCCACCGGTGCCGTCCCGGACCGACTTGGACGCCTCGTTAAACGCGTCGATCGCATTGAAATAAACCAAGTACACCAACGCCGCCCCCGCAAAGGCGCCGGCCACCTGGGCCACGATGTAAGGGATGACCTTGTTCCAGGCGAATTTGCGCCGGACCGCGAACGCCAAGGTGACGGCCGGATTGATGTGGGCGCCGCTGACGCCGCCGGCCACATACACGCCCAGGGCCACGGCAAACGCCCAACCCCACGTGATGAGCAGCCAGTCGCCGGCGGCGGCGAAGATCGTGGTGCTCGAGGACGTGCGGCCGCTGCCCGGCAGCGCGGCGACGGCCGTGGCCACCACGCCGTCACCAAAACAAATAAGCACGAACGTGCCAAAGAATTCCGCCAGGCATTCGCCCCACAGGCCCCCGTTGGCCTTCAGGCCGCTGCCATGGCGGATGGAATTGCGTAAAACGGATATATCACTCACGATTTTTTCACCCTCTTCAGTCGTCGATGACGACGACATTGCTGAATGGCACAAGTGATGGACACCAGTGTAGAGCGAATATGATCTGGGGCCAGGGCCCCGGAAAGGTCGGCGAGTAGGGCTGTGACCTGCGGCTTTGTTGCCGTGTGAGCGGCGTGGCGTGGGTGACGGG
>NZ_RWKQ01000007.1 GCF_003946885.1 Specibacter cremeus | reverse complement strand
GACCCAGCGAACCGCCGTATGCGAGGCCCGCACGTACGGTGGTGTGAGAGGAGGGGCGGGAAACCCGCCCCTCCTACTCGATTTTGTAAGCTGGGGATAGCGCCCGGCCCCGGCAACGCACACTTTCACCATCGAGGGGATCGAATGACGAGCGTCGACATATCGCAGCTGCGTGTCCCGGATGCGCTCTCGGGCGAGGACGCGGCGGACTTCCTCGCCGCCGTCGAGGTCTCCCGGCAGGTCCGGGTCAGCACGTGGGGCAACGACGACCTGGCGTACACGGCCGAGGAGCTGCTCTCCATTTGCCACGACCCCTACGAGTGGTATGTGACGCTGGTGGCCCGCCTTGGCGGGACGATCGTGGGCCGCGCCGGTATCGCCATGCCGCTGGACGAGAACACCCACCTGGCGCATGTGACCCTGGACGTGCTGCCGTCCGCACAGGGCCATGGGATCGGGCGGAACCTCCTCGAGGCGGCCGAAACGTTCGCCAAGGGGGAGAATCGCAAGGTCGTGGTCGTGGAGACCAACCATCCGGCGGCGACGCTGTCCGCCGGCCCGGGCGAAACGCTGCGGGCGGCCAACGGTTCCGGCGAATTGTCCACCGGCAGCCGTGAGGCGATGTTCGCCCACCTGGCCGGGTACACCCTTGAACAAGTCCAGCAGTTCGGCGCCTGCCGGCTCCCGCTGGCGCCGGAGCATGCGGCGGCGTTGACGGCCGCGGCCCGGGCCGCGCACGGCGGCGCCTACCGGGTGCACCAGTGGGTGGACAAGTGCCCGGACCGGTGGGTCGATGATCTCCTGGGCCTGGAGGCCGAGCTGCTGCCGGACGGTGGGGATCCCGGCGAGGCGTTGATGACCGCCGAGCAGCTGCGCGCCGCGGAGGACCTCGCCCTGGGGAACGGGCGCCACACCCTGGTGACGGCGGCGGAGCACGTGGAGACCGGCAAGCTTGTGGGCCTGACGACGATTTCGGTGCTGGGCCGGCGTGCCGAGGTCGTGTTCCAGGATGACACGCTCGTGTTGCCTCAGCACCGGCGCCGCGAGGTGGGCCTGCTCATCAAGATCGCCAACCTGGCCCTCCTGGATCGCGAATTCCCGCAGGCCCGGACCGTCTACGTCTGGAACGCCACGGACAACGCGCACCTGCTGGAGGTCAATGAACGCCTGGGGTACGTCGTGGCCGGAATGACCGGCCAGTGGCAAAAGGACTTGGAGAACCACTGACCGGATCGGGGACCGGATTTGGCGGGGCGGGTGCCGTCCCGTAGACTGGCAGGACCAAAGACCGTCGGTCAATGGCTTCACACCCCCAACGCCAGTGGTGCAGCATGTGCCGCACGGCGGTGGAACCGGGTCGGAAGGCATTCGAAAGTCCCTTTCAAGGGCGGCCAACGCAGGTGGACCAGAGCTTGGTCGCAGGATCGGCCGGCTGGCGTCAAGCGCCGCCGCAGGACTGCTGCCGTACGCCTCGTGCATCTGCGCGGGGCGTTTTTGTTGTGTCCAGGTGTGGCCTTGCGGCCGCTGCGGGCGGGACAGGAAGCGACCGACACTATTTCCCGGAAGGAGTGTTATGGCAACGCCGAACAAGGTGGCAGCCGTGGCTGAGATCACCACTGATTTCAAAGAGTCCACCGCCGCAGTCCTAACCGAATACCGTGGGCTCACCGTTGCACAGCTCAAGGAGCTGCGTGTTTCCCTCGGCCTGGACACCAAGTTCTCGGTCGTCAAGAACACCCTGACTGCCATTGCGGCCAAGGAAGCCGGTGTTGACGCATTCGAGGGTCAGCTTGCCGGCCCGACCGCAATCGCGTTCATCAAGGGTGACGCTATTGCGGCAGCCAAGAGCCTGACGGATTTCGCCAAGACGAACAAGCAGCTGGTCATCAAGACCGGTCTGTTCGAAGGCAAGGCCCTGGACGCGGCGGGTGTCGCGGCACTGGCTGCCCTCGAGTCGCGTGAATTCCAGCTGGCCCGCGTGGCCGGCGTCCTCAAGGCTCCGATGGCCGCGGCTGCCCGCACCATCGAAGCGCTGCGCCTGAAGCTTGCCGAAGGCGCCCCGGCCGAGGCGGCCCCCGCCGCCGAGGAAGCCCCGGCTGCCGAAGCTGCTGCCGAGGAAGCCCCGGCCGCCGAAGCCGAGACCACCGAGGCCTAGGCCCACCCAGGGCACGCGCCCTGGACCCACCCCGGACTCCATCAGGACCCCGGAAAACAGACCCGGCCACCCACGGCCACTGAAGAAAAGAAGGAGCGCCACTCATGGCCAAGCTCACGAACGACGAGCTCATCGAAGCTTTCAAGGAACTGACCATCATCGAGCTCTCCGAGTTCGTCAAGCAGTTCGAAGAGGTCTTCGAAGTCACCGCTGCCGCCGTTGCCGTTGCCGGCCCGGCCGCCGGTGCCGCTGCCGAGGCCGAGGAAGAGAAGACCGAATTCGACGTCGTCCTCGAAGCCGCCGGTGACAAGAAGATCGCCGTCATCAAGGAAGTCCGCGCCCTGACCTCGCTGGGCCTGAAGGAAGCCAAGGACTTGGTCGACAGCGCCCCGAAGGCCATCCTCGAAGGTGCTGCCAAGGACGTCGCCGAGAAGGCCAAGGAGGCCCTCGAGGCCGCCGGCGCCACGGTTACCCTCAAGTAACACTCGCGCGTTTTACAAGGGACCCCGCACCGTTTGGTGCGGGGTCCCTTCGCGCTGCCGGTGGTCGAGCTTGTCGAGACCCGGCGCGAGACCCGGCGACGGCCCGGCATTTTTCCGGCGGCTATCCGGCCCGTCGGCCGCGGGCGGCCTTGGGGGCCTCCTTTACGCCGCCTACGAAAAATGCCGGCTCCGTCGCCACCGGTTGCTACGCCACGGGCCCGGAAATGTCCGCCACGGTGGCGCCGAACGCCTCGATGAGCGCATCGGCGGCAACGAACAGGCTGTAACCGTGCTCGCCGGCGCCCATGGCGACCCGCTGCCCGACGATCGCCTCGTCCGCGAACACGGGCCACGCCGTCGTGCTCCCCAGCGGCGTGATCGTGCCACGCTCGTAGCCGGTCGCCGCGAGGGCGACGTCGGCCGCCGGCATGGACAGCTTGTTCACGCCGACGACGGCCCGCAGCTTCGGCCACGAGATGGCCCGGTCGCCGGGGATCAGGGCGAACAGGAAGCTGTCGTCGCTGCGCTTGACCACCAGCGACTTGACGATGTCCGCCGGATCGATGCCCATGATCGCCGCGGCCTCGGGCAATGACCTGGCGGCCTGCCGGGCCAGGAACTCGACCGCCAGGCCGCGCGCGGCCGCATCGGCACGCACCCGTTCCCGGCCGCCGGCCGGCGCGCCGGGAACGGGTGCGTGGGACGTCACTCGGCGTCCCGGTACAGCAGCAGCGCCTCGCCCTGTCCGCCGCCGCCACACAACGACACGGCCGCCCGGCCGCCGCCCCGGCGGGCCAGCTCATGCGCGGCGTGGACGGCCAGGCGCGCGCCGGAGGCACCGATCGGGTGGCCCAGCGCGATGGCGCCGCCGTGGATGTTGCACTTCTCCAGCGGGTAGTCCAGATCGCGCAGCGACTGCACGGCCACCGACCCGAAGGCCTCGTTGATCTCGATGAAGTCCAGGTCGTCCGTCGTCCAGCCGGCCCGCTTCAGGGCCGCGTTGATGGCGTTCGACGGCTGCGAGTGCAGCGAATTGTCCGGTCCTGCCACCTGCCCCGGCGCGCCCACGACGGCCAGCCACGCGAGCCCGTGCGCCTCCGCATACCCGCGGCTGGCCAGCACCAGCGCGCTGGCGCCGTCGGAGAGCGGCGACGAGTTTCCGGCCGTGATGGCCCCGTCGGCGGTGAATGCCGGGCGCAGCGGGGCCAGGCTCTCCACGGTGGTCTGCGGACGGACACCCTCATCCTTCGCCAGCAGCAGCGGCTCTCCCTTGCGCTGCGGCACCGAGAGGGACACGATCTCGGCATCGAACACGCCGGATTCCATGGCCGCCGCGGCCCGCTGGTGCGAGGCGGCCGCCACCTCGTCCTGGGCGGCGCGGTCGATGCCCAGGCGGATGTTGCCGCGCTCGGTCGACAGGCCCATCGATTCGCCGTCGAACGCGTCGGTCAGCCCGTCGTGGGCGGCGATGTCGAGGGCCTGGATGGCGCCGTAGGTCCAGCCCTGGCGGGAGCCGGGCAGCACGTGCGGGGCGCGGGACATGGATTCCTGGCCGCCGGCGACGACGACGCGCGCGTCACCGCTGCGGATCATGCGGGCCGCGTCGATCACGGCGGTCAGCCCGGACAGGCACACCTTGTTGATGGTCACGGTGGGCACGTCCCAGCCGATGCCGGCGCCGATGGCGCTCTGCCGGGCCGGGTTCTGGCCCTGGCCGGCCTGCAGCACGTGGCCCATGATCACATGGTCGACGTCGGCCGCGTCAACGCCGGAGCGCGCAAGCGCGCCGGCGATCGCCCTGGCGCCGAGTTCGACGGCGGTGAAGCCCGCCAATTGCCCGTTCAGCCGGCCCTGCGGGGTGCGCGCCCCGGCAAGGATGACCACATCGTCGGGCCGTCCAGCCTCTTGTCCGCTCTGTTCAGTCACTGGGGTGCTCCTTATACGTCGCATGTCCTGGCCGGCTCGCCGTCGAACCGCCCGCGTTGTCGAATCTACCCGCTGGGGGAGTTCGTGCCGAAATGGTCCGGGCGCGAATGTCCGTGACCGGCATCACCTTAGTACAACACCGGCCGGGGTGCCGAAATTCCGGCCCGATTCCGGCCGGCAAGGCGCCTCCGATATCCATACTTGCGCAATCGGCCGACGTGGGGTAGACACGCGCCCGCTTTTCCCTGTAGTGTAGATCTTTGCGTATCCCTGTGACGTCCCAGCCTTCATATAGCGGTGGGCACAGCCGAACGGCCTCGTGGCCGGCTTCGGGGTCCGGGCGAGGGGAGCGCAAGTACACGCCTGCAGGTCTGTGGAAGGATCCCTCTTGGTCGCCTCGAGCACCTCTAATGTAACCAGCGCCAATTCAAACAGTGCTATAACCGCTATTGACTCAAACAGCACCGATGGTGCGAAGAGTCGCCTCTCATTCGCCAAGATTCACGAGCCGCTCGACGTGCCGAATCTGCTGGCCCTGCAGACCGAGAGCTTTGACTGGCTCGTCGGCAACGCGCGCTGGCAGGAGCGGATGCACAAGGCCGTTGAGGCCGGCGACGACAGCGTCGCGGTCACGTCCGGACTGTCGGACATCTTCGAGGAGATCTCCCCCATCGAGGACTTCCAGGGCACCATGTCCCTGTCGTTCTCCGAGCCGGAGTTCGCCGACCCCAAGTACACCGTCGCCGAGTGCAAGGACCGCGACGCCACGTACGCGGCGCCGCTGTACGTCAAGGCCGAATTCATGAACAACAACACGGGCGAGATCAAGCAGCAGACCGTGTTCATGGGCGACTTCCCGCTGATGACGGACAAGGGCACCTTCGTGATCAACGGCACCGAGCGTGTCGTGGTCTCCCAGCTGGTCCGTTCGCCGGGCGCCTACTTCGAGCGTGCCGCCGACAAGACCAGTGACAAGGAGATCTTCACCGCGAAGATCATCCCGTCCCGCGGCGCCTGGTTCGAGCTGGAAATCGACAAGCGCGACCAGGTCGGCGTCCGCCTGGACCGCAAGCGCAAGCAGTCCGTGACCGTCCTGCTCAAGGCCCTCGGCTGGACCGAAGGCCAGATCCTGGAGGAGTTCGGCGAGTACGACTCGATCCGCGCCACCCTGGAGAAGGACGCCACCACCGGCCGCGACGACGCGCTGCTGGACATCTACCGCAAGCTGCGCCCGGGCGAGCCGCCGACGGTGGACGCCGCCGACGCGCTGCTGCAGAACCTGTACTTCAACGCCAAGCGCTATGACCTGGCCAAGGTCGGCCGGTACAAGATCAACCGCAAGCTCGGCATCGACAAGCCGCTGGGCGATCCGGACGCCTCGGTGCTCAGCGTCGAGGACATCGTCGCCATGATCAAGTACCTCGTCGCGCTGCACGCCGGCGAGAAGACGGTCAAGGGCAACCGCGAGGGCGCCGAGGTCGACCTGCGCGTGGATGTCGATGATATCGACCACTTCGGCAACCGCCGCATCCGCGCCGTGGGCGAGCTCATCGAGAACCAGGTCCGCACCGGCCTGTCCCGGATGGAGCGCGTCGTGCGTGAGCGCATGACCACGCAGGACGTCGAGGCCATCACGCCGCAGACGCTGATCAACATCCGCCCCGTCGTGGCCGCGATCAAGGAGTTCTTCGGAACGTCCCAGCTCTCGCAGTTCATGGACCAGAACAACCCGCTGGCCGGGCTGACGCACAAGCGCCGCCTGTCCGCGCTGGGCCCTGGCGGCCTGTCCCGCGACCGTGCCGGCATGGAAGTCCGTGACGTGCACCCGTCCCACTACGGCCGCATGTGCCCCATCGAAACCCCTGAAGGCCCGAACATCGGCCTCATCGGGTCGCTGGCGTCCTACGGCCGGATCAACCCGTTCGGCTTCATCGAGACGCCGTACCGCAAGGTCGTCGACGGTGTTGTCACCGACGACGTGCATTACCTGACGGCCGACGACGAGGTCGAGGTCGTGATCGCCCAGGCGAACGCGCCGCTGGATGCGAACAACAAGTTCATCGAGGAAACCGTCCTGGTCCGCCAGCGCGGCGGCGGCGGCGAGCCGGTGCTGATCCCGGCCGACGAGGTCGAGTACATGGACGTGTCCCCGCGCCAGATGGTGTCCGTGGCCACGGCCCTGATCCCGTTCCTCGAGCACGACGACGCCAACCGCGCCCTCATGGGCGCGAACATGCAGCGCCAGGCCGTGCCGCTGGTCCAGTCCGAGGCCCCGTTCGTGGGCACCGGCATGGAGCGCTACGCCGCCGTCGACGCCGGCGACGTCGTCATCGCCAAGAAGGCCGGCGTCGTCTCCGAGGTCTCCGCCGACCTGGTCGTCATGCTCAACGACGACGGCACCGAGACCGCCTACCCGATCGCGAAGTACCAGCGCTCGAACCAGGGCAACTCCTACAACCAGCGCGTGCTGGCCGCGGAGGGGCAGCGTCTGGAAGTCGGCGGCATCATCGCCGACGGCCCGGCCACCGACAAGGGCGAGCTGGCCCTGGGCAAGAACCTGCTGGTCGCGTTCATGTCGTGGGAAGGCCACAACTACGAAGACGCCATCATCCTCTCGCAGCGCATCGTTGCCGAGGACGTGCTCTCCTCCATCCACATCGAGGAGCACGAGATCGACGCCCGCGACACCAAGCTCGGCGCCGAGGAGATCACCCGGGACATCCCGAACGTCTCCGAGGAGATCCTGGCCGGCCTGGACGAGCGCGGCATCATCCACATCGGTGCCGAGGTCGAGGCCGGGGACATCCTGGTCGGCAAGGTCACCCCGAAGGGCGAGACCGAACTGACCCCGGAGGAGCGCCTGCTGCGCGCCATCTTCGGCGAGAAGTCCCGCGAGGTGCGCGACACGTCCCTGAAGGTGCCGCACGGCGAGTCCGGCACGGTCATCGGCGTGCGCGTGTTCGACCGCGACAGTGACGACGAGCTGCCCCCGGGCGTGAACCAGCTGGTCCGCGTGTACGTGGCGAACAAGCGCAAGATCACCGACGGCGACAAGCTCGCCGGCCGGCACGGCAACAAGGGTGTCATCTCCAAGATCTTGCCCGTCGAGGACATGCCGTTCCTGGCCGACGGCACCCCCGTCGACATCGTCCTGAACCCGCTCGGCGTGCCGGGCCGCATGAACGTCGGCCAGGTGCTCGAAACGCACCTCGGCTGGGTCGCGAAGACCGGCTGGAAGATCGAGGGCGAACCGGAGTGGGTCAAAAACCTGCCGAACCTGCCGCGCGAGACCGGCCAGACGAAGGTCGCCACCCCGGTGTTCGACGGCGCCCGCGAGGAGGAGATCTCCGGCCTGCTGGACTCGACGAACGTCACCCGTGACGGGGACCGCCTGATCGACTCCTCCGGCAAGACCCGCCTGTTTGACGGCCGCTCCGGCGAGCCGTTCCCGGACCCGGTCTCGGTCGGCTACATGTACATCCTGAAGCTGCACCACCTGGTCGACGACAAGATCCACGCACGCTCCACCGGGCCGTACTCGATGATCACCCAGCAGCCGCTGGGCGGCAAGGCCCAGTTCGGTGGCCAGCGCTTCGG
The DNA here is from genome assembly GCF_003946885.1 of Specibacter cremeus. GTDB lineage: Bacteria > Actinomycetota > Actinomycetes > Actinomycetales > Micrococcaceae > Specibacter > Specibacter cremeus. The sequence continues at coordinate 102,380 of NZ_RWKQ01000007.1, read as the reverse complement.
TGAAATGGAAGTGTGGGCCCTGGAGGCCTACGGCGCGGCCTACACGCTGCAGGAACTGCTCACCATCAAGTCCGATGACATCCACGGCCGCGTGAAGGTGTACGAGGCCATCGTCAAGGGTGAGAACATCCCGGAGCCGGGCATCCCCGAGTCGTTCAAGGTGCTCATCAAGGAAATGCAGTCGCTGTGCCTGAACGTGGAGGTGCTGTCCACCGACGGCACCACGATCGAGATGCGTGACTCGGATGAAGAAGTCTTCCGGGCTGCGGAGGAGCTGGGCATCGACCTCTCGAGGGCCGAACCCAACTCCGTCGAGGAAGTGTAGCGAACCTCGCCGGTCGAGCTTGTCGAGACCAGCCACCCGGGGTTTCGACAAGCTCAACCAGCGGTTCTCCTCTTCGACACCGCGCACGACCCAGCAGACTTTAGAGAATTAGAGAGAACAGGACCCATATGTCCAGCGAATCCTCCTTCGGCAACATGCAGATCGGCCTGGCCACCGCGGACAGCATCCGCGAGTGGTCCCACGGCGAGGTCAAGAAGCCGGAAACCATCAACTACCGCACCCTCAAGCCCGAGAAGGACGGCCTCTTCTGCGAGAAGATCTTCGGCCCGTCCCGCGACTGGGAATGCTACTGCGGCAAGTACAAGCGTGTCCGTTTCAAGGGCATCATCTGTGAACGCTGCGGTGTTGAGGTCACCCGTGCCAAGGTGCGCCGCGAGCGCATGGGGCACATCGAACTCGCCGCCCCGGTCACCCACATCTGGTACTTCAAGGGCGTCCCGTCGCGCCTTGGCTACCTGCTCGACCTCGCCCCGAAGGACCTCGAGAAGGTCATCTACTTCGCCGCGTACATGATCACCAGCGTCGACGACGAGGCCCGCCACGCCGAGATGCCGAACCTCCAGACCGAGCATGACCTGGAGAAGAAGCGCATGGTCGACACCCGTGACGCCGACATCGCCGCGGTGGCCAGGGACCTTGAAGAGGAACTGGCCCGGTTGGAGGGCGAGGGCGCCAAGGCGCCCGAGAAGAAGAAGGCCCGTGACTCGGCCGACCGCCAGATGGCCAACGTGCGCAAGCGCGCGGACGCCGACATCGACCGGCTCGAGCAGGTCTGGGACCGCTTCAAGAACCTCAAGGTCGCCGACCTGGAGGGTGACGAGGCGCTGTACCGCGAACTGCGTGACCGCTACGGCATGTTCTTCGAGGGCTCCATGGGTGCCGAGGCGATCAAGAAGCGCCTCGAAACCTTCGACATGGAGGGTGAGGCCGGGATCCTGCGCGACATCATCCAGAATGGCAAGGGGCAGCGCAAGACGCGTGCCCTGAAGCGCCTGAAGGTCGTCAACGCGTTCCTGACCACGGACAACAGCCCGCTGGGCATGGTCCTGGACGCCGTCCCGGTCATCCCGCCGGAACTGCGCCCCATGGTCCAGCTCGACGGCGGCCGTTTCGCCACCTCCGACCTGAACGACCTGTACCGCCGCGTGATCAACCGCAACAACCGGCTCAAGCGCCTGCTTGACCTGGGCGCCCCGGAGATCATCGTCAACAACGAAAAGCGCATGCTGCAGGAAGCCGTCGACTCGCTGTTCGACAACGGCCGCCGCGGCCGTCCGGTCACCGGGCCGGGCAACCGCCCGCTGAAGTCGCTCTCCGACATGCTCAAGGGCAAGCAGGGCCGGTTCCGCCAGAACCTGCTCGGCAAGCGCGTCGACTACTCGGGCCGTTCGGTCATCGTCGTGGGCCCGCAGCTGAAGCTGCACCAGTGCGGCCTGCCAAAGCAGATGGCGCTGGAGCTGTTCAAGCCCTTCGTGATGAAGCGCCTGGTTGACCTCAACCACGCCCAGAACATCAAGAGCGCCAAGCGGATGGTGGAGCGTTTCCGCCCGCAGGTGTGGGATGTGCTCGAAGAGATCATCACCGAACACCCCGTCATGCTGAACCGTGCACCAACCCTGCACCGCCTCGGCATCCAGGCGTTCGAGCCGCAACTCGTCGAGGGCAAGGCCATCCAGCTGCACCCGCTCGTCTGTGGCGCGTTCAACGCCGACTTCGACGGCGACCAGATGGCCGTGCACCTGCCGTTGAGCCCGGAGGCCCAGGCCGAGGCCCGCATCCTGATGCTGTCCTCGAACAACATCCTGAAGCCCTCGGACGGCCGCCCGGTCACCCTGCCCTCGCAGGACATGATCATCGGCCTGTACCACCTGACCACCAAGCGCGCCGGTGCGGCGGGCGAGGGCCGGGTGTTCTCGACCCCCGCCGAGGCGATCATGGCGCACGACGCCGGTGAACTGCACCTGAACTCCCAGGTGAGGATCCGCCTGACGGACTTCGTGCCGAACGCCGGGTGGGAAGCGCCGGAGGGCTGGGAAGCCGGCCAGCCGGCGATCGTGGCCACGTCGCTGGGCCAGGTTCTCTTCAACGACACCCTGCCCGCCGACTACCCGTGGGTCGAGGAGGTTGCCGACAAGGGCCAGCTGTCCCGCATCGTCAACGACCTGGCCGAGCGCTACCCGAAGCACATCGTCGCCGCGACCCTGGACAACCTGAAGGACGCCGGCTTCTACTGGGCGACCCGCTCGGGCATCACCGTCGCCATCTCCGACATCGAGGTGCCGGCCTCCAAGCCGGCCATCCTGGAGGGCTACGAGGCCAAGGCCGCCAAGGTGCAGTCGCAGTTCGACAAGGGCCTGATCGCCGACGACGAGCGCCGCCAGGAGCTCATCGACATCTGGAACCAGGCGACGAACGAGATCGCCGACGCCATGCGCGAGTCGCTGGCGACGTCGAACACGATCAACCGCATGGTGTCCTCCGGCGCCCGAGGCAACTGGATGCAGGTCCGCCAGATCGCCGGCATCCGCGGCCTCGTGGCCAACCCGAAGGGTGAGATCATCCCGCGCCCGATCAAGTCCTCCTACCGTGAGGGCCTGTCGGTGCTGGAGTACTTCATCGCCACGCACGGCGCCCGCAAGGGCCTGGCCGACACCGCCCTGCGTACCGCCAACTCGGGTTACCTGACCCGACGCCTGGTGGACGTCTCGCAGGACGTGATCGTTCGCGAGGACGACTGCGGCACCGAGCGCGGCCTGACCCTGCCGATCGCCGTCGTCGATTCGATGGGTGAGCTGCAGTTGCACGAAGAGGTCGAGAACTCGGTCTACGCCCGCACCCTGGCCACCGAGGTCAGGGACGCGGACGGCAACGTGCTGGCCGAGGCCGGCGCCGACGTCGGCGACGTGCTGATCGCGAAGCTGTTCGCGGCCGGCATCACCGAGGTCAAGGTCCGCTCCGTGCTGACCTGCGAGTCCACGGTGGGCACCTGCGCGCTGTGCTACGGCCGTTCGCTGGCCACGGGCAAGCTCGTGGACATCGGCGAGGCCGTCGGCATCATCGCCGCCCAGTCGATCGGTGAGCCCGGCACGCAGCTGACCATGCGCACGTTCCACACCGGCGGTGCCGTCTCGGCCAGCCGCGGCGAGGACATCACGCAGGGTCTGCCGCGTATCCAGGAACTCTTCGAGGCCCGCACGCCCAAGGGTGTCGCGCCGATCGCGGAAGCGGCCGGCCGGATCACGGTGGAGGAGAGCGAACGCTCGCTGCGCCTGGTCCTGACCCCGGACGACGGCACCGAGGAGATCGCGTACCCGGTGCTGCGCCGTGCCCGCCTGCTGGTTACCGACGGCGACCGCGTCGAGGTCGGCCAGAAGCTGGTTGTCGGCGCCGTGGACCCGAAGCAGGTGCTGCGCATCCTGGGCCCCCGTGCCGCGCAGAAGCACCTCGTGGAGGAAGTCCAGGGCGTGTACCGCAGCCAGGGCGTAGGCATCCACGACAAGCACGTGGAGGTCATCGTCCGCCAGATGCTGCGCCGCGTGACGGTCATCGAGTCCGGCGACTCCAACCTGCTCCCCGGCGAGCTGGCCGAGCGCGGCCGCTTCGAGTCGGAGAACCGGCGTGTCGTGTCCGAGGGCAGGAAGCCGGCCTCCGGCCGCAACGAGCTCATGGGCATCACGAAGGCGTCCCTCGCGACCGATTCGTGGCTGTCGGCCGCGTCCTTCCAGGAGACCACCCGCGTCCTGACGCAGGCGGCCATGGAGGGCAAGTCCGACCCGCTGCTGGGGTTGAAGGAAAACGTCATCATCGGCAAGCTGATCCCGGCCGGTACCGGGCTGCCGCGCTACACCAGTGTCGCGGTGGAGCCGACCGAGGAGGCCAAGGCCAACCTGTTCACCGGGCCGAGCGCGTTCAGCGACTTCGACTACGTGGGCGGCAACGCCGAGCTGGGCACCGAGTTCCGCGCCATCCCGCTGGATGACTACGACCTCGGGAACAACTTCAGCAACTGATCCATCGGTGATCGAGCCCATCGGTGATCGAGCCTGTCGAGATCTCGACAGGCTCGATCACCGGGGACGACGACGGCCCGTCACCTTCCACCCGGAAGGTGACGGGCCGTCGTCGTCCCCTCACCCCGTGCCGGGGCTCAGGGTTCAGCTGACGGGGCTCAGCTGGTGGACCTCACGGTCCAAAAGTCATTGGCCAGCTGGGTGCTGAGCAGGTACGCGTACGGCATGGTGGCGTAGCCGGCCAGCCCCCAGTTCGTGCCCCAGGAGTTGCGGATCGTGAAACGCTGGCTGGCGTCGTCGTAGCCCACCGCCACCACGCAGTGCCCGCCGAGCACGCCCTCGCCCGAGGCGGGCATGGGCACCACCCCGGTGGCGGCCACGGCGGGGCTTTCGAAGCTCTGGTAGACGGTGAATCCAAACACGATCGGATAGCCGGAGGCCAGGCAGCCCTTCAGCTGGCTGAGGGTTTGGCTGACGCGCGAATAGACAATGGCCCGCCGTCCGGCGGCTGCGGAATAGCACTCCGGTGGCGGCTTGACCGCGAATTGGGTGATGTCGTACGGCCACAGCGTCTCATCACACGCGCCCGTGCCGGCCACCGTCTTGATGCCGTCGCGGATCTGCGCCCCGGAGTCGGATCCGACGGTGCCCTCGATGACCCGCTCGTTGTAATAGATGAAGAGGCGCGACGGCGTGGACGAGTCCGCCAGCTTCTCCTTGAGTGCATCAAATTGCAGCACCCCGGCGACCCCGTTGCCCGTGCAGGAGCCCAGCTGTCCCTGGTCGTAGACCGGCGGGCACAGGGGGGTGAGGTCGATTGACGGCGGAAGGGCCGCTGCCACGGCGGGCGGCGCGGCGTAGTGGTAATCGCGCTGGTCCGGCAAGTCGGGGACCCAGCCGTAGCGGGGATCGGTGCGTGTCATGACGTTGAACCCTCCTTCCGCAAGCTGCCGTCCGATGGGACGCGAGACAGCATGCGATAGTCCGAGCCTCCCCCGCGCCGGCGGCGGCGTCAAGATGCCCGGCGTCGCCGGCGTCTACAGGTAGCCCCCCGCCTTCCAGGCATCCCAGTTCCATTCCGACAGGAACCGCTGCCCGCTGCCCAGCCCCGTGTTGAACAGTGTCTCCTTGTCCGTGGAGCTCAGATGGAAGTCGGTGGCGCGGTAGGCGGAGGTGTCGACGAAGATGGTGCGCGAGGCGGAGCGCGGGTCGTTGACGTAGACGCGGTCGTGGGCGCCCATCATGGTACTCAGCAGCGACTTGGCCAGTTCGACGTTTGTATTGTCCGGGTGCCAGTCCTCGGAGCGGATGGTGGACTGGCCGGACAGTTTCACACCCAGGGTCGGCCAGCGCGCCGGCCGGTCGTCGGTGCGGTCGAAGATGGACATGGGGAAGTTGGAGAGCATGCCGCCGTCGGTGCAGATGATGTGGTCGTGCCCGGCCACGTCCGTGTTGGCGGGCATCTTCCACGGCCGGAAGAAGAACGGGATCGACGCGGACGCCCGGATGGCATCGGCCACGGGCATCTCATCGGGGTCCAGGCCCAGCAGCGGCTCGTAGTCCCACGGGAGGCGGAGCATGAGCCCACGGGAGACGTCGGAGACGATCACGACGAGCTTGTAGCGCTGTTCCGGGGGGAGGGCGCTGCCGGGGTCCGTGTCCTTCAGGTCCGCCCAGGTGTGGACCCCGCGGGATGCCAGCACCCCGCTGATCCAGTCGTGCAGGAACCCGCCGGCGTACAGGCCCTCGTGCAGGAGCAGCCCGGAGGCCTGCCCGACGCCGGGGACGTGCGCCATGAACCCCTGCTCGTCCTCGAACCGGGTGAAGTCGAGCGTGTCCATGACGTCCTTGACCTCCGCGACGCTCATGCCGGCGGCAATCAGCCCGGCCACGATGGCACCCGCGGAGGTGCCCGCGACCCGGTGGAATGTGTACGGGTCATCGTGGGTGGCCAGCGCCGTGACGGCGCCCACCAGCCCGGAGCCCTTGACCCCGCCGCCCTCGAGGACCAAATCCGCATCCGCCATGACACACCCGCATTCAATCGCGCCGCTCCGCTGTGCCGCCCAATGAGCGACACCGCACGCCGGCTGCCGTGCGGCATGGAGTATCTTGAGGATGCGCGCGCCGGAGCCACCCGTCAAGGGTTGTGCCCGGGCCATGCTAGAATTGGTGGTAATTGTTAGTGTGGCAGTGGATGAGAGTGCCTGCGGGTCGCCGGGAAACCGGGGAGTCCGGGCGCGGTTCCGGGTTGTAGGGTTCATGTACAACGAATGCCACATTTTCGCATGCCTAGGCGCTGGTTAGTCGCGTATGTATGCGACTACCAGTAAGCGGCTTCCCGGCGAGGACGCCCACCCTCGATGCCAGGCATTGACGGCGGGTGGACCGTGCCGGGTGGCTACAAGAGTCATCTGACGAAAACATACGGAGAACACGAAAGTGCCTACGATTCAGCAGCTGGTCCGCAAGGGCCGCTCACCCAAGGTCTCCAAGACCAAGGCTCCCGCACTGAAGGGCAGCCCGATGAAACGCGGCGTTTGCACGCGCGTCTACACCACCACCCCGAAGAAGCCGAACTCGGCGCTGCGCAAGGTCGCCCGCGTGCGCCTGAACGGCGGCGTCGAAGTGACCGCCTACATCCCCGGCGTCGGCCACAACCTCCAGGAGCACTCGATTGTGCTCGTGCGTGGCGGCCGTGTGAAGGACCTTCCCGGTGTCCGCTACAAGATCGTCCGTGGCGCCCTCGATACGCAGGGTGTGAAGAACCGCAAGCAGGCCCGCAGCCGCTACGGCGCGAAGATGGAGAAGAAGTAATATGCCTCGCAAGGGTCCGGCCCCCAAGCGGCCGCTCGTTGTCGATCCCGTCTACGGCTCCCCGTTGGTCACCCAGCTGATCAACAAGGTCCTCGTCGACGGCAAGAAGTCCACCGCGGAGCGCATCGTCTACGGTGCGCTGGCCGGCACGCAGGAGAAGACCGGCACCGATCCGGTCGCCACCTTGAAGAAGGCCATGGACAACATCAGGCCCAGCCTGGAGGTGAAGTCCCGCCGCGTCGGTGGCGCCACCTACCAGGTCCCGGTCGAGGTCAAGCCCGGTCGCGCCACGGCGCTCGCGCTGCGCTGGCTGGTCGGCTACTCGAAGGCCCGCCGCGAGAAGACGATGACCGAGCGTCTTCGCAACGAAATCCTGGATGCCTCCAACGGCCTTGGTGCCGCTGTCAAGCGCCGGGAAGACACCCACAAGATGGCTGATTCCAACAAGGCCTTCGCCCACTACCGCTGGTAGCAGAGACTGCCGGCACCTTGGCGGGCAACCCCCGCCAAGGTGCCGACGCTCTCTTGGAGAACCTGGAAATTTAGGGAGTAACCGTGGCACAGGACGTGCTTACCGACCTCAACAAGGTCCGCAATATCGGCATCATGGCCCACATTGATGCCGGCAAGACCACCACTACGGAACGCATCCTGTTTTACACGGGTGTGAACCACAAGCTCGGCGAAACGCACGATGGCGCCTCGACGACCGACTGGATGGAACAGGAAAAGGAACGCGGCATCACCATCACGAGCGCCGCCGTGACCTGTTTCTGGAACAAGAACCAGATCAACATCATCGACACCCCCGGCCACGTGGACTTCACGGTTGAGGTTGAGCGCTCCCTGCGTGTGCTCGATGGCGCCGTTGCCGTCTTCGACGGCAAGGAGGGCGTGGAGCCGCAGTCGGAGACCGTCTGGCGCCAGGCCGACAAGTACAACGTCCCGCGCATCTGCTTCGTCAACAAGATGGACAAGCTGGGCGCCGACTTCTACTTCACGGTCGACACCATCGTCAACCGCCTGGGCGCGCGCCCGCTGGTCATGCAGCTGCCGATCGGTGCCGAGAGCGACTTCGTCGGCGTCGTCGACCTGCTGAGCATGAAGGCGTTCGTCTGGGCCGGCGACTCCAAGGGTGACGTCACCATGGGCGCCAACTACGAGGTCCAGGACATCCCCGCGGACCTGCAGGCCAAGGCCGAGGAATACCGCCACACCCTGGTCGAGGCGGTCGCCGAAGCTTCCGAGGAACTCATGGAGAAGTACCTCGAGGGCGAAGAGCTGACCATTGACGAGCTGAAGGCGGGCATCCGCAAGATGACCGTCAACTCGGAGCTCTACCCGGTGTTCTGTGGTTCCGCGTTCAAGAACCGCGGTGTCCAGCCGATGCTCGACGCCGTCATCGACTACCTGCCGTCGCCGCTGGATGTCGAGGCCATGATCGGCCACGACCCCAAGGACGAGTCCATTGAACTGAAGCGCAAGCCGTCCGAGGACGAGCCGTTCTCGGCCCTGGCGTTCAAGATCGCCACGCACCCGTTCTTCGGGCAGTTGAACTTCATCCGCGTCTACTCCGGCAAGGCATCCTCCGGGACGCAGCTGCTGAACTCGACGAAGCAGAAGAAGGAGCGCATCGGAAAGCTCTTCCAGATGCACGCCAACAAGGAGATGCCGGTCGACGAGATCCACGCCGGTCACATCTACGCCGTCATCGGGCTGAAGGACACCACCACCGGTGACACCCTGTGCGATCCGGCCAACCCGATCGTGCTGGAATCCATGACGTTCCCCGAGCCGGTGATCTTCGTGGCCATCGAGCCGAAGACCAAGGGTGACCAGGAGAAGCTGTCCACGGCCATCCAGAAGCTCTCCGCCGAGGACCCGACGTTCACCGTCAACCTCAACGAGGACACCGGCCAGACCGAGATCGGCGGCATGGGCGAGCTCCACCTGGACATCCTGGTGGACCGCATGCGCCGCGAATTCAACGTCGAGGCCAACGTCGGCAAGCCGCAGGTGGCCTACCGCGAAACCATCAAGCGCAAGGTCGAGAAGCTCGACTACACGCACAAGAAGCAGACCGGCGGCTCCGGCCAGTTCGCAAAGATCCAGATTGCCCTCGAGCCGCTGGACACCGCGGAGGGTGCGCTGTACGAGTTCGAGAACAAGGTCACCGGTGGCCGTGTCCCGCGCGAGTACATCCCCAGCGTCGACCAGGGCATCCAGTCGGCTCTCGCCGACGGCGTCCTGGCCGGCTACCCGGTTGTCGGCATCAAGGCGACGCTGCTCGACGGCGCCTCCCACGACGTCGACTCTTCCGAAATGGCCTTCAAGATCGCCGGTCGCATGGCGTTCAAGGAAGCCGCGCGAAAGGCCAACCCGGTCCTGCTCGAGCCGATGATGGAGGTTGAAGTCCGCACCCCCGAGGAGTACATGGGTGAGGTCATCGGCGACATCAACTCCCGCCGCGGCCAGATGCAGTCGATGGAGGATGCCAGCGGTGTGAAGGTCATTCGCGCCCTGGTGCCGTTGTCGGGCATGTTCGGCTACATCGGCGACCTGCGGTCCAAGACCCAGGGCCGCGCCGTGTACTCGATGCAGTTCAACAGCTACGCGGAAGTTCCGAAGGCCGTCGCCGACGAGATCATCCAGAAGGCCCGCGGCGAGTAACCGCACCTTGGACCGCGTGGTGTGCCGGCAGCACGCCGGCACACCACGCGGACTACCAGCAATTTAGTAAATATCAAAAGCCCCCAGTAGACTTGCTACGGTTTCGGTGACGAAAAGCGTCGTCGAAGTAAGTCTTCTGAAAAAGTTCTAGGAGGAACCCGTGGCGAAGGCAAAGTTCGAGCGGACTAAGCCGCACGTTAACATCGGCACCATCGGTCACGTTGACCATGGCAAGACCACGTTGACGGCTGCCATTTCCAAGGTGCTGTACGACAAGTTCCCGGATCTGAACGAGAAGCGCGACTTCGCGTCCATCGACTCCGCACCGGAAGAGCGTCAGCGCGGCATCACCATCAACATCTCCCACGTCGAGTACCAGACGGAGAAGCGCCACTACGCGCACGTTGATGCCCCCGGTCACGCCGACTACATCAAGAACATGATCACCGGTGCCGCCCAGATGGATGGTGCCATCCTCGTGGTCGCCGCCACCGACGGCCCGATGGCCCAGACCCGCGAGCACGTCCTGCTCGCCCGCCAGGTGGGCGTGCCCTACCTGCTGGTCGCGCTGAACAAGTCCGACATGGTCGACGACGAGGAACTGCTCGACCTGGTCGAGATGGAGGTTCGCGAACTGCTCTCCTCGCAGGGCTTCGACGGCGACAACGCCCCGGTCATTCGCGTCTCCGGCCTGAAGGCCCTGGAAGGCGACCCGGTGTGGGTCAAGGCCGTTGAGGACCTGATGGAAGCCGTCGACGAGAACGTGCCGGACCCGGTTCGTGACCGTGACAAGCCGTTCCTGATGCCGGTTGAAGATGTCTTCACCATCACCGGCCGCGGCACCGTCGTGACGGGCCGCGCCGAGCGTGGCACGCTGGCCATCAACTCCGAGGTCGAGATCGTCGGCATCCGCCCGGTCCAGAAGACCACGGTCACCGGCATCGAAATGTTCCATAAGCAGCTCGACGAGGCCTGGGCCGGCGAGAACTGTGGCCTGCTGCTGCGCGGCATCAAGCGTGAAGACGTGGAGCGTGGCCAAGTTGTCGTGAAGCCGGGCTCCATCACCCCGCACACGAACTTCGAGGCCAACGTCTACATCCTGTCCAAGGACGAAGGCGGCCGCCACAACCCGTTCTACTCGAACTACCGCCCGCAGTTCTACTTCCGCACCACGGACGTTACCGGCGTCATCACCCTGCCCGAGGGCACGGAAATGGTCATGCCCGGCGACAACACCGAAATGTCGGTCGAGCTCATCCAGCCGATCGCCATGGAAGAGGGCCTCGGCTTCGCCATCCGTGAGGGTGGCCGCACCGTTGGCTCGGGCCGCGTCACCAAGATCACCAAGTAGCATTCCCGGTTGATCATCCGAAAAGCCCCCGGCTCCGGCCGGGGGCTTTTTCGCGTGCCCGCCCCTCGCCGTCATCGGACGCCTTTGACCCGCCCAACGGCAAGGGCGCCGGCCAGCGCGGTCAGCCCGGAGGCCACGAACAGCCACGTGAACCCGCCGGTCGCCTGCACCAGCAGTGCACCGAGCATGGGCGCGATCGCCTGCGGCACGGTCAGGGCGATGTTCATGATGCCCAGGTCCTTCCCGCGCGACAACTGGTCGGGTAGCACCTGGGTGGCCAGTGCCTGGTCGACGGACAGGAAGCAGCCGTAGCCCAGGCCCAGCCTGTCGGAGCGCCTGCCCAGCCACAGCGAGGCGACGATGACGAGCACCATGTAGACGAGCGTGAGCAGGATCAGCGAGTCCTCGGCGGACGCCACGTGCAGGCCGAACTCGAGGAAGTACAGCAGCAAGCCGGTGCCCAACGCGTTGCCCAGGTTGACCAGCACGCGGCTGAGCAGCGTCCAGCCGAAGTCCGGGTGACGGCGCGGGCTGATCCACAACCCGTCGACCAGGGAGCGGAACGAGCGCCGCGGCAGGAGCCGGCGGGGGAGCACCTGGTCCGGGATGAGCAGCAGGAACGGCAGCCCCAGCAGGACGAGCAGCCCGGCCATCAGCGCGTAGCCGGCGAAGGTGCCCAGCCCCAGCGCCGTGACCAGCACGATGCCGGCGATGATGCCGATGGCCTGTGGCGCCGAGATCCAACCGGAGACGTAGCCGCGCTGGTTGACCGGGACCTGGTCGGAGATTGCCGTCGTCAATGCCGCCGTCAACACGCAGAAGAACGTGCTCGCCGCCACCCAGCACACGCCCACCCCCGGCAGCGTCGACTGCACGCCGAGGACCAGCAGTGAAGCGGCGAATCCGAGCGTGCCGACGGCGATCCACGGCCGGCGCCGGCCCCAGCGGGACGTCGTGCGGTCGGACAGGGCGCCGGTCAGCGGATAGGCGACGAGCGCGAACGCCCCGGCGATGCCGGAGATGTAACCGAAGCCGACGACGTTGCGCACCCAGTCGGTCGTGGCCAGCAGCGACTCGATCTGCACCGGCAACAGCAGCTGGACGGGGGTGAGCTGGGCGATCCAGACGCCGAACCAGCTCAACGCGAAGAACGTGATCCAGCGTCCGCCGACGCGGACGGTCGGGACGGCCGCGATGCCGGCGGCAGGCGATGCGGAGGTGACGTTTCTCACAGCACACAGCATCTCACGCGCGCCGGACGCGCTTCGGTGGCCGGGGGCCGCCTCCGCAGTTGGCATCGGTCGTCAATATCCGGCATACTAGGTGAGTTGTTCAAGCGCTTTTTCGCGTCCCGGCCGAGATAATGCTCGGCGCCAGGGTCCAAGTTGAAGCCCAAACATGACCCACCCTCGCAAATTCCGCGGGTACGTGCGCGAATCACTCGCGACACGCCCGACCGCGGGGGTCGGAGCTTCGGCGGATTGAGGAACCCGGAAATGTCCGGATTCAGTTCGTTGGGAGAGTGGCCGCAAGGGCCACGTGGAACAGGTAAGTAAACAGTGTTTACGTCAACAGCGCCGCTGCTTCTAGGGCGCTTCGTTACAGGAAAGAGAGTCACGACGCCATGGCGGGACAAAAAATCCGCATCCGGCTGAAGTCATATGACCACGAGGTCATTGATGTTTCGGCTCGGAAGATCGTTGAGACGGTCACGCGCGCAGGCGCTACGGTAGTCGGCCCGGTGCCGCTGCCCACCGAGAAGAACGTTTACTGTGTCATTCGTTCTCCGCACAAGTACAAGGACAGCCGCGAGCACTTCGAAATGCGCACGCACAAGCGTCTGATCGACATCATCGACCCCACGCCGAAGGCTGTTGACTCGCTCATGCGTCTCGACCTGCCGGCCGACGTGAACATCGAAATCAAGTTGTAAGGGAGGCTGAGATAACTATGACCACGTCCCGCAACGTTCAGGGGCTGCTGGGCACGAAGCTCGGCATGACCCAGGTCTGGGATGAGAACAACAAGCTTGTTCCCGTCACCGTCGTGCAGGCCGACACCAACGTCGTCACCCAGCTGCTCAACGCGGAGGTCGACGGCTACACCGCCGTCCAGATCGGCTACGGCCAGATCGATCCGCGCAAGGTGACCAAGCCGCTGGCCGGCCACTTCGAGAAGGCCGGGGTCACCCCGCGCCGCCACGTCGTCGAGCTGCGCACCGCCGACGCCGACTCCTACACGCTCGGCCAGGAGCTCTCCGTTGAGATCTTTGCCGCCGGCCAGAAGATCGACGTCGTCGGCACCACCAAGGGCAAGGGCTTCGCCGGTGTCATGAAGCGTCACGGCTTCCACGGTGTTGGCGCCTCGCACGGTGCCCACAAGAACCACCGCAAGCCCGGTTCCATCGGTGGCGCGTCCACCCCCGGTCGCGTTTTCAAGGGCGTCCGCATGGCCGGCCGCATGGGCGCCGTGCGCCACACGACGATGAACCTGACGGTTCACGCCGTGGATGCCGAGAAATCGCTGCTGCTGATCAAGGGTGCCGTTCCCGGCGCCCGCGGCCGGGTCGTCCTCGTGCGCACCGCCGTGAAGGGAGCATAAACAAATGGCTACTGTCAAGGTTGACCTGCCCGCAGAGATCTTCGACGTCCAGACCAACGTGCCGCTGCTGCACCAGGTCGTCGTCGCCCAGCTCGCGGCCGCTCGCCAGGGTACCCACAAGACCAAGACCCGCGCCGAGGTAAGCGGCGCCGGTCGCAAGCCGTTCAAGCAGAAGGGCACCGGTCGCGCCCGCCAGGGCTCCATCCGCGCCCCGCACATGACCGGTGGTGGCGTCGTCCACGGCCCGACGCCGCGTGACTACAGCCAGCGCACCCCCAAGAAGATGAAGGCCGCCGCCTTGCGCGGGGCCTTGTCGGACCGGGCCCGCAACGGCCGCATCCACGTGATCGCCGAGCTGGTTGCCGGATCCACCCCGTCCACGAAGGCCGCCAAGGCAGCCCTGGCCGAGGTGACCAGCCGCAGGAACGCGCTCGTCGTGATCGAGCGCGGCAACGACGTGGCCGCGCTGAGCACCCGCAACCTGGAGAACGTGCACGTGCTGTACGTCGACCAGCTGAACACGTACGACGTCCTGGTCTCCGATGACGTCATCTTCACCGAGACCGCCTACGAGACCTTCGTGACCGGCCGGGCCGCGTCCGAGGCGTTCGCCTCCAGCATGCTGCTCGTCGAGGAATCCATCGTCGTCGAAGAGGCCGGCGCCGCCAAGGCTGCCGCCGTTGACGCCGGCGAAGGCCGCATCAAGGGCAACCAGGACTCCATGAAGTACCACGTTCCCGGTTCGCGTTGGTATGACGCCACCGTGGCCGAGGTCTGGTTCGAGACCGTCGAGGACGCCAAGGCCGCAGGCTTTGTCCCCGCCGGTGGCGAAGCGGCGCAAGCCATTTCAGAGACCGTGATTGAGGAGGACGCCAAGTGAGCGCCATCACCAACAAGGACCCGCGCGACGTGATCATCGCTCCCGTCGTCTCGGAGAAGAGCTACGGGCTCATCGACGAAGGAAAGTACACCTTCCTGGTCGATCCCCGCTCGAACAAGACCGAGATCAAGCTGGCCGTGGAGAAGATCTTCTCCGTCAAGGTCGACTCGATCAACACCATCAACCGTGCCGGCAAGCGCAAGCGCACCAAGTTCGGATGGGGGCAGCGCAAGAACACCAAGCGTGCCATTGTCACCCTGAAGAACGGCACGATCGACATCTTCGGCGGTCCGCTTTCCTAAGCGGAGACCACTTTAACGAGGAAATAAACTATGGGAATCCGTAAGTACAAGCCGACAACGCCGGGCCTGCGCGGCTCCAGCGTTGCCGACTTCAGCGAAATCACGCGGTCGACGCCGGAGAAGTCTCTGGTCCGTCCCCTGCCCAAGAAGGGCGGCCGCAACAACACCGGTCGTATCACGACACGTCACAAGGGTGGTGGCCACAAGCGCCAGTACCGCCTGATCGACTTCCGTCGCCACGACAAGGACGGCGTCAACGCCCGCGTTGCCGAGATCGAATACGATCCGAACCGCACCGCGCGTATCGCCCTCCTGCACTACGTTGATGGCACCAAGCGCTACATCGTCGCCCCGAACAAGCTCAAGCAGGGCGACTTCGTCGAGGCCGGCCCCCAGGCCGACATCAAGCCGGGCAACAACCTGCCGCTGCGCAACATCCCGGTGGGTACCGTTATCCACGCCGTGGAGCTGCGTCCCGGCGGCGGCGCCAAGATGGCCCGCTCCGCCGGTGCGTCCGTCCAGCTCGTCGCCAAGGAAGGCCGTTTCGCCCAGCTGCGTCTGCCGTCCGGCGAAATCCGCAACGTCGACGCCCGCTGCCGTGCAACGGTGGGCGAGGTCGGCAATGCCGAGCAGTCGAACATCAACTGGGGCAAGGCCGGGCGCATGCGCTGGAAGGGCGTCCGCCCGACCGTGCGTGGTGTCGTCATGAACCCGGTCGACCACCCGCATGGTGGTGGCGAGGGCAAGACCTCCGGTGGTCGTCACCCGGTCAACCCCAACGGCAAGCCCGAGGGCCGCACCCGCCGCCCGAACAAAGAGAGCGACAAACTCATTGTGCGTCGCCGTCGTACTGGCAAGAACAAGCGATAGGAGCCTGGAAACATGCCACGCAGCCTGAAGAAGGGTCCCTTCGTTGACCAGCACCTCTTTGTCAAGGTAGCCAGGGAAAACGAAAAGGGTACCAAGAACGTCATCAAGACCTGGTCCCGCCGCTCGATGATCATCCCGGACATGCTGGGTCACACGATCGCCGTGCACGACGGTCGCAAGCACATCCCCGTGTTCGTGACCGAGTCGATGGTCGGGCACAAGCTCGGCGAATTCGCCCCCACGCGGACTTTCCGCGGCCATGTGAAGGACGACCGTAAGGGCAAGCGCCGCTAGGCGCTGCTCGTACGGCTAAGACGAGAGAAGGATAGCAATGGAAGCCAAGGCAAGTGCGCGTCATCTGCGCGTCACGCCTATGAAGGCCCGGCGCGTCGTCAACCTGATTCGTGGCAAGCAGGCGAATGAGGCATTGGCGATCCTGAAGTTTGCCCCCCAGGCAGCTTCGGAGCCGGTATTCAAGGTAGTCCAGTCAGCCGTGGCGAACGCCCGGGTGCTGGCTGACCGCGACAGCGTCGCGTTCAACGAAAACGATCTGTACATCAGCGAAATCTTCGTTGACGAGGGCCCCACGATGAAGCGGTTCCAGCCGCGCGCCCAGGGCCGTGCGTACCAGATCAAGAAGCGCACCAGCCACGTCACCGTGGTTGTGGCCACACCCGAGAAAGAGGAGGCTCGCTAAGTGGGACAGAAAGTAAACCCGCACGGGTTCCGTCTCGGGATCACCACCGACCACGTGTCGCACTGGTTCGCGGACAGCAACAAGCCCGGCCAGCGGTACAAGGACTTCGTCCGTGAGGATGTGAAGATCCGCCAGCTCATGTCCACCGGCATGGAGCGCGCCGGCATCTCCAAGGTCGAGATCGAGCGCACCCGCGACCGTGTCCGCGTGGACATCCACACGGCCCGTCCGGGCATCGTCATCGGCCGCCGCGGCGCCGAGGCCGACCGCATCCGCGGCGAGCTCGAAAAGCTCACCGGCAAGCAGGTGCAGTTGAACATCCTGGAGGTGAAGAACCCGGAGGCCGACGCCCAGCTCGTCGCCCAGGGCATCGCCGAGCAGCTGACTTCGCGTGTGGCGTTCCGCCGCGCCATGAAGAAGGCCATGCAGTCCGCACAGCGCACGGGCGCCGTCAAGGGCATCCGTGTCGCTTGCGCCGGCCGCCTGGGCGGTGCGGAAATGTCCCGCACCGAGTTCTACCGCGAGGGCCGGGTGCCGCTGCACACGCTGCGCGCGAACATCGACTACGGCTTCTTCGAGGCCAAGACGGTGTTCGGCCGCATCGGTGTGAAGGTGTGGATCTACAAGGGCGATGTCACGAGCAAGGAACTGGCCGCCCAGGCGGCCGCCGCTCCTTCCCGTGGCCGTGGCCCGCGCCGTGAAGGCGACGACCGCCGCGGCGGCGACCGCCGTGGTGGGGACCGCCGTCGTAATGACCGCAGTGAAGCTGCAGCCGCACCGGCCGCAGAGGCTGCTGCCCCGGCAGCAGAAGGAGGACAGGCTTAAATGCTTATCCCACGTCGAGTAAAGTTCCGCAAGCAGCACCACCCGGGTCGTTCCGGGCAGGCTACCGGCGGCACCACGGTCAGCTTCGGTGAATGGGGCATCCAGGCCCTGACGCCGGCCTACGTGACCAACCGCCAGATCGAGTCCGCCCGTATCGCCATGACGCGTCACATCAAGCGTGGCGGCAAGGTGTGGATCAACATCTACCCGGACCGTCCGTTGACGAAGAAGCCGGCCGAAACCCGCATGGGTTCCGGCAAGGGCTCGCCGGAGTGGTGGGTTGCCAACGTCAAGCCTGGCCGGGTTCTGTTCGAACTCTCGGGTGTCAATGAAGAGGTAGCTCGCGAGGCCCTTCGCCTGGCGATCCACAAGCTGCCGTTGAAGGCGCGCATCGTGCGTCGCGAAGGTGGTGAGTAGAGATGGCAGTGGGATCGAAGGATCTGGCACCTGCGCAGCTTGAAGGGTTCGACAACGAGCGCCTTGTTGAAGAGCTGCGCAAGGCCAAGGAGGAACTGTTCAACCTGCGTTTCCAGTCGGCCACCGGCCAGCTGGAAAGCCACGGGCGCCTGCGCGCCGTGAAGCGTGACATCGCCCGCATCTACACGGTGCTGCGCGAGCGCGAACTGGGCATTCGCCCGGACGTCGTCGCCGCGCCGGTTCCGGCGGAAAAGTCGGATAAGAAGGCTGAAAAGGACGCCAAGAAGGCCGCCAAGCAGGCTGAGAAGTCCGAGGAGGACGCCAAGTGAGTGAGTCTGTGAACACCAACGAGTCCGGGGCCGGCGCCCCGGTGCGCGGCGAGCGCAAGAAGCTGCGCGGCTACGTCGTCTCGGACAAGATGGAAAAGACCATCGTGGTCGAGGTCGAGGACCGCGTGAAGCACGCCCTGTACGGCAAGGTCATGCGCCGCAACAAGAAGGTCAAGGCCCATGACGAGCTGAACAGCGCCGGCATCGGCGACCTGGTCCTGATCTCGGAGACCCGGCCGCTGTCCGCCACCAAGCGGTGGCGCCTGGTCGAGATCCTGGAAAAGGCCAAGTAGGGCTTGTTGCCGTAAGGCACGACGGCGGGAGGCCACCTTCGAACGCGTAAGGTGACCTCCCGCCGTCGCGCTTTAAAGGGCGGTTGCCATCCATGCTAGGATGGTGTGTTGCTGCGCCCTGTCGAGGGTCGCGGCAACAACCTCGTAAATGTTCGTGCCGCTTCAAACTGTCGCCCGGCCGTGGAAGCGCCAGCGAAAAGTGGACGCCGGCACGGACATTTAGGCGTGTTCTGGCAAAATCCAGGCGCGTTGTGAGACATCCCGATCAATCCGTTCCGCAAGGCTCGCGCCATGGACAGTTCATGGCCCGAGAACCGGCGCGACGAACAGGAGAAACAGTGATTCAGCAGGAGTCGCGGCTCAAGATCGCCGACAACACGGGGGCCAAGGAAATCTTGACCATCCGCGTTCTCGGTGGTTCCGGGCGCCGCTACGCAGGCATCGGCGACACGATCGTCGCCACCGTCAAGGACGCAATCCCTGGCGGCAACGTCAAGAAGGGTGACGTCGTCAAGGCCGTCATCGTTCGTACCAAGAAGGAACGCCGCCGTGCGGACGGTTCCTACATCAAGTTCGACGAGAACGCGGCTGTCATTCTCAAGAACGACGGGGACCCCCGCGGTACCCGTATCTTCGGCCCGGTTGGCCGTGAACTCCGTGACAAGAAGTTCATGAAGATCATCTCGTTGGCTCCGGAGGTGCTGTAACTTATGGCAAAGATCAAGAAGGGTGACCTCGTTCAGGTCATCACCGGCGCCAAGCAGGAACGCGGCGGCGACCGCGGCAAGCAGGGCAAGGTCCTGAAGGTGTACACGGAGACCAACCGCGTGCTCGTCGAGGGCGTCAACCGCGTCACGAAGCACACCAAGGCCGGCCAGACCGATCGCGGTACCAAGACCGGTGGCATCGAAATCGTCGAGGCACCCATCCACATCTCCAATGTTGCGCTCGTGGACCCGTCCACGAAGAAGCCGACCCGTGTCGGCTTCCGCATCGACACCGTTGAGCGCGACGGCCGCACCCGCCAGGTTCGCGTGCGTGTCGCCAAGAGCTCTGGGAAGGATCTGTAATGAGCGCCGAAGCACCTTCCATCACGCCCCGCCTGAAGACCCGCTACGCCGCGGAGATCAAGGCTGCGCTGCAGGACGAATTCAAGTACCAGAACGTCAACCAGGTTCCGCGCCTGGTCAAGGTCGTCGTGAACATGGGTGTTGGAGACGCCGCCAAGGACTCCAAGGTCATCGACGGCGCCGTCCGCGACCTGACCGCCATCACCGGCCAGAAGCCGATGGTCACCAAGGCCCGCAAGTCGATCGCCCAGTTCAAGCTGCGCGAAGGCATGCCGATCGGCTGCCACGCCACGCTGCGCGGCGACCGCATGTGGGAATTCGTTGACCGCCTCGTCTCACTGGCGCTGCCCCGTATCCGCGACTTCCGCGGTCTCAACGGCAAGCAGTTCGACGGCAACGGCAACTACACGTTCGGCCTGACCGAACAGGTGATGTTCCACGAGATCGACCAGGATTCCATCGACCGCGTGCGCGGCATGGACATCACGGTCGTCACCACCGCCAAGACCGACGACGAAGGCCGCGCGCTGCTCAAGGCGCTGGGCTTCCCGTTCAAATCCGAAGATTAATCGACTACGTAAAAGGTCCGCGCACCGGCGGTCGAGTTCGTCGAGACCACGATTTCGACTAGGTCGAGATTTCGACAGGCGCAATCACCGGGCGGAAACCGTTACGAGGAAGGGCTAGAGCCCAAATGACAATGACAGATCCTGTCGCAGACATGTTGACGCGTCTGCGCAACGCCAACTCGGCATACCACGACACCGTGTCGATGCCGTTCAGCAAGCTCAAGGGCCACGTCGCCGACATCCTCAAGGCCGAGGGCTACATCAGCTCCTGGACCGTCGAGGACGCCGAGGTGGGCAAGAAGCTGACCATCAACCTGAAGTTCGGTCCGAACCGTGAGCGTTCCATCGCCGGTGTTCGCCGCATTTCCAAGCCCGGCCTGCGCGTCTACGCGAAGTCCACCAACCTGCCGAACGTGCTCGGCGGGCTGGGCATCGCCATCCTGTCGACGTCCTCGGGCCTGCTGACCGACCGCCAGGCCGCAAAGAAGGGCGTGGGTGGGGAAGTCCTCGCCTACGTCTGGTAGCAGGGAAGGGAAAGAATAATGTCACGTATTGGACGTCTCCCCATTTCCGTGCCCGCCGGTGTCGAGGTCAAGATCGACGGCGGCGTCGTCTCCGTGAAGGGTCCCAAGGGCGCCCTGGAGCACACCGTGCCGAACCCGATCGCCGTGGCCCTGGAAGACGGCACCATCACCGTCAGCCGCCCGAACGATGAGCGCGAGTCCCGCTCGCTGCACGGCCTCACCCGTACCCTGATCTCCAACCTGATCGTTGGCGTCACCCAGGGCTACGAGAAGAAGCTGGAAATCGTCGGCACCGGTTACCGTGTCCAGGCCAAGGGCAGCGACCTCGAGTTCGCGCTCGGCTTCAGCCACCCGGTGCTCGTCAAGGCACCGGTTGGCATCACCCTGACAGTGGAGGGCCCCACCAAGCTCGCCGTCTCGGGTATCGACAAGCAGCAGGTGGGCGAGGTTGCTGCCAACATCCGCAAGCTGCGCAAGACCGACCCCTACAAGGGCAAGGGCGTGCGTTACGCCGGCGAAATCATCCGCCGCAAGGTCGGAAAGGCTGGTAAGTAATCATGGCACTGTCCGTAAAAGGCAAGTCCAAGGCCGCGGCACGCGGCCGTCGCCACCTGCGTGTGCGCAAGCGCATCACGGGTTCGGCTGTTCGCCCGCGCCTGGTCGTCAACCGCTCCTCGCGGCACGTGTTCGTCCAGGTCATCGACGACAGCCAGGGCCTGACCCTCGCCTCGGCGTCCACCCTCGAGGCGGATCTGCGTTCGTTCGACGGTGACAAGACCGCCAAGGCCAAGCGCGTCGGCGAGCTCGTCGCCGAGCGCGCCAAGGCCGCCGGCATCGAGGCCGTCGTCTTCGACCGTGGCGGCAACCGCTACCACGGCCGTGTCGCAGCCGTTGCCGATGGCGCCCGCGAAGGCGGGTTGGCACTGTGAGCGAGAACACTAACAAGGAGAACACTGTGTCGGAAGCAACTGCAGCTGACGTAGCGGTCGCCACCAACGATGCTGCCGCGGCAGAGACCACGGATCGCCGCGGCGGCCGTGGCGAAGGCGGCCGTGGCGAGCGCGGCGGCCGCGGCCGTGGCGGGCGTGACGGCGGCCGGGGCCGCGACAACGCCCGCGACGCCGAGAAGAACCAGTTCGTCGAGCGCGTGGTGACCATCAACCGTGTCGCCAAGGTCGTCAAGGGTGGCCGTCGCTTCAGCTTCACCGCCCTCGTCGTCGTCGGTGACGGCAACGGCCTGGTCGGCGTCGGCTACGGCAAGGCCAAGGAAGTTCCCGCGGCCATCGCCAAGGGCGTGGAGGAGGCCAAGAAGTCCTTCTTCCGCGTTCCGCTGGTCGGCAAGACGGTCCCGCACCGTGTCCAGGGCGAGGCCGCCGCAGGCGTTGTCCTGCTGCGTCCGGCGGCGGCCGGTACCGGTGTTATCGCCGGTGGCCCGGTGCGTGCCGTGCTCGAGTGTGTTGGCGTGCACGATGTGCTCTCCAAGTCGCTCGGTTCGTCCAACGCGATCAACATCGTCCACGCGACCGTTGACGCACTCAAGCGCCTGGAAGACCCCAAGGCTGTCGCGGCTCGCCGCGGCCTGCCGCTGGACGAGGTCGCCCCGGCCGTGCTGCTGCGCGGCATGCAGCAGCAGAAGGCAGGTGCGTAATGACCACACCGAAGAACATCCAGCCTTCCGATAAGAAGCTGGCTATCACCCAGACCAGGTCCGTCATCGGCGGCAAGCAGAACCAGCGGGACACGCTTCGTTCGCTCGGGCTCAAGCGCATCGGACACACCGTTGTCCGCACGGCTGACCCCGCGACCGTTGGCATGATCAACACGGTTCCGCACCTGGTCAAGGTTGAGGAGGCGAAGTAAGAAGTGGCAACCGAGAAGAAGACCGAGGAGACTGCGCAAAAGCAGCACGCCCTGAAGGTCCACCACCTGCGCCCCGCACCGGGTGCCAAGACGGCCAAGACCCGTGTTGGCCGTGGTGAGGGTTCAAAGGGCAAGACCGCAGGTCGCGGCACGAAGGGCACGAAGGCCCGGTACCAGGTCAAGGCCGGCTTCGCCGGCGGCCAGCTGCCGCTGCACATGCGCCTGCCGAAACTGCGCGGCTTCAAGAACCCGTTCCGCGTCGAATTCCAGGTCGTGAACCTGGACAAGCTGAACGAGCTCTACCCCGAGGGTGGCGTTGTCACCGTCGAGTCCCTGGTTGAGAAGGGCGCCGTTCGCAAGAACCAGCCCGTGAAGGTGCTGGGCACCGGAGACATCACCGTCAAGGTCGAGGTCGCCGCGCACGCCTTCTCCACCAGCGCCACGGAGAAGATTGCGGCCGCCGGCGGAAGCACCACCGCTCTCTAGGGCACACGTACATGCGTACGCCTAGCGACTAGACTCTTGGTGGATGGACCTGTGTGCCATCCACCAGGAGTCTTTTCGCTTTCGGTGTCCCCGGTTTCGTCCGTGACCGGCCCGTTCCACTAGACTTTTTCCTTGGGCTCCCGCTGGCGGAGCCGCACGCTGCCACTACACACCAGGAGGACGCTTGCTTTCAGCATTCGGCCGCGCCTTTCGCACGCCTGATCTGCGACGCAAGTTGTTGTTCACGCTGGGAATCATTGCCATCTTCCGTCTGGGCGCCTTCATCCCCTCACCGGGCGTTGATTACCGAAACGTCCAACAGTGCCTGAACGTCGCCAACTCGAACCAGGGGATCTACCAGCTGGTGAACCTGTTCAGCGGTGGCGCGCTGTTGCAGGTATCCATCTTCGCGCTGGGCATCATGCCCTACATCACCTCCAGCATCATCATCCAGTTGCTGCGCGTCGTGATCCCCCGGTTCCAGCAACTCCATGAGGAGGGCCAGCAGGGGCAGGGGAAGCTCACCCAGTACACCCGGTACCTGACGATCGCCCTCGGCCTGCTCAACGCCACCACGCTGGTGACGCTGGCCCGCTCCGGGCAGCTTTTCGCCGGCTGCGGCGCCGCCGGATCGGCCACGCCACTGATTCCCAACGACTCGCTGATCACCACGCTGCTGATCATCATCACGCTGACGGCCGGGTCCGGCCTGATCATGTGGATGGGCGAGCTCGTCACCGAGAAGGGCGTCGGCAACGGCATGTCCCTGCTGATCTTCACCGCCATCGCGGCCCAGTTCCCCACCTCCCTCGGCGCCATCCTGAAGACGAAGGGCTGGGGCGTGTTCCTGACGGTGCTGCTCATCGGCCTGGTGGTGCTGGCCCTGGTGGTCTTCGTCGAGCAGTCCCAGCGCCGCATCCCGGTCCAGTACGCCAAGCGCATGATCGGCCGGCGCACCATGGGCGGCACCAGCACGTACATCCCGATCAAGGTCAACATGGCCGGCGTCATCCCCGTCATCTTCGCCTCCTCGATGCTGTACCTGCCGGCTCTGGTGGCCCAGTTCTCCACGCCCCGCAACGGCAGCACGCCGCCGGGCTGGGTCACGTGGATCACCACCTACCTGACCCGTGGCGACCACCCGCTGTACATGTTGCTGTACTTCCTGCTTGTGGTCTTCTTCACGTTCTTCTATGTCGCGATCACTTTCAACCCGGAGGAAGTCTCTGACAATATGAAGAAGTACGGCGGATTCATTCCAGGGATCCGCGCAGGCAAGCCCACCGCGGACTACCTGCAGTACGTCATTTCCCGCATCACTCTGCCGGGATCGTTCTACCTCGGGTTGGTAGCGCTGATCCCGCTGATCGCCCTGGTGCTGATCCAGGCGAACCAGAACTTCCCGTTCGGCGGCACGTCGCTGTTGATTGTCGTCGGTGTCGGGCTGGAGACGGTCAAGCAGATCGATGCACAGCTGCAACAGCGTCACTATGAAGGGTTATTGCGATGACGAGAATGCTGATCATTGGGCCTCCCGGGTCCGGCAAGGGCACACAGGCGGAACGGATTTCGGAGCGGCTCGGCGTCGTCGCGATCTCCACGGGGGACATCTTCCGCGCCAACGTCAAGGGCGAAACCCCACTCGGTGTCGAGGCCAAGAAGTACATGGACGCCGGCGACTTCGTCCCGGACAGCGTCACCAACCGCATGGTGCGCGACCGCCTGGCCGAGGCCGACGTCGCCACCGGGTTCCTGCTCGACGGGTACCCGCGCACCACGGCGCAGGTCGACGAACTCGACGCCATCCTGGCCGAGACCCACGAGAAGCTCGACGTCGTCCTCCAGCTCACCGCGGACGACGAGGAACTGGTGCAGCGCCTGCACGGCCGCGCCGTTGAAACGGGCCGCAGCGACGACAACGAGGAAGTCATCCGGCACCGGCTGGCGCTCTACCACGAGCAGACATCCGCCGTCGTCGGCCGCTACGCCGAACGCAACATGGTCGTCGACGTCGACGGCATCGGTGACATCGACGCGGTCACCGACCGCGTCATGCGAGCCATCAAGGAAGGGCCCAAGGCCCTGTAAGCCATTGAAGCCCAGGGCTCCTTCCCCGCGTGACGGGGGAGGAGCCCTGGCATTTGGAAGGGAAACGCCATGGCCTTCGGAGCGCCGCGGATCGAATACAAGAGCAAGGCCCAGATGGCCGTCATGCACCAGTCCGGGCTGATCCTGGATGAGGCGCTGAAAGCGGTGGTCGCCGCCGCGTCGCCCGGCGTCACCACGGGCGAACTGGACGCCCTGTTCGCGGAGCTGCTGGCCAAGGCGGGGGCGACCTCGAACTTCCTCGGCTACCACGGCTACCCGGGCACCATCTGCACCTCCGTCAACGAGGAGGTCGTCCACGGCATCCCCGGGCCGCGGAGGCTGGCGGCCGGCGACGTGCTCTCGATCGACGGCGGCGCCATCATCGACGGATGGCATTCCGACTCCGCCCGCACCGTCATCGTCGGCGGCCCATCGGCGGAGGACCCCGAGGACCGCCGGCTCTCCGACGTCACGGAGGAAGCCATGTGGCGCGGCATCGCCGCCATGGCCCGCGGCAAGTACGTCGGCGACATCGGCGACGGCATCGAGGACTACGTCGATGCCCGGCCCGGCAAGCGGCTGGGCATCCTGGAGGACTACGTCGGTCACGGCATCGGCACGGCCATGCACATGGCCCCCGACGTGTTGAACTACCGTTCCAAGCACCGCGGCCCCAAGCTCAAGGCGGGCCTGTGCCTGGCCATCGAGCCCATGCTGGTGCGCGGCGGGCTCGACACGATCACCCTTGAGGACGATTGGACGGTGGTCACGGCCGACGGCGCCCGGGCAGCCCACTGGGAACACTCGGTGGCGGTGCACGACGGCGGCATCTGGGTGCTCACCGCGCCCGACGGCGGCGCATCCCGGCTGGCCCCGCTCGGCGTCGTGCCAGTGCCCCTTTCGTGATTGCGCCTGTCCTTTCGGTGATTGAGCCTGTCGAAATCCGGTGATTGAGCCTGTCGAAATCAGGTGACNCCGGGGTCTCGACAAGCTCGACCACCGGGGTCTCGACAAGCTCGACCACCGGGGTCTCGACAAGCTCGACCACCGGGGTCTCGGCAAGCTCGACCACCGGGGTCTCGGCAAGCTCGACCACCGGCCCGGCGCACAGCAGAATGGGGGCATGAGCGACGCAGCGGGCCCGGTCGTCCCCACGGGCAAGATCACCGATGTCCCCGGCGTGCGGGTGGGCCAGGTCCAGCGCACCGGGGACGGCTGGCTGACAGGCGTCACCGTCGTCCTGCCGCCGCCCGGCACCGTCGGAGCCGTCGACGTGCGCGGCGGCGGCCCGGGCACGCACGAGACCGATGCCCTCGACCCCACCACGCTCGTCCCCACGGTCGACGCGGTCGTCCTCACCGGCGGCAGCGCCTACGGGCTGGCGGCCGCCGGGGGAGCACAGGCCTGGTGTGAGGAAGCCGGGCGCGGCTTTCCCGTGCCCGGCGGCGTCGTCCCCATCGTGCCGGCCGCCGCGATCTTCGACCTGGGTCGGGGCGGTGACTTCACCGCCCGGCCCACGGCCCAGATGGGCTACGACGCCGCCCGGGCGGCCGGCAGCGCGCCCGCGGGCGCCGCCGTCGACCGCGGCAACGTCGGCGCCGGCACCGGTGCGCTCATCGCGGCGGCCTCGTTCAAGGGCGGCGTGGGAACCTCCTGCGTGCCGCTGCGTGGAGCGAACACGGGCACGGTCGTGGGAGCGCTGGCCGTGGTCAACGCCGCCGGCGCGCCGTGGCCCCGCACGGCGCCGCCCGGCGCCGGGGCAGGGCAGGTGCTGAACACGACGCTCGCCGTCGTAGCCACCAATGCGACGTTGACACCGGCGGAGGCGAAACGAACCTCGACGGCGGCCCACGCCGGCATGGCGCGGGCCCTGGACCCGGTGCACACGCTCGCGGACGGGGACACGATCTTCACGCTCGCCACGGGGGAGCGGGGCCTGGTGCGGGACCCCGCCATGCCGGTGGCCGCACTCATCGAATTGCAGTCCGCGGCGGCCGAGGCGGTGCGGCTGGCCATCATCGACGCGATCGCGCACGCGGGCGCGGTCGCGACTCCGGCGGGCCGGTGGGAACCGTATCCGGGTGCCGGGTAGGGAACGGTTCCGGGGCGGCGCTGCCGCACGATATCCGGCCGTGGCGACGCCCGGACGGGCCGCGGTGATTTAACTTTGGCCCGGCAATGGCGTAGAGTTGGTTGTTGGTTGTCTGCGCCCAGGTCCCCTGGAGCCGGCCGCCGGTGCCGGGCCGTGTCCGGCGCGGGGGTCGCCGGCGGTGCGGTAGGCAAGCGAATCAGTAGTAAATCGTAGCCGATCTTCGCCGCCCCGCCGGGGATATGCGGGGCCGGCTGAAGCAAAGTAAAGCGGAGGATATGGCCAAGAAAGACGGGGTCATTGAGATCGAGGGCGTTGTGACCGAGGCGCTGCCCAACGCGATGTTTCGTGTTGAGCTGACCAACAAGCACATCGTTCTTGCCCATATCTCAGGGAAAATGCGCCAGCACTATATCCGGATCCTCCCCGAGGACCGGGTCGTGGTGGAGCTGAGCCCGTACGACCTTACCCGTGGTCGTATCGTCTACCGCTACAAGTAACCACAACTGCAAGCACGCAAAGGAACACCATGAAGGTCAAGCCGAGCGTCAAGCAGATCTGCGACAAGTGCAAGGTGATCCGCCGTAACGGGCGGGTCATGGTGATCTGCGAGAACCCGCGCCACAAGCAGCGCCAGGGCTGAAACCCTTCTTTCCGAGGGCCACGCCGGGCAACTGCTCACGCAAGTAAATAAAGGCAGCACAAGCTGGTCGACGGCGAAGCGATTCGCGTGTCCGTCCAGCGGACCCCCGGTCGGAGGCCGGGGCCGCACGATCATGTGCGGGTGTACTGCCTAGGACCTCCGAATTGAACCAAGGAGAAGCCGAATATGGCACGTCTCGCTGGCGTAGACCTTCCCCGCGAAAAGCGGCTGGAAGTAGCGCTCACTTACATCTACGGCGTGGGCAAGACCCGTGCAAAGCAGGTCCTGGCCGACACGGGCATTTCCCCCGATGTCCGGGTCAAGGACCTGTCCGACGCTGAACTCGTTCAGCTGCGTGACTACATCGAAGGCAACTACAAGGTTGAGGGTGACCTTCGCCGCGAGGTGGCCGCCGACATTCGCCGCAAGGTTGAGATCGGCAGCTACCAGGGTATCCGCCACCGTCGTGGCATGCCCGTGCACGGCCAGCGCACGAAGACCAACGCACGCACCCGCAAGGGTCCGAAGCGTACCGTCGCCGGCAAGAAGAAGGCCGGCCGCTGACCATAGCGCTGCCGCCACCCCAATAACTTTCTGTAGGAGAAATAATGCCCCCGAAGACTCGTGGAGCGGTTCGCAAGCCGCGTCGCAAGGACAAAAAGAATATCGCGCTCGGCCAAGCGCACATCAAGAGCACCTTCAACAACACCATCGTGTCCATCACGGACCCGACCGGTGCCGTCATCTCGTGGGCCTCGGCCGGCGAGGTTGGCTTCAAGGGCTCGCGCAAGTCGACTCCGTACGCCGCCCAGATGGCCGCCGAGGCCGCTGCGAAGCGCGCCCAGGAGCATGGCCTGCGCAAGGTCGACGTTTTCGTGAAGGGTCCGGGTTCCGGACGTGAAACGGCCATCCGTTCGCTGCAGGCCGCCGGCCTGGAAGTTGGCTCCATCCAGGATGTCACGCCCAGCGCGCACAATGGCTGCCGTCCGCCCAAGCGCCGTCGCGTCTAACGATTTGCCGTCGCGAAGTTGGCCCTTGCCGGAAGGAACGAACACACGTTCCCTCCCGGCGAGGGCCAACTTCACCGGCGTTAACATCGCTGACCGAAATTTCCACCACCTGTGTTGCGTCATATAGCGGATGCTCGCTGAAAGGAAAACCAAGTGCTCATTGCACAGCGCCCTACCCTCTCTGAAGAAGTAGTCGCCGAAAACCGCTCCCGGTTCGTCATCGAACCGCTCGAGCCCGGCTTCGGCTACACCCTGGGAAACTCCCTCCGTCGGACCCTGCTGTCCTCCATCCCCGGCGCCGCTGTCACCAGCATCCGGATCGATGGCGTGCTGCATGAGTTCACCACGGTTCCCGGTGTGAAGGAGGATGTCACCGAGATCATCCTGAACATCAAGCAGCTGTCGGTGTCCTCCGAGCACGACGAGCCCGTCGTCGCCTACCTGCGCAAGCAGGGCCCCGGCGTCGTCACGGCCGCTGACATCGCCCCGCCGGCCGGGGTGGAATTCCACAACCCCGACCTGCACATCGCCACGCTGAACTCGAAGGGCAAGTTCGAACTCGAGCTGACCATCGAGCGCGGCCGCGGCTACGTGTCCGCTGCGCAGAACAAGTCCGTCGATTCGGAGATTGGCCGCATCCCGGTCGACTCCATCTACTCGCCGGTCCTGAAGGTGACCTTCCGCGTGGAGGCCACCCGTGTCGAGCAGCGCACCGACTTCGACAAGCTCATTGTCGATGTGGAGACCAAGCCGGCCATCTCCCCCCGGGATGCCATTGCCTCCGCCGGCACGACACTGGTTGAACTGTTCGGCCTGGCCCGCGAACTGAACACCGCGGCCGAAGGCATCGAGATCGGCCCGTCCCCGACGGACGCCGCCCTCGCCGCCGACATGGCCCTGCCGATCGAGGACCTGGACCTGACGGTCCGTTCCTACAACTGCCTCAAGCGTGAGGGCATCCACAGCGTGGGTGAACTCGTTGCTCGCTCCGAGGCTGACCTGATGGACATCCGCAACTTCGGCGCGAAGTCCATCGACGAGGTAAAGGCAAAGCTGGTTGAACTCGGTCTGTCCCTGAAGGATTCCCCTCCAGGCTTCGACCTTGCAGCCCGCGCCGCAGCCATCGACGAGAACGACGACGCCTACAGCGACGACGAGCTCTAAGCACACAAACGTATTTTGGCCCATTGGCCGGCGCGGGAAACCGGGCTGGACCGTTGGGCCGGCACTTGAGGAGAAACTACTATGCCTACCCCCACAAAGGGCCCGCGCCTCGGAGGCGGTCCGGCTCACGAGCGCCTGATGCTCGCCAACCTGTCGGCGTCCCTGTTCGAGCACAAGCGGATCACCACGACCGTGACCAAGGCCAAGCGCCTGCGCCCGTACGCGGAGCGCCTGATCACGTTCGCCAAGCGCGGCGACCTCGCCTCGCGCCGCCGCGTGTACGGCCTGATCAGCGACAAGGGCATCGTCCACGAGCTGTTCACCGACATCGCCGCAGCCATGGAAAACCGCGAAGGCGGCTACACCCGCATCACGAAGATCGGCAACCGCAAGGGCGACAACGCCCCCATGGCCGTCATCGAACTGGTGCTGGAGCCCGTCAGCCCGAAGCAGGCCGTCGTGAAGGAAGCCGTCACCGCCGCCGCTGCTGCCGCCTTGGTCGAGGAAGCCGCTGTCGAGGAAGCTGCCGCTGAGGAAGCCGTCGCCGAGGTTGCCGCTGAGGAAGCCGTCGCCGAGGAAACCGGCGAGGAAGCCGCCGCAGAGACGGTGGCCGACGAAGCAGCCGCCGACGAAGCAGCCGAGGACGGCGAAAAGGCCTGACCGCCTGTACGGCCAGCACTCGCCAACGAACCCGCCACCGACGACAGGTGGCGGGTTCGTTGCATCCTCCGTGCCGGGTGGGTCGGTAGAATTGGGGCCATGCCCGCCCCTGCCATCCCCACCGCACCGGCCGACAACCTCAGAGTACGCCTTGACATCTCCTACGACGGGTCCCGTTTCAATGGCTGGGGGATCCAGCCCGGCCTGCCCACCGTCCAGGGCTCGCTGGAGCAGGCCCTCGAACTGATCTTCCGCCGGTCGGTGCGCCTCACGGTCGCCGGCCGCACCGACGCCGGCGTCCACGCGCGCGGCCAGGTGGCCCACCTCGACGTCACGCGCGCCGAATGGGACGGCGTCAGGCGGGGGCACGACGTCGTTCCCGCCGAATCGCTGGTGCGTCGCCTTGGCGGTGCGCTGGGACGGCTGCTCGGCGACGACCATGGAGCGATCGCCGTCACCGCGGCGTGCGAGGCGCCGGACGGCTTCGATGCCCGGTTCTCCGCATTGTGGCGCCGGTACAGCTACCGGATCGCCGACGCCGCCGTGCCCCGCGACCCGCTGACCAGGAGCATGACGCTGTGGCACAAGCACAGGCTCGACGTCGGGCTCATGAACCAGGCCGCGCGGCCGCTGCTGGGGCTGCAGGACTTCCGGGCGTACTGCAAGCCGCGCGACGGGTCCACGACCGTCCGCGAACTGCAACAGTTCCGGTTCGACACGTTGGAGGACGGCGTCATTGTCGCCACCGTCCAGGCGGATGCGTTTTGCCACAACATGGTGCGGGCCCTGACCGGTGCCGCCTTGCGGGTGGGGCAGGGACTGGAGGAACCCGGCTGGATGCATGAGCGCCTGCTCGTGGGGGAACGCGATGCCAAGTCGGTGCTCGCGTCACCGCACGCGCTCGTGCTCGAGGAGGTGCACTACCCGCCCGCCGTGCAGCTGCTGGCCCGTGCCGAGCTGACCCGGGCTCGTCGTGACACGGGGCACCACCGCCCGCTTTGACCCTCCGGCCGCATTAACGGTATCGTGGGTAGTCGTTGTGCGTGTCCTATCTCGATACAGCACGCCCGCTGGAGGCCCGGTTGCAGGGCCGCCAATCCGGTGGGGTGTCATTGGGAAGTGTCAGGATGACTGGTGTTGGAGCCCTCACCTCTGTTCCGGTAAACGCATCGATAGCAGGTGCCGTTTCTCGTGCGGCACCCCCTAAGAACAAGAAACGAAGGCAAAAACCGTGCGTACGTACACCCCGAAGCCCGGCGACATCGATCGCCAGTGGCACGTCATTGACGCCACCGACGTTGTCCTGGGTCGTCTTGCCAGCCAGACCGCAACACTGCTGCGCGGAAAGCACAAGCCGACCTTTGCGCCCCACATGGACATGGGCGATTTCGTCATCATCATCAACGCCGAGAAGGTCGCCCTCACCGGCGCCAAGCTCGAGCAGAAGCGCGCCTACCGCCACTCCGGTTACCCGGGTGGCCTGAAGAGCGTCACCTACGCCGAACTGTTGGAGAAAAACCCGGTTCGCGCAGTGGAGAAGGCCATCAAGGGCATGCTGCCGAAAAACTCCCTGGCCGCCCAGCAGATGGGCAAGCTCAAGGTGTACCGCGGCGCCGAGCACCCGCACGCCGCCCAGCAGCCCGCAACGTTCGAAATCACCCAGGTCGCCCAGTAGTCCTGGCCACCACCTAAATAAACACACAAGGAGAAACGTGGCTCAGAACGAAGAGCTGAACACCGTGGCCGAGGACGAGGTCCTCACCAGCTACACCAGCGAGAGCACCCCCGGCGTCGCCGCCGCCCCCGCGAAGGAGCGCCCGCCGCTGACCGTGTCCGGCGCTGCCGTCGGTCGCCGCAAGCAGGCCATCGCGCGCGTTCGCGTCATCCCCGGCACCGGCAAGTGGATCGTCAACGGCCGTGAGCTGTCCGATTACTTCCCGAACAAGCTGCACCAGCAGGAAGTCAACGACCCGTTCCGCATCCTCGAACTTACGGGCGCCTACGACGTCATCGCCCGCATCCACGGCGGCGGCCCGTCCGGCCAGGCCGGTGCGCTGCGTCTGGGCGTTGCCCGTTCCCTGAACGAGATCGACGTCGAGAACAACCGTCCGACCCTGAAGAAGGCCGGCTTCCTGACCCGTGACGCCCGCGTCATCGAGCGCAAGAAGGCCGGTCTGAAGAAGGCCCGCAAGGCCTCGCAGTACTCCAA
The DNA here is from genome assembly GCF_003946885.1 of Specibacter cremeus. Taxonomy (GTDB): domain Bacteria; phylum Actinomycetota; class Actinomycetes; order Actinomycetales; family Micrococcaceae; genus Specibacter; species Specibacter cremeus. The sequence goes on along the minus strand of NZ_RWKQ01000007.1, from coordinate 69,600 downwards.
GCGCTAAATTCGCGCTACCCGAAAGGCCGGTCGCATTCGCGGCCGGCCTTTCTGTGTCCTCATCCACCTGCGCGCCGCGGCCCGTCCAGGGGACTGCCCCAATGCGGCGCATCCCCTTACGCGTCGTCCTTGCGGGCCAGTATCCGGAAGATGACACCGCCCGGCCCGCCCCGGTGGACTTCGGTCACGCGGAAGCCGGCCCCCGTCAGGTAAGGCACGGGATCGCGGGTCAGGTGGTCGGCCCCGAAACGGATGCTCAATGGTTCGAGGGCCCGCAAGACGGCGCGGCCCACGGCGCGGGTGGAGGTCCCGTGTTCGGCCAGGACGAAGAGGCCGCCTGGGCGCAGGACACGGTATGCCTCCCGGCTGGCGGCGTGCGGGTCGGGGATGGTGCAGAACGTGAAGGTGGAGACGACGGTGTCCGCGCTTTCCGAGGGCAGGTCCAGGGCCTGCGCGTCGCCCCGGCGCAGCTCAACCCTGCCGACGCCCGCATCCGCCAAACGTTTGCTGGCAATGGCGAGCATGCCGTCGGCGAGGTCCACCCCGGTCACGTGTTGCACCCCGAGCCCGTAAAGGGGCAGGTTGAGACCCGTTCCGACGCCTATCTCGATCACGGCCCCCCGGGCCTTTGACACGGCCCAGACCCGGGCCCCCACGGCCACATGGCGTTCGAACAAGCCCATCGGCCGGTCGTAGCCGGCGGCGATCCTGTTGAAGGTGGTCGCGATGTCTTCGTTGCTGGGTTGGCGCATGGCAACCTCCCGGACGGACGTATTGTCCGATCCTAGTCCCCACGCCCTCCCAACGCTCGCAAGTCCCCGGCCCCTCCCAGAGCTCGCAAGCTCGCTCCGGGTCCCTCGGGGCCGTGGGCCCTCGCGTCGGGGCCCTCGGGCGCGTGGGCCCACCCAGGGGCGTTCCGTGGCGTGCCTGGCGTGCCTGGCGTGCCTGGCGTGCTTCAGCGGTGCCGGACCCGGCCGGGCCCATGACCCAGAAGCCCATGACCTAGAATGGGACGGATGTCTAGATTATTTGGAACAGACGGTGTCCGCGGACTGGCCAACGGTCTCCTGACCGCCGAGCTGGCGTTGTCGCTGGCCCAGGCGGCCGCGGTTGTGCTCGGCCACGACCAGATGAGCGAGGGCAAGCGCCCCCGGGCCGTGCTGGCCCGCGACCCGCGCGCCAGCGGCGAATTCATCAGTGCGGCCGTCGAGGCCGGGCTGGCGAGTGCCGGCGTCGACGTGTACAACGCCGGCGTGCTGCCCACGCCCGCGGCCGCGTTCCTGATCGCCGACCTGGGCGCCGACTTCGGCGTCATGATCTCCGCCTCGCACAACCCCGCCCCCGACAACGGCATCAAGTTCTTCGCCCGCGGCGGCCGGAAGCTGCCCGACGACGTCGAGGACGCGATCGAGCAGCAACTGGCCCATGACGCCTTCCGGCCCGTGGGCATCGATGTCGGCCGCATCACCCGGTTCGCCGACGCCGAGGACCGCTACATCGTCCACCTGCTCTCCACGCTGCCGAACCGCCTGGACGGGTTGAAGATCGTGCTCGACTGTGCGCACGGGGCAGCGAGCGGCTGTTCGCCGCAGGTCTTCACCGATGCCGGCGCCCAGGTCCTCGTCATCGGCGCCGACCCCGACGGGCTCAATATCAACGACGGCGTGGGCTCCACCCATCTCGAGAAGCTCCAGGCCACCGTCCGCGCCGAGGGCGCCGACCTGGGCATCGCGCACGACGGTGACGCCGACCGGTGCCTGGCCGTGGACCATGAGGGGTCCGTCGTCGACGGCGACCAGATCATGGCCGTCCTGGCATTGGCGCTGCGCGATTCCGGGCAGCTGAAGGACAATGTCCTCGTGGCCACCGTCATGAGCAACCTCGGCCTCAAGATCGCCCTGCGGGACGCCGGGATCACCACCCGGGAGACGGCGGTCGGCGACAGGTACGTGCTCGAGGAGATGGGCCGCGGCGGCTACAGCCTCGGCGGCGAGCAGTCCGGGCACGTGATCTTTTCCGAATACGCCACCACGGGCGATGGCGTGCTCACCGGCCTGCAGCTGGCCGCGCAGGTCGCCAGCACGGGCAAGTCGTTGAAGGAGCTGGCCGCCACCATGAGCAAGCTCCCGCAGGTCATGATCAACGTCAAGGGCGTCGACAAGTCGCGTGCGGCCATCGACTCCGGCGTCAAGACGGCCGTGGCCAAGGCGGAGGCCGAGCTGGGGGAGACGGGCAGGATCCTGCTGCGCCCGTCGGGCACGGAACCGCTGGTGCGCGTCATGGTCGAGGCCGCCGACATGGCCACTGCGGAACGGGTCTGCAATGAGCTGGTCGAGGTTGTCCGGGGCCGGTTGTCCCTGGAGCAACACGCGCAGTAGGGCAGGGGCGATCCACGCAAAAACGGCCACCCCGTCCGACTGGCGAACCAGTCGGACGGGGTGGCCGTTGCGATGGTCGGCTGGATCAGTTCTGGTGGGCCTTGTTTTGGAGCGCGTCACGAATTTCGGTGAGCAACTCGATGTGTGGCTCGACCGCAGGCTCTTCGTCCTTGATGCCCAGCTTCGCGTTGCGGTGGGCGATCATGGCGTTCATGGGGAGCACGATGACGAAATAGATGGCCGACGCGATGAGCAGGAAGTTCACGATGGCGGTCAGCAGCACGCCGAACTGCACGTCGTTGCCGTTGATGGTGATACGGGCGAAGCTGTCGAAGTTGGGTGAGCGGAAGAGGGCCGCGATCAGCGGCATGAGCACGTGCTTGACGAGGGCGTCAACCACACCGCCAAACGCCGCGCCAATGACAACCGCCACGGCAAGATCGACGACGTTGCCCTTCATGATGAAATCTCTGAATCCCTTGAGCATGGTTACAAGCTACCGCAGGCGCCGTCACACCTTGCGCAACAGCATGCGCCGGATCGAATGGTCGGCGTCCTTCGTCAGCACCAGCTGGGCCCGCCCGCGTGTCGGCAGCACGTTCTCCAGCAGGTTCGGTTCATTGATGCTCTTCCAGATCCGCGTGGCCGTCTCCACGGCCTCGGCGTCGGACAGGTCCGCGTAGCGGCGGAAATACGACTCCGGGTTGCTGAACGCGCGGCTGCGCAGCGACTGGAAACGCTCCACGTACCACCGTTCGATGTGTTTCGTCTTGGCGTCGACGTAGACGGAAAAATCGAAGAAGTCGCTCACGGCCAGGCCGGAGCGGCCATCCAGCCGCGGCCGCGCCGCGGCCAGCACGTTCAGGCCCTCGACGATCAGCACATCGGGCCGGCGGACCACCACCTCGGCGTCGGGCAGGATGTCGTAGGTCAGGTGCGAGTACATGGGGGCGTGCACCTCGTCGGCGCCGCTCTTGACGGCGCTGACGAAACGCAGCAACGCCCGGCGGTTGTACGATTCCGGGAAACCCTTGCGCTCCATCAACCCGCGGCGTGCCAGCTCGGCGTTCGGGTACAGGAACCCGTCGGTGGTCACGAGTTCCACGTTCGGGGTGTCGGGCCAGCGCCGCAGCATCTCGCGCAGGACGCGCGCCGTCGTCGATTTCCCGACGGCGACGGACCCGGCCACGCCGATCACGAACGGGGTGCGGCGGCCGCGTTCACCCAGGAACGTGGTGGTGGCGCTGTGCAGCTGGCCGGCCGCCGCGACATACAGGTTCAGCAGTCGCGAGAGCGGCAGGTAGACGTCGCGGATCTCCTGGATGTTGAGTTGGTCACCGAGTCCGCGGATGCGCTGGACGTCATCCTCGTTGAGGGGTTCCTCCATGGCGTCCGCCAGGCGGGACCAGGTCTGCCGGTCCAATTCCACGAACGGGGAGGTCCCGTCGCCATTGCCGGGCCAGGTTCGTTGCGAGGTCACCTAAGAGATTCTGCCTTGTTCGGTGGCGGCTGTGAAATGGAACCGTCCCACCCGGCGATCGAAGGTAGGATGTCCTATCGTAGACGTAGCCGATATGATGTGTTTTCATGTGTGGAATTGTGGGTTACGTGGGCAGGGCATCGGCGACCGGAACGAACGTGGCGGGCGATCACCAGGCACTCGACGTCTTGCTGGAGGGCCTGCGGCGCCTCGAGTACCGCGGCTACGACTCCGCGGGGGTCGCGATTGTCGCCGACGGGGCCATCGAATTCCGCAAGAAGTCCGGCAAGCTGGCCAATCTGGTCGCGGAGATTGAGGCCCGGCCACTGCCGGATTCGCTGACGGGCATCGGCCACACGCGCTGGGCCACGCACGGCGGCCCGACCGATGCGAACGCGCACCCGCACCTGGCCGACGACGGGCGCCTGGCCGTCATCCACAACGGCATCATCGAGAACTTCGCCACGCTGAAGGCCGAACTGGCGTCCAAGGGCCACACGTTCCTCTCCGACACGGACACCGAGGTCGCCGCCGTGCTGCTCGGCGACATCTACCGCGCCATCGTCGAGGCCGACGCCGGAACCGAAGCGCAGCCGTTGTCGAAGGCCATGCAACTGGCCAGCCGGCGCCTCGAGGGCGCCTTCACGCTGCTGGCCACGCACGCCGACCAGCCCGGCGTCGTCGTCGCCGCGCGGCGCAACTCGCCGCTCGTCGTCGGACTCGGCGAGCACGAGAACTTCCTCGGCTCCGACGTGTCCGGCTTCATCGACTACACCCGCCGGGCGCTGGAACTGGACCAGGACCAGATCGTCACCATCACCCCGGAGACCGTCGAGGTCACCGACTTCCACGGCGCACCCGCCGAGGGCCGCGAATACACCGTTGACTGGGACGCCGCCGCGGCGGAGAAGGGCGGCTACCCGTCCTTCATGGAGAAGGAGATCAACGACCAGCCCGAGGCCGTCGCGCAGACCCTGCTGGGCCGCTCGGACAGCCGCGGCCGGCTGACCCTGGACGAATTGCGGATCGACCCCGAACTGCTCAAGAGCGTCAACAAGATCATCGTGCTGGCCTGCGGCACGTCCGCCTACGCCGGACAGGTCGCCAAGTATGCGATCGAGCACTGGTGCCGGATCCCCACCGAGGTCGAGCTCAGCCACGAGTTCCGCTACCGTGACCCGATCGTCGACGAGCAGACCCTCATCGTGTCCATCTCGCAGTCCGGCGAGACCATGGACACGCTGATGGCCGTGCGCTACGCCCGTGAGCAGGGCGCCAAGACCGTGTCCATCTGCAACACCAACGGCTCGACCATCCCGCGCGAATCCGACGCCGTGCTGTACACGCATGCCGGTCCGGAGATCGCCGTCGCCTCCACCAAGGCGTTCCTGGCGCAGATCACCGCCGCCTACCTGCTGGGACTGTATTTGGCACAGTTGCGCGGAAACCTGTTCCAGGGCCAGATCAAGGACATCCTGGCCGACCTGGCCAAGACGCCGGCCAAGATCGCCCGGATCCTGGAGAATTCCGGGCAGATCAAGGAGCTGGCCCGCGCGATGGCCGACACCCGCTCCGTGCTGTTCCTGGGCCGGCACGTCGGCTACCCGGTCGCCATGGAGGGCGCCCTCAAACTCAAGGAACTGGCCTACATCCACGCGGAAGGGTTCGCGGCCGGCGAGCTCAAGCACGGGCCCATCGCGCTGATCGAGGAGGGCCAGCCCGTCTTCGTCGTGGTGCCGTCCCCGCGCGGCCGCGACTCGCTGCACGCCAAGGTCGTCTCCAACATCCAGGAAGTGCGTGCCCGCGGCGCCAACACCATCGTGATCGCCGAGGAGGGCGACGACTCCGTGGCCGCCTACGCCGAGCACGTGTTCTACATCCCGGAGACGTCGGTCCTGCTGGCCCCCTTGCTGACCACTGTGCCGCTGCAATTGTTCGCCTGCGAATTGGCCACGGCCAAGGGCTACGACGTCGACCAGCCGCGCAACCTGGCCAAGTCCGTCACCGTCGAGTAGTCGCCCGCTAGCGCCTAGCGTCCTCCCCAACCTCGCTTNCTCCCAGAGCTCGCAAGCTCGCTCCGGGTCCCTCGGGGCCGTGGGCCCTCGCGGCGGGGCCCTTGCCGCCGTGGGCCCACGCCCGGGGCCCCGCGGCCGCTAGGCTTGGGACCATGATTATCGGCATTGGCGTGGACGTGGTGGACGTGGAGCGATTCGGCCGCCAGCTGGAGCGGACCCCCGGCCTGCGCGACAGGTTGTTCGTGCCGGCCGAGCGCAGCCTGAACCTGCGTTCCCTCGCGGCGCGGTTCGCGGCGAAGGAATCGGTGGCCAAGGCCCTCGGGGCGCCGGCCGGCATGAACTGGCAGGACTGCTGGATCGGGCTGGACGAGCACGGACCCACGGTCCAGGTCAAGGACACCGTCGCCGGTGTCGCCCAGGCCAAGGGCATCAAACGCTGGCACCTGTCGATGAGCCACGACGGCGGCATCGCCACGGCCACGGTGATCGCGGAGGGGTAGCGTGCTGCGCGCCCACACCGGCGCCGCCGTGCGCGCCGCCGAGCAGCCGCTGCTCGATGCGGGGGCCGGCCCCGCGCTCATGCACACCGCCGCGCACGGCCTGCGCACCGCCGTCGTGCGCGTGCTGCGCGAGCGTGGCGCCCCGGTCTACGGCTCCCGCGTGCTGGTCCTCGCCGGCGCCGGCAACAACGGCGGCGACGCGCTGTACGCGGCCGCCGGCCTGGCGCGGCTGGGGGCCCGGACGACGGCGGTGCTCACCAGCGCGCGCACCCACCCCGATGCGCTGGCCGCCTTCCGGGCCGCCGGCGGCCGGGTCGTGGAGCTTGCCACCGGCGCTGCCGACCCCGGACCCGTGGACGCATTCGTCAACGAGGCGGCCCGCGCCGACGTCGTCATCGACGGCATCCTGGGCACCGGCAGCACCGGTGCCGCACGGGAGCCGGCCGCGACGGTGCTGCGGTCCATGGCCGGCCTGCTGCGCGACCGCCACCGGGCCGGCCGCCCGGTTCCGTCCGTCGTCGCCTGCGACCTGCCCAGCGGGGTCGACGCCGGCACCGGCGAGGTCCACGAACCCGTGCTGCCCGCGGACCGGACCGTCACCTTCGGCGCGGCCAAGACCGGGCTGTTCGTGGCGCCCGGCGCGCTGGCCGCCGGCGCCGTGACCACCATCGACCTCGGCATCGGCACGCACCTCGGCGACCCGGACGTGCTCCGGTTGACGCCTGCGGACCTGGCCGCCCTGCTGCCGCGGCCGGCGGCCGCCGACCACAAGTACGCGCGCGGCGTGGCCGGGATCGTGGCCGGCTCGGCGCAATACCCCGGCGCCGCGCTGTTGGCCGTGGCCGCCGCCTCGGCCTGCGGCCCGGGCATGGTCCGGTACCTGGGACCCGGTCCCGTCGCGGCACTCATCCAGGCCCGCAACCCCGAGGCCGTGTGCGCGGACCTGCCCGTCGCAGGCCACCACGTGCAGGCCTGGCTGGCCGGCCCCGGCATCGACGGGGACGCCACCCAGCAGCGGCGCGCCCGGGACGTCATCGACGCCGGCCTGCCCGCCGTCATCGACGCGGCCGCCCTGGACCTGCTCGGGCGAGCCGACGCACCGCGCCCGCACCTGGTCCTCACCCCGCACGCCGGGGAACTGGCGGCGCTGCTGACGCGACTGGGCCAGCCCACGCGCCGGGCCGACGTCGAACGCGCCACACTGGCCGCCGCCCGGCGCGCCGTGCAGCTCACCGGCGCCACCGTCCTGCTGAAGGGGCCCGTGACGCTGGTGGCTTCACCCACCGGCACCGTGTTCGCGCAGGGCGACGGCACGCCGTCGCTGGCGACGGCCGGCAGCGGCGACACGCTCGCCGGCATCCTGGCCGCGCTGCTGGCCATGGTCGCCGAGCGGGAGGGCTGGGGGCTGCCCGGCGTCGCCGCCGCCGACAGGTGGGCGTTGGCGGCGGCCGTCGGCGCCGCCCTGCACGGCCGGCTGGGCCGCGTGGGCCCCGACGCGCCGCTGAACGCCGGGCAACTGGCCGCCCGCATCCCGGACGTGTGGGCCGGTATCGTGAGGCGGGGCGGCACCGGTCCCTAGCGCCGCCGCCCGGGCCATGCCACAACGCGCATTTCACCACAGGATGTCATGACAACGAGGGAGCCGCAGTGGAAATCTGGCCCGGGAAAGCGTACCCGTTGGGTGCGCATGCCGACGACGGCGGCACCAACTTCGCTTTGTTCAGCGACGGCGCGCAGGCCGTCCAGCTCTGCCTGTTCGACGCGGCGGGGACCGAAACCCGGGTCGGGCTGACCGAGGTGGACGGATGCGTGTGGCACGGGTACCTGCCCGGCGTCGGCCCCGGCCAGCACTACGGCTACCGGGTGGACGGCCCGTGGGACCCGGCCAACGGACTGCGGTTCAACGCGCACAAACTGCTGCTCGACCCCTACGCCCTGGCCGTCACCGGCGCCGTCGACTGGGGCCAGCCCGTGTTCTCGTATGAATTCGGCGACCCGCTGGCGCGCAACGACGACGACTCCGCGGCGCACGTGTTCCGTTCCGTGGTGGTCGACGAGGCGTTCGACTGGGCCGGGGATGCGGCGCCCGGCATCCCCTACCACCGCACGGTCGTCTATGAGGCGCACGTCTTGGGGCTCACGGCGCTGCACCCCGACGTCCCCGAGCACCAGCGCGGCACCTTCGCCGCGGTGGCCCACCCGGCCGTGGTGAGCCACGTGAAGTCGCTGGGGATCACGGCGATCGAGCTGATGCCGGTGCATCAGTTCGTGCAGGACGACGCACTGCTCTCGAAAGGGCTGCGGAACTACTGGGGCTACAACTCCATCGGCTTCTTCGCCCCGCACAACGAGTACGCCGCCACCCGGGATCCGGGGGAGCAGGTGCGCGAGTTCAAGGAGATGGTCCGGGACCTGCACGCGGCGGGGCTGGAAGTCATCCTGGACGTCGTGTACAACCACACGGCCGAGGGCAACCAGCTGGGGCCCGCGCTGTCCTTCCGCGGCATCGACAATGACGCCTACTACCGCCTGCAGGACGACGACCGTCAGTACTACGTCGACTACACGGGCACCGGGAACTCGCTGAACGTCCGCCAACCACAGCCGCTGCAACTCCTGATGGACTCGTTGCGGTACTGGGTGACCGAGATGCACGTGGACGGGTTCCGCTTCGACCTGGCGGCCACCCTGGCCCGCGAGTTCTACGACGTCGACAAACTGTCGTCGTTCTTTGACCTGGTGCAGCAGGATCCCGTCATTTCCCGGGTCAAGCTGATCGCCGAGCCCTGGGACATCGGCCCGGGCGGCTACCAGGTGGGCAACTTCCCGGCGCTGTGGAGCGAATGGAACGGCCAGTTCCGCGACACCGTCCGGGACTTTTGGCGCGGCGAGCCGGCCACGCTGGGCGAGTTCGCCTCACGCCTGACGGGCTCCTCCGACCTCTACGAGCACTCCGGCCGCCGACCCATGGCATCCATCAACTTCGTCACCGCGCACGACGGCTTCACACTGGCGGACCTGGTCAGCTACAACGACAAGCACAACCTCGGCAACGGCGAGGACAACAGGGACGGCACGGACGACAACCGCTCGTGCAACCACGGCGTGGAGGGGCCCAGTGGCGATCCGGCCATCACGGCGCTGCGCGCCCGCCAGCAACGCAACTTCCTGGTGACGCTGCTGCTGGCCCAGGGCGTGCCCATGCTGCTGCACGGGGACGAGCTGGGACGGACCCAGGACGGCAACAACAACGCCTACTGCCAGGATTCGCCGCTGACCTGGATCAATTGGGACAAGGCGGACCATGGCCTGATCGGCTTCACCGCCCTGCTGGGGCGGCTCCGCACCGACCATCCGGTGTTCCGCCGCCGCCGCTTCTTCGACGGCCGTCCCGCCGAACGCGGGGCGGACGGCGCACTGCCGGACATTGTGTGGCTGCGCCCGGACGCCGCGGCCATGACGGTGGACGACTGGGACAACGCCCTTGACCGCAGCATCGGCGTGTTCCTCAACGGCGGCGGCATCCGCGACCCGGACGAACACGGCCGGCCGGTGGTTGACGACTGCTTCCTGCTGTTGTTCAACGCCGCCGACAACGACGTGGACTTCACGCTCCCCGACGCGGGCTATGCGCCGGCGTGGGAGCAGGTCGTCAACACGGCCGACGATCCGTCCGCCACCGTCCCCGCGGCCCCGCCCCGGGGTGCCGGGGCCACCGTGGCCGCCCGGGCGAAATCGGCCATGGTGCTGCGCGCTCGGATTTGATGCCGGCGGATGGCAGGATGGGCCCATGACCTATGTTGCCGCGGAAAACCGCTACGAATCCATGCCGTACCGCCGGGTCGGGCGCAGCGGGCTGAAACTGCCGGCCGTATCGCTGGGACTGTGGCACAACTTCGGCGACGACAAGTCGTTCGAGACGCAGCGGGCCATCCTGCGCCGCGCGTTCGACCTGGGCGTCACGCACTTCGACCTGGCCAACAACTACGGCCCGCCGGACGGCGGCGCCGAGACGAACTTCGGCCGGCACCTGGCGGATGACTTCGCCCCATACCGCGACGAACTCGTGATCTCCACGAAGGCCGGCTACTACATGTGGCCGGGCCCGTACGGCGAGTGGGGCTCCCGAAAGTACCTGCTGGCCAGCCTGGACGCCTCGCTGGAGCGCCTGGGCCTGGACTACGTGGACATCTTCTACAGCCACCGGCCGGACCCGGAGACGCCGCTGGAGGAGACCATGGGCGCCCTCGACACGGCCGTGCGCTCCGGGAAGGCACTGTACGCCGGCATCTCCTCGTACACGCCGGAGCAGACGTTGGAGGCCGCGCGCATCCTGAAGGAGCTGAGCACGCCACTGCTCATCCACCAGCCGTCGTACTCCATGCTGAACCGGTGGACGGAGAATGGGGAGCCCAACCTGTACCAGGCGCTGGAGCAGGTCGGGGCCGGGGCGATCGCGTTCTCCCCGCTCGCGCAGGGCATGCTGACCGACAGGTACCTGGGCGGCGTGCCGGCCGATTCGCGCGCCGCCAAGGAACGCTTCCTGCACGGCAGCGACCTGACCGACGACAAGATGGCCCGGGTGCGGGCGCTCAACGACATTGCCGCAGGACGCGGCCAGTCCCTGGCCCAGATGGCCATCGCCTGGGTGCTGCGCGAGCAGTCGAAGGGCACCCCGGTGACATCCGCGCTGGTCGGCGCCTCCAGCGTGGCCCAGCTGGAGAACAACCTGGCCGCCGTGGACAACCTGGCGTTCAGCGCCGAGGAACTGGCCGGCATTGACCGGTACGCCGTGGAGTCCGACATCAACCGGTGGGCGCAGAAATAGCGCGACCGTGCCACAACGGGCCGGAATAAAACGGCATCGGCGTCAGTTGACTACTATGGTTTAGGCGCCGTGTTGGCGTCAGGTCCGGACCAGTGACCGTTGCCGGAGTCCGGACCCTTTGCAATTTCAATAAGGAGTTCCGTGTCCAGTCATCCTATTCGGGTTGCCATTGTTGGCGTCGGTAACTGTGCATCATCGCTGGTGCAGGGTGTCCAGTACTACCAGAATGCCGACCCTTCCACGAAGGTTCCGGGCCTGATGCACGTGGAGTTCGGCCCGTATCACGTCAACGACGTGACGTTCGTGGCCGCGTTCGACGTCGACAGCAAGAAGGTCGGCCTCGACCTCTCGGACGCCATAGGTGCCAGCGAGAACAACACCATCAAGATCGCCGATGTGCCGGTCCTGGACGTGCCGGTGCAGCGCGGGCACACCCTGGACGGCCTGGGCAAGTACTACCGCGAAACCATCCTGGAATCCGACGCCGAGCCGGTCGACGTCGTGGCCGTGCTCAAGGACACCCGGGCCGACGTGCTGGTCTGCTACCTGCCGGTCGGCTCCGACGCGGCCGCCAAGTTCTACGCCCAGTGCGCCATTGACGCCGGCGTCGCGTTCGTCAACGCGCTGCCCGTCTTCATCGCCGGCACCAAGGAATGGGCCGACAAGTTCACCGCCGCGGGCGTCCCGATCGTCGGCGACGACATCAAGAGCCAGCTCGGCGCCACCATCACGCACCGCGTCATGGCGAAGCTGTTCGAGGACCGCGGCGTCATCCTGGACCGCACGTACCAGCTCAATGTCGGCGGCAACATGGACTTCAAGAACATGCTCGAGCGAGACCGGCTCGAGTCGAAAAAGATCTCCAAGACCCAGGCCGTCACGTCCAACACGTCCGCGACGCTGACCGACAACGACGTGCACATCGGCCCCAGCGACTACGTGGCCTGGCTGGACGACCGCAAGTGGGCGTTCGTGCGCCTGGAGGGCCGCAACTTCGGTGATGCCCCCGTCTCGCTTGAGTACAAGCTGGAGGTCTGGGACTCGCCGAACTCCGCCGGCGTGATCATCGACGCCATCCGTGCCGCCAAGATCGCCCTGGACCGTGGCATCGGCGGCCCCATCCTGTCCGCCTCCAGCTACTTCATGAAGTCCCCGCCGGAGCAGTACAACGACGACATCGCCAAGGAAAAGGTCGAGGCCTTCATCCGCGGCGACCTGGAGCGCTAGCAAAGCAAAAAACGATCTCGACAGGCTCGATCACCGATTCGGTGGTCGAGCTTGTCGAGACCTGTTTAAGGGGCCAGCCAGAACGTCGTCTCGCCCGGGATCACGTGCCCGGCCGGGGCCGGCTCGCCGGAGCTGGCGAGCACCACCGTGGCAAGGTCGACGCCGGAGGGCAGCAACGCCGTCGCCCCACCAAAGTTGGTGATCACCTCCCATCCGTTGGGACGCCGGTAGTGCGTGACGATGTCGGTTGGCTCCGAGAGCCACTCGAGCGTCTCCTCGCCCTGCAGTTTGCGGCGCCAGTCCAGCGCCGACCGGTAGAGCTCCAGCGTGGAGCCGGGCACGCCGTCCTGGGCGCTCACGGCCTTGCCGGCGAACCATGCCGGCTGCGGCAGCCAGGGCGTGCCGCCGAACCCGTTGTTCGGTTCGGCGTCGTCCCACGGCAGTGGCACGCGGCAGCCATCGCGGCCCTTGACCAGGTGGTTCGTGCGGAACCAGGTCGGGTCCGTCAGCGCCTCGTGCGGCAGGTCGGCCACCTCGAACAGGCCCAGCTCCTCGCCCTGGTACAGGTAGGCGGAGCCGGGCAGGCCCAGCATGAACAGCGTGGCCGCCCTGGCCCGGCGCAGCCCGCGTTCCAGATCGGTGGGCGGGGTGGCGCCATCGGCCAGCAGCCACGCTTCGAGTTCCTTGGCCGTGCTGCCATCCGGCAGCGCGTACCGGGACGGGTGCCGGACCACGTCGTGGTTGGAGAACACCCACGTGGAGGACGCGCCCGAGACGTCCGCCTCGGCCAGGCACTTTTGCACGACCGAACGGAATTCGGCCGCCTTGAACGGAGCCTGCAGCAGGTCGAAGTTGAACGCCTGGCCGAGCTCGGTGGGGCGGGCGTACTTGAGCCGGCGGTTCGTGAACGGCACCCAGGCCTCGGCCACGGCGATCCGCGGCGGGTCGTATTCGTTCATGACCTGACGCCATCCCTCGAACACGGTGTGCACGGCGTCGCGATCGAACAACGCGTCGGTGCCGTCGTCGACGAGGATCTCCAGCTTCGGCTTCGAGCGCAACGGCATCGACATGTCCTTGACCAGGGCGTGCGCCACGTCCACGCGGAATCCGTCCACACCGCGGCCCGCCCAGAACCGCAGCGTTGTGTGGAAGTCCTCGCGCACCTCCGGGTGGTCCCAGTTCCAGTCCGGCTGCTCCGTCGCGAACAGGTGCAGGTACCACTGGCCCGGCCTGCCGGCGTTCGGCCCGGCCGCCTCCACCACGCGGGTCCAGGCGGCGCCGCCAAAGTGGGACGGCCAATCGGAGGGCGGCAGCTCGCCGTCGTCCCCCCGACCGTCATGGAAGTGGTACCGGGCCCGGGCGGGCGACCCGGGCGCGGAGACCAGTGCCTCCTGGAACCAGGCGTGCCGGTTGGAACTGTGATTCGGCACGACGTCCACGATGACCCGGATGTTGACGGCGTGCGCGGCGGCGACCATGGCGTCGAAGTCGTCCAGGGATCCGAGCCGCGGGTCGACGCTGCGATAGTCGTCGACGTCGTAGCCGCCGTCCGCCAGCGCCGACGGGTAGAACGGGCTCAGCCAGATGGCGTCTATGCCCAGCGCCGAGAGGTAGCCCATGCGCGCGGTCACGCCGGGCAGGTCGCCGAGGCCGTCGCCGTTCGCGTCGGAGAAGCTGCGCGGGTAGATCTGGTAGACGGCGGCCTGTCGCCACCAGTTCGCCTCGGGGTGGCTGGAGGTCAGGATGTCGGTCATGGGGTGACGGTTCCTCTCATGGTGCCGGCGTCGATGCGGCGCCGGCGTTCAGGCGTGCCAGCAGCACGGGGCCGTGCGGACAGGGCATTGAATATTTTTATGACAACAGTAAATGCCATGTCAAGTGGTGCAAGCGCCGCGCCGCATCGGGCCCCGAGCCGACCTGCGGCGATAGTTTTCATCAGAATGGAATAAAATGCGGGGATGAACGCGACCCGACGCACTCCCGGCGAACCCCACGCCACACCGGCCCGTCCGGGTCCCGGCGGAACGCTGGCCGACACCGCCCTGGAATTGGCCCGAGCCGTCCTGGTCCAAGGCCCGGTGTCGCGCCGGCGGCTGGCCGCGGAGCTGAAACTCAGCGTGGCCAGCCTGACCCGGCTGAGCAAGCCGCTGCTGGATGCCGGCTGGCTGGTCGAGGGCGACCTGATCGCCGACGGCAGCGTGGGCCGGCCGGTGCGGCTGCTGGACGTCCCCGATGATGCACGGCATTTCTTCGGGGTGAAGGTCACCGGGACGGCCCTGCAGGCGGTCGTGACGGACCTGCGCGCCACGATCCTCGCCTCGGGCACGGTGGAATTGGCCGACAGGTCCGTCCCCGGTGTCGTGGAAGCCATCGCCGGGCTGGCGGGCGCACTGGCGGATCGGGCCGGAGTCACGGTGTCCGGCATGGGTGTGTCACTGGGCGGGCGGGTGATGGACGACGGCACCGTCCTGCGGGCGCCCTTCCTGGGGTGGCGGGACGTTGCGCTGGGCCCCGAACTGCGGCAACGGACCGGGCTGCCCGTCAGGTTGGAAAACGACGTCCTGGCCCTGGCCGCGGCGCAGCAGTGGTTTGGCGCGGGCAGGGACACACCGGACTTCGCCGTCATCACGGTTGGCGCAGGCGTGGGCTACGGTCTCGTCATGAACCACACGGTGGTGCGCACGGGCGATTCCGGGCTGGGGCTGGGCGGCCACATCCCGCTGGCCGCCAACGGCCCCCTGTGCGCCGCCGGGCACCGGGGCTGCTCCACCGCCATGCTGGCCATGCCGAGCCTGTGCGCACAGATCTCCACGGCCCTGGCCCGCCCGGTCGACTACCCCGAGGCGTTGGACCTGGCGGCATCGGGCAACCCGGTGGCCGCGGCCGTGTTCGACGCGGCCGGACGCGCCCTGGGCCGGCTGATCGCCCTGACAGCCAACCTGGCCATGGTCAACACGGTCGTGGTGGCCGGCGAGGGTGTTGATTTCTTTGCGCTCGTTGCCGAGTCCGTGCGGGGGACCCTCGAAGCGGACCGCGATCCGGACGCGGCGCCCGTGCGGGTGCCGGTCCTGTCGTCCGGATACGAGGAGTGGGCGCGCGGCGCCGCCGCCGTCGCCATCCAGGACCAGGCGTTCGTCGCCTGAACTCAGCAGCCGGCCGGGGCCACGTATTGGTACGTCAGGGCCAAGTCGTAACTGGCCATGGTTGCCGCGGCCGTCCGGTCCCACCCGAACGATTCGGCGTACACGGACGCCGCCCGGCCCATGTCGACGCGTGTTTGCGGGAAGTCGTACAGCGACGCGATGGCCTCGGCCCAGCTGGCCGTGCCCCGGCCCTCCACCAGCAGCCCCGTGCGGCCGTCGCTGACCGCCCGGGGCAGGCCGCCGACGTTCGTGGCGATGACGGGCGTACCGCACGCCTGCGCCTCCATGGCCACCAGGCCGAACGATTCGCTGGACGACGGCATGGCCACCACGTCGGCCGCACGGTACCACTCGGCCAAGGTCGGGGCGTCGACCGGCGGCAGCACGGCCGCCACGTCGTCGAGCCCCTCGTCGCGCACCAGCTGCGGCAGGTCGTACTTGTCGCTGCCGCTGCGGGCGCCCAGGATGCTCACCCGCAGCGGGATGTCCGGGCGGTCCCGGCGCAGCCGCGCGGCCGCCTTCACCAGCACGTGCGGGCCCTTCAGCCGTTGCAGTCGGCCGGCGAATACGACGTGGAAGTCTTCCGGGCCGATCCCGAGCCGCTGCCGCGACCTGTCCCGGAACGCCGGCTTGAACACGGCCAGGTCGACGCCGGGGGAGACGACGTCGATGCGCTGTTCACAGCCGTTGTAGTGGCGTTCCAGTTCCGCGGCCTCCGCGGTGGTATTCGCGATGAGCCTCGTCGCCGCCGTGACGATGTGTTGTTCGCCGTCCTCGCGGACGCCCGGTTCGGAGCTCTGGCCCGGCGGCAGGTGCCGGTTCTTGACCCGGGCCATGGTGTGCATGGTGTGCACCAGGGGCAGGTCCAATTCGCGGGCCACGAGGAGCCCGGCCATGCCGGACACCCAATAGTGGGAGTGGACAACACCGACCGGCACGTCCGCCAGGGTGCGGACGTGCTCGCTGACGGCCGCGGCCATGCGGCCGACCAGCTCGGGCAGGGATTCCTTCGGCAGCTTCCCGAAGGCCCCGGCGTTCACGTGGTGGACCGTGACGCCGCGGCCCAGCGGAACGGCGTCCGGCTGCCCGGCCGCGGTGCGCCGGGTGTAGATGTCGACGAGCACGCCGGCCGCGGCCAGTTGCAGCGCCAAGGACCGGACGTAGACGTTCATGCCGCCGGCGTCGCCGCCACCGGGCTGGTCCAGCGGTGAGGTGTGCAGGGAAAGCATGGCGACCCGCCTGATCTGGTGCATGGTCTCTCCTTGCGCGGCAAAACACGTCTGGCAGTGCGCGCCGGATGGCCGTGCACCCCTCCATCTTTTCACCGCCGGGGCGCGGCTCAAAGCGGAGGGCGGCCGGTGCCGATCCCGTCCGGCGGACGGCCGGGGCCTAAAATGGGTGGGTGACTTCCACAGCCGAACCCATCCAGTCCCGCGACAAGGCCCCTATACAGATTGCCCCTGACATGAATCTCCCGGAACGGCAAGCGCGCATCGACCTGTCCGCGATCCGCGACAACGTGGCCAGGCTGCGCGAGATCGTCGCCCCCGCCCAGGTCATGGCCGTCGTCAAGGCCGACGCGTACGGCCACGGCGCCGTCCCGGTGGCCCGCGCGGCACTTACGGCCGGGGCCGGATGGCTGGGCGTGGCCCACGTCAGCGAGGCCCTCGCCCTGCGCGCCGCCGGCATCGACGCGCCGCTGCTGGCCTGGCTGCACACGCCGTCCACGGACTTCAACGCCGCCGTCGCCCAGGACATCGACCTGGGCTGTTCGGGCTGGGAACTGGAACCGATCGCGGAAGCCGCCCGCGCGCTGGAGCGGCCGGCCCGGGTCCACCTGAAGATCGACACCGGCCTGGGCCGCAACGGCTGTCCCCCCGAGAACTGGGACGCGTTCGTGTCCGCGGCCATCGCCCACCAGGATGAGGGCCTGTTGCGTGTTGTGGGCGTCTTCAGCCACCTGGCCGTCGCCGACGAGCCGCACCGCCCGGAAACCGATGGGCAGCTGGACCGTTTTCGCCAGGCCGTGGCCGTCGCCGAGGACGCCGGTGCCGACCTGGAGGTCCGGCACATCGCCAACACCCCGGCCATCCTGTCCCGCCCGGACACGCACTTCGACCTGGTCCGCGCCGGGCTCGGCGTATACGGGCTCTCGCCGTTCGAGGACCAGAGCCCCCACGAGTTCGGCCTGCGCCCGGCCATGACGTTGTCCACGCGGGTGGCCTCCTGCAAGGACGTCCCGGCCGGGCAGGGCGTGTCCTACGGGCTCAACTACGTCACCGCCGGCCCCACGACGCTGGGGCTGATCCCGCTGGGCTACGCCGACGGCATCCCGCGCGCCGCCACCGGCGGACCGGTGCGCATCGACGGCATCACCTACCCGGTGGTGGGGCGCATCGCCATGGACCAGATGGTCGTGGACCTGGGCCCGGGCGGCAGGGCGGACCATGGTGGCACGGTGCTCGGCGCCGAGGCCGTGCTCTTCGGCGACCCGGCGCTCGGCGACCCGTCCGTCGACGACTGGGCCCGCGCGGCCGGGACGATCAACTACGAGGTCGTCACGCGCATCAGCCCCCGCGTCCCCCGCACCTACACGGGCGGCATCCCCGGCGGCGCGGCATGATCTGGGAGTACCGCACGACGACGGCCGCCCAGACCCAGCGCATCGGCGCCCGGCTGGCCGCATTCCTGCGCGCCGGCGACCTGCTGCTGCTCAACGGCGAACTCGGCGCCGGCAAGACGACGTTCACGCAGGGCCTGGGACACGGGCTCGGGGTGCGCGCCGGCATCATCTCGCCCACGTTCGTGCTGGTGCGCATCCACCCGAACCTGCCCGACGGGCACAACCCGGGCGGCCCCGACCTGGTCCACGTCGACGCGTACCGGTTGGCCACGGCCGGGGAAATCGACGACATCGACCTCGAGACCACCATGGACGGCTCCGTCACGGTCGTCGAATGGGGTGCCGAGCGGGTCGAGCACCTGGCCGACAACCGACTGGAGATCGACCTGTTGCGCGCGGTCGGACGATCGGAGGGCGGCGCCGCGGACTTCACCGAGGACGACGACGAGCCGCGGCTCGTGCGCCTGCGCACCGTCGGCCCGCGGTGGGACGGCGTCGACCTGTCCGGGCTGCAGGACGATCCCGCGGACGTCGCCGGCACGCCCCGGAACCCCGTGGCATAGGCTGGCGACGTGCGACTTCTTTGCCTGGATACCTCCGCCGTGGCCAGCGCCGCGCTCGTGCGCCTTGACATTGAGGAACTTGACATCGAGGAAGGGGACGCCGGCCGCGTCATCGTGGAGGCCGCCTTCGCGACGGACGACACCCGCAGTCACGCCGAGGTGCTGGCCCCGGGCGTGCGCGGCCTGTTCGCGGACCCGCTCACCGAGGGCCCGGCGCTGGACGCCATCGTGGTGGGCACCGGCCCCGGCCCGTTCACCGGCCTGCGCACCGGCATCGCGATGGCCCGCACGCTCGCGTTCGTCTGGGGCGTGCCGCTGTACGGGCTCATGAGCCTGGAAGCGCTCGCCTGGGACGTGCTGGACGACGGCGGCACGCACCGGGCGCGGGTGGCCGCCGGCGGGTTCGTGGTCGCCACGGACGCCCGGCGCAAGGAACTGTACTGGGCGCACTACGCGCCCGACGGGACGCTGCTGGACGGCCCGCACGTGGGACCGGCCGCGGACATCACGGACCTGCCCGTGTTCGGTGCCGGCGCCGGCCTGTATGCCGAGGCGCTTGCCGCCAACGGCTGCACCGTCCCGGCCGGGTACGCCGCGGCGCAGCCGACGGCGCGCGCGCTGGCGCGGGCCGCCGCCCGCAGGCTCGCGGCCGGCGAGACGCTCGACGACACGACCCCGCTGTACCTGCGCGAATCCGACGCCAAGGTGCCGGGGCCGCGGAAGCGGGCCCTGTGAGCGGCCCCGCAAACGGTGCAACCGCAGTGTTGCGCGACATGACGGCGGCCGACCTCGACCTGGTCACCGGCATGGACGCCGAACTGTTCGGCGTCGACTGCTGGCCGCGGCGGATGTTCGCGGACGAACTGTCCCGGCCCGAGACCAGGCGGTACATCATCGCGGAGGTGGGCGGCGCCGTCGTCGGCTATGCCGGGCTGCTGTGCGTGAAGCCGATCGGCGACATCCAGACCATCGGCGTACTGCCGGCGTTCGAGGGGCGCGGCATCGCCCGCGCCATGCTCGACGAGCTGATCGCCGAGGCCGGCCGACGCGGCGCCGACGACGTCATGCTGGAGGTCAGCGCAGCGAACCCGCGCGCGCAACGCCTGTACGCCCGCTACGGGTTCGAGCACATCCACACGCGGCGGCGGTACTACCGGGACGGCTCGGACGGGCTCGTCATGCGCCTGCCGCTGAAGCACGTAAAGGATCACCAATGAACGCGACCCCGCTGGTGCTGGGCATCGAGTCCTCCTGCGACGAGACGGGCGTGGGGATCGTGCGCGGCACCGAACTGCTCGCGAACACCGTCTCCTCGTCCATGGAGCTGCACGTGCGCTTTGGCGGCGTCATCCCCGAGATCGCCTCGCGCGCACACCTGGACGCGTTCGTGCCCACCCTGCGGGCCGCCCTGGCCGAGGCCGGTGTGGCGCTCGCCGACGTCGACGCGATCGCCGTCACGAGCGGACCCGGGCTGGCCGGGGCGCTCATGGTCGGGGTCAGTGCCGCCAAGGCGCTGGCCCTGGCCACCGGGAAGCCGTTGTATGCCATCAACCACCTCGTGGCGCACGTCGGCGTGGGGCTGCTCGACCCGTCCATCGCGGCCGTGACCGCAACCGGTGCGCTGCCGGAGAACCTGGGCGCCCTGCTCGTCTCCGGCGGGCACACCGAGATCCTGCGCGTGCACAGCATCGCGGAGCACGTTGAACTGCTCGGCGCCACGATCGACGACGCCGCCGGGGAGGCGTTCGACAAGGTGGCCCGGCTGCTCGGCCTGGCCTACCCGGGCGGGCCCGCCATCGACAAGCTGGCCCGGCAGGGCAACCCGAAGGCGGTGCGGTTCCCGCGCGGGTTGACCATGCCCAAGTACATGGGCACCGCCGAGGCGCCCGGCCCGCACCGCTACGACTTCTCATTCTCCGGGCTGAAAACGGCCGTGGCCCGCTGTGTGGAGGGCTACGAGGCGGCCGGGGCGGACGTGCCCGTGGCGGACGTCGCCGCCAGCTTCCAGGAGGCCGTGCTGGACGTCATCACGGCCAAGGCCGTGCTGGCGTGCCGCGAGCACGCCATCACCACCCTGCTGCTGGGTGGGGGCGTGGCGGCCAACTCGCGGCTGCGCGAACTTCTCGCCGCCCGCTGCCGGTCCGCCGGGATCACCCTGCTCGTGCCGGCGTTCTCGCTGTGCACCGACAACGGCGCCATGGTGGCCGCGCTCGGCGCGCAACTGGTGATGCGCGGGGTGGCACCCGGCGGGCTCGCCTTCGCCCCGGACTCGTCCCTGCCGGTGAGCAGCATCAGCCTGCCGGCCGCCGGGTAGCGCGCCTATCCGGCCGCGTTGGCCGCCGCGATCAGCGCCTCGAGCCGGCCGGCCGTGACCGGGATACCCGGGAAACCGGCCAGCCGGCCGAGCGGGAACGAGGCCATCATGGCCAGCGTCGCGTCGTCGATCGTCGAGGACGCGAGCGCTTCGCGCACGATCGGACCCGCCACCGGGTCGGCCAGCAGCTCGTCGACGGACGACGCCGGCCCCAGCGGGATCCGCACGGCGTCGCCGGCAACCTCGACCCGCACGGTCCGGCGCAGGTCCCGGCTGGACGCCCCGACGCAAACCGTGGCCGTGCCGCCCTCCACGACCCAGCGGTCGATCCGGGTGTCCCAGTGGGCCAGGTCCGCGCGCGGGATCGGGATGACGACCTCGCGCGTGGCGCCGGGCTCCAGGTGCACGCTCGCGAAGCCCTTGAGTTCGCGCGGGGGCCGGACGACGGCCGATCCCGGGCGGCCCACATAGGCCTGGACGACCTCGCGACCGGCCACCAGGCCCGTGTTCGTCACGGGCACCCGGACGGTCAGGCCGGCGTCGTCCGGGGTGACGGTCGCCGGACCGTACTCGAACGTCGTGTAGGACAGGCCGTGGCCGAACGGGAAGCGCACGTCGAGCCCGCGCGCGTCGTACCAGCGGTAGCCGACGAACAGTCCCTCGCCGTAGCGGACGTGGCCGTGCTCACCGGGAAAGTCAAGGTACGCGGGGGAGTCGGCCAGCCGCAGTGGAATGGTCTCGGACAGGCGGGCGGAGGGGTTGACCCGGCCGAACAGGACGTCGGCGACGGCGCCGCCGCCGGCCTGGCCCAGCAGCCAGCCCTCGACGATGGCGGGGACGGCGTCCGCGAACGGCAACGCGACCACACCGCCATTGGACAGCACGACGACGGTGCGCGGGTTGGCCGCGACGACACGCTCCAGCAGGTCCAGCTGGGCCCGGGGCAGGTCGATGCCGGTCCGGTCGAACCCCTCGGATTCGTCGGACGCCGGCAGGCCAAGGAAGACGACGGCGGTGTCGGCGGCGGCCGCCGCGCGGACGGCCTCGTCGGCCGCCGTCCCGGGCTGGGGCATCTCGGCCGCCCCGGCGTCGCCGGACAGGTCGAACCCGGCGTCAAACGTGACCGTGCCGCCGGCCAGGGCACGGATCTGGTCGAGGGCGTTGTCCAACCGGGTCGGGTTGATGAGGGAGCTGCCGGCGCCCTGGTAGCGGGGCGTGCGGGCGAACTCGCCGATCACGGCCACGGACGCGGCCGGATCCAGTGGCAGGACGCCGTCGTCGTTCTTCAACAGCACGATGCTGCGCCCGGCCACCTCCCGGGCCAGCGCATGGTGCGCGTCGCGATCGTAGCCGCCCGCCGGTACCGGCATGGCCGCGGCCCGTTGCGTGAGGGCGACGACGCGCTCAGCGGCCCGGTCCAGGACGGCCTCGTCCAGGGCGCCGGAGCGCACGGCCGCGACCAGTTCGGCGTCGGTGCGCCCGCCGCTGGCCGGCATCTCCAGGTCCAGGCCGGCGGCCAGGGCGTCGCGGCGGTCGTTCACGGCGCCCCAGTCGGAGACGACCAGGCCGCCGAAGCCCCACTCGCCGCGCAGCACGTCGGTGAGCAGCCACGGGTCCTCGGAGGCGTAGACGCCGTTGATGCGGTTGTAGGAGCACATGACCGTCCAGGGCTGCGCGTCGGCGACCACCCGCTGGAACGCGCGCAGGTAGATCTCGCGCAGCGGCCGCGGGTCGATGTCGGCGCTGACGCGCATGCGGTCGTGCTCCTGGTTGTTCGCCGCGAAGTGTTTCAGCGATGCGCCGACGCCCTGGCCCTGCAGGCCCCGGACCAGGGCCGTGCCGAGGATGCCGCTGACCGTCGGATCCTCGGACAGGTACTCGAAGTTGCGCCCGCACAGGGGTGAGCGCTTGATGTTGATGCCGGGCCCCAGCAGGACGGCGACGCCCTCGGCCGCGGCTTCCACGCCGAGCGCCGTGCCGACCCGGAACAGCAGCTCGGGATCGAAGCTCGACCCCATCGCCGCGGCCGGCGGGAAACACGTTGCCGGGACGCTGTCGGCCAGGCCGAGATGGTCGCCGGCCGAGACCTGCTTGCGAACGCCGTGCGGGCCGTCGGTGAGCAGCAGGGGCGGGATGCCGGCGCGGTCAATGCCCGTGGTGTGCCAGAAATCCGCGCCACTGGTCAATGCCGCCTTCTCCTCGATGGTCAGCCCGGCGACGACTTGGGCGCCCGGGCGTGTCTGCCGCCCGGGCGGGGCGGCGGGGTCTGTCATGGCATCTCCTCGGGTGGCATGGCGGCCGCTTCCCGGGCTGCCTGGCGGCGCGGCCGGAAGGGGCATTGCGAACACGGTACTGCAACGGCGTTTTACGTCACAACTACCAGCTTGGCCCACTACGCTGGCTGCCATGGCACGGCGCGGCTCGTACGCGAAGGGCGTGGCGAAGCGGGAGGAGATCCTGGCCACCGCGCTCGAGGTCGTGGCGTCGAACGGCTACCGGAACACGTCCGTGCGTGAACTGGCCGACGCCGTCGGACTGAGCCAGGCCGGGCTGCTGCACTATTTCAGCTCCAAGGACGAGCTGTTCGCGGCCATCGTGCGGCGGTATGACGAGGCCAACCTGGCGGCGTCCGGCGCGGACGCCCTCGCGGGATTCGTCGAGGGAGTGCGCCGGAACGCGAACGTGCCCGGCCTGATCCGGGTGTATGCGCAGTTCGCCGCCGAGGCGACGGATGAGGGGCACCCGTCGCGGCCGCACGCCGAGGCGCGCTACGCACGCTTGCACCGGCGCTTCGCCGCCACCATCCGGGCGCGCCAGGACGCCGGAACGATGCGCGCCGACGTCGACCCGGGCGCGCTGTCGGTCATGACCATCGCGCTCGCCGACGGCTTGCAGACGCAATGGCTGCTCGACCCGGGCCTTGACATGGCGGCCCACATCGAGGCCTTCTGGGCGCTGCTCGCCCCGCCGGGGTAGGAGTCAGTTGGTCGCCATCTGGGCGACGAGGTCCCGCACGACGGCGGTGAGGTCGCCACGGTGCGCTGCCGCCACGTCGCGCTGGCGCTGGTAGCCGGCACCCTTGGCGATGATCGTCTCGACGCCGGCCAGTTCGTCGGCGCAGCCCAGCCTGGCCGCGATGGGTTCGAGCCGGTTCAGCAGCTCGATGGTGTGCTCGGTGACGAGTTGTTCGTGGCCGGCGGCGTCGAGGATGATGATGGCGTCCAGCCCGTAGCGGGCGGCGCGCCACTTGTTCTCCTGAACATGCCACGGGGGCATGGTGGGAATGCTGCCGCCGTTCTCCAGCGTGGTGGAGAACTCATCCACGAGGCATTGCGTCAGGGCGGCGATGGAACCGATCTCGGACAGCGTGGACATGGCGTCGCAGACGCGCATTTCCATGGTGCCCAGGCCCGCGACGGGCCGGATGTCCCAGCGGATCTCGCTGGTCGCGTCGATGACCCCGGTGGTGAACATGTCCTGCACATAGGCCTCGTACCCGGCCCAGTCCGGGAATTGGAACGGCAGGCCGGCCGTGGGAAGTTGCTGGAACATGAGCGCCCGCTGGGACGCGTAGCCGGTGTCCTCCCCCTTCCAGAAGGGCGAGGACGCGGACAGGGCCTGGAAATGCGGGAAGTAGTTGACCAGCCCGTCCAGGACCGGCATGGCCTTGGCCACGTTGTCCAGCCCGACGTGCACGTGCACGCCGTAGATGAGCATCTGGCTGCCCCACCAACGGGTCCGGTCGATCAGCTTCGCGTACCGTTCCTTGTCGGTGACCCGCTGCTCCGCGGGGTTGCTGAACGGGTGGGTCCCGGCGCTGAGCAGGTCCAGTCCGCGCGGGTGGGCCACGCCACGGAGCACGTTGAGGTTCCGGCGCAGGTCCTCGACGCCTTCGTTCACCGTGTGGCAAACACCCGAGACGAGTTCCACGGTGTTGAGCAGCAGCTCGCCCTTGATATGGGGGTGTTCGGCGTCGCCGATGGCGTCCGGGTGTTCGGCCGCAATGTCGGCCAGCACGTCCCCGGCACTGGCCGACAGTTCGCCCGTTTCGGCGTCCACCAGGGCGATCTCCCACTCCAGGCCGAGGGTCGATTGCTCAGACCGGGCGAAATCAATCTTCAATGCGGATCCCCTGCAACTTTGTGGGCAGCCACCGGGCCGTGGTGCACCTCAGATTCTAGTTCAGGGACGGCCCGCGAGAAGCATGCCCCGGCGGCGCGGACCGGGGAAATGCGGGGCTCCGGGCCGGCGGTCCTGTCCGTGGGCGCGTGCGTGTGCAACAGTTACCTCATGTGGGTTGGCTGGATAGAGTTCGACCTGCTCCTGGGCGACGTCCACAGCTTGAAGGAGAAGCGTTCGGTGGTCCGGCCGGTGCTCAACGAGCTCCGGCACCGCTTCGACGTCGCGGTGGCAGAGGTCGACCACCTCGCGTTGCACCGCCGGGCCGGCATCGGTGCGAGCCTGGTCTCGGCCGACCGCGCCCACATTGTGGACGTGCTCGACGCCGTCGAACACTACGTGGCGTACCGCCCGGGCGTGGAGCTGCTGGGCGCCCACCGGCGGATACTCTCCGGCGAGGATTGATCCGTTCCACGCGCGCCGCGCCGGAAGTCGCCCGTGCCTGGGGAACGCTATAGCGTGCGCGGTCCGTCGATCGGACCGTGCGGTTCGACGACGACGGCCACCCGTTCGTCGCCCACACGCGTCAGCACCAACGTCGCCTTGTTCGGGCCCTTGCCGGACCCCGTGAGCAGTTGGCGGCGCAACTCCTCGGGCGTGACGGCCATGCCGCGCTTCTTGATGTCCAGGACGCCTATCCGCTGCGCCTTGACCCAGCTCTTGAGCGCCTTGACGTTGAACGGCCGGACGTCGAGGACCCGGTAGGCGCGGGCGAACGGCGTGTCCACGGGTTGCCCGGCACAGATGTAGGCGATGTGCCCGTCGATGAGGTGGCCGCCCAGGCTCCGCGCCAGGTCGGCGACGAGCCCGGCGCGGATCACGGCCCCGTCCGGCTCGTACAGGTACCCGGCGATGGGCCCGACGGGCGGGTCCTGGGCGCCGGGATCGTACGCCTCGGCGCTGGTCAACTCGGCTGGGCCGTGCGGGCCCAACACCAGTGCAGCGCGCCGTACCCCGGGTCGCTTGAGGGCGTTGAAGTACAGTCCCGCCTCGACGACGTCGCCGTTGACGGAGACCCATTGCGCCTCCGCCGTCGCGGGCACGGATTCGTGCGGGATGCCCGGCCCCATCTTGACCCCCACGGCCAGTCCCCGATCGGCCAACCGCTCGGCGAAGGACAACGGCGGGGAGAACGCCTCGGGGTCGAACAGGCGCGTGGTGCCGGAGGTGGACGTGGTGCGCCGGGCCGGGTCCAGCCAGACGCCGTCGATGCCGGCCAGGTCCACGTCCTCCGCCCGCGCGCATCGGACCCGCGCGTGCGGGAACGGCATGAGGTTGACGGTGGCGCACGCGGCCGTCGTCTCGTCCATGTCGACCGCCAGCACATCCAGGTCGAGGCCGGCCATGGCCAGCGAGTCGGCGCCGATGCCGCAGCCGAGGTCGGCGACGGAGCCGAGCCCCGCCGTCGTGAATCGTTGCGCGTGCAGCGCGGCGACGCTCAGGCGCGTCGCCTGCTCCAGCCCGGCGGGGGTGAACAGCATGCGGGCGGCGAATTCTCCGAACTTGGCCTCCGCCTTGGCGCGCAATCGCGACTGGGTGAGCACGGCGGCCACCAGATCGGCCGGGTGGCCGGCCCTGCGCAGCGCCTCATTGAGCTTGAGCGCATCGGATTGCCGGTAGGGGCCCAGCGAAGCGAGCAGCTCCCAGCCTTCGGTGGTCAGGAGGGGTGCGATTGCGTCGGCGGCCATGCATCAAGGGTATCGGGGTGTATCCCGCCTGAACGCCGAACGGCGGGCATGCCGTCGTCGACGACATGCCCGCCGGACGGGCCGGCCCCGGGCGCTAGTGGTGGATGACTGCCACCGAAGCAAGGTTCTGCCACGCACCCGCGTTGGCGACGGAGTTAATGGTCGCGGCGTTGATGGCCAGCGCCAGGTTGACACCAATCACGGGGGCCACATTGATGTTGAAGTCCAGGAACAATGTTTCGCGCCTGGGCAGGAGCTGCGCGAACTCGGCATCGAGTTCGTCGGAGCGCAGGAGCGATGATGAAGTCATGCTCCTCACCTTTCTGTGAGTCCGGCGCCCGGAAGGCGGGCGCCGGACGGGGCGAATGCCTAGTGGTTGGCTTGGACGACATTGACCTCCTGCAGCGCTGCGCTGTTCGCCTGCGACAGGATCGTGGCGGCGTTGACCGCGAGCGACGAGTTCGACGCGTAGACGGCGGCCCAGTTGTGCCCGAAGTTGAAGAACAGGGTCTCCTTCGTGGGAAGCAGTTCCACGCTCTCACCTTCGAGTTCGGTGATGGTCATCATTTCCATTTCATTCACCTCCTTGGGATTTCCTGGTGGAGCTCCGCGATCGGATCTCCTTGTTTGGGTCTTCCTCGAACAGTCAATCCCGGCCGCCGTTGCAGCCGCGTTACAGCGGCGTTGCAGGGCCCTCCGGACCGTGGATTGGTCTCACATAAATTCATCGAATAGGACATAATGGAGGCTATTGCAATGACTTAGACTCATATCGTTACCGGCTGGTAGGGTTGCCCGGAGGTTGAAGATTGCCCGTTCGAAGTCGGATATTTGGGAAAGCGTGGAAATGGTTGATATGGATGACCTGGGTGGTGGCTACGCCGACGTGGGTGCCATGGTCATCCGCGTGTGGTCGGAACCCGACCAGGAGCCCGGATTCCGCGCGCGGCTGACGTTTGGCGGGCCGGAAGAATCCGAGCCGGCCGTATCCGTCGTCACGAACCCCGAGGAGGTCCTGCAGGCGGTTCGGAGCTGGCTTTCACGGTTCTCAAGCGCGGAGCCGCCGGTGCCGACGCCGGACAATGTGTAACAGCACCGTCATTGTGCCCGACGACTCTTGACAGGGCAGGGCATTGAGGCCTTACTTAGAAGTTAACAAGGGGCTTGGGGCGGTCTCACAGGTCCGAATTATCTTGTGGCCGGGGCGCCGGGGGAGGGGCAAGTGCGAACGACCTCCAATTCAGGGTGGGATTTGAACCTGCTGGGCTGCTGGAGGCTCAGACACCATGGTGAAACCATCGACGTCGGGCCACGCCAACAACGCGTCATCAGCGTCTTGGCCCTGCGCGGTGCCCGGTCCCGTCATTACCTCGCGGACCTGCTCTGGCCCGGCAGTTCGGAAAGCCAGGCCGCCGGCAGCCTTCGCTCAAGCGTGTTCCGGATCTCCCACGAACTTCCGTCCCTGCTGTCCGGCGACATGGACCCGTTGACGCTCGGCGAGCATGTGACCGTGGATCTCGATCGTGTCCGGGGGCTGATCTCCGACATTGGGGACGACGGGGGTGCGGTGCCGCCGGGCGGCGCGGCCATCGACGTTCTCCGGTCCGCCGACCTGTTGCCGGGCTGGTATGAGGACTGGGTCCTCTTCGAACAGGAACGGCTGCAGCTCCAACGATTGTTCGCCCTCGAGGCACTCGCCAGGCGCTACCTGGCGACGGGACAGACCGGGCTGGCGCTGGACGCCGCCAAGGTTGCCGCCTCCATCGAACCCTTCCGCGAAAGCGCCCGGCTGATCATGCTCCGGGCCTACCTCGCCGACGACAACTACGCCTCCGCGGTCCACGAATACGAGAACTTCCGCAGCTACCTGGACCAGGAACTGGGCGCCGAGCCGTCCTCGAAATTCCGGGAGCTGCTCCTGGAGCACCTTCCACCCGTCATCCGCTCCGCCCCGAGGCAGGTCCTCCGATAGTTTGCTAGTCTCCGCTCGGTCTCCTCCGCTTTGATCCACACCAAGTAATCGAAGTAGAAACGAGGTTAGCAATGCACCGCAGGTTTCTTGCCAGTTTGTTCTTTGTGCCCGTGCTCGTCGCGGCCACCCTTGTGACGGGCACCGGCTCCACGCCCGCCGTGTCCCAGACCCCCGTGTCCCAGGCCTCAGGGCAGATCCGCTGGGGCCACTACGCCCCGCGGTACATCTCCAGCCTGGACGCGGCCTCCTCGGCCATCCCGTCCACGGCCAATCCGACGGTCGGCGACAACGCCGTCGCGACCGCACGGACGTCCTCGTCGGCGGCGAAGGCGGTGGCGTCGTCGGTGGCCACAAGCAATTGCGATGGCTGCAGCGGGACGTCGACAACCTTCCAAGTGGTGTACTTCACCGGCACCGCGGCCACCGGTGACAACACCGCGGCGGCCTGGTCCAGCTGCACCGGCTGCACGTCGTCGGCCGTTTCGGTCCAACTCGTGGTGGCGCGCCGCGCCCAGCCGTTGACCGTGAACAATCGCGCGCTGGCCCTGAACTCCGGCTGTGTCGACTGCAACACGTCCGCGGCGGCCATCCAATTCGTCATCGCCGGGGGGTCGTACCGGGAGCTGTCCAGCCAGGCCAAGGCCCTCATCAGCGAAATCCAGGCCGAACTCGCCGACCGCCTGCAGCAGCCGGCCAAGAACTCGCAGCGCCGGATGGCCGCGCCCGAGGCCAAGGCGCTGGTCGACGACACGGCCGCACGGCTTTCGAAGATCATCGTCTCCGCCGTGGGCGGGGCCGCCGTACAGCGGAACGTCGACGTGCAGGTGGGCCAGTGAGCGCCCGCTGAGACGGACCGACCCGGCCCCTGCGGGCAGGCGAACCAGTGGTGTTCCCTCCCCCGCAGGGGCCGTTTTGCGTCCCGGGACGGATCGGCAACCCACGGCAACGCGGCTGTAACGCGGCAGCAACGGGGGCTCGGATTGACTGTTCCTGAAAGACCCCCAAGTGGAGATCCGTTCACGGAACTCCCCAGGATTTCGAAGGAGGTGAATGATATGGAAATGATGACCATCACCGAACTCGAAGGCGAGAGCGTGGAACTGCTTCCCACGAAGGAGACCCTGTTCTTCAACTTCGGGCACAACTGGGCCGCCGTCTGGGCGTCGAACTCGTCGCTCGCGGTCAATGCCGGCACGATCCTGTCCTCGGCGAACAGCGCAGCATTGCAATCAGTCAACGTCGTTCAGAGCAACAGCTGACGACCACCCGGGCCCGGCGTCTGGCTTCCAGGCGCCGGGCCCACACACGATCGAGGGGCCATGACCACAGAGTCCAGCGACATCCGCACACCGCAATGGTCCCTTGCCCCGGGCGTCCAGCTCCTCGGACCGGTGTCCGGTTCGGGACTCGTCCAGCAGACCTACCTGGTCCAACGCCCGGACGGCCAAGTCATCCAGTTGTCGACCCTGCTCAACCTGGTCCTGTCCACGGTGGCGGCGGACCGCGCGCCCGCCGACGTGGCCCGGCTGGTCAGTGACGCCTATGGCCGCGAGCTTGACGTGGCGGGCCTGGAACAGCTCATCGAGACGAAGCTGGCACCCAACGGGCTCCTTGAGGACCGGTCGCTGGATCAGCCGTCGATGGAAAAGCCCCCGACCGCCGATCCGCTGCTGGCCCTGCGGCTGCGCGGCACGCTCGTGCCGGCCCCGCTGGTGCAGCGGTTGGCCCGCTGGTTGTCGCCGCTGTACTTCACCCCCGTGGTCATCGTGGCCCTGGCCGGGCTCGTGGCGCTGGACATCGCAATCTTCGCCACCGCCAATTTCCTGGGCGCGCTGCAACAAATCCTGGTCACCCCCGTCCTGCTGCTGGAGCTGTTCGTCCTGCTCGTGGCCGGCGCACTGATCCACGAGCTGGGGCACGCCACGGCCTGCCACTATGGCGGCGCCAAGCCCGGGGTCATCGGGTTCGGCCTGTACCTGGTCTTTCCCGCGTTCTTCACGAACGTGACGGACTCCTACCGGCTCCCGAGGGCCGGCCGGCTCCGCACGGATCTCGGCGGCCTCTACTTCAACGTCTGGTGCGTGCTGGTCGCCGGGATCGGGTACCTGCTCACGGGGCAGGGGATCCTGCTGCTGCTGGTGCTGGCCATGCAGTTCCAGATGCTCCAACAGCTTCCCCCGACGATCCGCCTGGACGGCTATTTCGTGTTGGCGGACCTGGCCGGCGTGCCCGACCTGTTCGCGCGCGTCGGCCCGGTCCTGCGCAGTCTGGTGCCCGGACGGGCCCCCGATCCGCGCGTCGCCGAACTGCGTCCGGCGGCCCGCAGGATCGTCACGGCCTGGGTCCTCATTGTCATTCCCGCACTGATCCTGATGCTCGGCTGGCTGCTGTGGAGCCTGCCGCTGGTCGTCCAGCAGACGGCGGCGGCCGTGGCCATGCACGCCCAGGGGATTGGCCCGGCCTTCGCCCAGGGCCACCCCCTCGATGCGCTGTATTCCGCGCTGTCGGTCGTCATGCTGGTGCTGCCGCTGCTCGGGCTCGTGGTGATCCTCCAGCGCCTGCTGGCCGCGGTCGTCAAGGCCGGGCGCCGGTGGACGGCCGCCCGCCGGCGCCCGGCCCGGCAGCGCCGGATCGACCCGAACTCGGCACGCCACCTGGTCCGGTAGAGCTCAGCTGTCCTTCCGGATCCAGCGGAACGTCAACCGGCACAAGATGAGTCCCACCACGAGCCACAGGCCCATGACCAGCGCCACGAGGCCCAGGTTCCATGCGCCGCCGCGTTCGGCCGTCTCGAAGGAGGCCGGCAGGAACACGCTCCGCATGCCCTGCGCCATCCACTTGAGCGGGAAGACGCTGGCAATGTTCTGCAACCACGCCGGCAGCTGGTTGAAGTTCAGGTACACGCCGGAGATGAACTGCAGCAACAGCACGATCGGGATCACGACGGCCGTGGCGCTCTTGCCGGTGCGCGGCAGTGCGGACAAGGCGATGCCCAGCACGCAGCTGGTCACGACGCCGAACAGGAAGATCCAGGCAAACGTGAACCACTTGCCCGGTTCGGTGGGCAGCGCCACGTCGAACCCGAACCTGGCCACGAGCAGCAGCAGGGCCACCTGCAGGATGGCGGAGACCAGCACCATGCCGATCTTGCCCATGAAGTAGGAGAACACGGGCAGCGGCGTGCCGCCCAGGCGCTTGAGCGTGCCGTCGCCCTTTTCGCCGGCGATGTCCACGCCGAGGTTCTGCACCCCGCTGAGCAGCATGCCGGCGGCCACCATGCCGGGGACGTAGAAAGCGGCGAAGCTGATGCCGCCGCTGCCGTCCGGCGCGGCACCGATCTTGCCGCTGGTGCTGAACGCCACCGCGAACACCGACAGCATGAGGATGGGGAACAGGAACGTGAAGAACACCGAATCGCCCTGCCGGAAGTAGGTCTTGAGCTCGTACCTGATCCGCGACCACCCGAGGTCGAGGGTTCTCATGCCGCCTCCCCGGACCCATCGTCGCGGGCCCCGACCAAGTCCAGGTAGATGTCCTCCAGGCTGGGCCGGGTGATCTCCAGCCCGTCCACCTCGCCGCCGGCCTCGGCAAAGAGCCGCGCGGCCAGCGCCGCCGGTGCCCTTGTGCGTTCCGAACGGACGACGCCGGCCTCCCGCCACCGCACGAGCGGCACCTTCGCCGCATCCCCGCCGATCTCATCGACCGGCCCGATGTCCACGAGGCGTCCGTCGACGATGACGCCGACCCGGTCGGACAGTGCGGCGGCCTCGTCCAGATAGTGGGTGGTGAGCAGGATGGTGGTGCCCTCGCCCTTGAGCCGGTCGATCAGGCCCCAGAACTGGCGCCGCGCCTCGGGGTCGAAGCCCGTCGTCGGCTCGTCCAGGAACAGCAGCCGGGGGCGGCCGATGATGCCCAGGGCCACGTCCACGCGGCGGCGCTGCCCCCCGGAGAGCTTGCCGATGCGGGTCCTGGCCTTGTCGGCCAGGCCCACGGCCTCGATGACCTCCCCCACGTTGCGCGGGTTCGGGTAGTAGCGGGCGAAGTGCGTGAGCTGCTCCACCACGCTCACATTCGCGCTCTCCCCGCCGGACTGCAGCACGATGCCCAGCTGCGCCTTCCAGCCGGTGCCGCCGTGCTGCGGGTCGACGCCGAGCACGCTGGCCGACCCGCCGGACCGGTTCCGGTAGCCCTCGAGGATCTCGATCGTGGTGCTCTTGCCGGCGCCGTTGGGACCCAGCAACCCGAACGTCTCGCCCTCCTCGATGTCGAAGCTCACGCCTCCCAGGGCCGTGAGGGCCCCGTAGGCCTTGGTGAGGTCACGCACGCGGACGGGAGGATCGGCAGCTCTCATATGCCCATCGTTGCACCGCCGGCGGACTCGAACAACGCCCGGCGCGGCGCGCGACGGGTGCGCCGAGCGCGAAACCGGACCCGCCGTCGTCGCACTTTCACACCCTCACGTTGGCACTCGCCTTGACCGAGTGCTAACCGAGTCAATAGAGTCAGGGTTAGCACTCTCACCCCGAGGGTGCTAACGACAGGGCTTGCAGCCATCAGGGGTTGTCACCGGCACCGCGACGACGGTCGGCGACCCCGCCAAGGGCGGCAGGACCTTGTGCCATCTGCTAAGAATTTACTCATGTGAAGGAGAGGTCCGAGTGTCGGTCTCTATTAAGCCTCTTGAGGATCGTATTGTTGTTCGCCAGCTCGAAGCCGAGCTGACCACCGCGTCCGGTCTGGTTATCCCGGACACGGCCAAGGAGAAGCCGCAGGAAGGCGAAGTCGTCGCAGTGGGCCCCGGCCGCGTTGACGACAACGGCAACCGCGTGCCCGTCGACGTTACCGTGGGCGACGTCGTCCTCTACTCCAAGTACGGCGGCACCGAGGTCAAGACCGGCGGCGAGGAGCTGCTCGTGCTCTCCGCTCGCGACGTGCTGGCCGTCGTCGTAAAGTAACGACTTTTGTGAAGCCCCGCACCGGTGATCGAGCCTGTCGAGATCGTCGAGATCGTCAAGATTCCGGTGCGGGGTCTTTGCGTGAAAGGACATGAAACATGACCAAGCAGCTTGCATTCAACGACGCGGCCCGCAAGGCCCTCGAGGCCGGCATCGACAAGCTGGCCGACACCGTCAAGGTGACCCTCGGCCCGCGCGGGCGCAACGTCGTGCTCGACAAGAAGTGGGGCGCCCCCACGATCACCAACGACGGCGTCACGATCGCCCGCGAGGTGGAGCTGGAAGACCCGTACGAGAACCTCGGCGCGCAGCTCGCCAAGGAAGTCGCCACGAAGACGAACGACGTTGCCGGTGACGGCACGACGACGGCGACCGTGCTCGCCCAAGCACTGGTCCGTGAAGGCCTGCGCAACGTGGCCGCCGGTGCCGCCCCCGGTGACCTCAAGCGCGGCATCGAGGTCTGCGTGGAGGCCATCGCCGAGCGCCTGCTCGAGAACGCCCGCCCCGTCGAGGGCCGCCAGGTGGCCGAGGTGGCCGCCATCTCCGCGCAGAGCCCCGAGATCGGCGACCTGCTGGCCGAGGCGTTCGAGAAGGTCGGCAAGGATGGTGTGATCACCATCGAGGAATCCTCCACGACGTCCACCGAACTGGTCCTCACCGAGGGCATGCAGTTCGACAAGGGCTACCTGTCGCCGTACTTCGTCACCGACGCCGAGCGCCAGGAGGCCGTCCTCGAGGATGCGCTGATCCTGATCAACCAGGGCAAGATCTCCAACATCCAGGAGTTCCTGCCGGTGCTGGAAAAGACGATGCAGGCGTCCAAGCCGCTGTTCATCATCGCCGAGGACGTCGACGGCGAGGCCCTGTCCACGCTGATCGTCAACC
The DNA here is from genome assembly GCF_003946885.1 of Specibacter cremeus. Lineage (GTDB taxonomy): Bacteria > Actinomycetota > Actinomycetes > Actinomycetales > Micrococcaceae > Specibacter > Specibacter cremeus. The sequence goes on along the minus strand of NZ_RWKQ01000007.1, from coordinate 34,847 downwards.
GCCTGCGAGGCACGTTGAACGTCGTCGCCGTCAAGGCGCCGGGCTTCGGCGACCGCCGCAAGGCCATGCTGCAGGACATCGCCGTGCTGACCAACGCCACGGTCGTCTCCCCGGAGATCGGCCTGTCCCTGGACCAGGTCGGCCTCGAGGTGCTCGGCACGGCCCGGCGCATCACCGTCACGAAGGACAACACGACCATCGTCGACGGTGCCGGCTCCGACACCGATGTGGCCGACCGCGTGGCCCAGCTGCGCGCCGAACTGGAGCGCACGGATTCCGACTGGGACCGCGAGAAGCTGCAGGAGCGCCTGGCCAAGCTGGCCGGCGGCATCGGCGTCATCAAGGTCGGCGCCGCCACCGAGGTCGAGCTCAAGGAGAAGAAGCACCGCATCGAGGACGCCGTGTCCGCGACGCGTGCCGCACTGGAAGAGGGCATCGTGGCCGGCGGCGGCTCCGCCCTGGTCCAGGCCGCCAAGGCCCTCGACGAGAGCCCGCTCGTGGCCAAGCTGGAAGGCGACGCGGCCACCGCCATCGGGCTGGTCCGCCGCGCCGTGGCCCAGCCGCTGCGCTGGATCGCCCAGAACGCCGGCGCCGACGGCTACGTCGTCGTGCACAAGGTGGGCGAGCTCGAGGACGGCTTCGGCTTCAATGCCGCCACCGGCGAGTACGGCAACCTGGTCACGGCCGGCATCATCGACCCGGTCAAGGTCACCCGTTCCGCGCTGCGCAACGCCGCGTCCATCGCCGCCCTGGTGCTCACCACCGAGGCGCTCGTGACGGACAAGCCGGCCGAGGATGAGCCGGCCGGCCACCAGCACTGATCCCCGCTTGCCGGCCCGGAAAATCGCTGGCGCGATTTGCCGGGAACCTGGCAAGCGTGGGCCCACGCGGCTCGCAGCGAAGCCCCCGTCCGCACCCCACGGTGCCGGACGGGGGCTTCGTGCGTCGGTGCGTGGCGGGAATCACCGCAGGCCGGCGGGGCCGGCCGGAATAGGGGAGGGGCCGGCTTTCGTTTTAGACTGTAACCAACGCAAACCAAAGCACAGACCAGTTCCGTAATGACGAAAGCTGGCCACCGATTGCACACTCCATCGGTTCAATTCTTCGCCCGAGAAGGAGACTTCGTGTCCCAGCCCGAAATCCATGACCCGTTCGCCTTCGTTGGCCTGACCTATGACGATGTGCTGCTGCTGCCCGGCCCCACCGACGTCATCCCGTCCGAGGCCGACACCGCCACCCGGCTGAGCAAGCGCATCAGCCTGAACATCCCGCTGCTGTCCGCGGCCATGGACACGGTCACCGAGGCGCCCATGGCCATCGCGCTGGCGCGCCAGGGCGGCATCGGCATCATCCACCGCAACCTGTCGATCGAGGCGCAGGCCGCCCAGGTCGACCAGGTCAAGCGCAGCGAATCCGGCATGATCACGAACCCGGTCACCGTCGGCCCGGGCGCGACGCTGCAGGAACTCGACGACCTGTGCGCCCGCTACCGGGTCTCCGGGCTGCCCGTGGTGGACGAGGACCAAAAGCTGCTGGGCATCATCACCAACCGCGACACCCGCTTCATCCCGCGCGCCGAGTTCGCCACCCGCACCGTGCACGAGGTCATGACCCGGATGCCGCTGATCACCGCCAAGGTCGGTGTCGCGCGCGAAGAGGTCATCGAGCTGCTCGGCAAGCACCGGATCGAGAAGCTGCCGCTCGTCGACGACGACGGCGTGCTGCAGGGCCTGATCACGGTCAAGGACTTCGACAAGGCCGAGCAGTACCCGCTGGCCACGAAGGACGACGACGGCCGGCTGCGCGTGGGCGCCGCCGTCGGCTTCTTCGGCGAAGGCTACGACCGGGCCATGGCCCTCGTCGACGCCGGCGTGGACGTGCTTGTCGTGGACACGGCCAACGGCCACAGCCAGGGCGTGCTGGACATGATCGCCCGGCTGAAGCGGGACCCGGCCGCCGCGCACGTGGACGTCATCGGCGGCCAGGCGGCCACCCGGGCGGGCGCCCAGGCGTTGATCGACGCCGGCGCGGACGCCATCAAGGTCGGCGTCGGCCCCGGCTCCATCTGCACCACCCGGATCGTCGCCGGGGTCGGCGTGCCGCAAATCACGGCCATCTATGAGTCGTCGAAGGCCGCGATCCCGGCCGGCGTGCCGCTCATCGCCGACGGCGGCCTGCAGTACTCCGGCGACATCGGCAAGGCCCTCGTGGCCGGCGCCGACTCCGTCATGCTCGGCTCGCTGCTGGCCGGAACGGCCGAATCGCCGGGCGACCTGGTGTTCATGAACGGCAAGCAGTTCAAGACGTACCGCGGCATGGGTTCGCTGGGCGCCATGCAGACCCGTGGCGAGAACACCTCCTACTCGAAGGACAGGTACTTCCAGTCCGACGTCCCCTCCGACGAGAAGCTGATCCCCGAGGGCATCGAGGGGCAGGTGCCGTACCGTGGCCCGCTCTCCGCCGTCGCGCACCAACTCGTCGGCGGCCTGCGCCAGACCATGTTCTACGTGGGCGGGCGCACCATCCCGGAACTGAAGGCGCGCGGCAAGTTCGTGCGCATCACCTCGGCCGGGTTGAAGGAATCGCACCCGCACGACATCATGATGACCGTGGAGGCGCCGAACTACCGCTCCCGGTGATTGACCCCGTCCAGTGGTCGAGCTTGTCGGTGGTCGAGCTTGGGCCCACGGCCGCGAGGGGCCCCGACCGAGCTTGCGAGGGCGGGGAGAGGCTGGGGAGCGAGACCCCCGGTGGTTTCGACAAACTCAACCACCGACGGGCGCTGGGATAGGCTAGTGGGCGTGACTATCGAAGTTGAGATTGGCCGTGGCAAGCGTGGGCGTCGAGCGTACTCCCTGGACGACATTGCGATCGTCCCCTCCCGCCGGACGCGCGATCCGCGGGATGTCTCCGTGAAATGGCAGATCGACGCCTTCCAATTCGAGACCCCGGTCCTCGGCGCGCCCATGGACTCGGTCATGTCCCCGGCGTCGGCCATCACGCTGGGCAAGCTGGGCGGCCTGGGCGTGCTCGACCTGGAGGGCCTGTGGACCCGCTACGAGGATCCGCAGCCGGTGCTCGACGAGATCGCGAACCTGGAGGGCTCCGTCATCGAGCCGCGCACCACGCGCCGCCTGCAGGAGCTGTACAGCGCCCCCATCCAGCCCGAGCTCATCACGTCCCGGCTGGCCGAGATGCGGGCCGCCGGGGTCACCGTGGCCGGCTCCCTGACCCCGCAACGCACCCAGGAACACTACAAGACGGTGGTTGCGGCCGGCGTCGACATCTTCGTGATCCGCGGCACCACCGTGTCCGCCGAGCACGTCTCCAAGACCACCGAACCGCTGAACCTCAAGCAGTTCATCTACGAACTCGACGTGCCCGTGATCGTCGGCGGCGCGGCCGGCTACACCCCGGCCCTGCACCTCATGCGCACCGGCGCGGCCGGCGTGCTGGTCGGCTTCGGCGGCGGCGCGTCCACCACCACGCGCCGTGCCCTGGGCATCCGGGCACCCATGGCCAGCGCCATCTCCGACGTGGCCGCTGCCCGGCGCGACTACATGGACGAATCCGGGGGACGCTACGTGCACGTCATCGCCGATGGCGGCGTGGGCTCCAGCGGCGACATCGTCAAGGCCATCGCCATGGGCGCGGACGCCGTCATGCTCGGCGCGGCGCTGTCGCGGGCCGAGGAGGCGCCGGGCCAGGGCTGGCACTGGGGCGCCGAGGCGCACCACCAGGAACTGCCGCGCGGGCACCGCGTGAAGATGGGCACCGTTGGCACGCTGGAGGAGGTCCTGTTCGGCCCGGCCCACCAGGCCGACGGCGCGTCCAACCTGATCGGGGCGCTGCGCCGGGCCATGGCCACGACCGGCTACTCCGACCTGAAGGAATTCCAGCGCGTCGAGGTCCTCGTCACGGACTAGTCCGCCGGTGATTGAGCTTGTCGGTGATTGAGCTTGTCGAAATCACCGGTCTCGGCAGGCTCGACCACCGATGCGGTGATTGAGCTTGTCGAAATCACCGGTCTCGACAAGCTCGACCACCGATCCGGTGATTGAGCTTGTCGAAATCACGGGTCTCGCTCCCCGCCCTCGCAAGCTCGGTCGGGGCCCCTCGCGGCCGTGGGCCCAGGCTCGACCACCTATCCGGTCCCTCCCGTTCGGCGGATCGAGCGCGTATGGTTTTGCACACCAGCAAGTCGAGAACCCCTGGAGGTCCGCCATGTCTGCCACACCCCGCCCCACGGGAATCCTCGGACCCGCCGAACGGGACGCGTCCATTGCGGCGCTGAAGGCCACGAATGAACGCGGGCGGGAACTGGACGTCCTGATCGTCGGCGGTGGCGTGGTGGGTGCAGGCTCGGCGCTGGATGCCGTCACGCGCGGGCTGTCCGTTGGCCTGGTGGAGGCCAACGACTGGGCGGCCGGCACGTCGTCGCGCTCGTCAAAGCTCATCCACGGCGGCCTGCGCTACCTGGAAATGCTCGACTTCGCGCTCGTCCAGGAGGCGCTGCAGGAACGCGGCCTGCTCATCCAGCGGATCGCCCCCCACCTGGTCCGGCCCGTGCCGTTCCTGTATCCGCTGGCGAAGCGGTTCGTCGAACGCCCCTACGTGGGGGCCGGCATCCTCCTGTACGACACGCTGGGGCTGACCAGCGGCAACAGCCGCGGCGTGCCCATGCACAAGCACCTGTCCCGGCGCGGCACCTTGCGCGCGGCACCCAGCCTCAAGGACGACGCCATGATCGGCTCGATCCGCTACTACGACGCGCAGGTCGACGACGCCCGGCTCGTCGCCAACATCATCCGCACGGCCGCCTCGTTCGGCGCCCGCCCGGTCAACCAGGTGAGGGTCGTGGACTTCCTGCGCGAAGGCGAGCGCGTCGTCGGGGCGAAGGTCGTCAACCAGGAGGACGGCGAGGAATTCGAGATCCGCGCCAAGCAGGTCGTCAACGCCACGGGCGTGTGGACCGACGAAACGCAGGCGATGGTCACCGACCGGGGCCAGCTGAAGGTGCGCGCCTCCAAGGGCATCCACCTCGTCGTCCCCCGGGACCGGATCCAGTCCACGGTGGGGCTGATCCTGCGCACGGAGAAGTCCGTGCTGTTCGTCATCCCGTGGGGCCGGCACTGGATCATCGGCACCACCGACACCGACTGGAAGCTGGACAAGGCGCACCCGGCCGCCTCCAGCAAGGACATCGACTACCTGCTGCAGCACGTGAACAAGGTGCTCAAGCGCCCGCTCACCCGTGAGGACGTCGAGGGCGTGTACGCCGGGCTGCGGCCGCTGCTGGCCGGCGAAAGCGACTCCACCGCGAAACTCTCCCGCGAGCATGTCGTGGCGCACCCGGTGCCCGGCCTGGTCGTGGTGGCCGGCGGCAAGTTCACCACCTACCGGGTCATGGCCAAGGACGCCATCGACGAGGCCACCCGGGCACTGGACGAGCGCGTCCCGGCCAGCTGCACGGAAACCATTCCGCTCATGGGGGCCAACGGCTTCAAGGCGGCATGGAACAGGCGCAACCGGACCGCCGACGAGACCGGCGTCCATGTGGTCCGCATCGAGCACCTGCTCAGCCGGTACGGGTCGCTGGCCGACGAGGTGCTCGCCCTGATCGAGGACGACCCGAAACTGGGCGAGCCGCTGCCCGGCGCCGACGACTACCTGGGCGCCGAGGTCGTGTACGCCACCACGCACGAGGGCGCCCTCCACCTCAATGACGTGCTCACCCGGCGCACCCGCATCTCCATCGAGGCGTGGGACCGCGGCGTGTCCGCCGCGCCGGTTGCCGCCAGGCTCATGGGAAAGGTGCTCGGCTGGAGCGCCACCCAGGAGGAAAACGAGGTGGCGCACTACCTGGCCCGGGTCGAGGCGGAGCGGCTCAGCCAACAACAGCCCGACGACGATTCCGCGGACGCCGCCCGGCTCGGCGCCCCGGACATCGTCCCGTTGCGGCCGTGAACCCCCATGAAAGGCAGTGATGACAGAGGCCGCGCTTGAACGGTACGACACCCGGCTCACGACCCCCGAACTGGTCATCCTGGAAATGGTTGCCGAGTCCAAGGAGGACGCGTCCGCCCAGTTGGCCCGGACCATGTTCGAGGCGGGCCGGGTGTCCGACCTGGACGGGTTCCTGCGCCACGTCAACTCCCGCGAACACCAGATGGCCACCGGACTACCCGGCGGCATCGGCATGCCGCACGCGCGCAGCGACTACGTCACGGAAACCTCGATCGCCGTCGGCATCACGAAATACGGGCACAGCCTGGACTTCGGCGCGGTCGACGGGCCGGCCACGGTGATCCTGCTGATCGCGACCCCGGCCAGTTCCTTCTCCGCCCACCTTGAGGTGTTGGCCACAATCGCCCGGTCCCTGTTCAAGGAGAACTTCCGCGAATCGCTGCGGCGGGCCCACGACGCCGAGGTCATCTCCGAACTCATCAACTCCTCCCTCGTGTTCTTCGACCATTAGGCCCATTCGCTCTTCTACAGCGTGACGAAGTACCGTTAAGGGGTGTTGAGGACTGCCCTGAAGGCCAAGTGGATCGCCACGCTCGTGCTGGCACTGGCCATCGCGGCCGTGTTCGTGCTGCTGAGCCAGTGGCAGTTCAACCGTTCGCTGCGAACGGACACGCCACCGCCGGCCGTCACGGAACACAGCAAGCCCTTGATCGATGCGATCACGCTGGGACAGCCGCTGATGGGCAGCGACGAGGGGCAGATCGTCAGCGCGACCGGCCACTTCGACCCGACCCGGCAGGTCATCGTCAACGCCCGCCTGCAGGGCGGCTTGCGCGGCTACTGGGTGGTCACGGCGTTCGTCGTCGACGGCGCCCCCAAGCTCACCGGGGCGGGCGCGACCGGCGAGACCGTCATCCCGGTGGCCCGGGGCTGGCTCGCCGACCCGGCGCAAGCCGGCCCACCGCCGTCGGGCCCCATCATGCTGACCGGGCGGCTGCTCGATTCCGAGGGTCCCGTCGCCGACCACGCGCTGCCGGCCGGCCAGGTCGGCGCGCTCTCCAGCGCCGAACTGGCCAACACCTGGCAGCGAACCACCTACGCGGCGTTCGTCATCTCCTACAAGGAGTTGGCCGACGGCGTGCCCGTCGCCACGGCGGGCCTGACGCCCATCACCGTCACCGCCACCGACCAGAACAACAAGATCAACTGGCTGAACATCTTCTACTCGGTCGAATGGGTCGTGTTCGCCGGGTTCGCCGTGTTCCTGTGGTGGCGGCTCGTGCGGGACGACTACAAGCGTGAACACGGCATCGACGATCACGACGCGTACGACGACGGCGATGATGACGACGTCGGCGCAGGCGAAACCGTGCCGCCCACCCTGGAACAAGAGGAAACCAAGTGACTGAAACCCCGTCCACCACCCCAACCAGCACCGCGCCCAAGCGCCGCTTCGGCGGCACGCCCGCCCAGATCCTGGGCGCCCTGAAGTTCTACAAGGTCATGGCGTGGGCCACCGGCACCATGCTGCTGCTGCTCACGATCGAACTCATCGTCCGGTACGGCTTCCACTCGGTGCTCATGGCCGGCGGCACGGACGCCGTCACCGGCACCGCGCACGGCGTCGGCTTCGTCGCCGTCTCCGACGGCACCCTGGCGGTCACCGGCGGGTTCAACATCTCCACGACCGTGCTGATCGTGCACGGCTGGATGTACGTCGTGTACCTGGTGGCCGACTTCCGGCTGTGGTCGCTCATGCGCTGGCCGTTCCCGAAGTTCATCCTGATCGCGCTCGGCGGTGTCATCCCGTTCCTGTCGTTCATCGTCGAGGGCCGCGTGCACAAGCAGGCGCTGGCGGAGATCGCCGCGAACCCGAAGGCGCCCAAGCGGTACTGACCGGGCGGTCCCGGCCGGGCCCGCCCGGTGCGTTAAGATTGAACAGTGACTAATCCCGCTACGGCCCAGACTTCCCAGAAGCCCGTCCTGGTTGTGGACTACGGTGCCCAATACGCCCAGCTCATCGCACGCCGTGTGCGCGAGGCCAACGTGTACTCGGAAATCGTGCCGCACACCTTGTCCACCGAACAGCTGCTCGCCAAGGACCCCGCCGCCATCATCCTCTCCGGCGGCCCGTCCAGCGTCTACGCCGACGGTGCCCCCAGCGTGGGTGCCGACCTGTTCGAGGCCGGCGTGCCGGTCCTGGGCATCTGCTACGGGTTCCAGGCCATGGCCGCGGCGCTCGGCGGCACCGTCGCACAGACCGGGCTGCGCGAGTACGGCGCAACCGAGGTGACGCTGGTCGGGGAGGGCCGCTCTATCCTGGCCGCCACGCCCGCGCACCACAACGCGTGGATGAGCCATGGTGACTCCGTGCAGCAGGCGCCCGACGGCTTCGACGTGCTGGCTTCCACCGCCGGCGCCCCCGTTGCGGCGTTCGCCTACGAGGAGAAGTGCCTGTACGGGGTGCAGTGGCATCCGGAGGTCAAGCATTCCGATTACGGCCAGCAGATCCTGGAGAACTTCCTGTTCAACGGCGCCAAGCTGGAAGCCAACTGGACCACGGGGAACATCGTCGAGGACCAGGTCGAGCGGATCCGCGAACAGGTCGGCACGGCCCGGGCGATCTGCGGCCTGTCCGGCGGCGTCGACTCCGCGGTGGCCGCGGCGCTCGTCCAGAACGCGATCGGCGAACAGTTGACGTGCGTGTTCGTCAACCACGGGCTGTTGCGTGAGGGCGAGGCCGAGCAGGTGGAACGCGACTTCGTCGCCGCCACCGGCGCCAAGCTGTACGTCGCCAACGAGCAGGACCGCTTCCTGTCCGCCCTCGACGGCGTGACCGACCCGGAGACGAAGCGCAAGATCATCGGCCGCGAGTTCATTCGCGCGTTCGAGGCCGCCGAGGCCGCCATCGTGGCCGAGGCCGCCGACGCCGGCGAACCCGTCCGCTTCCTGGTCCAGGGCACGCTGTACCCGGACGTCGTCGAATCGGGCGGCGGCGAGGGCGCCGCGAACATCAAGAGCCACCACAACGTGGGCGGCCTGCCCGAGGACATGCAGTTCGAACTGGTCGAACCGTTGCGCGCGCTGTTCAAGGACGAGGTCCGCGCCGTCGGCGCCCAACTCGGCCTGCCGGCCGAGATCGTGGGCCGCCAGCCGTTCCCCGGCCCGGGGCTGGGCATCCGCATCATCGGCGCCGTCAATGAGGAACGGCTGACGCTGCTGCGCAGGGCCGACGCCATCGCCCGCGCCGAGCTCACGGCGGCCGGCCTGGACAACGACGTGTGGCAGATGCCGGTGGTGCTGCTGGCCGATGTCCGGTCCGTGGGCGTGCAGGGTGATGGGCGCACCTACGGTCACCCGGTCGTGCTGCGGCCGGTCTCCAGCGAGGATGCCATGACCGCCGACTGGTCGCGCCTGCCCTACGACCTGTTGGCCCGCATCTCCAATCGCATCACCAACGAGGTGGACGGCATCAACCGGGTCGTCCTCGATGTCACGTCCAAGCCGCCGGGAACCATCGAGTGGGAATAGCCTGCCGTTGGACGCTGGGGCGCGCCGAATGTCCGTATCTTGCGGCCTATTTCGGCGCCCCCCAGTGTGCCATGCAGGCATTCGTGGACCAGTCGCGATAGCCTCGAGAGCATGTCCGTGTGGTCCAGATCGTTTCGCTCCAGCCTAGAGAAATCAGGCTTAGAGAAATCAAGCCTCGAGAAATCAAGCGCAGAGAAGAAGGCACTCGTGTCCGAACAGCCGAATCCCGCCGGGAGCTCGTCGGAGCTTCAAATATGGCTGGCCGGATTGGATTCGTACGCCGGCCCCGACACCGCCCTGGGCTATGTGAAAACGCCCGAGGGCACCATCGACCTGACCCATGCGCATCCCTCCGGACTCGCGCAACTGCTGGCCGGGCGCAAGACCCGGTTGTCCACGCTGCTGCGTGAACCGGGCGAATACGCGGCCGCCAAGCGGGCCGCCACCGGGTTGCGGGCCAAGATCTTCGAAATGAGCAGCGACCGCGGGATCGACGTCGGCCACCTCGCCGCCGGGATCGTGCGCTGGTCCGCCGTGGCGGGTGAAAACAGCGGTGACGTGTGCGCGCCCGTGCTGCTGGCCGGCGTCGCACTCACCGCCCGCCCGGGCCAGGGCGACTACGAGCTGCAGCTCATGGAACAGGCACGCGTCAACCCCGCGCTGGTGCGGCACCTGCGCCAGGCGGGCATCGGCGTCGACGCGCAGGGGCTCGCCCGGCTCGCCTACAGCACGGCCCGCTTCGACCCCGCTCCCGTGCTGGACCGGCTGCGCAACCTGCTCTCCGGCATCCCGGGCGCCACGGTGGAGCACAGCCTGCTGGTGTCCGCGTTCGCGTTCCTGGCCGACAACCTGGCCGACCCGGCGCTGCTGGCCGGCAATGAACTCGTCGACAAGCTGCGCCTGAACAGCGATGGGGACGTGCTGCCGGTCGAGCTGGAACCCGACCGGTCCCGGTTCGTGCCCCTCGACAAGCGCGACCCGGCCGATGAAATGCTCGTCCTGGACGCCGATCCGCAACAGCAGTACGTGCTCGACCTGATCCGGGCCGGCGAATCCGTGCTCGTGTCCACGCCTCCCGGCACCGGACAGACGCAGACGGCCATCAACGCCATCGCCGAGCTCGTGTTCGACGGCAAGACCGTGCTCGTGGTGGGCGAACGGCGCGCCACGTTGAACGAACTGGCGAAGCGACTCGGCGAACTGGGCCTGGACTCCCTGGCCCTGCAACTGGGCGCCCAGACCGGGCCGCAACAGCTCCGCTCGCAGCTGGTCCGCGCGATCACCCGCAACGAGAAGGCCACCCAGCCGGAGCTGGCGAACCTGTATGCGACCCTGACCGACCACCGGCACCAGCTGATGGACCATGTGGCCAGCCTGCACGACGTGCGCGAACGGTGGGGCTGCTCGCCTTACGAGGCCATGCAGTCGCTGGCCGAACTGACCTCGATCCACCCGGCACCGGCCACGACCGTCCGGCTCAAGCGCAGCGTGCTCGACGCCATCAAGGACCGGGACGAGCTGGCCGGCCGGTTGCGCCGGGCCGCCGAACTCGGTGCATTCACCCGGGCGTCCACGTCCAGCGCCTGGCATGGGGCGCGACTGGTCACGCGCAAGGAGACCGAGGCGGCGTACGCGCTGGCCGACCGGCTGTTGCGCTCCGTGCCGGCGTTCGCGGACAAGATGCACCAGGTGGCCGAGTTCTCGCAGATCCGGCAGGGCGGCACGTTCGCCGCGTGGGGCCGCCAGCTGGAGTTGCTGGTCGCCGTGCGTGAAAGCCTGGACAAGTTCGAAACGGACGTCTTCGACCGCCCCGTGGCGGACATGATCGCGGCCACGGCAAGCGCGGCGTGGCGCCGCGAACACGGCGTCGACGTCCCGGCCATGGCGCGCGCCCGCGGGCGTCGTGCGGCGCGCGAATACGTCCGGCGCGGCGTGCACATCGATGACCTGCACGGCTCCCTGGTCAACGTGCGCGACCAGCGCGAGGCATGGGAGAAGATGGCCACCAGCCAGCGGCATCCGACGGTGCCGACCGGGCTGGCCGAGTTGAGCGCCACCTATGACGAGTTGAACGCCCAGCTGACCGAACTCGGGTCGGCACTGGAGCGGACGGTCGACGGCGGCGACCTGGCCAACGCCAACGCCGAGGAACTCGTCGGCCGGCTCGAGGCGCTCTGCCAGGACCGGGCCACGCTGGAGAGCCTGCCGGAACGCACGCTGCTGCTGGAGAACATGCGCGAGCACGGGCTCGGCGACCTGCTGGACGACCTGGCCGCGCGCGAGACCGGGCCCGCGGAGACGGGCTCCGAACTGGAATTGGCGTGGTGGCAGTCGGCCCTGGAGGCCATGATCAGCGGCGACGACTATCTGGCCATGTCCGACGGCGAGAACCTCCGCCGCCTGGAGGCGGAGTTCCGCCTCGCGGACCAGACGCACGTGGCCAGTGGCCCGGCCCGCATCCGGTGGAAGCTGGCCCGGGACTGGGCCGGCATCGTCGGTGGCAAGGACCGGCAGGGGGAGCTGCTGCGAAACCTGCTCAAGGACGGGCGCGTCACCCTCGACGCGTTGGACGCACAGGCGCCCGACCTGGTGCGGAACCTGGTGCCGGTGTTCACGGCCAGCCCGCTCGTGGTCCCGTCCGTGCTGCCCCACGCCCACCGCTTCGACACGGTCGTGGTGCTTGACGCCGAATCGACATCGCTGCAATCCGCGCTCCCGTCCCTGGCCCGCGCCCGCCAGGTCGTGGCGTTCGGTGACGAGCAGACCGCCGCCCCGCGCAGCTTCAGCGTGGCCGTCGCATCCCGGGAGTCCGCCGCCACCGGGCACCCGCTGGAGAGCGTGCTCGGCGCCCTGTCGCGGGTGCTGCCGCGGCACCGGTTGACGGTGGCGTACCGGGCCGTCGACGAGGACCTGGTGCTGCAGCTGAGCGGCGGCTTCTACGACGACCAGCTGGGCCGGCTGCCCGACGGGCGGGCCATCACGGGCATCGATCGGTCCCTGACGGTGGACTACCTGCCGGACGGCACCGGCCTGCCGGGGGCCGGAAGCGGCGGCGTCGAGTCCGTCGTGGCCGAGGTCAATCGCGTCGTCGATCTGGTCTTCGAACATGCCCGGGTGCGCCCGCGCGAATCGCTGGCGGTCATCACGGCCAGCGACCAGCACGCCGTCCGGGTGGCCCAGGCCATCAGGTTGCAGATGCCCAACCATCCGCTGCTGGCCCCGTTCTTTGACTCCGGTCCCGAATCATTCCGGGTCGTGACATTGGCGCGGGCGGCCGGGCTGGTGCGCGACCACGTGATCTTCTCGCTGGGCTTCGGCCGAACACCGCACGGGCGCGTGCTGCACAGCTTCGGGCCGTTGTCCGAACCCGACGGCCGGGCCAAGTTCGCGCTGGCCTTCTCACGTGCCCGCCGGCACCTGCATGTCATCACGTGTTTCCGGCCCGAGGACCTGGACGCCGAACGGCTCAGCCACGGTGCCGTGGACTTCTACGAGCTGCTGGACCGCGAACTGGCCGGCAACTCGCTGCTCGGCTCCACGGCGACCCGGGCAGCCGAACGCGAACGGGCCAGCGGCGCAGACCCGCTCGTCGCGGATCTGGCCGAGCGCCTGCGAGCCCGCGGTGCGCGCGTGTGGCACCACTACGACGGGGCGCTGGACCTGGTCGCCGCCACCGACCCGGTGCAGCTGCTGGGCCGCGACGACGCGGAGATTCCCGTCCCGGTCGCCGTCGAATACGACGGTACGGCAAAGTACCAGGGCATGAGTGTGCGGGAGCGCAGCCGGCTGCGTCCGCAGATGCTCGAGAAGATGGGGTGGCGGTACGTGCCGCTGTGGACCATCGAGGTCTTCACGGACCCCTCGGGCTGTGCCGACCGGATCGGCCGCTACCTGTCCCTGTCCACGCACGCCGACGAGCTGCCGTCGCTGCTCGGCACCCCGCTGGACACGTCCACCGTGGCCGCCATCGACACTCCCGCAGAAAGTGCCAACACCGTGTCCGCATCACGAAGGTCGCACGCCCCCGTCACCGAAACGGCGGACGCCGCGAAAGCGACCACCGACATCGAACCGGCCGAGCCGGCCGAATCGGCCGAGGCACCGACCGGGGATGGGGCGCCGGAGTCGCCCACGGCCGGCGCCACCGGCCCGGCCGGTGGCATCCTGCCCACCGTGGCGCCCGGTGATGAGGGGCACACGTGGGGGGACAAGCCCGAGGATGCCGGGCGTGACGCCTGGCTGAAGGACAACAAGCCGCCCCACTGGGGGTAGGAAGCCCGGCCGGGCCTGCGCACCCGCCAGAATAGCCGACCAAGGAACCGACCAAGGAGCGAGGCCATGAGCATGTCAGGAATGCCCAGCTACAATCCCGGGGAGGGGAGGTTCGACGCCGGTCCCCGGCCGACCGTACCGTCCACCGTGCAGCGCGCGTACTGGCTGGTCCTCGCCGCGGCCCTGTTCCACCTCATCAGCGGCATCTTCAACCTCATCCACGTGTCGTCGGCCGAGGTGCTGCGGCAGATCGAGAACCAGCTGAAGGGCCAGAACGTGCCGGCCGGCTCGGCCGAGGCCGCCCAGACATTTTCCATCGTCACGGTCTCGCTGATCACCGTCTTCGGCCTGGTCCTCTACATCCTCATCGCGTTGTTCCTCCGGAAGGGCATGAACTGGGCCCGCATCACGGGTTCCGTGCTGGCCGTCATCTCGCTCTACCAGCTGGTGGGCGTCGGCTTCCCGGCCGGCATCTTCACCATTGTCCAGGTCGTGCTCGGCATCGCCGGCATGGTGCTGTGCTACCTGGCCCCGTCAACCAGGTACTTCGCCGAGGCCAAGGCGTTCCGCAGGGCCAACCGGCTGCGCTAGCCGGAGCCCACCAGCACCAGGAACACCTTCCCCCGGGCCGAGGCGCCGGCCAGGCGCAGTGCCTGGTCCGGCAGCGCGGCCACGACCACCAGCCCGTCGACGTCCCGCGCCGGCAACAGCCCCGGCGCCGCGGATCCGCCGTTCGCCGGTGTCCAGAGCACGGGCACGGCCTCCGCCAGCACCCGGTCCGTGGTCGGCCCGTCCAGGCCCGTCGTGCTGGAGAGGACGACGTTCACCAACTGGCCCTGGCGGATGAGCCGCACGGTGCCCGCATCGGCCAGCCGGACGGGCACGGCCTGGCTGCCCGGCGGCGCCCCGACCAGCAACCCGTCGCCCATGAGGGACGCGTCGGTCAGTGGTTCGCCGCGCCGCAGCGGGCCGGAAAGCTGCCGTCCCGGCCAGGAGCCGGCAACGGCCAGGGTGCCATCGGGCACCGCGGACGGGGCGATGGGCATTGTCGTGATGTCACCCGCGGCGAGCACATGACCGGCGGGGAGGTCGCGCGCGGCGGCCGGGATGGAGACCGTCACGGCGGCCGCGGGGGTCAATTGCTGGACGGCCAGGGCGGCGGCGGCACAGAGCAGGAGCGAGGCCACGAGCCGGCGACGGCGCCTGATCCACCGGCCCAACCGGGACCACGGTGTTTGCGGCGGCCGGCGGGACCAGGCCGCACCCGGCGCGAAGCCGGTCCGCGGCGGGGTCCGGCGTGGGGGAGCAGTTCGTTTCATCCGCCCACGGTAGATGCGGTGCCGTGTCCGTGCCAGGCGTCGCGGTCCGCCTGTGGACAGGTACCGCACGGGCACCGCCTGTGCAGGACGGGCCGCTTCTTCGGGAGGGCTGGGTGGGCCCACAGCTCCGAGGGGCCCCGCTGATGACGCGCTCGCGCGGCGTCAGCGGGGAGGAGCTGGGGACTAGCCCGCGACGGGCGCCGGCACCTTGGCCGGCGCGGTGGAGGCGGCCGGGGTCGCCGGGGCGGCGGTGGCCGACGAGTCGCTTGGGGCCGCCGGCTTGGCGGGGACCATGCTGCCGCCCTTGCCGTCGCGGGAGTCCGTGCGGTAGAAACCCGAGCCCTTGAAGACCACGCCGACCGAGTTGAACTTCTTGCGCAATTTGCCGCTGCATTCCGGGCAGACCGTCAGGGAGTCGTCACTGAAGGACTGCCGGGCGTCGAAGGCGTGCTGGCAGTCCGTGCAGGCGTAGGCGTAAGTGGGCACTGAATTTCCTCCTGAAAACAAGCGTTGGGGCCATGGCCGCAACCGATGAACGTTAGCAGTCCCATGCCCCGAGTGCCAATTCTA
This sequence comes from Specibacter cremeus, assembly GCF_003946885.1. Classification (GTDB taxonomy): domain Bacteria; phylum Actinomycetota; class Actinomycetes; order Actinomycetales; family Micrococcaceae; genus Specibacter; species Specibacter cremeus. The sequence continues at coordinate 19,188 of NZ_RWKQ01000007.1, read as the reverse complement.
GCACTTTGGATGAAACGGCCAAGGGGCCCGATCTATTTCCTGCCCACACCGCCGGGCGTGTCCAGCCCACCGATCCTGCGGACGCCACCCGGGCTGACGATGTAGTCGACGGGCCGGTCGAGGGCATCGTGCGGCAGCGTCCCGGCCGGCAGCACCTCGGTGTCATGGACGACGGCGGCACGCGGATGGGTGCCGGCCGTTGCCAGAAACCGGTCGTAGTAGCCCCCGCCCTGGCCCAGCCGGACGCCCGAGAGATCCACGGCCAGGGCCGGCAGCAGGATGCCGGCCACGGGGCCGACGGCGTCGAACGGGAACCGCGGCCCGACCGGTTCCAGCACGGGCGCCAGCGGGCTCCGCGCCATCCGGACGCCGGGGAACCACCGCGCCCAGGACAGCTGGAATCCGGGTTCGCACACGGGCACCAGCACACGGTACCCGGCCTGGACCAGGGCGGCCAACAGCGCCGGTGTGGGCGGTTCGGTGCCGGCGGACAGGTAGCAACAGACGGCCCAACCGTCGTCGGCACGGCCGGGACGGGACACGTCCGCCACCCACGCGAGCCCGGCGGTGGCCAGCCGGTCGCCAGCCAGGCGACGGTCGTCGTCGTCCATCAGGGCGCGCGCCGCGCGCAACCGCTCCCGCCACGTGGCCTTGTCCGGGCTTCCCATGGTGTCCCTTCGATTCGTGCCGCGCGCGCAAAAGCCGGCGCACCCGCGGCAATCCGGCGTTCTCCGCTAGCCTAGGGTAATGACATCTGCACCTCGAGTACGCAAGGCCGTCATCCCCGCCGCCGGGCTGGGCACCCGCTTCCTGCCGGCCACGAAGGCCATGCCCAAGGAAATGCTGCCCGTCGTGGACAAACCTGCCATCCAATACGTGGTGCAGGAAGCCGTCAATGCCGGGCTCGACGACGTCCTGATGATCACGGGCCGCAACAAGCGGGCCCTCGAAGACCATTTCGACCGCGTGCCCGTCACCGAACAACTATTGGCGGACAAGGGAGACACGGAGCGGCTGGCCGCCGTCCAGCTTGCCACCGACCTGGGCGAGATCCACTACGTGCGCCAGGGCGATCCGAAGGGGCTGGGACACGCCGTGCTGCGCGCGAAGACGCACGTGGGCAACGAGCCGTTCGCCGTCCTGCTCGGCGACGACCTGATCGACGAACGCGACCCGTTGCTGACCACCATGATCGACGTCCAGGCCAAGACGGGCGGGTCGGTCATCGCCCTGATCGAGGTCGAGCCGGAGAAGATCTCCGCCTACGGGTGCGCCGACATGAGCGTCATCGACGGTGAGGACTACGTGCGTGTCAACCAGCTGGTGGAGAAGCCGGCCGTGGCCGACGCGCCGTCGAACCTGGCCGTGATCGGCCGGTACGTGCTGCACCCCTCCGTGTTCGAGGTGCTCGAGAACACCCCGCCCGGACGCGGCAACGAGATCCAGCTGACCGACGCGCTGCAGACCCTGGCCACGCGTGACGGCGAGGGCGGGGGCGTATACGGCGTCGTGTTCCGCGGCCGCCGCTACGACACCGGTGACAAGCTCAGCTACCTGAAGGCCGTGGTGACGCTGGCCTGCGAAAGCGAGGACCTGGGCGCCGACCTGCGCGCCTGGTTGGGCGAGTACACCGCGCGGCTGCCGAAGTAGCATCCGTGTGGGGTCAGGCCATCTGGCCAGTGACACTCGAATGCGGGGACCTGCTGCTGCGGCCCATCAAGTACGCCGACCGGGGCGAGTGGGCGCGGGTGCGCACCCGTAATGCTGCCTGGCTGGCGCCCTGGGAGGCCAGCAACCCGGTCCGGGGCGGCGGCCTGCCCACGTTCTCGGCCATGGTGCGCAGCCTCAACCAGCAGGCGCGGGCCGGGACGGCGCTGCCGTTCGTCATCGCCGAGCGCGTCCCGGACCGGCGCCGTCCGGTGCTGGTAGGCCAGCTGACCGTCTCGTCGATCGTGTGGGGTTCGGCGATGATGGCGACCCTCGGGTACTGGGTCGACGAGGCCCGGGCCGGGCGGGGGATCGCGCCGACGGCCGTCGCCATGGCCACCGACCACTGTTTCACGGCGCTGGGCCTGCACCGCATGGAGATCAACATCCGGCCGGAGAACGGGCCGAGCCTGCGCGTGGTGGAGAAGCTGGGCTTCCGGGATGAGGGTGTGCGCCCCCGCTACCTGCACATCGACGGGGCCTGGGCGGACCACCGCTGCTTCGCATTGACCACGGAGGAGGTCCCGGACGGGCTGCTCGGCCCGTGGCTGGAGCGCCGCGGCACGTAATTCGCGCGGCACGCACGCGACACACCCACCCGAATGCCCGGTGCCGGTTTATTCCCCCGTAGGGTTGAACGCGTGGACTCACCCGTGAATACCTCGGCAATACTGCTGTTGGCTGTCGCCGTCTGGCTGTTCTGGGTCATGCCCCTTTTGTGGCGCAGGCGAAGGCCCGCGCTCGCCACCGCCGCGGCCCCGTTTTCGGGCGCCCGTGACACCCGCCCGACCCAGATGATGCAGGAGGCGTCAATGGAACACAGCTCGTCCGACGCCCACGCCGGGCCCCGGTCATCTCCGCCGGCGCCGTTCACCATCCGGTGGGGCCGGACCACCCTGGCCCTGGTCGGTGTCCTGGCGCTGCTGGCGGCCGCGATCTCCGGTGCGCTCCTGATTTTCTCGCTTGGTTCGGTCGCCGTGGCGTGGGGCGGCGTCGTCGTCTTCGGCGCCGTCATCGCGACGCTGCGATCGTTGGCGATCCGCGACCGCCGTCGTCGCAAATTGGCTGCCGCGCTGCAGACGTCACGGTTTCGCACGACGGCGGACCCGGCTGCCGCCACCGTCGCCGGTGGCGCCGTGGGCAAGGCCACGGAGGTGTTCGACGGTGCCGCCGGCGAGTCGGCCGCGGCCCCGGTCGAGAAGCGCCTGACGGCGGAGGAGCTGCGCAAGGTGGCCCTTCGCGTGGCCGCCCAGGGTGCGGCCGACGCGAAGCTGGCGCACACCATGACGCTGGCCGAGGGCGAGCTGGATGGCGAGCCCTGGGAGCCCGTCGAGGTGCCGAAGCCGGGCTATGTGACGGCGGCCAAGGCCGCCAAGGCCCCGGCGCCCGATTTGGTTGCGCCGGAGGAGCCGAAGGCGTCCACGAAGGTGTCCATCAAGGCCGACCAGGCGGGCATCGGGGCGCCGACCGGGGACGCGCCGTCGGTCGTTGAGTCCACTGCTGGTGCTTCCGCCGCTGATTCCGCTTCCTCCGACGCCTTGCCGGCGAAGCCCGCCTCCGGGCTGAGCAACCTGGACGTCGTGCTGCGCCGGCGACGCGCCTAGGCATCCCTTTTCACTGTTCGGCCGGGTCCCACGGGGCCCGGCCGTTGTGCTGCCCGGTGCTTCCCTCCGGGCGCTTGCCTGTATGTTCCGGGAGTAGGCTCGGGGTATGGGTGTCTTGGCAGTGGCCGGAGGGACGGGAACGGCCGGCGGGGCCGTCGTGGCCGAGGCCGCCGCACGGGGACTGTCGGTTCGATCGATCAGCCGGCACGCCCCGGACGTGGCCCATCGGGTGGCCGGCGCCGAGTACGCCTGTGCGGACTTCGCCACGGGGTCCGGCGTGGCGGAGGCGTTGGCCGGCGTGGACGCCCTGGTGGAGACGCTGGACGCCCGGTCGGGGGCGGCGCTGCGGGCCCTGCCGGTCACCACGGTGGCCGTGCTGGCCGCCGCGCAGCGCGCCGGGGTGCGGCGGGCCGTGCTGTTGACGATCGCCAACGCGGGGGAGTCCACGTTCGGGTACTACCGGGTCCAGGCCGCTCGCGCATTGACCTACACGCGCGCCGGCATGGACACATCCGTGGTGTACGCGACCCAGTTCCACAACCTGGTGGCCGGGATCTTCGCCGCGGGCGCTCGGGTTCGTGTGGTTCCGGTGATCCGCGGCGCGTCGTTCCAGCCGGTGGCCGTGACCGACGTGGCCAAGGTGTTGATGGACGAGGCGCTCGTGACGGAGCCGGGGCCCCGGAGCGTGACCGTGGGCGGACCGCAGATCCGGTCCATGAAATCGCTGGCCGTGGAGTGGAAGGCCAGCACCGGGCGGGGCGGGGCCATCGTTTCGGTGCCCCTGCCGGGTTCGTTCGGGCGGTTCCTGCGTGCCGGGCGAAACCTGGTCCCGGAGCATGCCGTGGGCACCGTGACGTTCACCGACTGGCTCCGTTTGGAAAGTCGGCGCCGGAGGCTATAACCTAGACAAGTTGACGGCTTGACGGCCGTCACGGGGCTATGGCGCAGTTGGTAGCGCGCCTCGTTCGCATCGAGGAGGTCAGGGGTTCGAATCCCCTTAGCTCCACCCCTGAAAGCTCCCTGACCTGCGGAAACGCCGGGTCGGGGAGCTTTTTCGTGGGGTCGTGCGGGCCAAACTCTCCGTTTATTCTCCGGAAACGATGGAAACGTGGGTGAGCCATTGAAGGGCGGTGCGTCGTGCATCACAAAAGTTAGGTTCTAGCGCTATGTTCGAAGCTGGGCCGCCGAGGCTCGCCTGATTGGTGTGTCGAAGCACTTTGCTCAGGTAGTCCCGCCGAACGTGGGTTGCCCGATGTGAACGGCAGGAACGGAATCCCGGCGGCCGGAAATGGCCCGACGATTCTGCGGGTGCTGCTGGCCCGGACAAACGCGGAAAGTCAGCTGGTCGCCTACTCGAGCGGCGAGGACACTCGAGGCTAGGAGCAGAGCGGACAGCTCCGCCTCGCGACCAGCGAAGCTGGCATTCGGAGGACGTCGTTGGCCTCGCCTTGGACGCGGGGCCACATCCTCGGATCGGACAAGGCGAAGTCCTGACGGATCCCTCTGACACTGACCCCGACTACGTCACCGGTCGTGTCCCAGAGTGCTAGGGCTCCGCCGTTCGAGTAGGCAGCGTCATAATAAATCCCCCGAACCTTGGTTCCGGCGACAGGCTGATCCTCGTAGATCGCGCGCGCCCAGGCTTGGGTCTCGTCCCGCGGGTAAGGCGCGGTTGCCAGTGAGGGTAGGGCGCCAATCCTCATGGCCGCTCCCTGGAGCCTGAGGTCCAGGACGTGGATCGGCACTCGAGGCTTGAGTATCGCGACCCGGTAATTGGGGCAGACCCTGGCCTCCTCGGCTTCGCCGAAAACTTCGCCGAAAACTTCGCCGAGCGCAGTCATCAGACTCTCGGCGACGTAGAGCACTGAACGTCCGGTGGGAGACCGCCTCGGCTTTTCATCGGGGGACATCTCGTGGTGGTCCATGCGGGACAGCGGGCCGTAGTCTCGGTGAGTGACACCGTCCGGAGTGTATCCGGATTCGTGGTAGATCCTGCACCACCTCCAAGGACCGGAGTGAATCTGCCAGATCCAGGCTGCACCGTTCTGCAGCGTGCGAACTGGCGGCCTCAGTGGCCTTACCACGCGGTCGCCGTGATCACCCGTGCAGCGTCAACGACGGGCTCGATCCGTCCAGCGGCTAGGGTCTCTGCTGGGGTGGCATCGCCGAGGTCTGGATTGGGCTTCTCCGCCCACCGACTCAGGGACACAACACCGCCGGAAAAACTGCCCTCACCCGGGCGATGCCCGGGATGAATCCGCGCTCCGCCTCGGCATTGAACTGCCAGACCGGAAGCCGCCACTGGCGACCGTCACGCAGCCCGATGAGGTCTCCGGACTCGATGCGGTCGCGGACTGCTTGCACCGACACGTGAAGCAGGCCCGCTGCCTCTGATGCCGTTAGCGACTTGTCGAGTACGGTTTCGCGTCGTGAGAACTCCAGTGCAATCTGCTCCAGCGCCACCGACTTCCGCTCTTGCGGTGACGGAGGCTCCCCCCAGAGATCGACGTCGAGGCCGTCGTATGCACTCTCGGAGACGATGGCTATGAAAGTCTCTTTGCTTTCTTCGGAAGCACCCGTCCAGACCTGCTCGAGCAGCCTGATCGGCGCCTTGTCTCGATTCTTGGCGGACATTGCGATTTCCGCCTCGCGCGTCTTCGCCTCCTTGGTGGCTTTGTGGCGTTTCGCCGCACGCTGGTTCTTGCCCATCTGCCGCTTGGTCTCCATCGCATCAGCCTACGCACAAAGCCAAGATAAACAAGATGCGAAAGTCAGTCAGTGGAGCTGCTGGGGGAGGAGCAGGAACCTGCTCCCGATGACGGCAAGCAGTAGCCAGACGGATGCGGCCGTGCCGACCGGGCTTGACCGCTTCCGTATTTCCCGCGGCAGCGGGGTGGTGCGGATGGGCCGCCCCCTACCGAAGGTCAACTCCGCCGTCCGCTGGGAGTGAGGTCCATGGTGGTGATGCGCAGCCAGAGCCAGAGTCGCTGATGCGGGTTGTCCAGGTCCAGGCCAAAGTCCTTGGCCAGGCGCGTGACCCGGTAGCGGACCGTGTTGTTGTGTACGTGGAGCTGGGCCGCCATCGTGGAGATGTTCCCGTTTGCGGCCAGATAAGCGCGTAGGGTGCCCAGGTAGTCGGTTTGCTGTTCGGCGTCGTAGGCCTGGATCCTGGCGATGTCATCGAGCGTGCCAAGCCCGTTGTCGTCGATGAACGCCCCGATCTTGAGGAGGTTCAACGGGATCCGGTGGTCCTCGAACAGCCCCACTGCCGTAGTTGCTTTGCTGGGGGCGCCCGCCATGGTCCCTTGGATGTGGAGCAGGTACTGGAGTGTTTGCAGCGCTTCGGATCTGGATCCTGGCAGGTCTTCCACCCGTGGTGCGATACTGCCCACGGCGGCGATGAGCGGAAAGGAGCTGATGGTGCGGGCGTACGCCCCGATTTCCTGAAGCACCCGCCGATGCGCCGCCCGGGGCGTGGCCCCCTCACACGGCAGGAGGGCGTAGACGACGGAATCGATCAGTGCACTGTGGCTGGTGTTGAACTGGACGTCGCAGACCGTCGTCACGAGATGCAGCAGCCGGTGGATTTCGCGCACCGATTCCAGGCTCCCTGTCTCGGGGCGGACGATGGAAAAGGCTGCGACGGCAAGGCCGTTGGCCGCGTCGAGGCCGAGCTGTGCCGCCGCAAACGAGGCATGGGGCGTGTCGTCCATGAGCGTCCGGATCAAGTCCGCATTCCGGCGCTCCCCAAAGTCCGACGCCGAACGGGCGTGGAGCATGTGCAGGCCGGCCAGCGGCGCCAACTTGTCCAGCGCCTCCAGCCCGGCCTCGCGCCGGCCCTCGCCCGGGTCGATGATCCAGATGGAGCCCAGCAGTTCGCCGCCGGCCCGGACGGCCAGGGCCAGCCGGTCCATGCCTCCCTCCTCGCCGGGGATGAGCACGGTGCCGCTTGCCGCGTAGGTCACCTTGAAATCAGCGTCAAAGGCCGGCGGCCTGACCTCCTGCAGGGAAAGGGTGGTGAGCCGGCGCAGTTCGTCGATGGGCTGGCCCGGCAATGTCGAATAGCCCAGCACCCGGCCCAGCGGGTCCACGATGCTGGTTGCGCCATTGGTGATGGACGCGACGGCGTTGGCGAAGGCGTAAAGGTCTCCGAGGCGGACGCCGGAGACGGAATCCGCGGCCGCCCCAACGACGGAGGCCCGGGCCAGCGCCACCAGTCGCGTCCAGTCGGCTTTGTCGGGTGCGACAAGGACCGCGAGGTCGTGCCGGACTGCGGCGGAGCGCAACTGTTCCAGGGGCGTCGCATGCGCCTTGACGATCACCGCGGCCGCGTTGCTGTTGGCGGCCCGGTGGAGAAGTTGATCGAAGTCCGCTGAACCGCCGGTGATGCCGACGGCCAGGATGATGCGGTCATGGACGCTTGTCCATTCATCCATGGGGTCATACATCAGGACGTCGGAGACGGGGTGCCCGAGGTTTTCCGGGGTGGGGTTGGCGTGCACGAGATCTGCCTGCATCAACTGGATGCAGTCGGCGAGCCGCACGACGACGGCCTGGAGATCGGGCTCGGCCAAGCCCTGTCCCTCAATGTCCATGGTTGGAAGTTATCACAAGTGCCTGACCGCCTTTTCAGATGAACTCACATATAGGCAAGGCGAGATCTGCGTCACCATTGGGAAGGAGCGGAACGTGAGTTCCAGCAAGAGCAAGAACTGAGGATGCGAAATGAAATTGAAGGACATCAGGGCTCTTGCCTCGGTGCAGGGCCCGGCCCGGTCGGTGTCGGAGCGCCTGGCACGGCGCTGCTACAGCGTCGAAGACATGCGAAAGTTGGCGGAGCGGCGCCTGCCCCGGAGCGTGTTCGATTACATCGAAGGCGGCAGCGAAGACGAAGCGTCCCTGCGACGCAACAAGTCCTCTTACGACGACTGGGCCTTCCTCCCGAAGTGGGGGTCGGTTGAGCACCACGACCTCGGCTCGACCCTCCTGGGCGGTCCGGTTGCCATGCCGCTGACGCTGTCCCCCACCGGCGGCACCCGGCTGTTCCACCCCGATGGCGAGACGGCGGTTGCCAAGGCTGCCCGGCAGGCCGGAATCCCCTACGGGCTGGCCCACTTGAGCACCACGACCATGGAAGACGTCAGCGCCGCCGCTCCCGGCCTGCGCCGGTGGTTCAACCTTGAGCCCACCTCGGACAAGGTCCTGCTCCAGGCAGTCCTGGACCGGGTCTCAAACGCCGGGTACGAGGCCCTGCTTGTGAATGTCGACTGCCGGGACATCGGCCACCGCGAACGCGACTACCGCAACGGCTTCACCGCGCCGCCGTCGATCAAGCCCAAGACCGTCATCGAAGGCGCCCTGCACCCGCGGTGGGCCCTCGGATTCCTGGCCAACGACGCCATCGCGTTCCCGAACCTGGATGCCGAAATCCCCGAAGGCCCCCTGTCCAGCACCCCTGACATGTGGCGCACGCTGCTCGCCGGAACCTACGAACCGACCGACTGGGATGACATCCGCGACCTGCGTGCCCGCTGGAACGGCCCCATCATTCTCAAGGGCTGCGTCAATCCCAACGACGCCGTGATCGCGGCGGAGCTGGGCATCGACGCCATCCAGGTGAGCAACCATGGAGGGCGCCAGCTCGACCACATGGCGTCACCCCTGGACGTGCTCCCGGAATTCGTCGAACGAACAGCCGGCCGGCTCGAAATCATCGTCGACGGCGGCATCCGCCGCGGCTCCGACGTCGTCAAGGCCATCGCACTTGGCGCCGACGCGTGCTCCATCGGCCGCCCGTACCTCTACGGACTGGCTGCCGCAAGTCAGGCCGGCGTCACCCACGTGCTGGACCTGTTCGCCGCCGAAATGACCCGCACCATGATGTTGCTGGGCGTATCGACAATCCAGGAGCTGCGCGAGGAAGGCCGCGATCTGCTCCGGCACCGCAGCGAAGTATTTACCCAAACCACCGCCCCCGAAAGCCTTGAGGCTGAACTGGCCTACACAGAATTGAGGAACCACTGATGAAAACCACACTCGCAGCGTCGCGCGTGTCTCCCGCTCGATTCCGGGGCCCCGCTATCGCAGCCACGGCAGCGCTCCTGCTCGCCGTCACCGCCTGCGCACCGTCCACCACGGCATCGTCGTCCCCGGACAGCGCGGCGGCGGAGGGCACCGGAGTCCCGGCCCTTGGGGTCAACCAGGCTGCCGCGCAGCTGCTCCCGGATTCGATCAAGTCAACAAAGGTCCTGCGGGTGGCCATTCCCACGAATGAGCCGCCGACCCAGTACTACCGTGTGGGCACACAGGACATGACGGGAACCAACCCCGACGTCGCCCGTCTGATCGGCCAAGCCTTGGGTGTGAAGGTGCAAATCAAGGTCACCAACTTCGACTCCATCATCCCCGGGATCGCCGCCGGCCGGTACGACATGACCGTCTCGTCGATGACCCCGACCACCAAGCGCATGGAGGTCCTGGATTTCGTTGACTACATGCAAATGGGCAACTCCATTGCCGTTGCCCAAGGCAACCCCCTGGGGATCAAGAACCAGCAGGCTCTGTGCGGGAAAAAGGTCGGCTTTCTGACCGGGTCCTACCAACTCACGGTCAATGTCCCCGACTACAACAAGGCCTGCCAGGCAGCCGGCAACGCCCAGATCCAAACGAACGACTTCCAGGACACGCGGCAGGCGATCTCGGCCCTTACCAGCGGACGGCTGGACGCCGTACTGGCTGATTCACCCATTCTGGACTTTGCCGCCAAGCAGAACCCGGAGATCTCCATCGCCGACAAGTACGACTTCACGCCGGTCGGGGTCGGCATGCCGAAGGACACCGGATTGATCAAGGCCGTCTCGGCCGCACTTGCCTACGTGATCAAGAGCGACTCCTACCGCCAGGTCCTGGGGAAGTACGGACTTGATTCCAGTGCCATCACCAACGCCCGCGTCAACTTTGCCCAATAGGACGTGACTACCATGCAGCGACAACCAACCATCACCACCACTGCCGGGCAGACGCCGGTGCCGTCGCCTGAACCGGGTGACTCCATCCCGGTGGTGCCGCTCCGGCACCCAATCCGCACGGCCATCGCCGTCGTCCTTATCCTCGTCGCAATCAGCGCCGCCTGGGACGTTGCGGCCAACCGCCGGTACCACTGGGACGTTGTCATCTCTTACCTGTTCTCCCCGCAGATCATGACCGGCGCCGGGCTGACCATCGTGCTGACCGTGGTGTCGATGAGCGTGGGCATCGCCCTGGGCACGGTCCTGGCCATCATGCGGCTCTCGGCCAACCCGATCGTGAGCACCATCAGCCGCGGCTACATCTGGTTCTTCCGCGGCACGCCGCTGCTGGTGCAGCTGATCTTTTGGTACAACATTGCCGCGCTGTATCCGGTGATCGCCCTCGGGCTCCCCTTCGGCGGCCCGTCGATCGTCATCGGCTCGGCCAACGTGCTGATCTCCCCGCTGGGTGCGGCGCTTCTGGGCCTGTCCCTGAACGAGGCGGCGTACATGGCCGAGATCATCCGCGGCGGGATCGGTTCCGTCGACAAGGGCCAGTACGACGCCGCCCGCGCCCTGGGCATGAACGGCGGCAAGCTCATGCGCCGGGTCATCCTTCCCCAGGCCATGCGCGTGGTCCTGCCACCGACCGGTAACCAGGTCATTTCAATGCTCAAGGGCACGTCCCTGGTCAGTGTGCTCGCCATCTCGGATCTGCTGTACTCGGCCCAGATCATCTACGCCAACAACTACCAGACGATCCCGCTGCTCATTGTCGCGAGCCTCTGGTACCTGCTTTTGACTTCCATCCTGAGCTTCTTCCAAAACAAACTCGAACGACGGTATGGGCGCGGCTTCGACGTCTTGACGCGACGAATCCGCCGGCCCAAGACAAGGACGGCATGATGAGCACCGCCATGGTGGAGGCCCGGGGAGTCCGCAAGAGCTTCGGCTCTACGGAGATCCTCAAGGGCATTGATTTGAGGGTCGAACGCGGTTCGGTGACGTGCCTGATCGGGCCCTCCGGCTCGGGAAAGACCACCTTCCTCCGGTGCATCAACCACCTGGAAAAGGTCGACGCCGGCCGGCTGTACGTTGACGAGAACCTGGTCGGCTACACCGAACGCAATGGGCGCCTGTATGAAATGCAGGAACGCCAGACGGCACGCTCGCGGCTCAACGCGGGCATGGTCTTCCAGCGCTTCAACCTCTTCCCGCACATGACCGTGCTGGAGAACATTGTGGAAGCACCGATCCACGTGCTGGGCCGTCCGCGGAATGAAATCACCGCAGAGGCCCAGGTCCTGCTGGACCGCGTCGGGCTCGGCGACCGCGGTGACGCCTATCCCCGGGAACTCTCCGGCGGACAGCAACAGCGCATTGCGATCGCACGGGCACTGGCCATGAAACCGAAGCTCATGCTTTTCGATGAGCCCACCTCGGCGCTGGATCCGGAGCTGGTAGGCGAGGTGCTCGACGTCATGAAGTCCTTGGCCGAGGCCGGGATGACCATGGTCGTGGTGACCCACGAGCTCGCCTTCGCCAAACAAGTCGCCGACCAGGTCATCTTCATGGACCAGGGCGTGGTGGTTGAGAGCGGCCCTCCCGCGGACGTTCTCGGCAACCCACAACACGAACGCACCAAAGCGTTCCTCTCCAAGGTCCTCTAAACATCAACAATCGTGCGCCGGCCTTTGCCGGCCATGGGAACAGGAATCCATCAAATGCTCCGCCAGCCAGTAACCACCACTCTCGCCCCCAGCCCGGCCGGCCCCTATTCCCAGGCCATCGCGGCCAACGGGTTTCTCTTCACCGCAGGCCAGACGCCCCACGACCCCGCCACCGGCGACACGGTGGGCGCCACGATCGGGGAACAGACCGTGCAGGCCATGAAGAACCTGGGCGCCGTGCTGAGCGCCCACGGGCTGGACTTCTCCCACGTCGTCAAAACCACGGTGCACCTGCACCACCCCGGCCGGGACTTCGAGGGCTTCAATGCCATCTACGAAGACTTCGTCGACCTCCCTTATCCGGCACGCACCACCGTCGGCTCCTTCCTGGACGACTTCCTCGTCGAAATCGACGCCGTGGCAGCCATACCCGCACCTTCCCCAGACCTCCGCTGAGGGAAACCATCGCTGGATCCAGGCACTACTGGGTCTTCGCGACGGACGCTCGTCGTTCACGACCGGCATCGCCTGGGATTGGCTAGAGATACATCACGCCAATTTACGGAAGTTCCATCCCTGCGATTCCCGGTCCGCGCGTGTACCGCGGCTGGTGGGAGGTCTTCTTGTTCATGGCCCAGTCGGAGAAGATGCCGGCGACGACGAGTTGCTCCGTGCACTGCGCCAAGCGGTGGGTGCGGTACGGGCATCCCGGTCGGTGTCCGGGGAAGGAGACGGGACTGCCTGTCACCTTCACCGCCCGGAAAGCCCTGCGGGTGACGACGGCAAGCAGTCCCACAGGGCCTGGCGGCCTTAGCGGCGGATGACCTTGGTAGCGGCCATGGCCTTCAGGCCCTCGACGCCGAACTCGAGGCCGTATCCCGAGGCCTTGGTGCCGCCAAAGGGAATGGACGGGTCGACGCCACCGTGCTGGTTGATCCATACGGTCCCGGCTTCCATGCGCTCCGCGATCCGCAGTGCTTCCTCGACATCGGGGCCCCACACCGAGGCGCCGAGGCCCTGGTCGTTGCCGTTTGCGCGGCGCACTGCATCATCGACATCGGAGTACTTGATCACGGGGAGCACAGGGCCGAACTGTTCCTCGTCCACGAGCGCCGCACCGTCTTCGATGTCTGCCACGATGGTTGCCCGGTAGAAGAGCGGGCCGAGTTCCGGAGCCGGCTCGCCGCCGGCGGCAATGCGGGCACCGCTGTCCCGGGCATCATCGACAAGCCGTGACACGATGTCGAACTGGCTCGGGTTCTGCACCGGGCCGAGGCGGTTGGACTTGTCGTGACCCGAGCCCATGGGGGCGTTCTTTGCGCGCTCGGCGAGGGCCGCGACAGTTTCCTCGTAGAGCGATTCGTGGACGTAGACCCGCTTGAGCGCGGCGCAGACCTGGCCGCTGTTCATGAACGCACCCCAGAAGAGCTTGTCGGCAATCGACTCGATATCGGTGCCCGGAAGCACGATCCCCGCATCGTTTCCGCCCAGCTCCAGGGTCAGGCGGGCCAAGTTGTTTGCCGAGCTCTCCACGATGCGCCGACCGGTCGGGGTGGAACCGGTGAACACGATCTTGGCGATGCCGGGGTGCGCGGCAAGTGCGGCACCGACCTCGCGGTCGCCGGAGATCCCGTTCACGACACCATCGGGAAGGAAACGCTGGAAGATCCCCAACAGCGCCAGGACGCTGAGCGGGGTGTTTTCCGAAGGCTTGACGACGACGGTGTTTCCCATCCGAAGCGCGGGGGCGATGTGCCAGACGGTGATCATCACCGGGAAGTTCCAGGGGCCTATCGAGGCAACCACCCCGAGGGGCGCATAGTGCAGTTCGCTGCGGGTGGTGCCGTCATCGGCCAGGACCTGGGTGTCCAGGATGGTGTTCGCCGCGCTCCGCAGCCACATCGCCGCGCCGTGGGCCTCGCCCTGGCCCCCGGTCTTTCCCTGTTCGGCGGTAATGATCTCGCCGAGCTCGACAGCGTGCTTGTCAATCTCGTCGGCGACGAGGTTCATGAGCCGGGAGCGCTCCGCATGGCCGAGCACGGCCCAGCCGGGCTGGGCGGTCGTGGCGGTTTTGATCAGCACCTCGAGATCTGCTGTGGTGCGCTTCGGGGCATAGCCGACCAGATCACGTGTTGAGGCGTCGAGAATGGGATAACCCTCTTCGTCCGCAACCGAAACCGAAGTTAGAAGGGTGTTCATTTGGGTCCTTCCCCACGCGCAAGAATATCGGCGCCGGTCCACCGGCAGTTGAGTTACGGTATCTCGCTATACTGAATATAGTCAATAGGTTGCTGGGCATACTTCTGTGGGGACCCGGCCCCGGAATCCTGGCCATTGTCCGGCGTGCTCAGCGCAGGCCCGCGAGTGCCGCCAGCCGTAGTCCCGTATGCAGTTCGCGGCGGACCCTGCCGTCCGACAGGTCCTCTATAACGATTTCCCGGATCCGGTCCAACCGGTAGTAGAGCGTGCTGCGGTGGACATGGAGTTCCTTGGCGGTGCGCTGGGCATCGCAGCCGCAGTCGAGGTATGCCTCGAGCGTCTGCGCGAGGTCGAGCCCGGACTGCGCGGCGAAAAGCCGCTGCACTGTCTCCGGGACGTCCTTCATTGAGAGGGACTCCAGGGGAAGTTGCAGCAGCAGCCGGTCAAGTCCGAGTGCTTCCCAGCGTGCGGCGGGGGAACGCTCGGGATCGATCACGGCACCCCTGCGCGCAATCCGGGCTTCCCTGTGTGAGCGGTACGCCTCGGCGAGGGAGGCGTATCGCCCGCCGACGCCGGCCCTCAGGCCGGTGAAGGTGGGCAGCGCGAGCAGCACATTCAGCCGGTCCATTTCAATTTCGTACGGCACCACGAGCACCGCCTCGTCATTGATCACCGCTCCCTCCGCTCGCAGCGCTGGATACTTGGGAATCGTCGAGAGCGCTTTGTCGAGGGCGAGCTGCAGGACAGCGGCCCCCGGAGACTCCCCGGGGGTGGCCGCGAGGGTAATCACCGCATAGTGCGGCACCGAGGAAACCAGGGCGTTCGTCAGGAGTTCGTCGGCCGCCTGCTCGCGCTTTTCCGCATCCCCCTCAAGCAGTGCGGTGAGCAAGTGGAGGGACCGCTCGGTGCCCTCCCGGTTGCCCAGTGCCATGGCTGCGAGGATGAGGCCGATGTGTCGCCTGGTCTCCCTCAGTTCCCGGTCATCCTCCGGCGGAAGGTCCGCCTTGGCGCCTTCGGGGATGTGGGAGAGGTATCCGGTAATGCGCCCGTCGTGCCGCAACGGTGCGACGTGGCGCGCCTGCCGGCCTGCGAGTGGTGGGATATAGGCGGGGCCGTCAGCCTGGTCGACGTGGTACTCGCGGATCGATGCCCGGGCCCGCGGCGAGCCCTTGTGCGACAGGATGATCGCCAGCCGCGAGTGGTCGATGTCCTGGTCGTGGACGCTGAAGGCGACCACCTTGAAGTCGGAATTGAAAACGACTATGGGAGCCTGGATCCGATCCGCGTAGGCCTGGACGTGTCCTTCGAGATTCATTCGGTCATCCTTCGTCGTCGCGCGACAGCTGCATCTGCCGCCCGGTCCTCGGTCATGCCGACGGCCGGGTGCAAGGCCGGCGTTCCACTTGATATTAGACCAATGGAGGGGTTGCCGAATGTGATGTTACGACTTATATTGAATATAACCAATTACTTCAGAGGAGACTGCTTCATGGCAAAGATGACTGGCGGAGACGCACTAGTGCAGGCGTTGATCACCGAGGGTACAGACACCGTTTTCGGTATTCCCGGCGTCCAGCTCGATGGACTGACCGATGGGATGTACCGGAAGCAGGATGAGCTCGAGCTCATGGTTCCCCGCCACGAGCAGACCACTACCTACATGGCAGACGGCTACCACCGCGTCACCGGCCGCCCCGGCGTCGCCATGGTGGTGCCCGGACCGGGCGTGCTGAACGCCGGCGCCGGGCTCTCGACCGCTTACGCCTGCTCCTCCCAGGTACTCCTGCTGGCCGGGACGATCCCGAGCACTCAGGTCGGCAAGGGCCTGGGCGCCCTGCACGAGATCCCAGCCCAAACCGAAATCCTGCGCGGTTTGACCAAGTGGACCGGCACCGCGACCTCTCCCGAAGAGGTCCCTGGACTGGTGCACGAGGCGTTTCGCCAGATGCGCACCGGCCGCCCGCGCCCCGTCGCCCTGGAGGTTGCCCCCGACATCCTGCATGCCGTTGCCGACATCGAGGTGGGCGAGCCCTTCGTCGTGCCGACACCGAGAGTTGACGCCGAGGATGTTGCACTGCTGGTCGAGATGCTCAACTCCAGCAAGCGTCCCGTCATCTACGCCGGTGGCGGCGTGAAGGGCGAACGGGCCCACGCCCTGCTGACGCAGCTGGCCGAACTGCTTGATGCTCCGGTCGTGATGAGCGAGAACGGACGTGGAGCCATCGATGCCCGCGACCCGCACGCGCTGCCCGCCTTCGCACTGTGGGAGCTGAGGGACAGTGCCGACGCTGTGCTGTCGCTCGGCAGCCGCTTCGTCTCGCCCTTCGGCCAGCAGATGAAGACGGGTGATGCCCGCGTCGCACTCGTGAACATCGACCCCGACGACCTGACCAAGCCGCGCCATGCCGACATCGCTGTCTGCGCGGATGCCACCTCGGTGCTCGAGTCCCTGGTCGCGGCACTCGCACCCCGCGTCTCCTGGCAGGGCGAAATCGCCATCCTGCGCGCCGAATGCGATCGCCGTGTACGGGCGGCTGTTGCCCCGCAGATGGAGTTCATCGATGCCATCCGTTCGGCGCTCCCGGCCGACGGCATATACGTCAACGAGCTCACCCAGATCGGGTACGTGTCTACCTACGGGTTCCCGGTGCAGTCGCCACGCTCGTACATCTGGCCCGGCTACCAGGGCACGCTCGGCTATGCCATGCCGACGGCGCTCGGCGCCGCAGTGGGTGCCGGCGGACGCCCGGTCGTCGTCGTCACGGGTGACGGTGGCATCGGCTGGTCCCTGCAGGAACTCGCCACTGCCAAGCGGTACAACATCCCGGTGGTTGTAGTGCTCTTCGAGGATCAGCGCTTCGGCAACGTGTGGCGCATCCAACGCGACCGCTACGAAAGCCGTTTTATCGGCTCAGACCTGACAAACCCGGACTTCGAGACCCTGGCCAAGGCCTTCGGTGTCCGCTTCGCACACGCCGAGGATGCGGCATCGGTGAACCGCGCCGTTGCCGAGGGGATCGCCGTCGGCGGACCCACGCTGGTGCGGGTGCCGGTGGACGTTTTCCCGACCCCGTGGCCGTTCATCCACGAAGCCCATTGATTGTCCAGGGGGCGCAAGGGCGCTCCCGGAGGCGCTTCGGGAACACCCTTGCGCCCGTCGGTTGGTATTGTTATCACACGTCCGGTGGATTTTACACATCTGCCGGTGCGTTTAGGAGTACGTTACTTCAGCGGATTTGGGGGCGTTCAAGGGCATGGACAGACACACCAGCGAGACCGCAGCGGTGCAGATTGCCCGCCTGATCGAAGACGAGATCGTGGCGAAGGGTCGGGGTGCCGGCTATTTCATTGGCCGGCGGCAGGAGCTTGCTTCCCGGTACTCCGTTGCCCCGGCCACCCTGGGCGAGGCGATCCAATTGCTCCGCTCCCGGGGCCTGGTCGATGCCAAGCCCGGCCCCGGCGGTGGGATTTTCGTCGCCGATGCTTCGCCCTTCACGGGGTTGATAGACGAACTCCTGAGCATCCGGGAAAGCCCGGTCACGCTGAACGATAGCCTTCGCGTTCTGGATGCGCTGGACGGAGCGATCCTGCACGATGCCATCGAGCATGCTTCGACGCAGGATATACGCGAACTCCGGCTGCGGGCGCTGGCCCTACAGGACTCTTGGGGCGAGCCGGCCCGGGAACGTGAAATCTGGGCGCTCCACGCCCGCATCGCGCAGATCAGCCCCAATGAGCTGCTGCGCAGCCTCTACCTGAACCTCGTTGGCTTCATAACCCGACGATACAGCGAGGAAAATACCGCCCCGGCTACCCCGTTCCGGCTGCAGACGCACCTTGATTTCGTGACGGCGATCGAACGGGGCGACCACGAGCTCGGAGACGAAGCGATCCTTCGGCATACGAAGGAATCGCTGCACGGCGCCGCCGGCGCGAACCACTGACGTCCGGCCCATCGCCCTGCCGCAGCGGCGGGGCGATGTGTGCTGCCGAACCAGGGTAGAAGCGACGCCGTGGCCCGGTCCGGACCACTCTTTTCCATCCTCTCTCGTGAGGGCGGACCCAACTGTCGTTTGACGTGGCCATGTGACGTATCCCGGTGGACTGAATCCCCGATTCCATACGCCGCAAGATCAGGGCCTGTTCAAAGTCGATCCGATAGGGACATCTGGGTGTTTTCCGGGTGTTTGTTGATGAGGGTGGTGACCAAGGTCGGGTGGCCGGAGGGTGAAACCCCTCCGGCCACCCGACCCCGAGGTGATGACGCGTTCGGCGCGTCGGGCGAGGGCTTCGGTGGCGGCGGCGATAGTGGCCACGCCATTGCTGCGCAGTAGTCCGAGGTGATGTTGCGCAGGGTGGCCATAACCCTTGGGGTGTGCCCGTGCGGATTTGGGATCTGTCTTCGGCCAGGGTCGTGTCGCGGTGCACGCGATTCTCGATTCCCCAATGCCCGCGGGCTAGGGCGGCCAGTTGGGCGGTGGTGGTCGCCTCCCACGGAAGGTCGGTGATCGGGTAGACGACCTCGGAGCCCGGGTCGCCACCGTCCAGGGGCGTGCGGGTGCGGATCAGGCGGGCGGCCAGCCGGGCGTGCGGGAACCCGATCTCGGCAGCCACACCGACGAGTTGGAGGGTGCGTTCCTCCAGACGCCCGTGCTCCTTGCCCAGGGCCCGGTGCCCGAGGGGAACCGTATCTCACGGCGCCGCCCCAGGGCAGGGCGGCCGGCTGGGTATGCAGCCTCGGCCGGTTGCGTTTGACCGTGAACAGGAGCGTGGCCCCCGTGCCGGTGCAGATAGTGGGCGTGCCGGTCCTGCGTATGCAGGGCATCGGCCGTCACGACGACACCGGTGAGATCGATGCGATCCAGCAGGGTGGCGAAGGTGGCAATCTTGAACCCCTTCGAGGGGGCGAGCGCCTGTGTAAGGACCCGCGTTGTTTTAACTTAGGATTTTGGTTGATGTCCTGCCCGGCCCGTGCTATGGCGTGGGTCGGACGGCCGGGCC
>NZ_RWKQ01000069.1 GCF_003946885.1 Specibacter cremeus | reverse complement strand
CCGCCGCCCACAGCCACAAAACCGTTACCGGACGCAACTACCTACAAATCTGACGCACACCCGGGCGGACCTGTGGACAATGTAAAGACCCCTCATGCACCCGCCAGAGCCCGCTTACCCTTGCTACCTTCCGGTCCTGGGGGAGTTCACAGGATGACGCCACATGAGGGGCCGGGAAACAGCTTACCCGACTTTGTGACGGCGGCAGAACCGGCCGTGCCCCGCGACGGGTTGCGCGGGCGGTACCAATTGCCGGGTCCCGGTGGTACGTTCGCTTCCATGGCGGGCATTCCCGGGCCCGGCCCGGGGAGGCCATGGATCGCGCACGCGGCCCGCGGGGCCGATCGCGGGAAGTGAGGGAATCATGTGGCAGTGGCATGGCTGGTACGGAATCTTGGAATGGGTCTTCTGGGCCCTGGCATTCGCCTGCACCATCACGGCCCTGGTGCGGATTGAGGTGTTCTCCACGAACAGCTCGGTCCGCCAGCGCGGACACGCCGGACAGCAGGTGTTGTTGTGGGTTTTTGCCATCGTGTTCGCCCTGGCCGGATTCGTCACGGCCGCCCTGCAGGCCCAGGCGGTAACGGCCTAGCCTGCCCGTTCCGTTCGGCTGGACCGATCGGCAAAATGTTACGCGGCACCTGTCACGACTTGATGACAATGTTGTAAAGTAGAATCAGGGAACCGGCGCGGAGGGAGCACCGCCACGGATCCCAGCGCTCGACGCCTCGGCGTTGGACGCACATGAAACGGTCTGCCTTCCGATGGACCACACGGGAAATGAGGGTAGCGGGGCTTGAACGGGGCCTCACTACCCTTATTTTCTGCCCGGATGTTGCCGGCACCCGGACCAGGGCGCCCGATTCGTGCGATCGGCATTCCGTCGGGTACTCTTGAACCTGCCGTGTTCAGCGCGGCAAGCTGGAGGATTCGCCTAGCGGCCTATGGCGCACGCCTGGAACGCGTGTTGGGTTAACGCCCTCGGGGGTTCAAATCCCCCATCCTCCGCCAGCAACACGAGAACCCCGGTCTGCATTCGTAGGCCGGGGTTCTTGTGGTACGCCCAGGGGCGGTTTTCGGCTGGTGCGACAATTCAGGGTTGGCGCGTGCGGTATTCGTCGTCGGTGACGTGCTTGCCCCATTCGGTCTCCGGGCCCTCCTGGCCCTCTGCGAGCGATTCCCACATTGCCAGGTGGGCCATGAAATGTTCGGGGGCGGCGCCGTGCCAGTGCCATTCGCCGGGCGGCGTGTAGACGGTGTCGCCGGGTCGCATTTGGACGACCTCGCCGCCGCGGGATTGAACGAGTCCGCGACCGTCGGTGACGTGGAGGGTCTGGCCATTGGCGTGGCGGTGCCAAGCGGTGCGGGCGCCGGGCGCGAACCGGACGATGTTGACGCGCAGGCGCGAGGGGGCAACGCCGGCGGCGATGACGTCGAAGTGGACGTCCCCGGTGAACATGTCGGTCGGACCTTTGGTGGTCGGTGTCTTGGGGATGATCTGCATTCCTAATCCTTGTTCGAGGCGGTGACGGATTCGCCGGCCGCCTGGTGTTGATCGAGTTGGTCTTGGGTGCTCGCCCAGCTGGCGAGGAGTTTCAAGGCGTCAGCCGTTGGCGTTCCTTGCGGTGCCGTGTACACGAGGAGGGTGAGGCCCGGGTCCGACGGGAACTCCATGGCCTCGAAGTTCAGCTCCAGGTCGCCCACGATCGGGTGGTGGAGCTTCTTGAATCCGGTGCGGTGGAAGCGCACGTTGTGCGCGGCCCAGCGCTGCCGGAAGTCCTCGCTGCGCGTGGACAGTTCCCCGATCAAGTCCGTGAGGGCCTGGTCAAAAGGATTCTTCCCGGCCTCGGAGCGGAGCATCGCGGCAATGTCGTCGGCGGCGCGGTCCCAGTCGGGGAAGAACTCCCTGGAGGCCGGGTCGAGGTACACGAAACGCGCCGTGTTCGGTGGCCGGCGGGGGTCTGCGAGCAGGGGCGCGTACAGGGCGCGGGCCAAGGGGTTGGCCGCCAGGTGGTCGTGCCGTGCGTTGCGCACCCACGCGGGGGCGTCGGTGATCGCGTCAAGCACCTGCTGGATCGGCTGACGCACCTGCCTCGGCGCCGGACGCCGTCGTGACGGCGGTGCCGCCACGGACTTGCGCGCCAGGTCGAACAGGTGATCGCGTTCCGCGTCGTCCAGTTGCAGTGCCCGGGCAACGGCCTCGAGTACGTTGTCCGACACCCCGGCCAGGTTGCCCCGTTCCATGCGCACGTAGTAGTCGATGCTCACACCGGCGAGGAGGGAGACTTCCTCGCGGCGCAGCCCCTTCACCCGACGATTCCCGCCGTAGGCCGGCAGGCCGGCCTGTTCGGGGGTGATCCCGGCACGGCGAGTGGTCAGGAACTCGCGGATCTCGGTTTGGTGGTCCATGCGATCCACCGTACGCCGGGCCGTGCGGTGGAGGGAGGCACTGTCATTACCTGTAACAGCCGGCACTCCCACGCGCCCCGCCGGCCGTCTTCAATGGAAGGACCGGCCTGGTGGAACGCCCTCCGCGCCGGTATCGACTCCCCACAACCAGGAATGGACACCATGCGAGCAACCTATATGTACGGCGCCGGCGACGTCCGGATCGTGACGGTCCCGGACCCGGTGCTGCAGCAACCGACGGATGCGATCGTGCGCGTCGTGAATTCGTGCATCTGCGGCAGCGACCTGCACCCCTACCACAACCTGCCGGCCACCCCCGAGGGGACCTCGATGGGCCACGAGTTCATCGGCGTCGTTGAGGAGGTGGGCCCGGCGGTCGCCACCCTCACCAAGGGCGACTTCGTCATCGCCCCGTTCGCCTGGTCCGACGGCACCTGCGAGTTCTGCCGGGATGGGTTGCAGACCTCGTGCCTGCACGGCGGATTCTGGAACAACGGGAACGGCGTCGGCGGAGGCCAGGCGGAAGCGGTGCGTGTGCCGCTGGCCGACGGCACCCTCGTCAAGGTGCCATCGGGTGAGGATCCCGCGCTCCTGCCGTCCCTGCTGACGCTCTCGGATGTGCTGGGCACCGGCCACCACGCCGCCAAGAGTGCGGGCGTGAATTCACGGACCACTGTCACGGTGATCGGCGACGGCGCCGTCGGGCTCATGGCCGTCCTGTCGGCCAAACGGCTCGGCGCCGAACGCATCATCCTCATGGGCCGCCACCAGGACCGCACCGACCTCGGTGTCGAGTTCGGTGCCACCGACGTCGTCGCCGAGCGCGGCGAGGAGGGCATCGCCAAGGTCCGCGACCTCACCGGCGGGCATGGCACCCACACGGTGCTTGAGGCCGTCGGCTACCGGGAGGCGTACCGGCAGGCGGTCGGCGTCGTCCGCCCCGGCGGCACCATCAGCCGCGTCGGCGTCCCCCAATACGAGGAGGCCCCCATCGGCTTCGGCAGCCTGTTCGGGCCCAACATCACCCTCACCGGCGGTCCGGCACCCGCGCGCGCCTACATTGACGAACTCCTGCCGGACGTCCTTGACGGCACCATCAACCCGGGCCGGGTCTTCGATCGCACCATCGGCCTCGACGAGGTGCCCGACGGCTACCGTGCCATGGACAGCCGCGAGGCGCTCAAGGTCCTTGTCCGGCCCTAAAGCTTGTCCGCCCCTAAAGTACGACGCCGGGCCGTCACCTTGGTGCCCGGCCGGCAGTCGCGTAACACCCCCGGAAAGAAGTCACCGCATGTCCCGCACGTCCACCGGCGCCGTCCACGGCAGCGTGATCCTGACGATCATCCTTGTCAGCTACTTCATGATCCTGCTCGACAACTCGATCATCTTCACCGGCCTGCCCGGCATCCAGGCCGACATGGGGTATTCAACAACCGCCCTGGCCTGGGTTCAGGACGCCTACACCCTCGTCTTCGGCGGGTTGCTGCTTTTGGGCGCCCGCGCCGGGGATCTGCTGGGCCGCCGTCGCGTGTTCGTGTTTGGCCTGGCCGTCTTCGCCACGGCGTCGCTGCTGATCGGGCTGGCGCCGGCCGGGTGGTGGTTGATCGGCGCCCGTGCCCTGCAGGGGATTGGCGCCGCGATCGTCGCGCCGTCGTCGCTGTCCCTGCTCACGGCGAGCTTCCCGCCGGGGCGCGACCGCACGCGGGCCGTCGCCTGGTACGGGGCCACCGCCGGCATCGGCGCCAGCCTGGGACTCGTGATCGGCGGCGCGTTGGCCCATTGGATCTCCTGGCGGGCCGGGTTCTTCATCAACGTGCCCATCGGCCTTGCCATGATCATCCTGGCGCCGCGGTACCTGGCGGAAAGCCAACGGACGTCCGGACGTTTCGACGTCGTCGGCGCGATCACCGCCACCCTGGGCATGGGCGGGCTGGTCTTCGGCATCATCAGCTCGGCCGACGCCGGATGGGGCGCACCGGCGACCATCGCCGCGTTCGGGGCCGGCATCGTATTGCTGGCGTTGTTCGTGGCCAACGAGTGGCGGGCCGATCAGCCGATCATGCCGTTGCGGCTCCTTGCCAGCCGGGAACGCTCCGGCGCCTACGCGGCCCGCCTGCTGTACATGGGGGCGATGATCGGATTCTTCTACTTCACCACCCAGTTCCTGCAGGAAGTCCTCCGCTTCAACCCGCTGCAGGCCGGCTTCGCCTTCTTCCTCATGACGGTGGTCAACTTCGCCGTGGCCATGGCCATCCTGAAGTTGACGGCGCGGTTTGGCAACGCGGCGTTGCTGGCCGCCGGGGTTGCCGTGACGCTGGCCGGCATGGTGTGGCTGGGCCGGCTGGACGTCAACAGCCCGTACCTGACGGGCGTTGCGCTGCCGATGGTGCTGCTGGGCATCGGCCAGGGACTCGCGTTCGCGCCCCTGACCTCGGCCGGCATCGCCCGCGTCACCGCCAAGGACGCCGGGGCGGCCTCCGGCCTCGTGAACACGGCTCATCAGCTGGGCAGCAGCCTCGGCCTGGGCATCCTGGTCACAGCCGCGGCCGGAACCGGGGACGGCCCCGCCCGGGCCGCCCTCGCCGGCCATGTCAGCGCCGCCCTCACCGCCGGCAGCATCCTGCTCGCCCTCTGCCTGGGCGTCGCGCTCGCCCTGATCGTGCCGGCCGCGATCACCGCCCGACGCGCGGCCTCCCGGACACCGAACCCAACCCCCACACCGCTCATCCACGCCGCGAAGGAACCCGCATGATCAACGCCGGCTCCGCACCGACCACGCCAGCAGTTCAGCGGCGAAAAATGCGCCCGTTTCCGCTTTCTGCTACCCGTGCATCGGTGGCAGAAAGCGGAAACGGGCGCAGGTCTCGACAGGCTCGACCACCGCTGGTCGAGCCTGTCGAGACCCGGCTTGCCGGGACCCGGGATTTTGACAGGCTCAATCACCGACAGGCTCAATCGTCGGCGGCGGTCAGGCGGCGAGGGGGCGTCGCACGGAAACGCCCCGTATGTGAGCAGCCGCTCAGCCGGCCACGGCGTCCAGCCAGGCGTGCAGGAACGCGGCGCCCGCGTCGTCGTGGATCACGTCCTCACCCAGCCCCAGGTCGGCCGCCGTCAGCACCGAATACGGTTTCACCGGGATGCCGTCGGCGGGCCGGACATCCACATGCTTGACCTCGTGGTCCCGGTCATGGAGCCAGTCGGCCATGGCATAGTCGGTGCGTGAATCCCCCATGGTGCGCCAGGCGGCGGGCGTGATGCCGCGGGCGGCGAGCATCTCCACGGCCCGGCTGGCGCCCAGGTCCTTGCCCAGGCGGACGGACTCGATGTCCGTGGCGATGATGGTCGGGTCCACCCGGTAATCGACCCCGTCATCGGAATCGGGGACGTGGTGGTCCAGCCGGGTCGCGCCGAGCCCGTGCTTGGACATGAGGGCCATGGCGTCGACGTCGAACCGTGCCTGCTCGCCGCGGTAGTCGGCATTGGCGACGTCAACACGCTGCTCCACGGAGACCATGGCGCGCTTCGTCTCGTCGAAGAACATGTGGTCCGCGTAGTCCCGGGCGACGAGCCCACGGACGTCGTCGCCATACGCGGCCGGCACGGCCAGGTCGTGATCCACGTGGACGGGTCCGGCGCCGTCGGCCGTGAAATCGAACCAGACGGCACCCTTCTCGCAGATGGCGTGCACCACCGCATCCCCCGGCAGCCCGGCCGCGATCATGGGCGCCATGAGCTGCGCCGCGATGAACGCGTCGGAGCGGCCCGTATTGAAGATGACGGGGATCCCGGCCGCGACCAGGGCGATCAGGTCGGCGATGATCGGTGCCGGCACGGTGCGGGTCACCGGACTGGCGATCGGCCCGTCGACGTCGAGCAACAGGGCCAGCGGCGGGGTCGTAAGGGTCATGACCCATGATCCCAAATCCGGGCTGCCACCTGCCACCTCGCAGGTAACCATTTCGCAACACCCGCCGCCCACGGCCCGGATTCCCGGCATCCGCGGGGCATATTCCATAGGCTGTGATGGTGATCTTCAAAGCAGTGGGTGATGGGCGCCCCTACCCGGCGCACGGATACGAGACGCCGAAGGACTGGTCGGCGGTGCCGCCGCGGCAGGTGCGTCTGGCCGATCTGGTCACGACGAAGTCGACGCTCGACCTTGAGGCGTTGCTCGCGGAGGACTCCACGTTCTTCGGCGACCTGTTCCCGCACGTCGTGCAATGGCACGACACCCTGTACCTGGAGGACGGCCTGCACCGGGCCGTGCGGACCGCCCTGCACCAGCGCACCATCCTGCACGCCCGCGTGCTGGTGTTGGATGACTGAGGTCGGCGGGCCCGGGGACGAGCAGGCGCTCACCACCGCGCAGGCCCGGCACCTGCGGCGGGAGACCAAACGCCAGCTCAAGGACGAGAAGTTCGAGGCCAAGCTGGCCCGGAAGCGGAACACTGACGTGTCCGTGTTCCGCGGCCACCACGTGGTCGACGCCGAGTCGCTGGCCGAGGCGTTCCCCGAGGTCGATCCGGCGGAGGACAACCCGGTCCGGTTCCGTCACCAGCTCACGCACGGCGTCACGTTGTTCGTGCTGGTGGCCATGGTGGTCGCCGGGGTCGTGCTGGCCGTTCTCATCAACCGCGGCGACATCAAGTTGGCGTTCGGAAACAGCTCGCCCACCCCCGCGCCGACGTGCCCGGCCGCCACGCACAAGTACCTGCCGAACAAGACCGTGACCGTCAATGTCTACAACTCCACCTACCAGGAGGGCCTGGCCGGCACGGTCGCGGCCGAGCTGAAGAAACGCGGCTACCAGGTCAAGAAGATCGCCAACAGCCGCACCGACTACACCGGGACGGCCGTGGTCGTCTCCGGTCCGGTCGGCCAGGGCGCCGCGTTCAACATCCAGCGCAACATCCTCGGCACCGAGTATGTGGCGGACCACCGTGCCGACGCCACGGTGGACGTCTACCTGACCAGCGACTTCCGCCAGCTGGTCCCGGCCAAGGAGGTCAACACGAAGCCGGGCGTGTTGTCGTGCCCGCGGATGAGCCCGCCGCCCACGACGCCGGCCGCCACGCCCAAGGCAGGTTAGCCCAACCGCAGGGGCCGCCCGCCGTCGTCGAACTTCGCCCCGACCCCGGCCTGGATGAAGCGCACGGCGGCGGCGATCTGGGCCTCGTCCGGGGCCTCGGCGTCGGGCCGGCTGGCGCGCGCGGTGAGCGAGCCGTGGATCAGCTGGGCCAGGTCGTCGATGTTGCCCTCGGGCAGGAACCGCTGGTCGATGCCGGCGCGCAGGATATCGGTCAGCAGCGAATTCAGTTCGCCCACGTGCACGGCCAGCTTCTCGAACGACTCGCTGGAGAGCACAGAGCGCATGGCCGGCCCCGGCGGCAGGTGGCGGCGGGCCAGGTCCTCGATCTGCACGCGCACGTACAGCGCCAGCTGGTCCACCGGGTTCTCCAGCGTGGCCAGGTCCGTTTTCAGGTCCGTCAGGAACCGGCCGGTCTCATCGAGGGCGTACGCCACGAGCAGCTGTTCGAGGTCGTTGAAGTAGTTGTAGACGGCGGTGCGTCCCACACCGGCCCTGCGCGCGACGTCCGTCATGGTGAGCCCGGGCAGCCCGTGGGTGAACAGGAGGTCGCCGAAGGCGTCGAGGATCTTGCGCTGCGTCTGCTCGCGCTGCGCCGCATTCGTCGGGGCGGCTATTCGTGGCATACGGACATTTTACCGTCATTTTGTCAGTAAACGTCCATAGTTTCCCCAGCGTGGTCCTAGCGCGCCATGGCCGCGCGCCGGGCGTTGAGGACGCGGACGACGCCGGCACTCACCTCGCGCTCATACGGCAGGTCGGCGGGGGTCACGGCCGTCGCCTCGAGGACCCGCGCCATGCAGGAGTGGGCCAGCCTGTCCGGCAGGTTCAGCGTCCGGGCGAAGCGCAGCCAGTCGGTGCCCGTCAACGCCGTGGACTTCCGGCCCAGGGTCAAGGCCATGCCGGGATCCTGGGAGCGGTGGTCGTCGGGCAGGTCCGTCGGGATGCCGCCCGGGATGCCGGCGGCCAGGCCCTCCTCCACGTCCTGCGCCAGCGTGCACTGCAGGTCGTAGGCCGGGGCGAGGAACCACTCGCCGGACTCGTGCTGGACCACCGAGACGTTCTTGGCATGCAGGTTGCCGTTGCCGGTCAGCCAGGCGAACAGGAACTGCAGCAGCAGGGCGCGCCCGGCCAGTTTGCCGGCCGCGCACATCCGGATGGCCGCCATGGCGACCCCCTCGGCCGGCACGGAGCGCTTCTTCGCCGGGGTGATGCCGAGCAATTGGGCGCCGTCCTCGACAGCCAGCCGGACCCCGGCGGCCCGGTCGAAGCGGGGCACCAGCAGGCCCGGGGCGCCGGCGCCGTCGCGCACAAGCAGCGGGCCGGCCGTGCGGATTCCCAGGTCGGCGGCCAGGGCGGCGAGCCGGTGTTCGTCCTCGACCAGGTAGGGCCGGTCCGCCGGATTCAGCTTCAGGATGTAGTCGCGCGGCGGCAGGGCCCGCCCCGGACGGGCCGGGGCGTTGCCGGCCCACGTGGCCGAGACCTTCGGCTGGACTCCCGGCACGGCGCGGCGGTCCAGCGGCGCGGCGTCGGAGACGAGGTCGGCGAAGCGGACCTCCTCGATCCGTTCGGGCAGGGCGGCCGCCGGCGGCGTCTCGCCCGGGGCCGGCGGCAGCTCGCCGGCCGGCACGATCTGGACGTTGCCGACCGGGTCCGCGCCGGCGGCGATGAGCAGCGAGAGCTCGTCCGCCAGCGTGGTCTTGACGGTCCAGCGCAGCTTGGCCAGCTGCGGGCCCTCCGGCAGGAGCCCGGCAAAGTAGGCGGGCACCACGCCGTGGCCCAGCGTGACGGGGACGTTGAGGACGGGCAGCGTGGACGCAACGGCCGCCCTGCCGTCGGTGACGTAGTCGGGCAGGTAGGCGAAGACGACGCCGGCATGGGCGTTGCGCTCGATCGTCGCCGCCGGCACGCCGTTCTTGTACACGATGGCCCGCGGGACCCGCTTCGCATCCTCCGGGTTCACGAATGCGCCCGCACGGTCAGGGCGATGTCCAGGCCCAGTGCATCGGCGACGCCCAGCAGGATGTCCAGCCGCACGGTGGCCCGGCCGTTCTCCAGGTCGCTGAGCACCCGGGTGGAGACGTCGGCGAGTTCGGCCGTCTCATCCTGCGTCAGCTCCAGGGCCCGCCGCCGCCTGCGAATGGCGGCCCCCAACTCGGTGGTGTTCATGACTGGTCCTCGGTGCCGTGCGGCCCCGGGCGGGCCTCCCTCAATCCTAGATGAGTAATTCCGGCAGCCGCCGTCGCCCGTTGGAAAACCATGGACGACGGCGGCTGCCGGCCTTGTGCCTACTGCGGGGCCAGGATGATCTCGTTGATCACCGGGGCCGGCCCGCCGTCAAGGACGAGCCGGACACCCGAAACGGGCGCGCCGCCCACCGTGACCTTCGTGTAACCGGACAGGAGTGTCCCGGCATTCACCCACACGCCGGCACGTTGGACCTGCACGGTGCCGGTGACCGCGCCGATGACGGTGACCGACGGCAGCACCCGGGCGTCGAAAACCTGGGTGACGTTGTCGCCGCCGACGGCCGGGCGGGCGCCCTGCCAGGCGGTATCCACCCGCCCGTCCACGGCATCGGCCAACGTGGTCCCGGCGGCCGCGGCGATGGTGGACGACACCCCCGCCGGGACCGTGCTGACGGTGAACTCGCGGATCTTGACCCACTGCCCGGCCGGATTCACGGCCGAGGCCTTGATCCGGACGTACCGCGCCGTGACGGGGGTGGCGAAGGTTGCGCTGATGACCGGTGCGTTGTCGAACGTGCCGGCGTCGGTCCACGTGGTGCCGTCGACGGAGTACTGCAACGTGGCGTGGTACATCATGTCGGCCAGCGTGGTGTCCGAATCGGACTGCTGGATCAACACCTTGGAAATGCTGATGGGTGCGCCATAGTCCGCGCCAATGGTTGAGCCCACGCTCGGCGTGGAATTGGTCCAGAATATCGTTCCGGTGTCGCCGTCGAACATTTTGTCCGCCGTGTTGTTGCCGTACGGCGCGAAGCTGGTCACGGCCTTCGGGGCCGAACCGGCCACCGGCACGGCGCCCAGCCAGGCGTCCGCCAAGGACTTGGCCTTGGCGATGAACGACTGGAAGACGCCGTCGCCCACCTTCGGCACCAGCAGGCCCTGGTCGTGGGTCGGCTGCGTTGCCGCGCCGGCCGCCGTGACCGCGGCGTTCAGCCTCAGGCGCGCGACGACGACGGCGGCGCCGTTGTCGTCCTTCACGGCCCGCAGCATGTCCAGAGCCGACGCCGTGGCGTCGCCCCAGTTCGCGGCGGCGTCGATCCAGTGCCTCGCGTCCGCGTAGAATCCGGCCGACGCGATCGTGGCCAGGTCCTTGGGCAGGTGCCGGATCAGTTCGGCGCGGTCCGCGAGGGCCGACCGCGTTGGGAACGTCCCGGCGTCGTATGCGGCCCAGAAAGCGGCCACGTCGGCGGAGAGCGCCGGCGCGTTGGGGGTCAGCGCGTCGTCCTGCCAGTTCTGGTTCAGGTCCGCGAAGGCGGTCAGTGACTCGAGCGCGCCCTTCCCGGGGCCGGCGACCAGTTTCAGTGCCGCGGCCATGGACTGCCGCGGCTGGTAGGCCGGGCCGTTCCAGGTGAAGTCGGCAAAGTTGAACAACGTGGGCAGGGACGCATAGGACTCGATCATGGGGTTCGAGGTGATCCCCGTCGTTGCCGTGTACAGGTCCTTGTCCCGGCCGATCAGTGGTGCCAGGAAAAGCCTGTTCTGCGCAAAGTCGTTGACGGGGTAGTTGTCCCAGATGAACAGTCCGCGCGGGTTGGCGGCCGTGCCGTAGGTCACCTGGGCGGCCTTGGTGCTGGCCGTCGTGATCCGGTGGGAGACCACCTGTTCCCCGGTCCATTGGAGCAGGATGTCCTTGTCCATCATGATGCCCAGCTCACCCTTGTACGGGTCCGCCGCGGAGCCGGCATAGTTGGTGGGCACCATCTGCAGGGCGCCGACGTCGGGGTGCTTCTTGATGAACGCGGCATTGACGGCGTTCAGGTAGTAGGCCTGCGCGTCGGCCAGTCCGCGGAAATTCGTCTTGGGGAACATGGCCTTGTCGGCCGCGCACTGCAGGTAGGGGGCGATGTCGTCCAAGGCGATGTAGAAGTCCCGGACACCCAGTGTGTAGAGGGACTCGAACTTGGCCACCGTCGAGTCCAGGTCCGCCGTGGTGGAGTAGCAGATGTCGTTGCCGGGCGAGAGCGCGTACGTGAATTTCACGTGGTTGGCCGTGGCGGTATCGATGAGTTCCTTGAGCTGCTGCTGCTCGGCTCCCGTGTAGAGGCTGCGCCACTGCGCCCGCAGCAGCGGGTCATCCTTGGGCGAGTATATGTAGGTGTTCATTTTTTGTTCGCCGTAGAACGCGAACTGGTCCAGCCGGGCCTGGTGCGACCACGGGGTTCCGTAGAAACCCTCCACGGTGCCGCGAACGCTCATGAGCGGCCAGTCCAAGACCCGCACGGGCGCGATTTTCTTGCCGCTGATGACCTGGCGGAGGGTCTGGACGGCGTAATAGCTGCCGCTCTTGTCCGCCCCTGCCAGCACGGCCGTGTTTTGGCCGCCGATCTTGCCGGTGGCCAGGACGTAGCCTTCACTGTGGCCCAAGGTCGGGGCGGCGTCGATGCCGAGACTGCCAAGGGCCGTGCCCACCGCGGGGTTGTCCGCGGGCGTGCCCAGATAGATGACGCTTCCGCCATGGACCTTCTGGCCATCTGAGACGACATCCAGGTTGTGGCTGACGCGGCCCAGGACGTCCTTGGCTGCCTTGACGGTGGCAGGGTCCGTGTCCGCGCCCACAACCAGCGTGACCTTTCCGCTGAGCGGGACCTCCTCTCCCTGTTTGGCGACGGACTGGGGAGTGGGGTAGATGGCCGGAGTGGGGATTCCTTTCAGGGACCCTGCCGCCTGGTCGTCGGCCAAGGCCCCGGGCGCCGAGCCGAGCAGCAGGGCCGCGGCAACCGCGGTGGCCGTCCCGGCCCCGGTAATTCGGGTGATGAGTGAGCCTTCATTGCGTGTCATTGGCCATCCTCGTGTTGATTCCGAGGGCAGTGTGGGTAACCCCCGTCACTGCACCTAACCACGGGTCGGGCGGCGGTGGTAAGGGCGTTCGCGTATTTCTTTACTGGCCTGTCATGGCCGACTGGCGTCATGTGACGACAGATTTTCATTGTGACTCACGATGCCACCGACTTGTCACATGACCAGCGATGGCGACGCTTCCGCCGTGCAGCCTGCAGGGGTCGGGTGGACGGACGGTACGGGGATTGGCACATTGGCGCGGCTGGACCAGCCGGCCCCCGGGTCCTTGCCCTGCTGTATTTTCACGATGCACCGGCGCTTCGGGGCCGCGGCAAATCCTCGGGCACGTCGGATGTTACGGTCACCATCGACGACCGGCGTCAGGGGGCGATGCCCGGATCGGCGCCATTGGCACGGCCATCGCCGAGCGAGAGCCAGTTCTCCCGGCAGACCAGGGCGGCGCCGTCGGCGTCGCCCGTGCCGGCCAACCGGATGATGTCCGCGTGCTGCTTCACCGAATGCCGGGCCGCGAACGAGCCGAACCGCTGACGCTCCACGCGACGCAGCACGGGCAGCGCCTGCTCCAGGACAGGGGGGATCATGTCGTTGCCGCAGGCGTGCACAAACACGGCGTGGAAGTCGTCGTCGGCCGCCAGGGCGGCATCGACGTCGTCGTCCGCCAGCGCCGCGCTGAAGCGGTTGTTCGCCGCCGCCATGGCGCCCAGGCCCGCCGTGTCGAGGTGGGGCACGGCCAGCCGGGCGGCCAGTTCGTGCATGGCGGCCACGACCTGCTGGGCGCTGAGGGTCGAGGCCGGGTCGTAGGGTGCCACGATCGTGGCCCGGCCTGGCCTGGCGACGATCAGCCCGGCCCGTTCCAGCCGCAACAACGCCTCCCTGATCGGGGTCCGGCTCACGCCCAGCCAGGCCTCCAGTTCGGGGTCTCGCAGGCGTTCGCCCGGCGCCAGTGTGCCGTCGACAATCGCATTGCGAATCGACTCGTACACGTCGTCGCGCAGCAGCGACCGCTTGTGGATGCCGTGCGGGGCGGGAATGGGCATGGCATCAAGCGTATCGGGCGCGGCCCTTGACAGCACCCCACATCTGGCATGCAATATATTGCACGGATTGTGGAGCGATCCGCGACAACCCCCTACCTCCGCATGAGCCCCCGCAACGACAAGGATCCGAAGTGGCCATCACCGACTTTGACC
Organism: Specibacter cremeus; assembly: GCF_003946885.1. GTDB lineage: Bacteria > Actinomycetota > Actinomycetes > Actinomycetales > Micrococcaceae > Specibacter > Specibacter cremeus. Next base: position 2,734 of record NZ_RWKQ01000069.1, on the reverse strand, counting down.
GTTACCCGCTGACCTTCGGGCCCAGCCCCGTGCACCCGCTGCCGCGGCTCTCCGACCACCTGGGCGGCGCCCGGATCTGGGCCAAGCGGGAGGACTGCAACAGCGGCCTGGCGTTCGGCGGCAACAAGACGCGCAAGCTCGAGTACATCGTCCCGGACGTGCTCGCCCAGGGCGCCGACACGCTCGTGTCGATCGGCGGCTACCAGTCGAACCACACGCGCCAGGTCGCGGCCGTCGCCGCCAAGCTCGGCTTGAAGGCCCGCCTGGTGCAGGAGAACTGGGTGGACTGGCCGGACGCGCTCAACGACCGGGTCGGCAACATCATGCTCTCGCGCATCATGGGGGCCGACGTCCGCCTCGACGATGCCGGCTTCGACATCGGCATCCGCAGCAGCTGGGAGCAGGCCATCGCCGATGTCGAAGCGTCCGGCGGCAAGCCCTACCCCATCCCCGCCGGCGCCTCCGAACACCCCTTGGGCGGGCTCGGCTTCGCCAACTGGGCGTACGAGGTGGCGGCCCAGGAGCGGGAGCTGGGCGTCTTCTTCGACACCATCGTCGTGTGCACGGTCACCGGGTCCACGCACGCCGGCATGATCGCCGGGTTCGCCGGCCAGGACCGGCCGCGGCGCGTCATCGGCATCGACGCCTCAGCCACCATCGAGAAGACCCGCACCCAGGTGGCGCGCATCGCCCGGCACACGGCCGAGCTGATCGGCTTGGGCCGCGAGCTGCGCGACGACGAGATCACCGTCCTCGAGGGCTGGGCCGGGGACCTGTACGGCATCCCGGCGCAGTCCACGCTCGACGCGATCCGGCTCACTGGCTCGCTCGAGGGCATGATTGTCGACCCCGTCTACGAGGGCAAGTCCATGGCCGGGCTCATCGACCTCGTCACGACCGGTGACATCCCGGCCTCCAGCAACGTCCTCTACGCCCACCTCGGCGGCCAGCCGGCACTGAACGCGTACAGCGCGCTGTTCCGCCAGTAGCGGCCGGCAGCAGTCGGCGGCCCAGGCCGTCAACCCGGAGGCGCGCGGCGTCCACTGAATGACCCGCCGTCGCCGGAGGCCCGCGGCCGTCGCTAGGGTGGGTTGGTGAACAACCCCATCCTGCGAAAACCGTGGCGCGGCCGGATCGGCGCGCTCCTGGGCATCATGGTCATGGCCGTCAGCCTGCGTCCGGCCGTCTCCGTGGTCCCGCCGCTGCTGGGCACGCTCGGCCCGGAACTCGGGTTCGACGCCGCCACGATCGGCCTGCTGGCCATGCTGCCGCCCATCGTTTTCGCCGTGTTCGGGCTCGGCACGCCGGTGCTGATCCGCCGCTTCGGGCTCGAGGCCGTGCTCATCACGGCGGTGCTGCTGGCCGTCGCCGGGCAGGTGGCGCGCGCACTGACGGGGTCTGTGTGGCCGTTCCTGGCGTGTTCGGCGATCACCATGGCCGGGTACGGGATGGGCAACGTGGTGCTCCCGCCGCTGGTGAAAAAATACTTCCCCGACCGGGTCGGCGTCGTCACGGCCGGCTACGTGACGCTGCTGGCCGTCGGCACCGCCGCCAGCCCGCAACTGGCCGTGCCGGTGGCCGACGCATCCAACTGGCGCGTCTCCATCGCCGTCTGGTCCTCGGTGAGCCTGCTGGTCCTGCTGCCGTGGTTGGTCCAGTTGGCGGGGGACCGGCGGGTGAGGCACGACGCCGGGACGTCGCCGGCCGCCGCCGGCCCGGGTGGCGTTGCCGTCGGCATCTCCGGCGCCGGCGCCGTCCGCATCCGTCCCTGGCGCTCGCCTGTCGCCTGGGGCCTGGCGATCTTCCTGGCCGGCAACTCGGCGCAGACGTACGTGTACTTCACGTGGCTGCCGCCATACCTGTCCGGGCAGGGCGTGGACACGGCCGCGGCGGGCTCGGCGCTGGCCTACTTCGCCATCATGGGGCTGCCGGTGAGCCTGCTGGTGCCGCTGTGGGTGCCGCGCATGCGGAACCCGATCTTTGCCATCCTGCTGTTCGCGGCGTGCTGGGCGACCGGGCACCTGGGCCTGCTGCTCTCGCCCACGGCCGGGACCTGGTGGTGGGTGACGTTCATCGGGTTGGGCCAGGGCACGTTCGCGACGGCGCTGCTCATGGTGAACCTGCGCTCGCGCACCACGCACGGGGCGGCCGTGCTGTCCGGGTTCAGCCAGGGGATCGGCTATGCCGGGGCCGGCGTCGCGCCGCTGCTGTTCGGCGTGGTGCACGCCGCGACGGGGAACTGGAACGCGTCGTTCGCCATGCTGGGTGTGTGCCTGCTGGTCATGCTGACCGGCGGCGTCATGATCAACGCCAAGCGGTACATCGAGGACGTGGCCGAGCCGGTGGCCGTGCCCGCCCCGTCCACGCGCTAGGGTATGTCTCCTGATTTGGTGCGGTCGGGGCGGCAGGCTACAGGTCAGTCGTCGAAGACGTGCCAGCAGATGGCGCTGCGGCGTTGTTGATCGTCGNAGAACGAGTTCACGGACGGTGGCAGGGAGCTGCACCCGCTGCCACTGCCGTTCCGTGGCCCGGGCAAGCTCCGCGTCGTCGGCTGGGACGCAGGCACCGGCGGCCCTAACGCGGATTTCCACGCAGTCGGTTCGGCACAAGAGGGCGACTGATTTTGTAGCACAGGGCGCGGTTGCCGCGCCAGTGCCTTGCGGTGATCTGGCTGCTATATGGCGATTTCCCGGACGCACTACACGACCGGCGGGAAGTCGGGCCCGGCGGGTCG
>NZ_RWKQ01000068.1:1889-16619 GCF_003946885.1 Specibacter cremeus | reverse complement strand
CTACCAGGCAACCATCGACATCGAGATCATCGCCGACAACACCCGCTTGACAACCCGCCAGCCAGCCTAACTACACGGCATTGCGGCTAGTGCTGTGACCGTAAAGGTTGGCCGGGTTGGGGATTGTGCCAGTCGGGGCTTGGTGCTGAATGGGTGAATGTACGGCGGCTGTCGCCTGGGAGCAGGGTGGTGGCGTCTCGCGAACGAGTGGACAGTAGATGCTCGTTTCGCGCCGATTTTCGACATCTACTGCCCACCAGTTGCGTCGTCGACATCTACTGCCCAGCAGTTTCGGACCGATTGTGTCCGTGGCGGCCGCGCTGGCCACGACGAAACGCGGCACCCAGGCGGCCTACCCGACGGCGGAGCCGGTCAAGAATGCCATGCTCGGGCCTGGTCCGAATGCGCCCCCAGGCGCCGGTCAGGAGCCCAGCGGCGCGTTGTCGATGAGCCGGACCGGGCCCACCCGGGCGGCGATGAGGGCCAGCGCCTCGCCGGTGAACGGCGTCTCGCGGCAGTTCTCCGCGCGCGGCGACAACGTTGCCGGGTCGACGACCTCCAGATAGTCCAGTTCCACGCCGGGGGCGCTGCGCACCATCGCCTCCACCGACTCGAGATCCAGCGGTTCGTGCGCGTCGGCGCGCCGCTCGAGCAGCCGCAGTGCGCGGGGCAGGACCAGCGCCGACTCGCGCTGCCCCGCCGACAGGAACCGGTTGCGGCTGGACAGCGCCAGATCGTCCGCATCGCGCACGATCGGCACGCCTACGATCTCCACGGGGAAGTCCAGGTCGGCCACCATGCGCCGCACCAGGGCCAGCTGCTGGGCATCCTTCTGGCCGAAGTACGCCCGGTACCCGCCGTCGGTGCCGGACAACGGCAACCCCACGTGCAGCAGCTTCGCCACAACGGTCAGCGCGCCGTCGAAGTGCCCGGGCCGGGACGCGCCCTCGTACAGCTCCCCCAGCCGGCCGGCCGACACCCGCACCAACGGCTCACCGCCCGGGTACATCTCGTCCACGGTCGGGGCGAACATGAGGTCGACACCCACCGAGTCCAGCAGCGCCAGGTCCGCGTCGGTGGTGCGCGGGTAGCGTGCCAGGTCGGCCGGGTCGCCGAACTGCAGCGGGTTGACGAACACGCTGGCCACGACGACGTCGTTCTCCGCCACGGCGGCCCGGGCCAGGGCGGCGTGGCCCGCGTGCAGCGCGCCCATGGTCGGCACCAGGCCGAGCGTGGCGGGCCGCCCGGCGGACGCCGATCGCGCCGCCAGCAGCCGTGCCGTGGCGGCCTTGAGCCCGGCGATCGTGGTGACGAGGGTCGTCGGCATGTCAGACGCCTTCCGGAGGGGTTGCACGGCCTTTGGTGACGGGCGCGCCCGTGGCCGGGTCGCCGTCGTCCGCGGTCAATGCCGCCTGCACCGCCAGGTAGGCGTCGGCGGAGAGCAGGCCGCGGCGGGCGGCGCGCGCGGCCGTGCTGGCAGACATCGCCAGGTAGGCGTCCAGGATGTCGGCGGCGCCCGTGTCAAGGGCGTGCTCGCGCAGCGCCTGCGTGTGCGCGGCCACGGTGCCGGCGTCACCCCGGGCCACCGGCCCGGTGAGCGCCGATTCGCCGGAGGCCAGCGCGTTCTCCAGCGCCGCGCGCAACAACGGACCGAGCACCCGGTCCGGCGCCTCGACACCCGCGTCCGCCAGCAGCTGCGCGGCCTGGGCGACGAGCGTGACCAGGTGGTTCGACCCGTGCGCCAGGGCGGCGTGGTACAGGACGCGGTCGGCCTCGGCGACGACCACCGGCTCGGCGCCCATTTCCACGACGAGCGCCTGGGCGATGGGCAGCATGGCCGGGTCCGCGCTGACACCGAACGAGCAGTCGGCCAGCCGGTCCAGGTCCAGGCTCAGGCCCGTGAACGTCATAGCCGGGTGCAAGGCGAGCGGGATGGCCCCGGCCGCCTTCGCCGGCGCCAGCACACCGACACCGAAACGGCCGGAGGTGTGCGCCACCAGCTGGCCGACCTGCCATGCCCCGGCCTTCCCGAGGCCCTCGACCAGGACGGGCAGCGCGTCGTCGGGCACGGCGAGCAGCACCAGTTCGGCCCGTTCCACGATCTCGGGGATCGCGAGCACCGGCACGCCGGGCAGCAGGTTCTCGGCCCGCTCACGCGAGGCCTCGGACACGGCGGAAACGCCGACGACGGCGTGCCCGGCCGCGCGCAGCGCCGCACCGAGCACGGCCCCGACCCTGCCGGCGCCGATCACGCCGACGCCGAGGCGCCCGGGTTTAACGGCCATGTTCTTCCTCCAGGTATTTCGACGGTCCACTGCCAGTCGGTCCACTGCCAGTCGGTCCGTTGCCGGCCGGTCCGTTGCCGGGCGCCCCGGTCATCCACCGTTCGGGGCGGTGGATGCGCCGGGCCGTGGCGGCGCGTGCGGCCTGTTCGTCGAACAGGGCGCGGCCGGCCGGCAGGGCCATGTGCCGGACCACGGGGGTCACCGGCCCGCGCGTGGAATGCAAGGCGAAGTCGACGAGGCCCAGGGCCCGCATGAGCGGCCCCTGCTCCAGGCTCAGCGACTGGGTGCGTTCGTGCGGGACGACCTCGAGGCGGCGGGTCAGCACACCGCGCCGGCACAGCAGCGCCGTGCCGGTGGCCCGGTAGGCGTTGCGGCGCCACGCCAGCGGGTCCAGCCAGAAGGCCCGGCGCGGCGAGTGCACAAACCCCTGCGCGCCGCCCTTGCCGCGGATGCCGGCGGCGAGCACGTCGAGCGGGTTGGCCACGCCCGGGTCCGGGAACACGAGGGCCAACACCGTCATGACCTCCGGCAGCGTCCCGGCCGGCAGCAGCACGGTGCGGGACTCGTGGTCGCGCCGGTCATCGCCCAGGCCGGCCACGTTCAGGTGCACCCGGTACCAGCCGCAGGCGCGCCACAGCAGGCCCTGGCTGATGCCCACGGCCTGCACGCGTCCGGGCGGGATGGTCTGGGCGCGCGTCTCCAGCATGCCGTAGTGCAGCCTGACGCCGTCCGCGGACAACGCCACGCGGAAGTTGAAGTCGTTCGTGAACGACCTCCAGTAGCCGGCGCCCACGCCGATGATGGCCGGCACCAGCGTGACCAGCGTGGCCGGTTCGCCGGTGACGGCGACCAGCGCGAGGCAGAAGGCCAGCACGATGACCGCCACGACGGTGGTGGGTCCGAGCAGCGTGGCGCCGAGGATCCGGGCCGGCGCCAGCGCCAGCACCTGCCGTTCGGGCGCCTCCGCCACCACGCCGGGAGCGGCCGGGTCCGCGGCCACGCCCGCCGCCCGGGCCAGGATGGCGGCGCGCAGCCGCTTCGCCTCGTCCAGCTTCAGGAAGGACAGTTTCATGGCCGACTTCCCGCTGTCCGCCACGTCGAACCTCAGCTCCGCCAGCCCGAAGGCGCGCGCCACCAGCGGCTGCACCACGTCGATGGCCTGCACCCGGTCGATCCGGGCGCGGCGCTGCTGGCGGAAGATGACGCCCGAGTTCACGTGCACGTGGTCGTCGGTCACCTGGTAGCGGGTGAAGCGCCAGGACAGGAAGAAGACGACGCCGAAGACGACGACGGCGGCGCTCACCACGGCGGCGACCACGCCCACGGGGGCGCCGTTGAATTCCAGCGACCCGCTGCGGTAGCTGGCTCCGTTTTCCAGGGAGGTGCGCCCGAAGACGACGATGATGGCGGCAACGGCCACCCATCCGCGCACGAGCGGGGACACCGGGTGGACGCGGTGCCAGTCGTCCGGGCCGTCCGTGCGGAACGACCCGGGCACCTGTACGGGCGCGCTCACAGTCCGGCCAGTTTCGCCTCGCCGAGGGCCGGGAGCCGTTCGCGCAGGCGGGCGGCCTCGGCGGTGGTGAGCCCATGGATCATGGCCTCCGTGCCGGGTGCGGCCGTGTGCAGCTTGAGGCTGCTCAGGCCCAGGGCGCGTTCCAGCGGGCCCACGGTCACGTCGACGAACTGCATCCGCCCGTACGGGACCACCAGGACGCGTTGGAACAGGATGCCGTGCCGGATCAGCAGGTCGTCGTCCCGTTCGGCATACCCGATGGCGCGGACCTGGCGGCGCACCAGCGCGAGGACCCACAGCACGATCAGCAGGACGGCGGCCGGCAGCACCCAGGCCAGGACGGCCGGGTAGCCGGGCCACACGCCGGTTGCGCGCAGGACCAGCGGCACGGACGTGACGAGGAGGAACAGCAGCCCCCACCCGCCGCGCTCGATGAACCGGGCGGTGACCAGCCGCGGCGAGACGGGCAGGAACGTGACGCCCTCCGGGTTCAGCGGGCTCGGGTACGTGTTGCGGGCTGGCGTGTCAGGCAAATTCTTCCTCCCCGCGGCCGTCCCGCTTGCCCCGGTGCACGCCCTCGGCCGGTTCCTCGTCTTCGGGCGGCAGTTTGCAGAAGCGTTCCACGACCAGGCCGGTAACCACCATGACGGCGCCGCCGCCCAGCAGGGCCACGATCTGCCAGATGACGCCGAAGTCGCTGCGCAGCCCCAGGCTGGGCGCCTGGTAGACCATGAGGCCGGCGTGCCAGCCGAACAGCACGGTGCCGGCGTACGCGCACGCCTGGGCGAGCACGACGGTCCGGGCGGCCAGCAGGGGGTTGAGCTCGTGCTTGCGGTCCCCGTCGCGCCACCGGCGCACCTTCCACCCCAGGATCACCGTCACGACGACGATGAGCCCCATGGTGGCCAGCGAGCTGAGCGGCAGCACCGGCGTCGCCAGCGTGGCGCGGCTGGTCATGACATTCACAAACCACCCGGCCGCGGCCGCAACGATCGCGACGGCCACCAGCCATGCGGGCCTGATGGTCCGCAACGTGTTCCTCATCCCTGCCTCACCGACTCGCCTTGCGACTTGTGTCTCAACCCTACATTTTATGCCCGGGTGTTGCGTAGCGCCGGTGAACGCGGTGGCGGCCCGCACGCCTACGCGCCGGGCTCGCCGGTCCCATCCAGGCTGATGCCGGGCAGGTCGTCGGCCGCGGCGGCCAGGGCGGTGACGCGAACACCGGCCAACGTGGCGTCCGGGTCCATCAGCGACCACGGGTACAGCACGAACGCCCGCTGCGCGGCGCGCGGGTGCGGCAGCGTCAGCGCCGGGTCGTCGCTGGCCGCGTCACCGTAGGTGATGATGTCGACGTCGAGGGTGCGCGGACCCCAGCGGACCTCGCGGACGCGGTGGTGGGCGGCCTCCACCGCCTGGCAGTGGGCCAGCAGCTCGTACGGTGCCAGCGTCGTGTCGACGGCGATGACCATGTTCAGGAAGTCCGGCTGGCCGGCCGGCCCGCCCACCGGTTTCGTGCGGACCACGGGGGACTCGGCGCGCAGCCGCACGCCGGGGTGGTCGGCCAGTTGGACGACGGCGGCGGAGAGTGTGCCGGCCCGCTCACCGAGGTTGCTGCCCAGGGCCAGTATGGCCCGCACCCAGGCGGCGTCGCTCACGCCCTGTCCCGGAAGATCGTGATGGCCACGTCCCCGAACGGCACCTGGATGGGCGCCTTGGGCTTGTGCACGGTGACCTCGACGGCGGACACGGTCGGGAATCCGGCCAGGATGGCGGCGGCGATCTCCCCGGCCAGTTTCTCGATCAGGTCGAACGGCTCGCCGGTGATGAGGCCGGTGATGGTCTCCGCGACGGCGCCGTAGTCGGTGGTCTCGGACAGGTCGTCCGTGGCCGCGGCGGCGCTGGTGTCGGTGTGCAGGACGGCGTCGACGATGAACGGCTGGCCATCACGTTTCTCATGGTCGAACACGCCGTGGTGTCCGATGGCGCTGACGCCGGTGAGCGTGATCCGGTCGGCCGGGCGGGCGGTGGCGGCGCCTGTCACAGCGCGGCCTCGACCGATTCCGCCCGGGTCGCCGCCAATGCCAAGCGCTCCGCGCGGGCCGTGCGGGCCGCGTTCTCGCGGGCGGCCACCTTGGCGGCGTCCACGCTGGCGGGGACGTCGTGCACGCGCACGCCCCACACGCCCTGGGCGGCGGCCAGCGCCGTGGTGGCGGAGGTGGCGTCGTCCCGGTCCTTGGGGGCGGCCGCCTTGCCGGCGCTCGTGAGCAGGGTGCCGAGGAAGCGCTTGCGGGACGTGCCCACGAGCACCCGGTTGCCGAGGGCGGCCACCTCGTCGAGGTTGGCCAATAGCTCCCAGTTCTGGTCCGCGTTCTTGGAGAAGCCGATGCCCGGATCGATGATGATCTTGTCCGGCGCCACACCGGCCGCGTAGAACCGTTCGCGCACGTCGCGCAGTTCGTCCACCACGTCGGTGACGACGTCGTCGTACTGTGTCAGCGAATCCATGGCGCGCGAGTCGCCGCGGCTGTGCATGAGCACGTACGGCACCTGGCGTTCGGCGATCAGCTCGATCATGTCGGCGTGCACGTGCATGCCGGACACGTCGTTGATCAGCCCCGCACCGGCGTCGAGTGCCAGGGCCGCGGTGGCGGCGTGGCGGGTGTCGACGGACACCAGCGCGCCGGCCTTCACCAGCGCCTCGATGACGGGCATGATGCGCCGCTGCTCCTCCTGGGCGTCGACGTCCTCCGCGCCCGGGCGGGTCGATTCGCCGCCGACGTCGATGATGTCGGCCCCGGCGTAGAACATGCGCAGCCCGTGGGCGATCGCCGTGTCCAGCGAGTTGTAGTCGCCGCCGTCGCTGAACGAGTCGGGCGTGCAGTTCAGGATGCCCATGACCACGGTGCGGTCGGTGGGCAGGTTTGCGAATTGCGCGGCCCTGCGCGGCCCGCGGAGCAGGGGCAGCGGCGAGGTGGCCGGCCCCGTGCCCGGGGCGGCTGCAAGTGAATCCATCAGGTTACCTTCCGAGAATCAGGCTCATGGCTTCGGCCCGGGTGGCCGGTTCGTGCAGCAGTCCGCGCACGGCACTGGTGACCGTCTTGGCACCGGGCTTGCGGACACCGCGCATGGACATGCACATGTGTTCGCATTCAACGACGACGATGGCCCCGCGTGGCCTGAGGTACTTCACGAGGGCCTCGACGATCTGCGTGGTCAGCCGTTCTTGGACCTGCGGGCGCTTGGCGTAGATGTCCACGAGCCTGGCCAGCTTGCTCAAGCCGGTCACCCGGCCCTCGAGGGACGGGATGTAGCCGACGTGGGCGCTGCCGTGGAACGGGACCAGGTGGTGTTCGCAGGTCGAGTAGAAGGGGATGTCCTTGACCAGGACCATCTCCTCGTGGGCGATGTCGAACGTCGTCGACAGCACGTCGCCCGGGTCCTGGTGCAGGCCGGCGAACACCTCGGCGTACGCCTTCGCCACGCGCTTCGGGGTTTGCTGAAGGCCGCCGCGGTCCGGGTCCTCGCCCACGGCGAGCAGGATCTCGCGGACCGCGGCCTCGATGCGGGCCAAGTCCACGAGGACGGCGCCCTCGGGGATGGTCTCGTCGAAGTCGTCCACGTCAGGCGTCATCCCGTCCGCCACGGCCCTGCGCGTCAAGCCCGGGTCCGCCGGGGTGACCGGGCCGGGGCGTCTCGCCGCGCGTGCCGGGCAGCGATTCCCCGCCGCGCCTGTCGCCCGGCATGGGCCCGGGGGCGTCGACGTCACCCTGCAGGTGGGCGCCGGCCAGCTGGTCCTGCGGGGACACGGTGGCGGGGTCGGGCTCCCCGGCGGAGCGCGCGTCGGCGCGTTCCTTCTCGGTCACCACCGGGGGCAGGTCGGAGACGGGCCGGGTCTCCTTGGACAGCCACACCTGGCGCGCGGCCGGGCGGCGCAGGTCGCTGAAGATCTGCTCGATCTCGTGCTGGTTCAGGGTCTCGCGCTCGAGCAGTTCCAGCGCCAGCCGGTCCAGCACGTCGCGGTTGGCCATGAGGACCTCGTAGGCGTCGTCGTGGGCGCGGTCGATGAGCTTGCGCACCTCCGCGTCCACGATCGAGGCGACCGCCTCGGAGTAGTCGCGGTCATGCCCGGCGTCGCGGCCCAGGAACGGTTCGCCGGCGCCGGAGCCGAGCTTCACGGCGCCGATCCGATCGCTCATGCCGAACTGGGTGACCATGGCGCGGGCCGTGTTCGTGGCCTTCTCGATGTCGTTGGACGCACCCGTGGAGGGGTCGTGGAACACGATTTCCTCAGCCACGCGCCCGCCCATGGCGTACGCCATCTGGTCGAGCAGCTCGTTGCGGGTCGTGGAGTACTTGTCGTCCTCGGGCACCACCATGGTGTAGCCGAGGGCGCGCCCGCGCGGCAGGATCGTGATCTTGGTGACGGGGGCCGTGTTGTGCATGGCCGCGGCGACGAGGGCGTGGCCGCCCTCGTGGTAGGCGGTGATCTTGCGCTCGAGTTCCTTCATGACGCGGGTGCGCTTCTGCGGGCCGGCCATGACACGGTCGATCGACTCGTCGAGGGCGCGGTCGTCGATCAGCTGGGCGTTGGAGCGGGCCGTGAGCAGCGCCGCCTCGTTGAGCACGTTGGCCAGGTCGGCGCCCGTGTAGCCGGGCGTCTTCTTGGCCACCGCGTTCAGGTCGACGCCGGGGGCCATCGGCTTGCCCTTGGAGTGGACGTGCAGGATCTGTTCGCGACCCAACCGGTCCGGGGCCTCGACGGGGATCTGCCGGTCGAAGCGGCCCGGGCGCAGCAGGGCCGGGTCGAGCACGTCGGGGCGGTTGGTCGCGGCGATGAGGATGACGTTCGTCTTGACGTCGAAGCCGTCCATCTCGACGAGCAACTGGTTGAGCGTCTGCTCGCGTTCGTCGTTGCCGCCGCCGATGCCGGCGCCACGGTGCCGGCCGACGGCGTCGATCTCGTCGACGAAGATGATGGCGGGGGCGTTCGACTTGGCCTGTTCGAACAGGTCGCGGACGCGGGACGCGCCGACGCCGACGAACATCTCGACGAAGTCGGAGCCGGAGATGGAGTAGAACGGCACGCCGGCCTCGCCGGCCACGGCGCGGGCCAGCAGCGTCTTGCCGGTCCCGGGCGGGCCGTACAGCAGCACGCCCTTGGGGATCTTCGCCCCGACGGCGGCGAACTTGCCCGGGTCCTGCAGGAATTCCTTGATCTCGTGCAGTTCCTCGACGGCCTCGTCGGCGCCGGCGACGTCGACGAACGTGACCTGGGGGTGGTCCTTGGTGATCAGCTTGGCCTTGGACTTGCCGAACTGCATGACCTTGCTGCCGCCGCCCTGCATGCGGGAGAACAGGAACCAGAAGATGACGCCGATGAGCAGGATCGGGATGACCAGGGACAGCAGCGAGGACCAGAACGAGTTCTGCGCCGGCTGGTCGTCGAACGATTGCAGCCCGGCGTTGTCGAGTGCCGTGGCGATGGTGTCGGAACGGTAGCCGCCGAAGAAGAACTCGACGTTCTTGCCCGCCTTCTGCCCGTCCTGGGTCGTGTAGTCGTCCTTCAGGACCAGGTCGACGCGCCCCTCGGCGCCGAACACCTTGGCCGAGACGACCTTGTCGTTCTTGAGCAGGGTCAGCGCCTCGGAGGTCTTGACCTTGGCGGTCCCGCCGCCGGAGAGGGTGGCGAAGGCGATCAGGAGAAGAACGACCACCGCAACGATCCACACGAGGGGACCCTTGAAGATTTTCTTGACATTCATCGTGTGTTCGAGGTGAGCCCTCGCCCCTCCTGATCCATCAATTCGAAATACCGGCCGCCAGCGTACGTTACCAGCATTGCACGTTCGCCTTCACCCACGAACGGCGCGGGGCATTAGTTCCCTCTCGGCGCAACGAATTGCCCCGGATGGGCCGGTTCATTCGTAGACGTGCGGGGCGAGCGTGCCGATGAAGTCCAGGTTGCGGTACTTCTCGGCGAAGTCGAGGCCGTACCCCACCACGAACTCGCTGGGGATGTCGTAGCCGACGTACTTGACGTCTATCTCCACCTTCGCGGCGGCCGGCTTGCGCAGCAGCGTGCAGATCTCCACGGACGCGGGCCCGCGGGAGATCAGGTTGGCCTTCAGCCAGGACAGCGTCAGGCCGGAGTCGATGATGTCCTCGACGATGAGCACGTGTTTGCCCATGAGGTCGGTTTCGAGGTCCTTGAGGATGCGCACCACGCCGGAGGACTGGGTGCCGGAACCGTACGATGAGACGGCCATCCAGTCCATGGTCACGTGACTGTGCAGCGCCCGGGAGAGATCGGCCATGACCATGACGGCGCCCTTCAGGACACCCACCAGGAGCACGTCGCGATCGGCATAGTCGGCGTCGATGTCCGCGGCCAGTTCGGTGATGCGGGTCTGGATCTCTTCCTTGGTGTAGAGAACGTGCTTGAGATCGGCTTGGACGTCTTGTGAATCCACCAATGGCTCCTGAGTGTCAAGATTTGTCGTCGTTGGACGCGCCCGGCTGTGAGATTCCGGGCGGTGCCGGCTTACGGCGCGCGTCTAAACACTAGCTTCCCATAGCCCGCCCCGTCTTGCTGCACGGCCTTGCTGCGGGGGATGCGGTAGGCGTGCACGTGCCCGGCCATTTGCACGGGCCCGGCCGAGCCGCGCCGGGCCAGCAGCGCGGCGGCCGCCCGCAGCCGCTCTTGGCTGGGCTGCCGGCCGCCAAGCACGACGACGGCGCGCGCCATCACGCGGTGGCGGAGCGCGGGTGCCAGCTCACCGAGTGACGCCGCGGGCAGCCGGACCTCGTCCGGAACAATCTCGGCGAGCCGGGTGAACTCGGCGTCCGCCAACGCGTCCAGGTGGTCGGCGTCCTGGGCCAGGATCGTCGCCGTGCGGGCCAGGTTGGCGGCGATGCCCGGCGCCAGCCGTTCCTCCAGGTAGGGCAGGATCTCGTGGCGCACCCGCGACCGCAGGTAGGCCGGATCCGTGTTGGCGGGGTCATGCCACGGGGCCAGGCCCAGGGCCGCGCAGATCTCCTCCGTCTCGGTGCGGCGCAGCGCCAGGAACGGGCGCAGGTAGATGCCGCGGCGTTCCCGGATGCCGGCCAGCGACCGGGTGCCGGAGCCGCGGGCCAGGCCCAGCAGCACCGATTCGGCTTGGTCGTCGAGTGTGTGGCCCAGCAGCACCGTCCTCGCCCCGAGGTCGCGGGCGGCCTCGCCCAGCGCGCCGAAGCGGGCGGTGCGGGCGGCACTCTCCGGGCCGTCGCCGTCGTCCGCCACGACCACCGCGCGCACCTGGACCGGGTCGAGCCCGAGCCCGCGCAGCTGGTCGGCGGCGCGCGCCGCCACGTCGGCGCTGCCCGGTTGCAGGCCGTGGTCGACGACGACGGCGCCGGCGCGGATCTCGCCGCGGCGGGCGAAGAACGCCAGCACGGCGGCCAGGGCGAGGGAGTCGGGTCCGCCGCTGCACGCGACCAGTACCAACGGTGGGACCACAGCCGGGTTCGCCGCGGGCCGGTGCCGGCCGGTCGTGGCGAGCCCGAGCAGGTTGCCGACGAGCTTGCGGGCCTTGCCGACGGTCGGGTTCAGCCGACCGGGCGGTCGCAGCGGGTCGGGCATGCGCTAGAGCCCCATCCGCTCGACCCACAGCGCCGGGGCGTGGATCTCCTGTTCCGTGGGCAGGTGCTCGGCGCTGGCCCAGACATTGTTGAACCCGTCCATGCTGGTGAGCCGCACGACCTCGCGGACGAATTTCGCCCCGTCCGTGTACTGGCGCATCTTCGCGTCCAGGCCCATGAGCCTGCGGATGAACTTGTCGAGCGTGCTGCGGTCCCGGCCGCGGGTGTTGAAGCGTTGCCGGATGGTCTTCACGGTGGGCACGATCGAGGCGTCGACGGCGTCCATGACGACGTTCGCGTGGCCCTCGAGCAGGCTCATGACGGCCGTGACGTGCGACAGGGCCGCCTGCTCCTCGGGGTCCTGGAGCAGGTCGAGGAGGCCGCCGCGGCCGGCCGGCCCGGCGTCAGGGCCGGCGCCGCGCGGTTTCGGGCCGAGCTGTTTCACGGCCTGGACCAGGCGTTCGCCAAGCTTGTCGGAGTCGCCCACGAGCAGCCCGCCGAGCTTTTCGATCTGGTCGAGCATGTGGTGGCGCAGCCACGGGGCGGCGGCGAACTGCACCCGGTGGGTTTGTTCGTGCAGGCAGACCCAGAGCCGGAAGTCGGACGGGTCGACGCCCAGTTCGCGTTCGACCGTGATGATGTTCGGCGCCACCAGCAGCAGCCGGCCGCCGGGCAGGCCGTGCGGCCGGGCCGGGTCCATGGCGGCGAACGGGTCGTACTGGCCCAGGACCTTGCTGGACAGGAACGCGAGCACGGCGCCAAGCTGGGCTCCGGTCACGGTGCCGCTGACGGCCGCGTTCGCGGGTTTCGAGCCGGCGTGCTTGTCGGCCTGTTTCGCGGCGAGCGCGGCCAGGATCGGGTCCATCATGACCTGGAAGCTCTGCGTGTTGGCCTTGGCCCAGGACGCCCGGTCGACGATCAGCACCTCGGAGTCGCGCAGGTCGCGGGCGGCCTCGAGCCGGGTGATGTCGTGGACGTGGGGGACCGACCTGTCCGCCATGTGCCGCAGGTTGTCGACGGCGGCGCTGATCTCCCGGCCGTCGAGGTCCGGGCCGGCGGGGGCCAGGTTGGCGGCCGTGCGGGCGGCCAGGTCCCAGTTGACCAGGCCGGCGCCGCCCGGGCCGGTGGTGTCCGGGGTCTCGCGGCTGGCGGGGGCATTGGGCTTGGGGCTCATGTGTCCAATCAGACCACATCATGCTGGCAGCCCGGTGGCAACAAGCTGCCCTGCACCACCGGGCCGCCGGCCCGCAGCTCAGTCCGCGGCGAGTTTGGCCGCCGCGGCGTCGAGGACGGGCAGTGCGGACTTGTTGCCGTCCCGGAGCCCATTGGCCATGAAGGAGAACACGAGCAGCCGGCCGTGGCCGTCCACCACGTACCCGGTCAGCGTGGCGACCGTGAGCAGGGTGCCCGTCTTGGCCCGCACCAGGCCGGCGCCGGGCAGCGTGACCGGGTCGGTGAAACGCCCGCCCAGGGTGCCGGTGAGCCCGGCAATGGGCAGCCCGGGCAGCGCCTGGCGTAAATCCGCGTCCCGGCCCGTGCTCGTCGCCATGAGGCGCACGGCGGCGGCCAGCTGCCGGGCGCTGGCCCGGTCGGCGGCGGCCAGCCCGCAACTGTCGTCCAGCACCATGCCGGCCGTGTCCAGGCCCAGTCCGGCGACGGTAGCCTGGACCGTTTCGGCGGCCGCGGCGGAGGAGCCGGGCCGGCCGCTGGCGACGGCGGCCATGCGTCCCATCACCTCGGCCACGTAGTTGTCCGAGACCTGCAACAGGTATTGGACCTGCTGGGCCACGGTGGCGGAGGTGACGGATGCGAGCACGGCCCCGGACCCGGCGGGCGCCTCGGAGACGGTGCCCGTCACCTCGATGCCCGCCCCCTGCAGCGCCGTGGCGAAGGCGGCGGCCACGGACGCGGCGGCGTTGGCCGGCCGGTCCGAGGTGGGGGCCTGCGGGCCGGTGCGGGCCCCGTACAGCGCCATCGGGTACACGGCGGCGATCTCGCCGTTGAGCACGTCGGCGGAATCCCAGGAGGGGTTCAGCGCCGGGCCGGTGAACAGGGATGTGTCGGTGGCCAGGGTCACCGCGCCGATGTTGGCCTTTTTCAGGGCGGCCGCCGTCTTGTCGGCGAGCGTTTTCAGCCCGGCATGGCCGACGACGGCGCGTGGGTCGCTCTCGCCGGTGCCCAGCAGCGAATCGCCGCCGGCGCGCAGCACGATGCTGTGCGGCGTGCTGCCGGCGACGACGTCGGTGCTGAAGCGGCGTTGCGCGCCCAGCGTGGACAGGGCCGCCAGGCTGGTGAGGAGTTTCAGGTTGGAGGCCGGGGCCGCCGCCGTCGCAGCATTGCGCGAGTACAGCGCCGTGCCGGTGGCCGCGTCGGTGACCTCGGCGGTGAAGTCTCCCACGACGTCGGACGCGAACACGGCGTCAAGGGCGGTGCCCAGCGCGGCCGGTTCCGGCAGCGGGGCGGCGTCGGAGAGCGCGGAGACGCCGGACAGGGTGGCGGGGGCCGTGGGCGCCAGTTGTGCGGCGGGGAGCAGCTGCGTCGTGGCTGCCGGGGCGAACAGGGCCGGGGCCAGGTTGAAGCCCACCGGCACGGCCAGCGCGGCCAGGGCCACGGCCAGCAGTGCGGCGGTGGCGGCTTTCGATATTCGGCCCATGGTGCTGGCGTGTTCCTTCATGGCTGGGGCGGCGCGGGTCCCCCGGGCACAGGACGGACCCGCCGGGGAGCACCGGCGAAAAGACGGGCAAGTTTCGGCGCACGATTATTGGCAGGGAGAATCGCGCCTATATCCTCAATATTAGCCGCAAAACGTGCCCCACCCCGTGCCGGGGTGCGGGGCGCACCGACGCTTGAAGGAGCATCCATGAAGCACGACGTCACCATCGAGATCCCGCGCGGGTCCCGCGTCAAGTACGAGGTCGACCACGAGACCGGCCGCGTCCGTCTGGACCGCGTCCTGTTCACGTCGATGCAGTACCCGACCCACTACGGCTATTTCGACAACACGCTGGGCGAGGACGGGGATCCGCTGGACGCGCTCGTGCTGCTGCAGGAGTTCGATCTGCACCCGGGCGTCGTCGTCGAGGCCCGCCCGATCGCCGTGTTCAACATGGAGGACGAGTCCGGCGGCGACGCGAAGGTGCTGTGCGTCGTCGACGACGTGCGCTTCGACCACATCCAGGAGGTCGGCGACATCGACGAGTTCCTGGTCAAGGAGATCGAACACTTCTTCTCCCGCTACAAGGACCTGGAGCCGGGCAAGTGGGTCAAGCCGGCCGGCTGGGCCGACCGCGCCGCCGCCGAGGCGGAGCT
>NZ_RWKQ01000068.1:1798-1883 GCF_003946885.1 Specibacter cremeus | reverse complement strand
GGAGGCGTCGATCAAGCGCTTCGAGGCCGGGAGCCACTGACCCTCCCGGTGATTGAGCCCGTCGAGACCCGCGGTGGTCGAGCTT
>NZ_RWKQ01000068.1:0-1717 GCF_003946885.1 Specibacter cremeus | reverse complement strand
GTCGAGACCCGCGGTGGTCGAGCCTGTCGAGACCCGCGGTGGTCGAGCTCAATCACCGACGGGCTCAACCACGGCAGGCCGGGAACCTCACATCTCCAGGGATTCAACCCGTTCGGGACGCCCGTCGATCCAGGCCAGGAGCCGTCCGACGTCCTCGGGGAGTGATTCGTCCGTGTAGTGGAGGCTGTATCGCCGGCCCCCGTCCTCCAGGGAAATTTCATAGAGCTGGGAGTCCGGCCAGGTCCTGGTCACGGGCGGATCCGCTCTGGTCCGCAATCCGACGTGGTCGACCTCGGCGGTCAATTCCCGCCTGTCCCCCGGCGCCAGGGCGGCCGAATCCAGTTCGGTCCGCGCGACGATGCCGGCGAGGCCGCCGCCGCGTCGAACCGTCAGCTTCATGTCAGTACCCCGACCTCCTGCCAGGCATTCCTCACGGCGTTCTGCTCGGCGGCGCCGAACATCTCGCCCGCAACATCCACGGTGGCCTGCGCGGCCTCGTCGAACTGGGTGTTGGGACGCAGCCTGGCGACCAGGGTCTGGTACCAGATCTTTCCCGCCTTTTCCCAAGCGTAACCCCCGAGCGCGGTGGCGGCCAGATAAAAGGCGTGGTTGGGGATGCCGGAGTTGATGTGCACACCGCCATTGTCGTTGCGGGGGTCGTTGTCGTCGGGCAGGTCCACGTAGTCGTCCATATGCCCCGGCTGCCGGTCGCCGGAGTAGGCGGTGCCCGGATGGCTCATCGAGCGCAGGGCCTTGCCCAGTTCCGGGACCAGGGTTCCCTCACCGATGAGCCAGTCGGCGTCGGCCGCCGCCTGCTTGAGGCTGTACTGCTTGACGAGCGAGCCGAAGACGTCCGACAACGACTCATTGAGCGCGCCCGCCTGCTTGCTGTAGATAAGCCCGGCGGTGTAGTCCGTGACACCGTGGGTGAGTTCGTGGGCGATGACGTCCAGCGCCCGGGTCAGCGCGCCGACCTGGAAGATCCGGCCGCTGCCGTCGCCGTAGACCATCTGGCCGCCGTCCCAGAACGCGTTGTCGAAGCCCACCCCGTAGTGCACGGAGGAGATGAGCTCCATGCCGGCACCGTCCAGCGAGTCGCGTTGCAGGACATCGTGGTAGAAGTCGTAGGTCGCGGAACTGCCGTCGTAGGCCTCGTTCACGCCCTGGTCCTCGACGGCCGGTTCGCCCCACCCGCGTATCCTGACCCCGGGCAGGAACGTCCGGCCGTTGTTCTGGGTGTCGTAGACGGTCAGTTTCCGGTCGGCGGAGATGGTGAACCCCATCATCTGCCCCATGTTCAGGTTGAACTGTCGGTTGAGCCGGCCCACCACGGCACGCTGTGACCGCATGGCCGCGGAGGTGGCCAGGGCTCGCACCGCGGCCTCCTGCTGCTCGTGGCTGCCCTCGATGGCCAGCCGGGCCAGCAGGTCCGGCGGGGCGATGCTGCAGCAGGGTGTGTGCTTGTTTTCTTTCATGACGTTCCCTTCCCAGACGCGAGCGGATCCGTGACAACTGGAATGGCAAATCGGTTTAACGGTTGTCGGGCCGTGTCGAGTCAGGTCAGTATGGCGTGCTTTCGGGACCGCGGCAAGACCCTCGTTGATTCATTGAAAACCTGCGGTAGCGGTGTGTCCGGCGGCCCGGAGTTGTTTGGCAGGGCTATTTTTTCGGTAACTGGTCAGGTGGTGGTGGGGATCCAGGGTTGGCCGGTGGCGAG
>NZ_RWKQ01000067.1 GCF_003946885.1 Specibacter cremeus | reverse complement strand
CCGCGAAATCCCCGCCACGGCGGGGATTTCACACGTCACCCCCCACGTAACTTCGGATTAAGGGTAGAGGGTGCGAGACTGGCGTCGGTGCCGGACGCAGTGGCCGGCGCATGCGCAACCGGAGGAACCCATGCCCATCGTCGACAACGCCATCTACGTCCAGGGCCGGCGGGTCGAGGAACCGGCCGACCTGGACACGACGTTCGAGGCGATGAAGGAAACCGGCGGCATGGCATGGCTCGGGCTGTACCGGCCCGATGCGCGGGAGATGCACGCCGTGGCCGCGGAGCTGGGACTGCACGAGCTGGCGGTGGAGGACACGCTGACCGGCCACCAGCGACCCAAGCTGGAACACTACGGGGAGCACCTGTTCCTGGTGCTGCGCCCGGCCCGCTACCTCGATGCGGAGGAGAAGGTGGAGTTCGGCGAACTGCACGTGTACGCCGGCACGGGTTTCGTGGTGACCGTCCGGCACGCCGAGTCGCCGCGACTGGCCCGGGTGCGGGCCCGGCTAGAGCAGGACGCGGCGTTGCTGTCCCGGGGCCCGTCGGCCGTGCTATACGCCGTGCTGGACCAGGTGGTGGACGAATACGAGCCGGTCATCCATGGCCTGGCCAACGATGTGGACGAGATCGACGACCAGCTGTTCTCCGGCGCGCCGGACGTGTCCCGGCGCATCTACGAGCTCTCCCGGGAGGTGATCGAATGCCAGCGCGCCGTGGCGCCGCTTGAGGCCGTGGTGGCCCAGCTGCGCCGCGAAATGCAGGCCTCCGCGCCGGCCGGTGGCGCCGGCGCCACGGAACTGGACCGGCTGCTCGTCGACGTGCAGGACCACACCATCCGGCTGGCCGAGCGGCTGGCCTCGTTCCGCGCCCTGCTGGGCAATGCGCTCTCGCTCAGCTCCACGTTGGCCTCGCAACGGGCCACCGAGGCCGGGCTGGCGCAGAACGAGCAGATGAAGAAGATCTCCTCCTGGGCGGCCATCCTGTTCGCGCCGTCCCTGGTGGGCAGCATCTACGGGATGAATTTCCACAACATGCCCGAACTCGCCTACTCGTGGGGCTATGGCGGGGCGCTGGCGTTGATGGTGGCGCTCAGCGTCGGGCTGTACGTGGTGTTCAAGAAGAACCGCTGGTTGTGACAGGCGCCCGGCACGGGGGCGCCCGCGGATGAAAGACTGGGGCTGACACGGCTCCCGAGGCGAAAGGCCCCGCAGTGACCACTGAAACGCACCGCTCCCCCGCGGACATTGAATGCTGGCTGACCGACATGGACGGGGTCCTGGTGCATGAGAACCAGGCCGTGCCGGGCGCGGCCGAACTGATCCAACGCTGGGTGGACACGTCCAAGCGGTTCCTGGTCCTGACGAACAATTCGATCTATACCCCGCGCGACCTGGCCGCCCGGCTCGCGGCCTCCGGCCTGTCCGTGCCGGAGGAGAACCTGTGGACGTCGGCGCTGGCCACGGCCCAGTTCCTGAAGGCGCAGCTCCCGGGCGGGCGCGCGTTCGTCATCGGCGAGGCGGGATTGACGACGGCGTTGCACGAGGCCGGCTTCATTCTCACCGACCAGCAGCCCGACTACGTGGTGCTCGGGGAGACCCGGACGTATTCGTTCGAGGCGATCACGCAGGCCATCCGGCTGATCGGCGCCGGCGCACGGTTCATCGCCACGAACCCGGACGCCACCGGCCCGTCCCCGGAGGGCCCGCTGCCGGCCACCGGTGCGATCGCGGCGCTGATCACGAAGGCGACGAACCGGGAACCGTACGTCGTGGGCAAGCCGAACCCCATGATGTTCCGTTCCGCGATGAACCGGATCCAGGCGCATTCGGAGACGACCGCCATGATCGGGGACCGGATGGACACGGACATCATCGCCGGCATGGAAGCCGGGCTGCACACCGTGCTCGTCTTCACGGGCATCACGACGCCCGCGGACATCGAGTCGTTCCCATTCCGTCCGGACCAGGCCCTCGGCTCGGTGGCGGACCTGATCGAGCAGCTCTGAGCCCAGCCCCGGGTCAGCCGCGTGGGGGGATTTCGATGAGGTAGATGGTTCCGGTCGTCGTTGCCAATGGTGGGAGGAGCCGGCGCCTGTGTGGCCGGTAGCTGTGTCCGAAGGGGTCCCGCACCACGGCTTCATCCCAGAGGCGCCGGTGCCCCAACTCGTGGTACACCTCGTTCAATGTCGCCTGGTGGGACACTCCGCGCTCCGTGATGGTGGTCCAAGAACGTCCCGGCGTGTTTGCCGATTGTTCAAGCTCCAATACTTCGAACATGTCGACCAGCAGCGCCTCCTGGGTCGTGGGGAGGAAGCGCCGCAGTGGGTGCTGCCGGATATTCCTGAGTTGGGCGTTGCGCCATTCCTGGCGCAACCAGTGGAACTCAACGCGGGCAGCATAGGGACAGAGCCGCGGGAGGCCGGATTCATCCAGGAATATGCGGTGGTTGCCTCCCTTTCGATCCAAAATGCAGGCAAAATCGTCACGAATTTCGAAATTCTTGATCAATGATTCTTCGGATGAATAGTAGGAAAAATTGCCGAAGCCATCGAGGGCGACATAGCTCGTTGTCGCGGCAGCAGGTGTTGCGGAAGAGAGAGCGGGACTCTGCGCGCCAGTGTTGTATTCCATCATGTCCCTGAATCCTGTCCGGGGCCCGTTGCGGCCCCGGTGTTTGCGGCTTCGTCGGTTTCCATGACACCACCCCTGGCGGGTCCGGGACGGATTCTTGACGGCATCGATACGCCCAAGCGCACAACCTTGACGGTGTCCATACGCGGCACCTCCGACCACCGCCCCCAGGCGCGTGGTGCTGACGCGCCGCGAAGACTACACTTGCGGGCGTGAGGGGTTCGACGATGTTTGGGAACTACACCGACAATGCCCGGCGGGCGGTGGTCCTGGCTCAGGAAGAGTCAAGGTGGATGATGCATGACTCGTACATCGGTCCCGAGCATCTACTATTAGGGCTTATACACGCTTTTCCGGATGCGGTGGAGACGGCGCTGGGCGTCTGGCCGGAGGAAGTACGTGTTGCGATCGTGCGTTTCGCCTCCCCTGGTCCGCCAGACACCTCAGAAGGTCTGCCGTTCACCCGCGAGTCTCTGGACGCCTTCAAGGCGGCGCAGCGCACCGCGCAGGCGCTTCATTCCGACCACGTCGGGATCAAGCACCTATTGTTCGGGGTGCTGAGCGTCCATGGCGACCGCCTGGATCAGGCGCTGGTCAATGCGGGCGTGGATCGAGACAGTGCGCAAACGCGGGCAATGGAGGCACTTACGCAGGGGCGATCGCTTGGTCAGGGCCGGGCAACAGGCAGCGATCGCCCGCCCCCGCCCGGCTGACCTGATCAAGATTCGCCCCGAGATGAAGGTCGCCAGCTGCGCGGCCGGCAGCCCTAACTCCAGCCCGCTGTGGCGCGCCGTTCGGCATACCAGCGCCGAACTGGCCGAGCTGTCCGAGACCTGGTCCACCTCCCGGTGGAGGTGGACCAGTGGTCGGGGCGGGGCTACCACCCGCAGGCAAGGTCGGCAAACTCTAGATCGACGCCGGGAATCTCAGCCACCCAGCTACCACTGCCCAGGGTGTTGCACGTCTTGTATGGGAAGGCGCCCTGGGTTTGTCCAGGTGGGACGCTCGACTGGTCGCCGGCAGCATACCGCCAGCTACCTGTACCCCCGGCTGTACCGTCCACTTGTAGAGGTACGTAGTGAGCAGGACATTCCTGTTGCATCCGCTACTGACCGTTAGCGTGCCTCGTGCAGTTGCATAGTACCCGACTGCCCCATTGAAGTCGCGAAGTGGCAGGGTGAGATTGTACGTGAGTGTGCAAGCGGCGGTCGCATCCGATCGATAGACAATCTCAGTTGCTCGTATCTGCTGCCCGTCGATACTCATGACGCGTGACTGACTCGACATTACATGCATTCCCGTAGGGGATTGGACCGCGTCAGAGCTTCCTTGTATGGGCGGAGAAGCTATAGCCGCCGTAGTCGGCACTACCAAGAGCCCAACCGCGATAACCGGTGCGAGCAGTGCCAGGTTGCGCCGGCGTCAAAGTACGCCTACCATTGACCCTTGCAAGGTGCCGCTCGTTAGCTGAGGCTCCTTCGCGGAAACAAGCCAGCGACCCCAAACGTCGAGAGACGCCAAGGGTCAGGACAGACCATCCCGGCCTAAGGGGTGGTCCCGATTGGCTCCCGGTGCATGCACCAGGTCACGACGCGAAGTGCCAAAGGTCTTACGAGGAGGGGCAGCAGTCAACGGAATCGTTGGCCCTCTCTTTCGCGCCGAGCCGGGAGACGGGAGCCAGTCAATGCCTGATGGTCATAGACCCGTTCCCGGGCCCCGCCGGTAAGCATCCATTCACGGATTCCCCACCTCCTGCCGCGCCCAGGGCCCGGCGCATCGCCACACGATAGACCGTTCCCGGTTGCCTGTGGCGTGCCTGCAAACATTCTCCATTTGTCCCTCGCTGCCCCCTGCCCGGGGGGAGAACGAAGGTAGTCATGATCACGAACAGCACGCCGCCGAAGGCTGCCGCCCTCGATTCGGCGCACATCGGCGACATCCAGGGCGCCTTTGGCACCATCAAGCTGGACGACGACGCCCCCCGCACCACGCCCAAGACCAGGCTCAAGACGCTCATCGCGATTGTGGGCCCCGGCCTGATCGTCATGGTCGGGGACAACGACGCCGGCGCGTTCGGCACCTACACCCAGGCCGGCCAGAACTACGGCACCTCCCTGCTGTGGACGCTGCTGCTGCTGGTCCCGGTGCTGTACGTGAACCAGGAGATGGTGCTGCGGCTCGGGGCCGTCACGGGTGTGGGGCATGCGCGTCTGATCATGGAGCGCTTTGGCAAGTTCTGGGGCGCCTTCAGCGTCATCGATTTGTTCATCCTCAACGCCCTGACCATCGTCACCGAGTTCATCGGCATCAGCCTGGGCCTGAGCCACCTGGGCATCCCGGAACTTCCGGGCGTGGCCATCGCCGCGGTCCTCATCATCGCCGCGGCGAGCACCGGCTCGTTCCGGCGTTTCGAGCGGGCCTGCATGGTCCTGATCGTCGGCTCCCTGCTGCTGGTGCCGATCGTCTTCATGGCGCACCCGCCGGTGGGCCAGATCGCTCGCGACTTCGTCATCCCCGGGCTGCCCGCCGGGGCGGAGCTGTCCACCGTGATCCTGCTGATCATCGGCATCGTCGGGACGACGGTGGCCCCCTGGCAGCTGTTCTTCCAGCAGAGCTACATCATCGACAAGCGGATCACCCCCCGCTTCATGAACTACGAGAAGGCGGACCTGTGGCTCGGGATCGTCATCGTGGTGGTCGGCGGTGCGGCCATGATGTCCTTCACCGCTGCCGCGTTCGCCGGAACGGCGGGGTTCGGCAACTTCACCGACGCCCTCGGCGTCGCCCGGGGACTGGAGGAGCACGTTGGCAAGATTGCCGGCATCCTCTTCGCCGTTGCCCTCATCGACGCCTCCATCATCGGCGCGGCAGCGGTCGGGCTGTCGACCTCGTACGCCCTCGGCGACGTGCTGGGGCTGAAGCACTCCCTGCACCGCAAGGTCTCCGACGCCAAGGGCTTCTACGCCGTCTTTGCCGGAATCCTGGTGCTGGCGGCCGTCATCGTGCTGATCCCGGGCAGCCCCCTGGGCCTGCTGACCGTCGGCGTCCAGGTACTGGCCGGGGTGCTGCTGCCCTCCGCGTCGGTGTTCCTGCTGCTGCTGTGCAACGACAAGGAGGTGCTGGGGCCGTGGGTGAACGGGAAGTGGCTGAACGTCTTCACCTCGGCCGTGATCGCCGTGCTGGTCATGCTGTCCCTGGTCCTCACGGCCAGTGTGGTCTTCCCGGACCTCACGTCCGCGGCGATCCTGGCGATCCTGGTCGCCGGCAGCGCCGTGGCTGTCGCGGGTTCGCTCGCGCTGTTCGTCTGGCGCCGGCTCCACCCCGCGGCCGCCCGGACACGGCCGGTGGACCGCAGCGGGCGCGCCACCTGGCGGATGCCCCCGCTGGCCCTGCTGACCGCCCCGACCATGTCCCTGACCCGCCGGGTCGGGATGGGCATGCTGCGCGGATACCTCCTCATCGCCATGGCCATGGTGGTCATCCGAGTCGTCCAAATCGCGCTCGGCCACTGACCAGCCGCCGTCGGTGCCATACTTCAATCCCCACCACAGGCCGTTTCCCGGCCGTGCTCCCGGAAGGAGCCACCATGACCACCACACCGCTGAACCTGTCCGCCCTGCTGAAGAACGCCGTCGTCGATGCCAAGGGCAAGCAAATCGGCGCATTGGCGGACATCATCGTCAAACTCAACCCCAACGCCAACCCCCTCCTGACCGGTCTGGTCCTCCGGTTGTCCTCGCGCGCCGTGTACGTGCCCGTCGCCCTGGTGATGTCCATGACCGCCGAACGGATTGACCTGGCCAGCGCCAAACTCGACCTGCGCCCGTTTGAACGCCGTGAGGGTGAGGTGCTCCTGCGGGCCGACGTCCTGGGGCATCGGATGGTCGACATCGAGCACGCGGCCATGGTGCGCGCCTACGACGTCCAGCTGGAAAACACCGCCGACGGCTGGGCCGCCACAGGATTGGACACGCGCCGGCGCGGCCTGTTCGGTCGGGACCGCGGCCACGAGGGCCGCACGGTACGGGCGTGGACCGAGTTTGAACCACTGATCGGCCATTCCGATTCCTACACGGCCCGCACCCCCAGCCCGGGTTTGGACCGGCTCAAGGCGCCGCAGCTGGCCGACTTGATCGAGGAGGCCAACGCCCGGGAACAGGACGAGCTGCTGGCCCACGTGCACGGCGACCCGGAACTGGAGGCCGACGTTTTCGAGGAGCTCGACGACGACGACCAGGCCGAGCTGCTCAGCACACGGACCACCGCCCAGGCCGCGGCAATACTGGGCCGGATGCGCCCCGATGACGCCGCGGACGCGGTGATGGACCTGCCGCAGGACCGCCGGGCGGAGGTGCTCGGCCTGCTGCCGCACACGCAACGAGTCAAGGTCACCAAGCTCCTGGGCTACCACGACGCCACGGCCGGGGGCCTGATGGGGCTGGATTTCCTCCAGTTCCCACCGGACACGACGCTGGCGCTGGCGCTGACCGCGGTGCAGCACGCCGGCAACCTGCAACCCGAGGCGCTATCGGTGCTGTTCAGCGTTGACCCCGAAGGCCGGCTCGTGGGCGCGCTGGGACTGGCCCAGGCCCTCCAGGCACCGGAGACCACGCTGTTGGTGCACGCGTGCGAACCCGAACCGGTCTTTGCGGCACCGCAAGACGACATCGTCGATGTCACGACCCGGATGGCGGACTTCAACCTCCTGGTCCTGCCGGTGCTGGATCCCGACGGCCGAATCCTCGGCGTGGTCACGGTCGACGACGCCCTGGAGGCCGCGATCCCCGAGGACTGGCGGCGTCGCGAACCGCAACCGCACACGGGCAGCAGGCCGACAACGAAGCCATGACACAGTGCGACGCCTGCCGGTCCGCTACCGGTCCAGCGTGCCGCCGGATTCGCCCAGGTAGCAGGCCCCGCAGAGCGACTCGTACCAGGCGTCCGCGCCCTCGATGGCGACCTGGTCGCCGTCGAACACGAACGCGTCGCCGCTTCTGCGCGTGTTGAACACGGCCTTGCGGCCGCACCGGCAGATCGTCTTGAGCTCCTCGAGCGAATGCGCGATCTCCAGCAGCCGGGCCGAGCCGGGGAACGCGCGCGTGCGGAAGTCCGTGCGCAGCCCGTAGGCCATCACCGGCACGCCGTCCAGCACGGCGATCCGGAACAGGTCGTCCACCTGGGCGGCGTCCAGGAACTGGGCCTCGTCGACGAGCAGGCACGCCACGGGTGGCACGTCCACGTGTTCCAGCAACGCGTCTGGGTCGTCGCCGGCGGCGTGCGCGGCAAACAGGGCGCGCAGGTCCGCGCCGGGCGGGACGACGAAGTCCACCTCGCGGCCAACGCCGAGCCGGGACACGATCCGGCCCTCACCCTTGGTGTCGGCACCGGGCTTGGCGAGCAGGACCCGCTGCCCGCGCTCCTCATAGTTGTACGCGACCTGCAGCAGCCCGGTTGACTTGCCCGAGTTCATCGCGCCGTGGCGGAAGTACAGCTTGGCCACAACCGTCCTTTCAAAAGTTCGCGCGGTGCTTGGGCCTGTCGAAATCAGGTCCGGACAACAGGTCTGACAGGCTCGACCGCCGGTGATTGAGCTTGTCGAAATCACCCCGGGTCTCGCTCCCCAGCGGCTCCCACTGCTCGCAAGCTCGCAGCGGGTCCCTCGCCGCTGTGGGCCCAGGCTCGACCACCGGCGACAGGCTCGACCGCCGCAGCCGTCAGTCCAGTCCGAGCTCGTCCTTGCCGAACGCGAACAGGTAGGGCACCCCGGCCTCCGCCTCGATGCGCTCCTTGGCCCCGGTGTTGCGATCCACGATCACGGCGACGGCCTTGACGTTGCCGCCGGCGTTGCGGACGCCCTCGACGGCGGCCAGGGCGCTGCCGCCGGTGGTGGAGGTGTCCTCAAGCACGACGACGTCGCGCCCGTCGACCCCCGGGCCCTCGACCTGGCGGCCCATGCCGTAGGATTTCTGCGCCTTGCGGACCACGAACGCGTCGACGGCGCGGCCGGCGTCCGCGGCGGCGTGCATGAGGGCCGTGCCCACCGGGTCCGCGCCCATGGTCAACCCGCCGGCGGTCTCGAACTCGATGCCGGCCTGATCCAGCATGGCCAGCATGACGCGGCCGGCCAGCCGGGACGCCTCGTGGTGGAGGGTGATGCGGCGCAGGTCGATGTAGTAGTCGGCTTCCTTGCCGGAGGACAGGATCACCGAGCCGTGCACCACGGCCAGTTCCTTGATGAGTTCGAGCAGGCGGGCACGGTCGGCGGCAACGGTGGAAGTCATGGCTTCCATTCTAGAGGGGGCGGCACCGCCTGCCGTGGCACGCAACCTGGGCCCCTCGGCCACTAGGCTTGGTCCCATGCGCGAACTCCAGGCACGAATCATTGCGGAACTCGGCGTGCAGCCGGTCATCGACCCCGCGGCGGAGATCACCCGCCGGGTGGCGTTCCTCAAGGACTACCTGAAAGCCACCCGTACGAAGGGATTCGTCCTGGGCATCAGTGGCGGGCTCGACTCCTCCCTGGCCGGGCGGCTCGCGCAATTGGCCGTGGAGGAACTGGCCGGCGAGGGCATCGACGCCGACTTCATCGCCGTCCGTCTCCCCTACGGCATCCAGCACGACGAGGACGATGCCCGGGCCGCCCTGGACTTCATCGCCCCCAAGTCGACCCGGACGTTCAACATCGCCCCGGCCGTGGACAGCTTCGAGGCCGAGTTCGCCAGGACCGGCGACGACGACGTCAGCGACTTCAACAAGGGCAACATCAAGGCCCGTTCCCGCATGATCGCCCAATACACGCTGGCCGGGCACGACAACCTGCTGGTCATCGGCACCGACCATGCGGCCGAGTCGGTGACCGGGTTCTTCACGAAGTTCGGCGACGGCGGCGCGGACATCCTGCCGTTGTTCACGCTGAACAAGCGGCAGAACCGGGCCCTGCTGAAGGAATTGGGCGCCAGTGGGCAGATCTACAACAAGGTGCCCACGGCCGACCTGCTGGACGGCGTGCCGGGCCGCACCGACGAGGACGAACTCGGCATCAGCTACGAGACGATCGACGACTATCTCGAGGGCCGGGAGGTTCCCGACGCGGCCGCCGAGGCCATCGAGCGTCGCTACCTGCAATCCAGGCACAAGCGCACCACGCCCGTGTCGCTGCTCGACGACTGGTGGCGGTAGATCTACCACATCCCCGGCAGTCCTGTGTAAATTACAGCCCAATACATATAGTTCCAGCGCATGCGCCAGGCGAAACCGGCCGAAGGGTGAAGACCATGAACGTCACAGGAGAGTTCCGCGCCGCCCGCGATCGCCTCCTGGCCCTGCGCCTCGACTATGGCCGGGCTCGCGAGGAATTCCAGTGGCCCCGGTTCACCGAGTTCAACTTCGCCCTCGACTGGATGGACCAGATCGCCGCCAACCCGGCCACCGCCGACAACCCCGCCCTGGTGATCGTCGAACAGGACGGCACGTCCACGCGGCGCACCTTCCGGGAGTTGTCCAGCCGCTCGAACCGGGTGGCCAACTGGTTGCGGGACAACGGCGTGGCCCGCGGGGACCACATGATCGTCATGTTGGGCAACCAGGTGGAGTTGTGGGAACTGGTGCTCGCCGGCATCAAGCTGGGCATCGTGATGATCCCGACCACCACCATGATGGGCCCGGCGGACCTGCGCGACAGGGTGGAGCGCGGCCAGGCCCGGTGGGTCGCCGCCGGAACGGCCGATGCGGCGAAGTTTGCCGCCGTGCCCGGGGACTACACCGTCATCGGGATCGGCGGCGGCACCGTGGATGCGGGGCGCCCGCTCCTCGACTACGCGGGCGCGGACGACGCCTCGACGGACTTCATGCCCGGCGCACCCACCCGGGCCGACGAGACACTGCTGCTCTACTTCACCTCCGGCACCACGTCCAAGGCGAAACTCGTGCAGCACACGCACACCTCCTACCCCGTGGGCCACCTGTCCACCATGTACTGGATCGGCCTGGAACCCGGGGACGTGCACCTCAACGTCGCCTCGCCCGGCTGGGCCAAGCATGCCTGGTCGAACATCTTCACGCCGTGGATCGCCGAGGCCTGCGTCTTCGTCTACAACTACAGCCGCTTCGACGCCAAGGCGCTGATGGAACAGATGGACCGGGAGTCGGTGACCAGTTTCTGCGCCCCGCCCACCGTCTGGCGCATGCTGATCCAGGCCGACCTGACGCAACTGTCGGCCCCACCCACCAAGGTGGTCTCGGCCGGGGAGCCGCTGAACGCGGAGGTCATCGAGCAGGTCGAGCGCGCGTGGGGGCAGCGGATCCGGGATGGCTTCGGCCAGACGGAGACAACCGTCCAGGTGGCCAACACGCCCGGCCAGCCCGTCAAGGTCGGCGCCATGGGCCGGCCGCTACCCGGCTACGACGTCGTGCTGCTCGACCCGCTGACGGGCGCGGAGACGGACGACGGCGAACTGTGCCTGCGCCTGGACCCGGCCCCGTTGGGGCTGACCACGGGGTACTTCGGCGATCCGGGGAAAACCGCGGACGCCTTCCGTGACGGCTACTACCACACGGGCGACATGGCCAGCCGGGACGCGGACGGCGTCTTCACGTATGTGGGCCGCGGCGACGACGTCTTCAAGTCCTCCGATTACCGGCTCTCCCCGTTCGAGCTGGAAAGCGTGCTGATCGAGCACCCGGCCGTGGCCGAGGCCGCCGTCGTCCCCTCCCCCGACGAGCTGCGGCTGAACGTACCGAAGGCGTTCGTGGTGTTGGCCGATCCGTACCAGCCCAGTGCCGAGCTGGCCGGCGAGATTTTCGCGTACTGCCGCGAGCACCTGCCCCCGTTCAAGCGCATCCGCCGGCTCGAGTTCGCGCAGCTGCCGAAAACAATCTCCGGCAAGATCCGCCGCGTGGAGCTGCGCGCCGACGAACAGGCGCGCCATGGTGGCGCACCGCAGCGGGAGGTGTTGGGACGCGAATACTCGGACACCGAGTTCCCCTGACGGGACCCGATAGCCCCGCCAAACGGCCGGAATTGATAGGTTGGGTACGTGTTGATTGCAACGTGGAATGTGAACTCGCTGCGGGCCCGTGCGGACCGGGTGGATGATTGGCTGCGCCGCACGGACGTCGATGTGCTGGCCATCCAGGAGACGAAGTGCAAGGACGAGAACTTCCCGTGGGAACTGTTCGAGCGCGCCGGCTACGAGGTGGCCCACTTCGGCTTGAGCCAGTGGAACGGTGTCGCCATCGCCTCGCGGGTGGGGCTCGACGACGTCGAGCGCACCTTCGCCGGCCAGCCCAGCTTCGGCAAGGGCGGGAAGGACCCGGTGCAGGAGGCCCGCGCGATCGGCGCCACGTGCGACGGCGTGCGTATCTGGAGCCTCTATGTCCCGAACGGCCGCGCGCTCGACGACGAGCACATGCCGTACAAGCTGGCGTGGCTTGACGAATTGAAGGACCAGGCCACCGGCTGGCTGGCCGGCGACCCGCAGGCGCAAATCGCGCTCGTCGGCGACTGGAACATCGCCCCCCAGGACGACGACGTGTGGGACATCGACTACTTCCGCGCCGAGGGACTGACCCACGTCAGCGAACCCGAGCGCGCGGCGTTCCGCGCCTTTGAAGCGGCAGGCTATGCCGACGTCGTCCGTCCCCGCCACCCGGGACCGGGCGTCTACACCTATTGGGACTACACGCAGCTGCGCTTCCCCAAGAAGGAGGGCATGCGCATCGACTTCGTGCTGGCCTCTCCCGCGCTGGCCGCCCGCGTCACGGACGCCAGCATCGACCGCGAGGAGCGCAAGGGCAAGGGCGCCTCCGACCACGCGCCCGTTGTGGTGGAGCTGGGCTGACGCATGCGCGACGGGCTGTACCTGGGCGGGGTGTCGCTGCCGTTCGTGTCCAGCCTGCGCATCTACCTGCCGCTGGACGCCTACACGCCTGCCCAGGCCGCCTACATCCGGCACCACCTGATGGCCGACCAGAACCGCGTGGCCATCGACGCCCAGGAACTGGCGGACTCGCTGGCCAGGATCGGCCGCGCCGACGGCAACCCGCTGCCGTCGGCCAACATGGAGCGGGTACGCGTGCTCCGGCTCGACGAAGACGCCGAGCCGTTGTACTCGCCCACCCAGGTCCTGACGCGGTCGGCGGTGGCCGCGCTGGCGCTGTTCACCGGCGGCACGGCCCAGCTGGCCCGGCTCGTCATGGGCAATGACACCTGGCCGGACCGCGCCGGCATGAACGAACCGTCGCCGTGGCCGCACGACCGGACGCAGACGCGCACCTCGAATTGGGGCATCCCGTTCAGCTGGTTCACGCTCATCTCCGCCCGCGACCGCACCGAGGTGGTCGAGGCCAGCGGGCGCGTGCTCACGGTCCGCGTCCAGGTGCCGACGCTCGTCGCCGCGAAACGCTCCGGCGACATGCTGGCCCTGCTGGCGGAATCCGCGCCGGACCTGGACCTGTTCGACGAGCTCGAGGACCTGCACGAGTGGCTGGAGGGGTACGACGACCGTGGGATCGTCGAACTGGATTACGGCCCCGTCGGCAACCGCGTCTACCCGGACGAGTCGCCGCTGGATGTGCGCATGGGCCTGGAGTGCCTGGCCGAGGGCGACCTCACCGGCGCCGCGGCCGCGTACCGCCGGCTGGCCTCGCGCTGGATCCCGATCCGACAGCTCGCGCGCGCCAACTGACCCCTCCCAACTGGTGGACAGTAGATGCACTTTTGGGGCGGATTTCCAGCATCAACTGTCCACTAGTTGGGCGGGGCGGTTGAGGAGCGGACCTTCAGCTCGAACGGCACCACCAGGTCCTGCACGGCCCCGGCCGTGCCGGCCAGCTCGCGCAACAGCATCCGGGTGGCCAGGTAGCCCTGCCGGCGCGGGTCCTGGGCGATGGTCGTCAACCCCGCCGGGGCCGCGAAATCGTGGTCGTCGATGCCTATCACGGACAGGTCCTCCGGGATGCGCAGCCCACGCCGGTGGGCGGCGAACATGAGCCCGAGCGCCATCTCATCCGAGGCACAGAACACCGCCGTCGGCCGCTCCCCCGGGCCATCCAACAACGTCACCGCCGCGCGCACGCCGTCGTCCACGGTGAAATCGCCGCCCACCGTCCATTCCGGCCGCACCGGCAGCCCGGCGCGCGCCATCGTGGCCTCGAAGGCGTCGTAGCGCAGCCCGGGCACCACGAAGTTCAGGTCGTCGCGGATCGCCCCGTGGAGGTGGCCGATCCGCGTGTGGCCGAGGCCGATCAGGTGCTCGACGGCCGCCGTCGTACCGGCGACGTCGTCCATGCGCACCGCCGCACACCCCGGCACCGGTCCGCCGACGGCGACCATCGGGATGTCGGTGCGCTGCAGCTGGTCCAGTTCCTCGCCGGTGAGCGGCAGGCTGATGACGACCAGGGCGTCGATCTGCCGGCGCACCATCCGTTCGGCGTACGCGTGCCGCCGGCCCCGCTCGTAGCCGCCCAGGCTGAACAGCAGCAGGTTGAACCCGTTCTCGCGCAGCGCCGAGTCGATGCCCTCGATCGAGTGCCCGAAGAACCAGCGGTCCGCGAACGGCGCCAGCACGCCCACGGTCCGGGTCCGCCCGGTGGCCAGCCGGCTCGCCGACGGCGACGGGACGTAGCCGAGCTCGTCGGCGATGGCCAGCACCTTCGCCCGGGTGGCCGGGCTGACACGAGGCAGCCCCCGCAGCGCCCGGGACACCGTCGCCGTCGACACATTCGCGCGTGCCGCGACGTCGTCGATACTGACGGCCATGGCCGCACCCGCTACCGGGGTCGCCGGCCGGTGCGGGCGGGCAGGGTGCGGCGCAACCGGATCATGCCCCACAGCGCCAGGCAGATGGTGAGCAGGCCCAGCGCCCACAGCAGCGCGGATTGCCCGGTCACCTCCATCCACACCGTGATGGCCAGCAGCACCAGCGCCCAGAAACCGAGGAACCCGATGATCAGGTCGAAGTCCTCGGCGCTGCGCTGCCGGGAGGCCGGGGCGTGCAGCCCGGAGTCCTTGGGTGTGCGCATCTACTTCACCGCCCCGGCGGTCAGCCCCGCGACGATCTTGCGCTGGAAGACGAGCACCAGGATGACCAGCGGGATGGTGACAACCGTGCCGGCGGCCATGACGGCCGTGTACGGTTCCTGGTGCGGTTGGGCCCCGGCAAAGGAGGCGATCGCGACGGTGACCGTGGCGGTGTTGGCGTTGGACAGCTGGCTGGCGATCAGGAACTCGTTCCAGGCGCCGATGAACGCCAGGATGGCCGTGGTGAACACGGCCGGCGCGGCCAGCGGCATGATGACCTTGCGGAACGCCTGCCCCTGCGTGCAGCCGTCGATGCGGGCCGCCTCCTCCAGCTCCCACGGCATTTCGCGGAAGAAGGACGTCAGCGTGTACACGGTCAGCGGCAGCACGAAGGAGATGTTCGGGATGATCAGCGCCTGGTAGGTGCCGATCCAGCCGAGGTTCGTGAACAGCTGGAACAGCGGGGTCACGATCGCCACACCCGGGAACATGGACGCGCCGAGCACGAAGCCCAGGACCAGGAACTTGAACCGGAACTCCAGCCGTGCCAGTGCGTACGCGGCGAACACGCCGAACAGCAGCGCCACGATGGTGGTCACGCCGGCGACGATCAGCGAGTTGAGCAGGTTGCGGGCGAAGTGGTTGCCGAGGTTCTCCGAGAACACCGTGGTGAAGTTGTCCCAGGTGACGTGCGTGAAGAACGGCGTCGGATCAAAGGTGTAGCCCACATCGCGGAAGGCGGTGACGATCATCCAGTAGAACGGGATCAGGCACCAGATGAGGATGATGGCGGCACTGATGTACGTGCGGGTGCTCGCCCAGTTCTCGCGCCGGCGGGCGACGGACTTCGCCGCTGCCGCGTCAAGGGTTGCCGTTGCGGTGCTCATTTGATTTTCGCCTTCCCCGTGCCACTGGCCGATGCGACGGCATTCGCCCCCAGGAAGCGGACGAAGATGAACGCGACGATGAAGATGATCAGGAACGTGATGGTCGACAGCGCCGCGGCGGAGTTGAACCCGACCCGGATCTGGTTGATGACCAGGATGGACAGCGTGGTGGTGCCGTTGGCGCCGCCGGTCATGATGAATGGCAGGTCGAACATGCGCAGCGCGTCCAGGGTGCGGAACAGGATCGCGACCATCAGCGCCGGTCTCACCAGCGGCAGGGTGATCTGGGTGAAACGCTGCCAGGCGCTGGCGCCGTCCACCTTCGCCGCCTCGTACACCTCGGCCGGGATGATCTGCAGCCCGGCCAGGATCAGCAGCGCCATGAACGGGGTCGTCTTCCAGACGTCGGCGATGATGATGGCGGAGCGGGCCGGCCATTCGCTGCCGGTCCACAGGATGGACGTGTGGAACAGCGTGTTGGCGATGCCGTCGAAGGCGAAGATGAAGAACCACAGCTTCGCGGTCACGGCCGTGGGGATGGCCCACGGCACCAGCACGGCCGCGCGCAGGGCGCTGCGGCCGCGGAACGCGCGGGACATGATCACAGCCATCCAGAAGCCGATCACGGTTTCCAGCGCCACCGTGATGACGGTCAGCAGGAACGTGGTCCCGGTGGCGGACCAGAATTGCGAGCCGAGCGTGCCGGCCGGGCACGCCGCCGGCCCCGAGGGCGTGTTGCACTGCTGGAACAGCCAGTGGATGTAGTTGCCGAGCCCGGCGAACCCGCCGGCCACGAACGTGCCGGTCACCGGGTTCAGGCCCTGGTCCTTCTGGAAGGACATGATGATGGCGTTGATGACCGGGTACACGATCACGATCGCCAACACGATCATGCTCGGAATGATCAGCAGGGCCGCGGCACGGCCCTGGGTCTTCCGCTTCCGGTCCTCCCCGACCTCCTTGTTTTGGGGCCCCGCCGCGGGAGTCTTGCCCCCGCGCCGGGACACCGGCTGCGCTTGGGTTGACATGCCCTCTCCTTTCGCTGGAAAGCCGGGCAACGGTTTCATGTGTGGCTGGATGGACGACGGCGGCCGCGGACGCGGGTGCCCGCGGCCGCCGCCGCGTGTGGACCGGGTGTTACTGCGAGCCGGCCGCGCCGATGGCGGCCTGCATGTCCGTCATGGCCTGGTCAACGGTCTTGTCGCCCTTCAACGCGGCGTAGGAATTGACCTGGATGGCCTGCGTGACGGCCGGGTAGAACGGGGTGACCGGGCGCGGCACGGCGTGCTCGATCGAGGTCAGCAGCACCGGCAGGTACGGGAGCTGCTTGACCAGGGTGGCGTCGCTGTAGAGGCTGGCGCGGACCGGGGCCAGCGAGCCTTGGGTGGCGTAGAACTTCTCCGTCTCCTCACCGGTCATGAACTTCATGAAGTCCAGGGCCGTGGCCTTGTGCGTGCCGTAGACGCTCATGGCGATGTTGTGCCCGCCGAGCGACGAGGCGCCCGGGCCGCTGATGCCCGGCAACGGTGCGACGCCGAACGTGTTCTTCACGGTGGAGGAGCCGTCGGTCTTGGCCAGGTTGTACACGTACGGCCAGTTGCGCAGGAACAGCAGCTTGCCGTTCTCGAACGACTGGCGGCCCTGCTCCTCCTGGTACGTGATGGCCTGCTTCGGGATGTTGCCGTCCTTGAAGCCGTCCACCAGCCGCTGCAGGCCGGCCTTCGCCTCGGCCGTGTTGACCGTCGGTGCGCCTGACTTGTCCACGACCGTGCCGCCCTGGGTGTTGATGGCCTCGGCCGCGTTGACCGTCAGGCCCTCATACTGGGCGAACTGGCCGGCGTAGCAGTCGATGTTGTGGGCCTTGGCGATCGAGCACATGCTCATCATCTCGGCCCACGTCTTGGGCGGGGTCGGGACCAGGTCCTTGCGGTAGTACAGCAGGCCGCCGTCGGAGGTCTGCGGGGCCGCGTACATGGTGTCCTTGTACGTGGCCGTGGCGACGGTGGCCGGCAGGATGCCCGTCGTATCGAACGCCAGCTTGTCCTTCAACGGCTGCAGCCAGCCCTTGGCGGCGAACTCGGCCGTCCAGATGACGTCCACGTCCACGACGTCGTAGTTGGGGTTCTTCGCCTGGAAGTTCTGCACCAGGTCGTCGTGCTGCTGGTTGGCGTTGTCCGTCTGTTCCTTGAACGTGACCTTCTCGGTGGGGTGCGCCGCGTTCCACTTGTCGATCAACGGGCGCACGACGTTCGAGTTGTCCTTGCCCTGGACATACGTGATCGGACCCCGGCCGTCGAGGTTGTTGGCGGCGTCCCCGCCGCCTCCCCCGCCGGTGGCGCCCCCGCCGGAACCGCCGCCACTACAGGCGGCCAGTGACATCGCCAGGACCGCCACCGCGGCCAGGGGTGCAAGTTTCCTTTGATTTCTCATGCCCACGTTCTTCCTCTCGAATCACAAAACGAGCCGATGTGCGCCGTTTCGAACGCACCGATGCAGTGATTCAGATCACACTAGGACGCGGACGGAGGCGATGCAAGCGCTTACGCAAAATCGTGACCATTCGGTTGCCAAGCTGACGGGTGCTGCATGCCAGGGGAGGTAGGCGCGCAATTGCATGCAGAATTCATCGACATCCGGGTTGTTGACGCGGCCAGGGAGAAAATGGAGCAAACCGGCCAGACACCCATTCCGTGGGAGTCGGTCAAGCGGGACTTGGGCCTGGCGTGAGTTACCGCATCGAGGTCTTGCCGGCGGGTGCGGGGACCACCGGGTGTTGTACCGCATTGATGGCGGGAGGCTCATCGTTGTCGTGGTCCAACGCGGCCACCGAAGGGAAGCCTATCGAGCGTAATCGAGTAGGAGGGGCGGGTTTCCCGCCCCTCCTCTCACACCACCGTACGTGCGGGCCTCGCATACGGCGGTTCGCTGGGTC
>NZ_RWKQ01000066.1:401-19208 GCF_003946885.1 Specibacter cremeus | reverse complement strand
GTTACGACACCACGCCCGCGATCCAGACCGGGCCCTCACATGCCTGCTGACCTGCTGACACGCGACTTTTCCGGGACCCTGCCTGCGACCCGTTGGTATTCGAGCCCCGATTCGCATTGGCTCCTGACGGTACAGCCGGGAAGAAGGCGGCTGTCGAGGGGATGCCCGCGGGGACAGTTAGGAAGTCCTTCCACTGGTCAGCGAATGTACCGCCGATCGCGCCGATCGCGGCCCTTACTAGCCCCATCCCGTTCCTCCGTCATAGGCAAACTTATCCAGAGCCCAGGAATTGACCGGCGCTCAGGTTGATGCATCAAGTCAAGCACACACGTAAGGCCAGGGCAGACCCAATGCCACGTAGCCTAACGTGATGGGGGTGTGCTGCGGCGTGGCGTCACCGGTGTGAGGGGTGGGGCTGCTGTGATTGTTGCTCGTGAGTGCAGATGTGGTGGCGGGTCCGGATCAGGTGTCGATCGGGGTGCTGGTGGAGTCGGTGCCGCGGGACGCGGTCGATGAGGCGGTCGCGGCCTGCGGGGTGCGCGAGCGGCGTCCCCATCCACCGCGTCCCGCGGCACCGCGTCGACCAGCACCCCTAACGTCACCTGCTCCGGACGCACCACCGTTGAACCCATGACCAGCCATCCCAGCACACCCGCCACCCCCACCCCTCACGACACGCCGGGCACCCCACCAATTACGCTACGTGGCATTGCAGCCAGGCGGCCACCAGCCGCCCAGATTGCATTTGACCATCGGTAGCATTGTTCACGCCTAGAAACCGAGGTTGAAAGCATTCTGCGACCACAGGATGTAGCCGTTGATGCCTCCCAGGATGGAGGCCACCGGTCCTGTCCAAAGAAGGATCATGCCACCGCCTGAAGCCAGGCGCGAGGATTGGCTGAGTTTGCCAGCCAAAAGCATGACGGCACCAATGATCGCCACGATGGCGATCACGATGAACGCCCCGACAAGGATGCCCCCGCCGATTTGCGATTTGCTTGAGGGACTCGAGAAACGGGAAATTTGTGTTCGGGGTGATCCCGGGATCCACCAATGCCAGATACAACATTGTGAACTCCGATCGATGGTTGCCCACATGCGTGGACGTCTTGTTCACTTGCTTCATGGCGATGGGGAGGGAAGTCCCCATGACCGACTACCTAATCAGGCATCAGATACAGTAGGACGAAGGGGATCTTGATACTTCTATCGCGACACCTGCAAAGTCGATGGTCACTATCCTGCATTTAGACATAAAATTGATGCGCTCATCCTTACAGGACTGCCGGAACTTTGCCTAGCGGAATCAAGAGCCCTATTTGCCTCGATCCATGAAGAACCGATTCGTGGCCTGCATGTCGAATAATTCTGCTCATCCTGGTGTAAATATCGGGAGAATTCAAAACCATTCATCCATGTCACCAAAAATGGCCACAAAAACTTCAATATAATCAACATTAAAACGACAGGATGCTAAGAGACCGACCCAACATCTTGCTCTAGCTTATTGACAAGTCGCCTGATTTCCCTGTAGAACATCGAAATGACTTCATCTTCTGAAAACGTTTGCGCATCACCAACATGGAATACGCTAGCAAGAACATTCCTCTTATCCGCGATAGTAAATTTATCAAAATTTGGAATGTAGCTCTCGCTCGTCGCGATTCCTCTCTTGATTTCCCAATATGCTCTAATGAATGTTTTTGGTGATATAACGCCATCCAGTCCGAAGCGTTTGCTATAATTTCGAACGCTGGCATCGAGGCCCTTGAGTATGGATAGATCGTCTATCTGTGAAAAAAAGTGAAGCCATCCCCGTCGCCTCTGATCTAGAACGCAACCTGTAATTATCAAGTCGAGACGCCATTTACATTCAGATTGAGCTTTGATGACTTGCCAATTCGTTATCCCAGATTTATCAACTTCATGTTTATATCGAGTGAAAACTCGAGCCAGGGAAGCCCTAATCTTGCTAATGCTTTGTGGCCGAACGGAAATTGTTGAATCGGCAAATAGGTATCCCATATAGTCAAAAGTCTTATCGAGGGTTCCCGACTGGGATTTGGATCCTGCACCACCCAGAGGATGCATCTTCAAGCCAATTTCACTGCAAAGTCTGACCAAATCACGGTGAAGCGATTCAATAGCGTCATTGCGGCAAAGGATTATTATATCGTCAACGTAACGAAGATACATTACGTCAGTTCGCGCATTAATTGTCGAATCCAACTTGAGCATGGCAATTTCTGCAATAAGGTTGGAGATTGAGAGACCCTGCGGAACCCCAACAATGTTGCAGACACCGGATTTTGATGCCTGATCGCTTAAAGTTGGAGTCGAAAGCGCTTTCCGAAGTGCGTGGACGATTTCTGGTTTGCGTACTCTATTTCCCAGATTCGAGAAAATTGCTTCATGTGAGATGGTGGGATAGAAATCAATAATGTCAAGCCTCAAGAAAGAATCGTAAAGGCCACTCGATATCTCCATTTGCAGTTTGGCGACTTTTTCTTGAGGCGTGGCCGCGTTCGCTTCTGGAAAAACTTCCTTTAACATGTTCGCGAGGGACTTAAGTATAATTCGATCCCTAGCTGTAGATACTGAAATTACACGCGGAAATTTGTGCGCACCTTTTGAAGCAAGTAATTGTCGATAGGAGGTAAATTCATAGCTTCCAGCTCTAACTTTCCTAGAAATGAGAGCGCATACATCCTCTATTTCGAATCGCAAGTTCGCCGGAGAGATCCCGTCTCTTCCTCTCGCAGACTGATCGGCGATCTTTTCAAGATAAATCGATTTCAGATTCCTCGGCGCCGTGAGACTGTTGAATATCCTACTGGCATTCCGTGATTTATTGTGCACGCATAGCCCACAGTGCAAAAGGAATAATCACTAGGACAGGGAAAACAAGGGTAGCGTACGGGAAAAATGTCAGCAGCTGACTCTTGATAATGGGAATAGATAACTTATTCTTTTCGGCCCTATCATGATCGGCGTCTGTATGATTCTCGCATTCGTCGAGCAAATCATTGAATTGGTTGAGGAGGGCCACTGTTTCAATCTCAGTAATCGTTACGTTAGTAGAGTTCTTGTGTTCGAGCTCTACTGATAATCGTTGAAACCGTCGATAGTTGCTAAATAGGTTACGACTTCGAGCACCGTAGTCTAATCCTGAGACTACGAGTGAGCTGACCAATGACAGCACGGCGAGACAGGTTAGCAAGGTTGGGCCAGCCGGACCGTATAGGCCGGGGGCCGTCAGCATGCCGACCGAGGCAATCGTCGTGGATACCGTAAACGACAGAAGCGAAGTATTCCAGGCACGGTCCCGTGCCGCGAGTCGTTGGGATGCGAACATCCGGCGTTTGTAGTTCTTGTAAGAACGTTCCTCGAGAGTCTTAAGCGTTGTCAATGGATCCCAATCTTGAATGCCCGGCCGCCCATCATGTGTTCTGAAGTGTACTACTGTCATCAACGCCCACTTGGTGAGCACACCGCTAACGGTGAACGACCGAAGCCGTCATTTTTCAGTTCTGCCCGCGACAAGCACGAGCAGGCGGCCGAGCCTTGACAGGATATCAGGCCATGCATAAAGAAGAACCCTAATGCTAGCAGACCGTGAGGCGCGGATAGTTGGGCAGGAACTGGCGCGTCAATTCACATGTTCTGTGGGATCTCGACGTAGTAGTACGCTATGCCATTCCAAGCCACAGGGTGCAGCAGCGTTCCTACTGCCGGGTTGAGCGCACTGTACATCATGCCGTCGCCGGCGTAGATGCCGACGTGACCCCAGTGGTTTGGGCCGTCGGGGTTCTGCACCACGAGGTCGCCTGGCTGCGGATGAGAAGTAGGTGTTCCCGCTTTACAAGGTGGGCTTTAAACCCCACTCCCCGGAATTCCGCGGATTCCACCGGTCAGAATGGCCGATTCGGACCCGCTGGACGGCTTGGATGAAAACTGGCGTGGTCTTTTCGTGGACTTTTGAAACCGCGGAGTGGGAGGTGGTCGCTCTTGCCATTTTCCGCAGGGCCCGACCACTATCGCACCGGACCACTCTTGCGACGGATCCATGGAAAATCGTGACGACTGGATCAACGAACACACGGGGCTCACAGCTGGGCGTACTGCTCCTCGGCCGCGGCCAGCAGCTCACTCCCCCACTCGATGCACTTCGTGGCCTTGGCTCGGGTCAGGCTCTTAACGTTGTATCCGGCTTTTGTCTTCTCACCCAGCAGGCGACTCAGGGTGGCGCTGTCCCCTCCGGCCTTCTTCAGCACGTTGACAGCGTCGGCGTGGTTTTCCGACTTGGAGTACTGGCCGAGCGTCAGCAGGCAGAAGGCGTCCGAGGCGGCGATGACTGCATGCATGGACCGCGAGCGTCGCGATCACGTCCGGCCGTCATCAGGCAGCCGCCAACGTGTGCAGCCGGCGCGAGAGCCAATGGCTGTCGCCGAAGATGTGGACGCCATCGCGGTCGATCGAGTCGAACACCGGTGCTCGGTGGACTTCAGATAGGGCTCACATAGAAATTATGTCTGTTTTACCGTGATTTTTCGTTAGTCTTGTGCCATGGCAGAGATTATGGAACCGGTGGTGCCCGTGGGATTCGCGGAGGCGTTTGCGGCGGCGTTGGCGGGGGTGCTGGCGGAGGCGGATCCCATCCTGGATGAGCGGCAGCGCCGGGTGCTGGCCGGTGCCGGAGCCCGTCAGTTGGGTCGGGGCGGGATCAAGCTGGTTGCGGCGGCGACGGGCGCGGCGGCGGACACGGTCGGGCGCGGGGCCGCGGAACTGGAGGCCGGGCTCGCCCTGGATGGGCGGGTGCGCCAGGCGGGGGCGGGCCGTCCGCCGGTGGAGGAGAAGGACCCGCTGGTATGGCCGACGCTGGACGCGCTGGTCGACCCGGAGACCCGGGGAGATCCGATGTCGGCGCTGCGGTGGACGACGAAATCAACGGCCAAACTCTCCGAGGAGCTCGCCGCACAGGGCCACCCGGCCGGCCCCGTGACGGTGGCCAGACTCCTGAAGGACCACGGGTACAGCCTGCAGGCCAACGCAAGGAAACTCGAGGGCCGCCAGTCCCCGGACCGCGACGCCCAGTTCCACTACCTCAACGACCAGGTCGGCGCATTCCTTGAGGCCGGGGACCCGGTGATTTCGGTCGATTCGAAAAAGAAGGAGAACGTCGGCCGGTATTCCAACGGGGGCGCCGAATACGCCCCGAAGGGCCANGAGTCGATCCGCCGCTGGTGGACCATGATCGGCCACCCTGCCTACCCGGAGGCGAAGAAACTGCTGATCACCGCGGATGGCGGAGGATCCAACGGCTCCCGGCTACGGCTGTGGAAAACCGAACTCGCCGCCCTGGCCGCCGAGACAGGGCTTCAGATCACCGTCTGCCACCTGCCGCCCGGGACGTCGAAGTGGAACAAGATTGAACACCGGATGTTCTCCGCCATCACCATGAACTGGCGCGGCCGGCCGCTGGAAACCCACGAAGTCGTGGTCCAGACCATCGCGGCAACCACCAACAAGTCCGGACTGACCATCAAGGCCCTGCGGGACACCAACACCTACCAAAAAGGCATCAAAATCACCGACCAGCAAATGAAGGCCTTCGAAGCTACCCGCCTGCACCGGCACGACTTCCACGGCGACTGGAACTACACCGTAACCGCCGCTCCGGAGGAGAAAACGACACGCCCGGATGAACCGAAATAATTTATGTGCGAGCCCATACCTCGTAGACCATCGGACGGACGTCGTTGCCGGTGAGGCGGTACGCGTCGATGGCCACGTCACTGATCGCTTCGTACAGCTGGTCGCTGGCCCGTCCGGGACGACGAACAGCAGGTCGATGTCCGAGTCGTTGTGCATCTCGCGGCGAGCCGCGCAACCGAACAGAGTCACCTACAATGGCTGCTCGTTCCATCGGGAGATTTGGTCGGCCAGGAATCGCGTGAAAAGCTCCGTCGCCCTCGACGCCTCAACGACCAGACCGGCAAGCATGTGCTGGACGTTCAGTGAGTACTCGACTCGGTTGCCGAGGTGGCTGGCGTCTACGACGCCGTTTTCCTCCAGCCGTTCCAGGCAACGGCGCATGCCGGAGATCGAAGAGTTGACACCTCGTTCACGCACGAGAGCACCCGGAGTACTGGGGGCCCCGTCAGCCAGCGCTATGAGGACGTCAGCCTCGAGCGCGGGCAGACAGAACCGCGCCTGTGACTGCCGGCCCAACAAGGAGTCAAAGATTCTCGACACTCACCCTGGCTGACGTGGCCTTTCCGCCCGGGTCTCGACAAGCTCGACCACCGACAGGCTCGACCACCGCTATGGAGCCCCCTGCCGGATTCGAACCGGCGACCCCCTGTTTACAAGACAGGTGCTCTGGCCAACTGAGCTAAGGAGGCGTGTGCGACACACAAGCGACACAAGCGGAGCGCTACACAAGAGTATCCGAGCACCCCCGGCAAAACGAAAACCGACCCGCCCCGCGCGAAGCGGGACGGGCCGGTCAACAAAAACAGGCCAACAAAAACAGGTCAACAAGAACAGGCTCTACTTCTTGGCGTCGATGATGCCCTGGGCGAACGTCTTGAAGTCACCGTTCTGCCACTGCTTGCCGTCGACGAACACCGTCGGCGTGCCGACCACGCCGTGGGCCACGGCCAGCGCGGTGGCGTACTTCACGAACGGACGGTACGTCTTCGCATCCACGCAGCCGGTGACGTCCTTCGCCCCGACCTGGGTGGCGTAGCCGGCCAGCTTCGCGTTGTCCAGGCCCGGCCCGTTCTCGGCCGGCTGGTTCTGGAACAGCACGTTCATGAAGTCGGACCACTTCTCGGGCGACGTGGCCGCCACACAGGCGGCCGCCGCGGCCGCGCGCGATGAGTAGTTCGTGGTGGAGAACTGGTCGAGCAAGCCGAGCGGGCGGTATTCGACCGTCACCTTGCCGGCGTCTTCCCACTGCTTGAGCTGGGTGCTGAACTGCGCCTCGAAGGCCTGGCAGTGCGGGCACATGAAGTCGATGTATGCCACGATCTGTACCGGCTTGCCGGCGGCCGACGCCGCGACGCCGATGCCGGAGGCGTCGGCCACGGCCGTCGGCTGCGCGGTCGGCGCCGGCGGCAGCGTCGCCTGGTCCACGCTTGCCACGGTCGTCGTCGGCGCGAGGATCGCACCGTTCTTGCCCACCGTCACGCCGCCGAACGTGT
Source organism: Specibacter cremeus (assembly GCF_003946885.1). Taxonomy (GTDB): domain Bacteria; phylum Actinomycetota; class Actinomycetes; order Actinomycetales; family Micrococcaceae; genus Specibacter; species Specibacter cremeus. Next base: position 12,000 of record NZ_RWKQ01000066.1, on the reverse strand, counting down.
TCACGTTCGCCGGCACCGGGCCGCTGCTGGCGACCGGCTCGTTGCCCTTCTGCGTCTGGATGATGACAAGGGCGACGACGACGACGATCACCACCGCCGCGACCAGCACCCCGCCCCGGATCAGCCAGCTGTTGCGCTTCTCCTTCTTCGCCTGCGCCTCGCGGATGCGCCGGGCCTCCTCACGGGCCGCCGCGGTGCGCTCGGCCTTCGTCGGGCGGGGATTGCTATGGTTCGTCATAAGTCCTCGTGTCGGTGGGCGCGCCAAAGCGGTCGCGCGTGGGCAACTCCGGTCAAGTCTAGGGGAGGAAACTTGGAGGGAACCTGAGGCTTCAACAGACCGCTTCAACGGCCGGCGGCGTAACCACCCGCCCCGCCCCGCGGCGCCCGCGCTAGGGTGGGTGGCAGGGAAAGTCACCAACGAAGGGGGACTCATTGCCGAACCCAGCAGCATCCCAGACCACCACGCGCGAGCACGACGACGTGTCCGCGGCCCAGGGCAGGTCAACGTTCATCGTCGTCTCCAACCGCCTGCCCCTGGACCGGATCACGGACCCCGACGGGTCCAGCGGCTGGCGCCGCGCCCCCGGCGGCCTTGTCACGGCCCTGGCCCCCGTCATGACCGACGTCGACGGCGCCTGGGTCGGCTGGCATGGCGCCCCCGACGAAACCCTCGCACCCTTCCATCACGAGGGCATGGACCTCATCCCGGTCCCGCAATCCGCCGAGGAGGTCGAGCTCTACTACGAGGGTTTCTCCAACTCCACGCTCTGGCCGCTCTACCACGACGTCATCGCCCCACCCGAGTTCCACCGCACCTGGTGGGACGCCTACCGCCGCGTCAACCACCGCTTCGCCGACGCTGCCGCCGACGCCGCCGCGCCCGGCGCCACCGTCTGGGTGCAGGACTACCAACTCCACCTGGTCCCCCGCTACCTGCGCCAGCAGCGCCCGGACCTGCGCATCGGCTTCTTCAACCACATCCCGTTCCCGCCGCCGGAGATCTTCGCCCAGCTGCCGTGGCGCCGCGCCATCCTCGATGGCCTGCTCGGCGCCGACCTCATCGGCTTCCAACGCCCCAACGACACCGCGAACTTCCTCCGCTGCGCGCGCCGCTTCCTCGACGCGAACGTCAAGGGCCGGGAGGTGCAGTCCCCGGACGGCGACGGCCGCATCACCCGCGCCGAGCCGTTTCCCATCTCCATCGACGTGGCCCGCATCCAAGAACTCGCCGCCCGGCCGGACATCATCGAACGCGCCGCCCAGATCCGCCGCGACCTCGGCAACCCGAAAACCATCCTGCTCGGCGTCGACCGGCTCGACTACACGAAGGGCATCACGCACCGGCTGAAGGCCTACGGCGAGCTCCTCCTCGACGGCAAGATCTCGGTCGAGGACGCCACCCTCATCCAGGTCGCCAGCCCCAGCCGCGAACGGGTCGAAAGCTACCGCCTGCTGCGCGAGGAGGTCGACGGCATGATCGGGCGCATCAACGGCCAGTTCGACTCCATCCTGAACACCGCCGTCCGCTACCTGCACCACAGCTACCCGGTCGAGGAGATGGTCGCCCTCTACCTGGCCGCCGATGTCCTGCTCGTCACCGCCCTGCGGGACGGCATGAACCTCGTCGCCAAGGAGTATGTGGCCGCCCGCCGCGGCGACACCGGCGCCCTGGTGCTCAGCGAGTTCACCGGCGCCGCCGACCAGCTCAAGCAGGCACTGCTGGTCAACCCGCACGACATCGACGGGCTCAAGTCCACGATCGTGCGCGCCATCAACCTGCCCGCCACCGAGGCCCGCCGCCGCATGCGCTCCATGCGCCGGCAGGTCCTCGACCACGACGTGCAGCGCTGGAGCGGCGACTTCCTGCGCACGCTCGCGGAGGCCTCCGAACATGCCGGCTGACGCCGGCGGCGACCTGCCCGCGGACCTGCGTGCCGCCGTCGTCCGCGTGGCCGCCACCGGGCACCTGCTCGTCGCGCTGGACTTCGACGGCACGCTGGCGCCGCTGGTCCCCCGCGCCGATGACGCCCGCCCCCTGCCCGCCGCTGCCGCCGCCCTGTCCGCCCTGTCCGGACTTGAAAGCACGACGACGGCGCTCGTCTCCGGGCGCGCGCTGGCCAGTTTGCGGTCGGTCGCCGGCCCGCCCGACGCCACGCTGCTGATCGCCAGCCACGGCGCGGAGACCTGGCTGGGGCCGGGGTCGGCGCCGTTGGAGCTCACCCCGGCGCAGTCGGCCTCGCTCGTCGACGCCACGACGGCCTTCGAGTCGATCGCCGCCGCGCACCCGGGCACACTCGTCGAATACAAGCCCGCCGGCGTCGTGCTGCACTACCGGCAGGCCGGTGACCATGTCGGCGCCGCGGCGGTCGCCCAACTGCGCGAACGGCTGGAGCGGCGCGGCGACATCTTCCTCAGCGACGGCAAGAAGGTCCTCGAGGCGTCGGTCGTGCGCGCGGACAAGGGCCAGGGCGTGCGGCTGCTGCGCGAGGCGGCGGCCGCGACGGCCGTCCTGTTCGCCGGCGACGACGTGACCGACGAGCACGGCTTCGCCGCGCTGGGCCCCGGCGACGTCGGCATCAAGGTCGGCGACGGCGCCACCGCGGCCCCCTTCCGGGTGGGCGGCCCGGCGGATCTTGGGGCCGTGCTGGAATTGCTGCTCGCCGAACGAATCAGCCGTTCAGGTATGCCAAAATACGCCAACTAAGGAATTTTGGCCACCGTCTACCCTAGTATTGACTTGTTTGGTATACACGACACGTGAGTTAGGAGAGGTTCCCGATGCCCGCAACCCTCATCCGGCAGGTTCGACCCTGGGGCGGCGCCCCCAGTGACATCACCGTCACCGACGGCCGCATCCGCGCCATCGCGCCGCACGACCCGCTGGCCACCCCCACCCCAGACGCCGCCGTGGTCGAGGGCCGCGGCCGGCTGCTGTTGCCCTCCTTCTCCGATGTCCACGTCCACCTGGATTCCAACCGCCTGGGCCTGCCGTTCCGCGAGCACACCGGCGCGCCCGGCGTGTGGGGCATGACGATGAACGACCGCGCCAACTGGCGCCACGCGGAGACGACCATCGGCGAGCGCGCCGAGACAGCCCTGCGCATGATGATCGAACGCGGCACCACGCGCGTGCGCAGCTTCGCCCAGGTCGATGTGGATTGCCGCCTCGAGAAGTTCGAGGCCGTGCTCGCCGCCCGGGAGACGCACCGCGACCGGGCCGACGTGGAGATCATCGCGTTCCCGCAGGCCGGGCTGCTGCTCGAGGATGGCTCCGCCGCCATCCTGGAGGAGGCGTTGAAGAACGGCGCGGACGTCATGGGCGGCATCGACCCGTGCGCCCTGGACAAGGATCCCGTCCGGCACCTGGACATCGTGTTCGGCCTGGCCGAGAAATACCGGGTGCCGATCGACATCCACCTGCACGAGCCCGGCGAGCTGGGGCATTTCAGCGCCGGACTGATCGCCGAACGCACCCGCGCCCTGGGCATGCAGGGCAACGTGACCATCTCGCACGGCTACCCGCTGTGGGGTGTCAGCGAGGCGCACACGCGGGCCCTGATCGAGACGTGGGCGGAGCTGGACATCTCCACCGCCACGGTCGCCCCCGGCGGCCGGTTCCAGCTGCCGCTGGCCGGCCTGGTCGCGGCCGGCGTGCGCGTGGGCCTGGGCGAGGACGGTCAGCGCGACTACTGGTCCCCGTACGGCAATGCCGACATGCTGGACCGCACGTGGCAGCTCGCGTTCGTCAATGGCTACCGTGCCGATCACCTGATCGAGCACGCCCTGGCCGTGGCCACCGTGGGCGGGGCGTCCATCCTGGACCGGTCCGTGCCGCGGCTCTCATCCGTGACCGACCGTCCCGGCACCGCCGTGGGCGATGCCGCCGGGTTTGTCCTGGTGCCGGGCGACTCCGTCAGCGCCGCCGTCATGGATCGCCCCGCGGACCGCACGGTCATCCACGGCGGACGAGTCGTGGCGGACCAGCTGGCGCTGGTGTAGCCCGATGGCCGCACAGGCAGGTGACGGGCCCCTCGATGCACAACAGTCGCTGGCCGACCGGACGTACCAGCGGATCACCGAGAAGATCCTCAGCGGCGCCTACCCGGCCGGCTTCCGCCTGCGGGAACGGGAATTATCCGAGGACCTGGAGGTCTCGCGCATCCCGATCCGCGAGGCGCTCCCCCACTTGGAGGCGGACGGTTTCATCGTCACGTACCCGCGACGCGGCGCCGTGGTGCGCCAATTCACGGTCAGTGACGCCGAGGAATTGTTCGACATCCGGCTCAACCTCGAGGTGTTCGCGGCACGCAAGGCCGCCGAGTTCATCGCCGCCGGGGGCGTGTCGCCGCGACTGGCCGAACTGCAGGAGGAATCGCGGGCCGCCACCGAGCGCAACGACATCGCCGCGGTCGCCACGGCCAACTCCGCGCTGCACGCCGAGATCATCGCCATGAGCGGCAACACGCTGTTGGCCACGGCCATGCGCCCCGTCCTGGGCCGGCTGCGGCGCCTGTTCGCGCTGACCTCCGACCGCGACCCCGTGACCCAGTGCACCGAGCACGGGGGCCTGTGCGCGGCCATCTACGCCGGCAAGCCGGAACTGGCCGCCGCGCTCGCCTACGCCCACATCGAGCTGGGCCGCGAACCGTCACTGGCGGGCCTGGCGGCCGCGCTGGAAGGCGGGCACGACGCCGTCGGACGTTAATGTGACGCACCGCACATCAAAGGTGTGTCATACTTCATTCGTTGGCCGTCGCCCCCGGGCGCCGGCCAATCAAACTGAATAATCACCATTCACAACGGATCGTTCGGCACGTACCTGCCGATGAAGGGATTGAAAACTGTGGCTACAGTTACGTTCGACAACGCTACGCGCTTGTACCCGGGCACCGAGAAGCCCGCTGTCGACAAGCTCAACATTGAAATCGCCGACGGCGAATTCCTCGTCCTCGTGGGACCCTCCGGTTGCGGCAAGTCCACCTCCCTGCGCATGCTGGCCGGGCTGGAAGACGTCAACTCGGGCCGCATCCTGATCGGCGACCGCGACGTCACGGACGTCCCGCCGAAGGACCGCGACATCGCCATGGTTTTCCAAAACTACGCGCTGTACCCGCACATGTCGGTTGCCGACAACATGGGCTTCGCCCTGAAGATCGCCGGCGTCTCGAAGGAGGAGCGCGCCGCGCGCGTCAAGGATGCCGCCAAGCTCCTGGACCTGGAGGCCTACCTCGACCGCAAGCCGAAGGCTCTCTCCGGCGGCCAGCGCCAGCGGGTTGCCATGGGCCGCGCCATCGTCCGCAACCCGCAGGTCTTCCTCATGGACGAGCCGCTGTCCAACCTGGACGCCAAGCTGCGCGTGCAGACCCGCACCCAGATCGCCTCCCTGACCCGCCGCCTCGGCGTCACCACCGTCTACGTCACGCACGACCAGGTCGAGGCCCTGACCATGGGCGATCGCGTCGCCGTGCTCAAGGACGGGCTGCTGCAGCAGGTCGGCACCCCGCGCGAACTGTACGACACGCCGCAGAACGTGTTCGTCGCCGGCTTCATCGGCTCCCCGGCCATGAACCTGCTCGAACTGCCCGAGGTCGACGCCGGCGTGAAGTTCGGTGGCGCCATTTACCCGGTGCCGCGCGACGTCCTGGCCACCGCCGCCGGCAACACCGTCACGCTCGGCGTCCGGCCCGAGGACCTGGACCTGGTCGGCCAGGGCGAGGGCCTGCAGGTCAACGTCGACGTCGTCGAGGAGCTGGGTGCCGACGCCTACGTCTACGGCCACGCGTCCCTGAACAACGTGGAGCAGAACATGGTGGTCCGCGTGGACGGCCGCCGCCCACCGATGAAGGGCGACACCCTGTACGTCGTGCCGAAGGTTGGCCACGTCCACCTGTTCGACGCGGCCTCCGGCCTCCGGCTCGAGGCCTAGCAGCCCCTCCCGACGCGGCCGTCACCGCAGCATCGCCCCCTGGGCGATCGCCGGTGCCGGCCGCGTCGGCCGTTGATGTGGGGAAGAATCGAACCATGACAGACCTGCCCGGCGCCCAGTGGACCGACGAGCCAACCGACTTCGCCCAGCGCGGCCGGTTGCCGCGCCCGGCCGGATCCCCGGCGTCCGTGCTCGGCTCGCTGAACATCACGGCCGCCAGCACCGATCCCGGCCTGCTCGACCTGCCCTGGCACCTCAAGCTCGAGGACTGGCCCACGAAGAACCTCGCCGCGCTGCCGCGCGGGATCTCCCGGCACGTGGTCCGGTTCGCCCACCTCGGCGGCACGGTCATCGCCATCAAGGAAACCTCCGAACACGTCGCCCGGCACGAATACCACATGCTGCGCAAGCTCGCCCGGCTGGACGTGCCAGGCGTCGAACCGGTCGCCGTCATCACCGGACGGACCACCGCCGAGGGTGCCCCGCTGGATCCCGTGCTGGTCACCCGGCATCTGAAATTCTCGCTGCCCTACCGCGCCCTGTTCTCGCAGAAGCTGCGGCGGGACACGCTCACGCGCCTCATCGACGCCCAGGCCCTGCTGCTCGTGCGCCTGCACCTGATCGGTTTCTACTGGGGCGACGTGTCGTTGTCCAACACGTTGTTCCGCCGCGACGCCGGCGCGTTCGCCGCCTACCTGGTCGACGCCGAAACCGGCGAACTGTACCCCGACCTGTCCACCGGCCAGCGCGAGTACGATCTGGAAATCGCCCGCGTGAACATCGCCGGCGAATTGATGGACCTGCTCGAGGGCGGCCTCATCGAGGAGAAGGTCGACCCGGTCGCCACGAGCGAGCTCATCATGGCGAGCTACCGGACACTGTGGGCCGAGCTGACCGAGAAGGAATCGTTCGAGCTCGGCCAGCGGTGGCGTGTGGAGGCCCGTATCCGGCGGCTGAACGACCTCGGCTTCGACGTCGAGGAATACGCCATCAAGACGACGCCGGACGGGTCCACCATCCAGATCCAGCCCAAGGTCGTCGACGCCGGCCACCACCAACGCCGGATGCTGCGCCTGACCGGCATCGACGCCCAGGAGAACCAGGCCCGCCGGCTGCTCAACGACATGGACGCGTTCCGGGCGGACACGAACCCGGACCTGGACGAGGATATCTCCGCCCACATGTGGGTCAGCTCCATCTTCGAACCGATCGTCCGCTCCATCCCCCGCGAACTGTCCGGCAAACTGGAGCCCGCCGAGGTGGTCCACGAGGTGCTCGAGCACCGGTGGTACATGTCCGAGCAGCGGGACCGGGCCACGCCACTGGCCGAGGCACTGCAGTCCTACATCGACACGATCCTGCGGCACCGCCGTGACGAGGCGGCCATCATCCTGACCACGGACACGGCCACCATGAAACTGCTCGATGCCGGCGATCGGCCCGCCGTGGAGGGCCCGCTCGGGGACTGACGTCCCGTCCCGGGGCCGGCTCGGGGCCGGTTTGGAGGCTGGTTCAGTGCCGGCTGGCGCGGTTCCGGTTGAGCGCGTAGATGGCGATCACGCCGCCGCCGATCACGGCCACGGCCGCCAGCATGAGCATCCAGGTGAGCACCCCGGGGCCCGAGGTGTCGCTGGCGTTGGACAACGCGGCCGTGCCCGGGCTCGTCTCCGTGGCGGCGGCCGCCGGCGCGGTGTCCGCCGCGGTCTGGGTGGCCGTGTAGGTGGGCCACGGCGTCGCGCTCGTCGGCGCCGGCTCCGACGTCACGGCCTCCGTGGCGGCGTCGGACGGAACCGGGGCGGCCGCCGTCGTCGGTGCGGCGGCTGTCTGTGCGGCGACCGGCGGCGCGGCGACCGTCGGTGCCGGCGGGTCGATCCGGTACGACGGGGTGGGCGTGGCGGATTTCGCCGGGGCCGGCGAGTGGACCGGCGTCGGGGTGGGCGTGAGGGTGGGCGTCGTGCCCTGTTCCACGGCGTCGGCACCGGGAATCGGTGGTTTGCTCGTCGCCCCGTCCGCGTTGGCAGGTACGACGGCGGTGCGCGCCTTCGCCGGGAACGTCGCCGCCTCCGAGGGGGCAGCCCACGCGACGGCACCGCCGAACGCCAGCAGGGCGGTCAGGGAGAGGATCGCAAGGGTGTGCCCGCGCGCAGGGTTTGTCATGGAAGCTCCGTAGTCCGTGGCGCCTCCGACGAGGAACCGGCCAGATCCCCCAGATGAATCCTGCCGAACGCCGCGGCTTTAATCAAACCGGCGTCAGGACCGGCTGGTCCGGGCGGTCAACGCCTTGCCGGGATTGAGGATGCCCTGCGGGTCGAACAGGTCCTTGATGCGCCGCTGCAGCTCGAGCACGTCCTCCCGCTGCTCCAGTGGCAGCCAGCGCAGCTTGTACTGGCCGATTCCGTGCTCGCCGGTGATGGTCCCGCCGAGCGCCAGCGCGGTCTCAATCGACTCGTCAAGGGCCCGGTTCAGCGCGGCGATGCTGCCGGTGTCCATGCCGGGCACCCAGAACGTGGGGTGCAGGTTGCCGTCACCGGCGTGGGCGATGACGCGCACGCCGACGCCGTGCCTGGCAGCCATGTCCTCCAGGGCCGTGATGTAGCGGACCAGCTGCGAGCGCGGCACGGCGACGTCCTCACCCACCCGGTTCTCGGTGTCGACGTCCATGCCGCGGTTGTTGCGGCGCAGCTCCACGAGGTATCCGGCCTCCGCCGGATCCTCCTCGCTGACGTTCCCGCCAAGATTCGTCAACGCGTCCCGGGCGATCACCACCTCACGGTCGGCGGCCAGCCCGTCGAACTGGATCAGCAGCAGTGCGCCGCCACGGTCGGAGAGCGTACTGGCATTGCGGAAGTCGAGTTCCGCCAGGCTTGGCCCGTCCAGCAGTTCCAGGATGCACGGCTGCACGCGCGCGGCGCCGAGCACGAGCACCCCGGCGGCGGCCCCTTGCACATCCGGGAAGAACACGGCCAGGGTCCGCACGTCCGCGGGCAGGTACCTGAGCCGCACGGTGGCCCCCACGACGATGCCCAGCGTGCCCTCCGAACCGACGAACAGGCCAGTGAGGTCATACCCGGCCACGCCCTTGAAGGTCCGGTGGCCGGTGTGGATCAGGGACCCGTCGGCAAGGACGACGTCGAGGGCCAGGACCGCGTCCCGTGTCACCCCATACTTGGCGCATCGTAGCCCGCCGGCGTTGGTGGCGACGTTGCCACCGATCGTGGAGATCTTGAAGCTGGCCGGGTCGGGCGCATACATCAGTCCGTGCGCGGCGGCGGCGGCGTTCAGATCGGCGTTGACCACGCCGGGTTCCACCCGGGCGATCTCGTCGGCGGCGTTCAGTTCGAGGATCCGGTTCATGCGTTCCAGGTTGAGCACCAGGCACCCCTCGGTGGCATGCGCACCGCCGGAGACGCCCGTGCCGGCGCCGCGGGCGACGACGGGCACCGCGTGCGCCGCGGCGCCACGCACCACGGCCTGGACGTCGGCGACCGTCTCCGCCCAGACGACGGCGGCGGGTTCCCGGTAGTCGGTGACGGGTCCCTGGTCGATGGCATGCCGGGCCAGGTCCCCCGGTGCCGTGCTGACCTGGTCGGCGCGCAGCGCCGCGCGTAGTTCATGCTCAAATTCCGGATTCAACGGCTCTCCCTTTGGCGTCTGTGACGGCTGTTGCCATCCAGCATATCCGGCGGGCAACAGCGGTTGACCGTCAGGAAACACCCACGCCGGGCAGGCGCCAGATGTACGCGCCCGGGCCGGCCAGGTCCACGATGGGCTCGTCGGTGAAGTGCCCTCCCGTCGCAAACACGGGAGGGGCACCGGCCATCGCGCGCCGTTCCTGCTCCCCGAGGCACAGGGTATCGGCAGACAGGTCCCGCACGGGGGCGCGCAGTGTCACGACCAGCAGCGATTCCTGCGGCGACTCGCGCACGAAAGCCAGCACATCGCCGTCGGCCACCAACCAGCGCAGGGCGCCGTCCCGCAGCGCGGAACTGGTGCGCCGCAGCGCCGCCAGCGCCGCATACGCCGCTTGCAGGTCGGTCACGACACCGGCCGGATCACCCCACGGCATGGGCGTGCGCGAGAACTCGCCGCTGGTGCCGCGCAGGCCGAATTCGTCGCCGGCGAACATCACGGGGATGCCGGGCAGGGTGAACGCGAGCGTCGCGGCCACGACCGGCCCGCCGGCGATCATGACGCTGGCGGCCCGGGCGGTGTCGTGCGTGTTCAAGGCATTCATGGTCGTGTTCCGCACCGGCCAGCTGAACGCGCTGGCCAGGTCCCGGTGCGTGGCCAGGAGCCCGGCGGCGTCGATCCGGTTGGGCCGCTCCAGCGGCGTGCCGAAGAAGTCCACCCTGGCCGCGTCATCGACCAGCCACTGCCACACGGGCCGGGTGAAGTTCGAGTACGTCATGGCGCCCTGCCAGCCGAATCCGTCGAAATCCGGGCCGGCGTCCGAGGTCTCCTCGGCCAGCAGCAGTGCCTCCGGGTTGACCTGGCGGATCCTGTCGCGGATGAGGCGCGCCACCTCCCGGTTGAGATCCTGCGCGCCGAGCCGGCCGGTCATGTTCCCCACGTCGATGCGCCAGCCGTCCAGGTTGAACGGTGGTTTGAGCCAGTGGGCCACCACGGAGTCCTCGCCCGTGACGAACGCCTCACGCAGCCCCTCGGACGCCCAGTTCAGCTTCGGCAGCGACGGCACGTCCCACCAGGATTCGTAGCCGGTGTGGTCGTCGTTGAAGTAGTAGTAGTCTGCCTCGGGGCTGTCCGGGTCGGCCTGGGCGCGACGGAACCATTCGTGGCCGTCGCCGGTATGGTTGGCCGTCAGGTCGCCCATGACCTTGAGGCCGCGGGCATGCGCCGCGTCGACCAGCTCGCTCAATGCCGCGTCGCCGCCAAGCAGCGGGTCCACATGCTCGAACGTGGACGCGTCGTAGCGATGGTTGGACCGGGCCGGGAAGAACGGCGTCAGGTACAGGATGCCGACGCCCAGGTTCACCAGATGGTCGAGCCGTTCCCGCACGCCCGCCAGGTCACCGCCATAGAACTGCTTCGAAGCGTCCGGCCCCACACCCTGCACCGGGGTGTCCCAGTCACACGGCACGGCCCAGTCCGGGATGGGTCGGCCGGCGGCCGCAACGGAGCGGGCGAACCGGTCCGGGAACACCTGGTACATGACGGAGCCACGGCTCCATGCCGGCGCGGGCCCGGCCGTGGTGAGCCGGAAATCGTGGTAGTCGGATGTGTCGCGCGGGAACAGGCCCTGGGCGTTCAGCGTCCAGTATGTATTCCCGACGTCATCCCGTCCCGGAACCTCGAGCAGGAACCGGTAGCGGGCCACGGGGTTGACCACCTGCATCGACGCCGCCCACCACTGCCAGCCGTCGGATTCGACGCCGGTCGCCAAGCGGAGGGCCTCGTCATATCGGGGCTCGGCGTCCTGGACGGAGCGCACCCACACCCGGGACGGGCTCCCCCATCGATCCGGCACGCGCAACCGCAGCTGACGGCGCTCGCCGGGTGCCGTCGTCGCGCTTCCCACATGCAGCGGCGACCCATCATGGTGCGGTTCCAGGCTCACCCCTTCACGCTACCCTGAATCTGGCCGCAGGCGACGTAGCGCCGCAGGATCAGCAACAGCGCCATGACCGGCCACCCGGCCGTCGCGGCCTATGGCCG
>NZ_RWKQ01000066.1:0-344 GCF_003946885.1 Specibacter cremeus | reverse complement strand
GCTGTGGGTCTTAGCTTCCGGGTTCGGGATGGGACCGGGCGTTTCCCCCACGCTATGACCACCGTAACACTGTGTCCCGCCCGCACCCTTGGGGGGGTGGGGGGGGGAATCCTGGTGTGGGTGTTGCTGGGCTGTATTCGGTTGTGCTGTGTTCGGTTGTGGTTGGGTGCCCCGGGGGGGGTTGTTGGTTGGGAACCATATAGTGGACGCGGGCATGCTTTGCCACACCGGGCCGGCCGTGACGCGTGATGCGTGGGCGGGCCTGGTGTGTGGTGGTGGTGGGTCAAGGTGTCGGCGTATTAGTACCGGTCGGCTTCGACAGTCGTTGGTCCTGTCTTCCACGT
>NZ_RWKQ01000065.1 GCF_003946885.1 Specibacter cremeus | reverse complement strand
ACCGGCGCGTACGCCTACAACGCCACCTTCCCCAAAAACACCTCCTCCGCCAGCTACCTCGTCGACGTCATCTTCCAACCCACGCCGCCGCCGCTGACCATTGCCTCGCAGTCCCCCGTCCCGGGCGCCATCGATGAGCCCGCCGGCACGGCCATTTCGGCGACCTTCTCCGCCGCCCTGGCCTCGGGCTACGGCTATACGGTCGCGAGTGGCTCCACGACGCTGGCAGCCACGGCGGCGCTGTCCACGGACGGCAAGACGCTCACGGTGACGCCCACACAGCCGTTGCCCAACAACGCGCAGGTCACGGTGACGCTGACGGGCCTGAGGTCGACCCAGGGGGCCACCCTGGCCGACACGTCGTGGACGTTCGCCACCGCGGACACCTCGGCCAACCCGGCCAGCTACTCGCTGTTCGGCGCCCTGGTGCCGCAGACCCCGTCGAACTCCGGCGACACGGCGGGCATCGAGCTGGGCTTGTCGTTCAGCAGTTCGCAGGCCGGCACCATCACCGGCATCCGCTTCTACAAGGGGGCGGCGAACACGGGCACCCACACGGGATCCATCTGGAGCTCGGCGGGCACCCGGCTGGCCACGGTCACGTTCGCGAACGAGACACCCACCGGCTGGGAGTCCGCCACGCTGGCCACCCCGCTGGCCATCAGCGCCAACACCACGTACGTCGTCTCCTACTACGCCCCCAACGGCGGCTACGCCTCCACCCCGGCGTTCTTCGGCACCGCGTTCACCCGGGGCCCGCTGATGGCCCCGGCCGGCGCCAACGGCGTGTACGTCTACGGCAGCGGCGGCGTGATGCCCACCTCGTCGTGGAACTCGACCAACTATTTCGTGGACGTCGTGTTCAAGCCCGCAGGCTGAGTCACCGGACCACCGACGGGGACCACGCATGTGCAATGAACAACGACGGCGCGTCCCCGGCCCGGGTGCCGATCGACCAGACGTCGTCGTCACCGACGGCGCCTTCGCGCGGCAGCCCGTACAGCAGGGTCGAATCGTTCAGCCATTCGACCTGGTCGTCGACGCTGCGGGTTTCGGCCAGCACGGTTTCCTTGTTGGTGGCCAAGTCCAGCACGGCGATGTTCCAGTGCGGCACCGGCCCGGGCGTGACGTTCTTCTTGTAGGCGATCCGCCTGCCGTCCGGGGACAGTGACGGGCATTCGGCGGTCTCGTGCACGGAGGTGAGCGTGCGGGCCCGCAGGTCCCCCTTCACCAGCCAGGTGCGGGTGCCGGCGGCGGCGGTGGCGTAGAACGTGTTGTCGTCGTTGCCGAACGTGACGCCCCAGAAGTTCCTGTCCGCGGGCGCGAGCCTGTGGCCGTCCACGATCAGAGTGAAGTCCTCAAGGTTCCCGTAGTCCCCGCCGGCGACCTTGCTGATGACGGTGGCCGTGGAGAAACTCGTCGGCGCATAGGCGTGGCCGGTGACGAACGCCGTGGAGGCGACGAGCTTCCCGTCCGTGGAGACCCGGGTACGGCTGGGGATGCCGGGCAGCGGCCAGGACTTCTCCTGCCGCCATTGCGAATCGTACACGGCCGCCTCGAAGGTCGTGACGATGCCGGCGTTGGTGCGCAGGCAGGCCTGGGTGCCGCCGGCCGAGTAGACCCGGTCGCAGACGGCGTCGGTGACGGTCCGGGGCCCCCCGGGATCCGCGACCGGCACCTCGGCCACATGCCCGTACCCGGCGCCGGCGGCGGTGTTGCGGAAGACGACGTGCGGCCCCGACAGGCCGGTGCCGGCGGTGTCCAGGGCCACGGCGGCCGGCGCGGACTGGCGCTGCTGGTAGCCGATGAAGGACCACACCCCATAGCCGGTGGCCGCGGCCAGTGCCACCACGGTGATGGCGATGAGCCACGTCCAGCGCGCCCGCGCGCTCATGCGGCGTTCACCGCGGTCCGCATGCCGCGCACTATGACACTGGCGGCGGGGATGGCGACCGCCAGGGCCACGGCGACCAGCAGGATGGCGTTGCCGCGGCCCAGGGTGAACCACAACAGCCCGAAGCCGGTCGAGGCGACGAGCCGGGCGACGGCGACCACCGTCTGGGCCGCCGCGATGCCGCTGGCCCGGCTCGCCGCGGTGGAGAACTGGCCGGCCAGGGCCGCCAGCACGCCGTCCGTGGCCGCGTAGAACACGCCGAGCAGCAGCAGGCACGTCAGTGTGGCCGCCGCGCCGGTAGTGGGCAGCGCGGCGCACACGTAGGCGGCGAGCAGGGCGCAGTGGCCGGCGATGAACACGCGGGTGCGCCCCCACCGGTCGGCGAGCCGGCCCAACGGGATGGCCAGCGCCAGATACGCGATGTTGGTGCCCACGTACAACAGCGGAAACCACTGGGTGGCAAACTGCGCCCGGCTTTGAAGAACCAGGTAAATGAACCCGTCCCCCACGGTCAGCAGCCCGAAGATGGCGGCGACAACCAGCAGGCGGCGCAGCCTGGGGTTGTTCAGGTCACGCCAGGCGAACGGGGCGCGCCGCCCCGTTGACGCCAACGTCCCGGGAGCCTCCCGCGCACCGCCGGCCGCCGCCGTCGTGCGGTGTTTCCGGCCCGGCACCATGATGCCCAGCACGGCAAACCCGATCACGCCGCAGGCCAGCGACACGACGAACACGGTGTGGTAGCCGTTGGGGATGATCAACAGCACCAGGAACGCGAGCAGCGGCCCCACCGTGGCGCCCACGGTGTCGAGCATCCGGTGCACGCCGAAGGACCGGGCCAGGTGTTCGGGCTGGGCCGCGCCGGTGATCATGGCGTCCCGCGGCGCCGTGCGAATGCCCTTGCCGATCCGGTCGGTGGCGATGATGGCCGTGATGGCGCCGAAGCCGGTGGCGACCAGGAGCCCGGCCCGGGTCACCATCGAGAGCCCGTAGCCGAGCACGGCCACCGACTTGTGCCGGTCGGAGGTGTCGGCCGCCCACCCCGCACCGATGCGCACGACGGCGCTGACGCCCTGGTAGATGCCGTCGAGAAAGCCGTAGGCGACCATGGACAGCCCCAGCGCCCCGGTGATGTACAGGGGCAGGACGGCGGCCACGGACTCGGAGGAAATGTCCGTGAACATGCTCACGATGCCGAGCGAGACGATGACGGGTGACAGCCGGAACGGCGTGCCTGACCGGACCGTCTCGTCGGCAGTGCCGCCGCGGCGATCGGAAAAGGAGAGGTACATGGGCGGCAGTCCTACTTCCCGGCGTGCAGGACGCCGTAGACGATGTAGCTGGATCCGCCTCCCTTGACCGGTGTGACGGTCACGGTGACCTTGTCATCGCCGCGGGTGAACCACCGGGCCGTCGATCCCGGCACCGCCGGGGCGTCCGAGGCGCTGAGTCCCAGCTGGGCCAATTCCGACTGGTAGAAGGCCAGCACGGCCAATGGTTCGGTGGACGTGGTGGCGACGAGGGTGGCCTGCAGGGTGGATTGCTGGGCGCTCACCGAGCTGTTGGTGATGGCTGATGACGGTACCGGTGGGAGCACCTTGCCCGGGTACCCTGCGACGAGTTTGCCGGTGGCGCTGGCCGTCGCGGGCAGCGGCAGGGAAATCAGGGGCCCGTCGGTACGCGATGCCGGCAGGGTCGGCGCCCCCGACGGAGCCGGTGTCCGGACCTCCAGCGGCTTGCCGGGATCCGGCGTGGCGGCGGGCGCCTTCGGGTTGGTGGGGGCCGTGGATTTCGGGACGGACGACGCCGGCCCTCCCGTTGCGCCGGCGGGCGCGGTTGCGCTGCCGGACTGCCGGGCGGGAGAGGACACGGCTCCTGGGGTGCCTGTTCGCCCGCTCGCCGCTTGTTCCGTTGCCGGGGACGGTGGCAGCAGGTTCAGCACCACGGCCACACCGGCGATGAGCGCGGCGAGGACCAGTCCCACGATCACCAAGCGACGAGGCTTCATTGATCCCCCTACTCCATGCCCGGTTGGCGGAATCCACGTCATGCATTCCGAACGGATGGCCCGTGCGGCGCGGCCGCGCGGCACTTTCGGTCAACGATACCCCTGCAAGGCAGCGGTGGGGCCAACTCCAAGACAACGATGTGGCATCGGGGCGCCCGGAACAGGCCTACCAGCGGGCGTTGCGCGGCTTCGGCTGGCAGACGGGGCAGCTGTACGAGGACCGGTTCATGAAGGAGTCGCGCCGGATGCGGGTCGCCAAACCCACGGAGGCGCAGCGCGGGCAAGGCTCGCCCTCGCGCCCGTACGCGTTCAGGGATCGGGCAAAGTAGCCGGACGCCCCGTTGACGTTCACGTACAGGGAGTCGAAGCTCGTGCCGCCGGCGTCCAAGGCCCGGCCCATCACGTCGCGGGCGGCGGCGACGATGCGTTCCGTGTCCGGCCGGCGCATCGTGTCGGTGGGCCGGGCGAAGTGCAGGCGGGCCACCCAGAGAGCCTCGTCCGCGTAGATGTTGCCGATCCCGGAGACGAGCCCCTGGTCGAGCAGGGCCCGTTTCAGCCCGGACTTCCGGGCGCGCAGCGACCGGTGGAACAAGTCCGGCGAAAACGCGGGATCGAGCGGGTCGCGGCCAATGTGTGACGCCTCCGCCGGGATCAGCGGCCACCCCGCGGCGGCGGACATTCCGCCCGGCCGGCCATCGGAGGTGGGGACCAGCGAGGTGACGAACAATCCGCCGAAGATGCGCTGGTCGACGAATCGCAACTCGGCGGGCAAGGACGAGTGGCCGGACAGGGTGAACCGGACCTTGAGGTGCTTCTCATGCGGCTGGTCGGAGGACTCGACCAGCAGCTGGCCGCTCATGCCCAGGTGCGCCACCAGCGCGGTGTGCGGCGGACCGGACACCGGGCCGGAGGAAAGCGGCATCCACAGGAACTTCCCGCGCCGCACCACGTCCAGCACGGTGGCGCCCAGGAGGTTCCCGCGGAAGTCCTCCGGACCCAACAGGTGCCGCCGGACGGACCGGGGGTCAACAACCGCAACGCCCTCGATGGTCCGGCCGGTGACCCATTTCGCCAGGCCGCGCCGCACCACCTCCACTTCGGGAAGCTCAGGCACCGCCGGCACCCGGGGAGGGTGCGCCGTCGTCCGTTCCGGATCGGGACAGCGCAAGCCACCCCTCGGCGGCGGCGGCCCGCTCCGCTTCCTTCTTCGACGGGCCGGTGCCGGTGCCGTAGTGCGTGCCGCCGATGACCAGGCGGGCCTCGAAGGAACGGTCGTGGTCGGGGCCGGTGCCGGTGACGTCGTAGACGATCGTGCCGAGGCGCCGGGCGGCGGAGACTTCCTGGATGTTGGTCTTCCAGTCGGTGCCCGCGCCGAGCATGTCCGCGTCGGCGAGCAGCGGGCCGACCAGGCGCATGACCAGCGCACGCGCCACCTCGATGCCGTTGGCCAGGTAGGTGGCGCCGATGAGGGCCTCCATGGTGTCGGCCAGGATGGAGGACTTGTTGCGGCCCTTGGTGAGCTGTTCGCCCTGGCCCAGGTAGATGAACTCGCCGATGCCCAGGCCCCGGCCGATCACGGCCAGCGCGCGGGTGCTCACGACGGCGGAGCGGCGCTTGGCCAGCTCCCCCTCGGGCAGGTCCGGGTTGTCCCGGTACAGCGCCTCGGTGACGGAGTAGCCCAGGATGGAGTCGCCGAGGAACTCGAGGCGCTCGTTCGTGGGGATGCCACCGTGCTCGTACGCGTACGAGCGGTGTGTGAGGGCAAGACGAAGCGTCCCGGCGTCGATGTCGACGCCGAGACGCTTCAGCAGCAGGCGGTGCCCGTCGTCCAGGGGTTCATCCCCGGGCGCGGGCGATCCTGCAGAATTATTCATGCCAGTGGGTAGCCGGGCTCAGACGTCGGCGACCTTGCGGCCCTTGTACTCCAGGAACAGTGCGGTGCCGGCGGAGTCGCGGACAACCTTGGCCTGGTGCGGCAGGCTGTAGACAACCTGGCCGTTTTCGATGGTCTTGACCAGGGTAGGCGCGGTGGCCTTCCACTGGGAACGGCGCGCGCGGGTATTGGCACGGGACATCTTCCGCTTGGGAACAGCCACGTCAAACTCTTTTCTCTCGATGGCCCGGTCACCCGGGCGCATGCATGTACGCTAGTTTTCTTCGCCGGTTAAGCCCTGCAGGGCCGCCCACCGTGGATCCAGGATCTCGTGGTGGTGCCCCGGCTCATCCGCCAGGTGGATTCCGCATTCGGAACACAATCCCTGGCAGTCTTCCCGGCACACCGGCTGGAACGGCAGGGCGGTTACCACTGCGTCCCGCAACACCGGTTCAAGATCGATCGAATCGTGCTCGACCCAACGTTGCTGTTCTTCGTCCTCCACAGCCTCGCCGCCGGACGGCTGCTCGTAGAGGAAGAGTTCTTGCACATCGACGTCCAGGTCATACGCAAGGGGATCCAGGCATCGGGAGCACTCGCCCGCCACTTCGGCGAAGACGGTGCCCGAGACCAGGATTCCTTCGTGTACGGCCTCGAACCTCAAGTCAAGGTCCAAGTCGGATTCGGGTTTGACGCCAATGAGCGGCGTGCCAAAATCCGTTGGTACCGGCACATGTTCGTGAAAAGTCCGCATGCTGCCCGGGCTGCGCCCAAGCTCCTTGACACTGACGAGCAAGGGCGAGCCATGGTTGGACCGATCGCCCAACGTGGTTGCGCTAATGAGAACTCCTGTAGAACATATGACCGACGTGCCATCTTAGCCCACAACCGTCACCGGCATCAAAACAGGCGGGGCGGGACCTAAACGGCCTTGCCCAGTCTACGGCAGCGGCCCGGCCGCAGTCGACGCCGCGACACGGCCCTGTGGGTGAACTCACGTGTCGCCGGGGTTGTGCAGGGCAAGTACGACGCCGGGTGCCCGGGCGCTGGCCTTCCGCCGGCCGTTCAGGCCGCGGATCCCGGCGCCTGTGGGTCGCCTGGTGCCACGAGCGTGAGCTGGCGGGCATGGAAGTCGAAGTGGAGCGTGGGGTAGGCGTACACGTCGGCCAGGGACATGGCGGGCGTGAAGAACGGGTCCCAGCGGGTGGGAAAGTCCATGCCGCGATCCAGTGATGCGGCGCTCTCGCGGCCCAGGCGGCCGGCCAGGGCCTGGGTGGTCGTCTCCATCTTGCGGAGCATCCGGCGCCGGTTGTAGACCTTGGCGGCAGCCACGGAGCCCCAGTAGTTCACCACGTCGAAGGCCGGGGTGGTGGCGTTCAGGGCGTGGGCGAAGCCCCGCGCCCAGGAGCGTGGGAGCCGGCCGACGATCCGGACCAGCGGCAGCAGCACCCGGACGACCATGTAGCCGAAGACCATGTGGAACAGCAGTTCCTCGTTGGTCCACCGGGTGCCGGCGCTGGGCGCCCCCAGTTGCGCGGGCGTGGCGTGTTGCAGGTATGCGTCCAGCTCGTGGCAGGCGCGCCCGTAACCGGCAACGATGTCCTCGACGGGTGCGTCCATGGCCGTCGTGGTCCGCTCACGTCGTTCCAGCGGCCCGGGCCGCCGCGCGCAGCCCGTCGCTCAGGGACTCGAGGGTGGGCAGGCCGGCGAGGCCGCCCGGCGTGGGGTACACCCGGCAGGTGACGGCCAGTTCGGCGTCGGCAGGGAACAGGTCCGTCCCGTCGATGGTGAACGTCGGGGAGCCGTGGAAGTCCAGGTCCGCGGCCTCGTCATCCGTGGCGATTTCCCGGATGGTCATCGCGGCCGGGTCAATGCCCTCAAGCGCGAGTGCCTGGGCGAACAACTTCCCGGCGGACGCCCCGTGGGGGCAGCCGGGGATGGTGCGCAGTTCA
This sequence comes from Specibacter cremeus, assembly GCF_003946885.1. Taxonomy (GTDB): domain Bacteria; phylum Actinomycetota; class Actinomycetes; order Actinomycetales; family Micrococcaceae; genus Specibacter; species Specibacter cremeus. The sequence goes on along the minus strand of NZ_RWKQ01000065.1, from coordinate 12,044 downwards.
ATATCCATGCTCCCATTATCCTGTCTTGGGGGCTTGTCCGGCCATCGGGGACTTCCAGCCGCTGTTGGCGCCAACGAACAGGACGCCTGGCGTGCCGGCCCTACTTCCTCGGCACCACCGGCGTCGGGTGCGTGTCAGGGCCGCCGCGCAGCCGGCGGAACACGGCCCGCGGCACGTAGTCGTTCACGTCCCCGCCCAGGTTCGCCACTTCCTTGATGAGGGTGGAGGACAGGTGCAGGTAGCGCGACTCCCCCGGCAGGAACACGGTCTCGACGCCGCTGAGCTGCCGGTTCATGGTCGCCATGGGCAGCTCGTAGTCGAAGTCGGACGAGGACCGCAGGCCCTTCACGATGGCCGATGCGCCGCGTTCGTGGCAGAAGTCGGACAGCAGCCCGTCGCCCATCGGCTCCACGATGATGCCGGACAGCGCCGAGAGCGTGGTTCGGGCCATGTCCAGCCGCTCGGCCAGCGTGAAACGGTACTTTTTCGCGTAGTTCGTCGACACCGCCACGATGACCTCGTCGAACAGGCCCGACGCGCGCGCGATCACCTCCAGGTGACCGTTGTGGATGGGGTCGAAGGATCCGGGGCATACCGCTCTGCGCATGGGCCGAATGTATCCGACAATGGCCGCTCCTCCTTGCAGTTTTGCCGCGTGTTTCCGCGAAAGGTCCCGTTACCCCTCGGTAACCCAAGGCTACCGGCGGGTAGCCCGGGATTGTGACGGACGCACGACGGCGGTATGCGCCTGCCGCGGGCCCGGCACCTGGTTGCCGCGCGGACGTGGCCTGAGGCCGCCGGCGACGGGCCCTTTTCTGGCAGCCCGGAATATCCGGCCTCCAACGAAGCCGCGGCCGGTCCCGGGATCAAATTCGGGACCAGCCGCGGATCGGTGGATCCAGGCTCAGGCCGGCGTCACGTACGCCCCCGAGATGCCGCCGTCCACCAGGAATGTGGACGCCGTGATGAACGAGGAGTCGTCGCTGGCCAGGAACGCCACGGCGGCGGCCAGTTCCTCGGGCTCGGCAAAGCGTCCCAACGGGATGTGGACCAGGCGTCGCGCCGCCTTCTCGGGATCCTTGGCGAACAACTCCTTGAGTAGCGGCGTGTTGACCGGGCCGGGGCACAGGGCGTTGATGCGGATCCCCTGGCGGGCAAATTCCACGCCCAGTTCCCGGCTCATGGCCAGGACCCCGCCCTTGGAGGCGCTGTAGGAGATCTGCGACGTCGCGGCCCCCATCACCGCCACAAAGGACGCCGTGTTGATGATGGACCCCTTCCCCTGTTCCTGCATGTAGGGGATGGCGTACTTGCAGCAGTAGTACACGCTGGTCAGGTTCACCTCCTGCACCTTGCGCCACGCGTCGATGCCCGTCTGAAGGATGGACCCGTCCTCCGGCGGGGAGATGCCGGCGTTGTTGAACGCGATGTCAACGCTGCCATAGTGCGCCTTCGCCGCGGCGAAGAGGTCGATGACCTGATCCTCATCGGTCACGTCGACGGGGACGAAAATACCGCCGACGGCGTCCGCTGCGGCCTTGCCGGTGGCCGGGTCAACGTCCGCCACCACCACGTTGGCGCCTTCGGCGGCGAATCTCTTGGCGGTCGCCAGGCCTATTCCGCTGGCCGCCCCGGTGATGACGGCGGTGCGGTCCTTGAGCCGGTTGGAAATGATGTCGGTCATGGGGTTCTCTCCTTGGAGGTTGGGGTCTTGGTGGTAAGTGTGGAAACGGGTGCTAGGTGGCGATGAAGACGTTCTTCGTCTCCGTGAACGCGTCCAGCGCGTCCGGCCCGAGCTCGCGGCCGAGCCCGGACTGCTTGAAACCGCCGAACGGGGTGGCGTAGCGGACCGAGGAATGGGAATTCACGGACAGGTTGCCGGCCTCCACGCCGCGGGCCACGCGCAGTGCCTTGCCCGCGTTCTGGGTCCAGATGGATCCGGAGAGCCCGTACACGGAGTCGTTGGCCATGCGGACCGCGTCCGCCTCATCCTCAAAGGGAACGACGACGACGACGGGCCCGAAGATCTCCTCCCGGTAGGCGGGTGCATCAAAGTCGACAGGCGCCAGCACCGTGGGCGGGAACCAGAATCCGCGGCCCTGCGGCGCCGTCCCCTGGAACAGGACAGGGGCGCCGGCCGGCACAAACGAGGAAACGGTCTCAAGCTGCTTGGCCGAAATCAGCGGTCCCATCACGGTGTCCTCGTCGGCCGGATCCCCCACCGTGACGGCATGGATGGCAGGCTCCAACAGGCCCAGGAATTTCTCGTACACGGATTTCTGCACCAGGATCCTGGACCGGGCGCAGCAGTCCTGGCCGGAATTGTCGAACACGCCGCCGGGAGCCGCGGCCGCCGCCTGTTCCAGGTCCGCATCGGCAAAAATGATGTTGGCGCTCTTGCCGCCCAGTTCCAGCGTCACCGGCTTGATTTGCCCGGCGCAGCCGGCCATGATCCTTTTGCCCACGCCCGTGGACCCCGTGAACACGACCTTGCGCACCAGCGGGTGCGTGACGAAGCGCTCCCCCACCAGCGAGCCCTTTCCGGGGATGATCTGCAGCACGCCCTCCGGCAGGCCGGCCTGCAGTGCCAGCTCGCCCAGCCGGATGGCGGTCAGCGGCGTCAGCTCCGCGGGCTTGAGCACCACGGTGTTGCCAGCGGCGAGCGCGGGCGCGAACCCCCAGGCGGCGATGGGCATGGGGAAGTTCCAGGGAACTATCACCCCCACCACGCCGAGGGGTTCATGGAAGGTGAGGTTGACGCCGCCGGGCACCGGGATTTGCCGGCCGAAGTGCCTTTCGGGGGCGCCGGAATAGTAGTTCAGGACGTCCCGGACGTTGCCGGCCTCCCAGCGGGCGTTGCCTATGGTGTGTCCGGCGTTGAGGACCTCCAGCCGGGCCAGGTTCTCCAGGTCGGCGTCCACGGCCGCCGCGAAGCGGCGCAGCAGCAGGGCCCGGTCGGCCGGCGCCACGTTCCGCCAGGATTCAAAGGCGGCGGCGGCGCGTTCGATCGCGGCGTCGGTCTGGTCCAGGCCGGCCAGGTCAATGGTCTGGACCAGTTCCTCGGTCGCCGGGTTCAAGATGTCAAAGGAGACGCTCATCCCGCACTCGTTTCTGCTTGCGTTCGGTGGTTGCGGGCGGCCGCGACAAAGCCCTCGAAGAGCCGCAAATCGTCGGGGTTTTGTTCGGGGTGGAACTGCACGCCCAGAGCCCAGCCACCGTCGGTGGTTTCCACTGCCTCGATGGTTCCGTCGGCCGCGCGGGCGGTGACGCACAGCCCGGCACCGAGCGTGTCCAGGGCCTGGTGGTGGTAGACCGGGGCCATGGCCCGCTGCCCGAGCAGTTCGGCGCTGAGGCTGCCCGGGGTGGTGGTGAACTCGACCTGGCCGAAGACCCCCGGCGCGGGCTGGTAGTCGGCCTCCGGCAGCACATCGGGCAGGTGCTGGATCAGGTCCCCGCCCAGGGCCACGTTGAGGATCTGGGCGCCGCGGCAAATCGCAAACAGGGGCAGCCCCTTCTGTAGCGCCGCCCGGGTCAGGGCGAGGTCGTGGTCGTCGCGTTCCGGCTGGCTGGCCGTCCTCTCGTGCGGTTCGGCGTTGTAGCTGGCCGGATCCACGTCCACCCCGCCCACCACGATCAACCCGTCTACCAGGTCCAGCACCGACGTGTCCGTGCCCACCGGCGGCAGCAGCACGGGGCTGCCGCCGGCGGCCACAACAGCCTGGACATACGTGCCCGGCAGGACCACCGCCGTCGTGTCCCAGACGCCCCAACTGGCCTGCTGGTAGTAGGTGGTCAGCGCAATCCTGGGGCGGTACGCGGCGCCGGCCGCACCCGCACCCATCTTTGACGTGTCAGAGCCGTTCAAAGCCGCGCACCCTCTCCCAATCGGTGATGGCACTGCCGTAGGCCCGCAACTCGACATCCGCGGCGTTCACGTAGTGGTCCACCACGTCATCGCCCAACGCCTTGCGGGCAATGGTGCTGCCGGCCAGCAGTTCGCGGGCGTCGCGCAGGCTGGTCGGCAACCGGTCCGCGCCCGAGGTGTAGGCGTTGCCGGTGGTGATGTCCGGCAACTCCAGCTGGTTCTCAATCCCGTAGATGGCCGAGGCGATGATGGCCGCCACCGCCAGGTACGGGTTCACGTCTCCGCCGCCGGCCCGGTTTTCGGTCCGCAGCGATGGGCCGTGGCCCACGATGCGCAGCGCGCACGTCCGGTTGTCCAGCCCCCAGGCAATGGCCGTGGGGGCGAAACTGCCTTCGACGAACCGCTTGTACGAGTTGATGTTCGGGGCCAGGAAGTAGCTCAGTTCCTTCATGCACGCCAGCTGGCCGGCCACAAAGTGTTCCATCACCTTGCTGAAGCCGTACTTGCCGTCGCCCGCCAGCACGGGGCCGCCGTCGAGCCTCCTCAGGCTCAGGTGCACATGGCAGGAGTTGCCCTCCCGCTCATTGAACTTCGCCATGAACGTCAGGCTCTTGCCGTGCTGGGCGGCGATCTCCTTGGCACCGTTCTTGTAGATCGCGTGGTTGTCGCACGTGGTCAGGGCCTCGTCATAGCGGAACCCGATCTCCTGCTGGCCCAGGTTGCATTCGCCCTTGGCCGCCTCCAGGTACAGTCCCGCACCCTCCATGCCGACGCGGATGTCCCTGATCAGGGGCTCCAGGCGTGTGGTGGCCAGCAGCGAGTAGTCCACATTGTGCAGCGTGGACGGTGTCAGGTTGGTGTAGTTCTTCCGCCATGCGTCCTCGTAGGTGTCCTCGAACAGGATGAATTCCAGTTCGGTGCCGGCGTACGCCTGGTAGCCCAGTTCGGCCAGCCGATCGATCTGCCGCTTGAGGATTTGCCGCGGGGAGGCGACGACGGGCGAATCGTCCAGCCAGAGCACGTCGCAGAGCACCAGGGCGGAGCCCGGCACCCACGGCAGGACCCGCAGGGTGGCAAGGTCCGGCTTCATGACCATGTCGCCGTAGCCGTCCTGCCAGGAGGACATGGCGTAACCGTCCACCGTGTTCATCTCCACGTCCACGGCCATCAGGTAGTTGCAGCCTTCCGCGCCGTGGGTCATGACCTCGTCGAGGAAGAACCGGGCGCCGCAGCGTTTGCCCTGCAGCCGGCCCTGGGTGTCCGTGATGGCGACGATGACGGTGTCGATGTCGCCGGCATGGACGAGGCCGGCCAGTTCATCGGCACTGATGAGCCCCTTGGTGGTCTGGGATGTGTGTGACATGGCGTGGTTCCTGACTTGCTTGGCGTGGGTGGTGGCTTGACGGGTGTTCGTTGTCGCGTGTTCTTTGTCGCGGCGGCCCGGACCTAGTCCAGCAGCTTGTCCGCGTCCATGGTCAGGTGCTCGGCCTCGGCGCTGGTCATGAAGGTCTTCCTGCCGCGGGTGTACCAGAGCACGGTGGCCAGGACAAAGACGGCGACGACGGCGATGGGCGCGTAGTTGAACGTGTCGATGGTGATCGGGAAGACCGGCGGCAGGACGAACAGGACGCAGATGAAGGCAACCCAGACGACCGCGATCCACCCGATGAGCGGGCTCCACTTGCCCAGATTCCACGGGCCCGGGGTGAAGTCCTTGTTGAGCCGGCGCAGCAGCACCGGTGTCACATAGGCGACGTAGAGGCCGATGACGGCCACGGAGGTCACCGCGAGGTAGGCCGTCGTGTTGAACAGGGCCGGGGAGGCGAGCACGATGGCGCCGCCTACGCACAGCCAGATCGAGTTGGTGGGGGTGCCGGTGCGCTTGTTGACCTTGGCCCAGTGCTTGGACCCGGGCAGCGCGTTGTCCCGGGAGAAGGCGTACGTCATTCTGGAGTTGGCCGTCACGGACGCCATGCCGCAGAAGAACTGGGCGCCGCAAACGATGAACAGCAAGAACTTGGCCATGGTCGGGTTGTTGAGCGCGTCCAGGAAGATCTGCGCCGGCGGCAGCCCGGTCGGTGAGGCGAGCGTCTTTGCCAGACCGGCCTCCGAGCCGTCCGGAATGGCCGAGGTGATGGTGTACAGCAGGATCCAGCCGCCGATGATGGACACCACCACGCTCATCACGATGCCCTTGGGCGCGGCGACGGCGGCGTTCTTGGTCTCCTCGGCGACGTGGGCGGAGGCGTCGTAGCCGGTGTAGGTGTACTGGGCCATCAGCAGGCCCATGAAGAACACGTACGGGGCGAAGCTCCACCCCGTCTCGTTGTGCCACGCGGTCATCGTCCAACTGAATGACTGGTGGCTGGTGGGCAGGATCCACAGGACGGCCACGATGATCGCGACGCCGCCGATGTGCCACCAGGCGGACAGGTTGGACAGTCTGCTCACCAGCTTCACGCCAAAGCTGTTCAACAAGGCGTGGATGACCATCAACACCACAAACAGCGCGAACGTGCCGACCGCCGTCGGCTCGACGCCGAACGTCAGGGCCGCGAATGCCATCATGGTGGTGGCGGCGCCGAAGTCGATGGCGGCCGTGACGGCAATTTCACCGAGGAAATTGAACCAGCCCACATACCAGGCCCACTTCTTCTTGTCACGCTTGGCGAGCCGGCCGGCCCAGAAGTACAGGCCCCCGGCCGTGGGGTACCTGGAACACACCTCGGCCATGGCCAGTGCCACGCACAGCACGAAAACGCCGGCGATGGGCCACCCCAGGTTGATGGCGGCCGGACCGCCGGAACGCAGCGCAATCGCATAGGAGGTGATGCAGCCGGCCAGAATGGAAATGATGGAGAAGGACACGGCAAAGTTGGAAAACCCGGACATGCCGCGGTGAAGTTCCTGCTTGTAGCCGAGCTCGGCCAGGGCCGCCGCATCGGCATCGTCAATGGACTGCTGGGTCGCAGCCGCGGTGGGACGTTCGCTCATGAGATTTCGCTATCTGTAGAGTGGATGGTTCACGGCGGCAGGCCCGCCGAGTGGGTCCCCAAGTCAAGACAATCCAATGGACTGTTTTCAGGCCCTAAGATCTTGACCAAGTGTGATCCGGCGCACACATGAAGTCAATAGCTCCGCAAAAATTTGAGCTGAGACGGCTTATGGGCCAACCCCATTGGTCTATAAGTGGATGGTTTAGGATGGACACATGAAGCAGCAAATGCTTGATTCCCGGTATCCCGTGCTCGGGCCCCTGCGCCATGGCAACGCCTTCGAGGAAACCATCGGGCGGATTCTCCAGAGCATCAAACTGGGCATGTTCGGTTCCGGGGACAAGCTGCCGCCCGAACGCGAACTGTCCGACCTGTTGGGCGTCTCACGTTCCACCCTGCGCGACGCCTTGGCGGAATTGCAGACGGCCGGCTACATCGAGGTCCGGCGGGGACGCTACGGGGGCACGTATGTCTCCCGGAACAGGCCCGCCAACCCCCGGGAACTTCGCCCGTTGGACTCGGCCGAGGTTGAGGACGTGCTCATTTTCCGCCGGGTGGTTGAACCGGCCGCCGCGTCATTGGCAGCCCGGGCCAGCCTCACCGCCGGGGCGCGCAGCCACCTGCTGGCCACCCTGGCCGATGTATCCAACGCTCCGGCCGAACTGTACCGGCCCAAGGATGCGCGCTTCCACGTGGCCATCGCCGAACTCAGCGGGTCCCCCACCCTGACGTCGGCCGTCGCCGCCGCCAGGGCACGTGTCAGCGACCTCCTGGACCGCATCCCGTTGCTCGCGCCCAACCTTCAGCACTCCAATGAGCAGCATCAGCAGATTGTGGACGCCATCCTCCGCGGCGATGCCGACGGCGCCGCCAGGGTTGCCCTGGATCACCTGGACGGGACAGCCGCCCTGCTGCGCGGCTTCCTCGGAACCAGCACGGACGAATGACCATGGCGGGGCGCCCAACCCGCTGCCGGTAACGTAGGCAGGGCGGTCCGCGTCGGCGTGACCCGCCAGACCCTTCTCCAGACAGGGAGCACACGATGACCATGCCATGGCAACGCACCGCCGCGGGGGCCAACCTGCTCGGCCCGGACGGCTCGCTGGGTGTGACCATCTTCGAGGAGATGACGACGCTGGCCGCCCGGCACGGGGCCATCAACCTGGGCCAGGGCTTCCCCGACGAGGACGGGCCCGCCGCGATCAGCCGGATCGCCCGGGACGCCATCGCGGCCGGCGACAACCAGTACGCCCCCGGCAAGGGCATCCTGGACCTGCGCCGGGCCGTGGCCGAGCACCAGGAACGCTTCTACGGCCTGACGCCGGACCCGGAGACGGAGATCATCATCTCCACGGGCGCCACGGAGGCCATCGCCGCGGCCATCCTCTCGCTCACCGGCCCGGGCGACGAGGTGCTGACGTTCGAGCCGTTCTACGACGCGTACGGTGCCATGATCGGCCTCAGCGGCGCCACGCACACCACCGCCGCGCTGCTGGCGCCGGACTTCATGCCGGACCTGGGCACGCTGGAGCACAGTTTCAGCGAACGCACCCGCATGGTCATCGTGAACAACCCGCACAACCCGACCGGCGCCGTCTTCCCGCCGGAGGTGCTGCGGGAGGTTGTCCGGCTGGCCACGAAGTACGACGCGCTGATCCTCACCGACGAGGTGTACGAACACCTGACGTTCGGCGTCGCCCACACCCCCGTGGCCACGATGCCCGGCGCCGCGGAACGCACGCTGACCATCTCCTCGGCCGGCAAGACGTTCTCCTTCACCGGCTGGAAGATCGGCTGGCTGTCCGGGCCCGCGGAGCTCGTGGCCGCGGCCCGGACGGTCAAGCAGTTCCTCAGCTACTCCTCCGGCACGCCCTTCCAGACGGCCATCGCGCATGCGCTGCGCATGGAGGACGCGTTCTTCACCGACGCCGCGGCGACACTGCAGCGCAAGCGCGACATCCTGGCCGACGGCCTGCGCGCCGCCGGCATGGAGGTTTACACGCCCCAGGGCACGTACTTCATCAACGCGGACACGTCCCCGCTGGGCTTCACCGATTCGCTGGCCCTGGCCCGCCGGCTGCCAGAGCTGGTGGGCGTGGCGGCCATCCCGGTCCCCGTGTTCTGCCACGCCGAGGGTGCCGAGCGCACCAAGTCGCTGCTGCGGTTCGCGTTCTGCAAGAAGGTCGAACTGCTTGAGCGGGCGGCTGGGCAGTTGGCCACCTTGAAGGAGCACCTGTAGTGGGCGCCCCGCGCAGGTTCCTGCGCACCGGCGGCGTGCACGCCACGATCGATCCGGATCCCTGGCACGAGGACGCCTACGTGCTCAGCATCGACGGGCACGAACAGTCGCAGGTTAGCCTGGCCCATCCGGAGGACGTGTTCTACGAATACCTGCGCCGCATCGCGAACGTCGTGGACCTGGTGAAACCGGCCGGTGACCCCATCACGGCGCTGCATCTGGGCGCCGGGGCGTTGACCCTGGCGCGCTACATCCAGGCGACGCGGCCCGGCTCGGTGCAGCACGCCGTGGAGCTGGAGCGCGAGTTGCTGGACTTCGTCATCGAGCACCTGCCGCTGCCGGACGGCACCGACCTGGCGCCGCACATCGGCGACGCACGCGAGGCGCTCGGTGACCTGCCCGCGGACGCACGGTTCGACGTCGTGATTGTGGACATCTTCAGCGGACCGGAGGCGCCCGCCCACCTGGCCTGCCGCGAGTTCTACGAGGAGGCGGCCGCGCTGCTGACGCCGGGCGGTGTGCTGGCGGTCAATGTGGGCGACGAGCCCGGCTTCACGCTGGTCTCCAGCCAGGCGCGGGCGCTGCGCGCGGCGATGCCGGCCGTCGCCGCGTACGGCGCAACGAACCTGTTCACGCGCCGGTACCCCGGCAACGTCATCCTGCTCGGGACCCGGACCTGGCCGGATGGCTGGTCGGCGGCGTTGACGGCGCGCGGCCCGCACCCGGCCACGGTGCTCACCGGCGTGGAGCTGGACGGTCTGGCCGGATCCTAAGCCGCGTCGATCTCTATGCGCAGCTCCCGCCCCAAGGCCCGTGCCACACGCCAGAGCATCGGGACTGTGGGTACCTGGCCGCCGTTCTCGATGCTGGAAATGACCGATTGGCGGGTCCCGGCGCGTCGTGCCAGTTCGGTCTGTGACAACCCGGCCGACGTGCGCGCCTGGTAGACCAACTCGGCCAACTGGAGCCTCATTTCCTCCTCAGCCTCGGCGGCGTCAAACTCGGCTCGCTCGGCCTCGTTCATGCCGGCCAGGGCCCGCGCCTCGATGTCCCGCCACGGGGTTGTGGATGTGTTCATCGCTCCTCGCCATCCTTCCTCTCGTTCTCCCGCACCACGGCATGCGCCGCCTGCGCCCTGCGCGCCCGCAATACTTCGGCCCGTTCATTTTCCCGCTGCTTGCGAAATGTCGTCAGCGTCACTGCCTGTCGGCCAGGGTCGAGGACGTAGGTAATTCGTCGGGCGACATTCTCGCAGGTAAAGCGAAGCTCATACAGCCCGCTACCCAAGGACCGAGAGAGTGGCATACCGAGCATGTGGCCTCGTTGCTCCAACCGAGTGACAACTCGCCGCACTGCAGCCTTCCCCGAGGGGGACAACCCGACATACCATTCGCGAACCTCCTCGGAAAAGGAAACAGTCCAACCCATGCAAGAACTATAGTTCACATCGGATATCTGATACAGAGAATATCCCGGAATCGCAACCTGCCACAGTCCCCACGAGCGTGGAGCTGGACGGATTCAGCCCTCGTTTGGAGGCAACACGCCAGTGGGAAGCGTGTTCCGGGCCCAAGCCGACGGCCAACAGGGGCTGGTTCCGTCGGACCACCCGGCGAACCGGTAAGCTCGAAGAGCCCGGCCACCCGGGCAGCCGCAACCGAACTGGAGGACAATGTCCCGGGCCCACTCCATACCACGGGCACGACCGCGCACGTCGAGCCCCCACGCGTTCCGTGGGGTGACCCGCAACCCGGACCGCTCCCACGAGCGCAAGCGCCTGGTCATCGGTGCTGTGGCGTGGGCCGTAGTTGTGGTCGCCGTGGCGTCGTTGTACTTCGCCCTCGCCCCATTGGTGCGGCACCTGCTGCGCTGAACGCCAAGCACGGCAACAAGATCCACTGGCCTCCCCAACAGGCTAATCGCCCCAACGGGCGGCAAACGCACCTGACATGCCACTGAAGGACAGCCCCCTGGAACGCCGCGAACCCCACCCCCACATCCCGCCTATCCACTTTTTTGTGGAACCGTCACGTCGTGCATTCCTGGGAGCCTTGGGCGTGACTTCGCTGGCCTTGGCCGGCTGCACGGGACCGGCGCCGCGGCCCACGCCCATCTCCGGGACCACTCCCCGACCGAGACCGGCCCCGGCCTCACGACGCTCCAGGCACGGCTGGTGGCCGGCGACAGGCTGGATCCGGGCAAGCCGTACCGACGCCTGGCAATGGACGGGCCGGCGCCGATTGTGGTTCGCGAGGACCTGCAGCGCGCGCTCCCCAACCGCACGGCAAAGCGGACAGCACTGGCCGCGTTCGGGCACATCACGGACACCCACATCATGGACCCGACGTCGCCAGCGCACATCACGTCGACATTCTTCCGAGGCACGACCGCGTTCTCGGAGAAGGAGACGCACTACTTCCGGCCGCAGGACTCCCTGACCGTCCAGGTCATGGACGCGATGATCCGGCGCCTGAACGCGGTGAGCCAGGGCCCGGCAACGGGGCGCACCTTCGACTGCTACATCTCCACCGGCGATGCCAGCGACAATCGCGGCACCAATGAGGTGCACGCGTTCATCGATGTGATGAACGGCCGGAAATCCTCCGCGTTCGCCTTTCCGGGCACGTATGAGGGGTTGCAGTCCTCGAAACTCCTGCCTGCGAATCTGGCCAAGTTCATCTGGCAGCCGGTGCCCCCGAAGGGAGACTCAGCGTCACGGGTCTGGACGGATGGCTACGGCTTTCCGACGTCCGCCCAGGTGTTGGCGGACGCGTCCCGGCCGGTGGCCGCCGAAGGCGCCAATGTCCCTTGGTACTCGGGCTTCGGCAACCACGACGAGCTGGCGCACGGCGGGACCAATCCCCTAGGTGCGTGTGTCAGTAGTCGTTTCGGATAGTTTTTAAAACGCCGGGAGATCAACCGGGCTGGCGGTGGTGGGGCTGGG